>MAAY01000073.1:10471-90336 GCA_002162795.1 Rhodobacterales bacterium 56_14_T64
CCGCCATAACCTCGGCCAGCACCTGTGTCAGCGTACCAGCCACCGACACCGGCGCCATCGCGCCACCAACAATGAACGGCGAGATAATGCAGGCCTGGTTGTTCTTGGCATAAACCTCCAGCGCGCCCATCATCACATCGTCAAACGTCATCGGCGAGTTGATGTTGATCAGCGAGGTCATCACCGTGTTGTTCTGCACAAACTCTTTGCCGAACAGGATCTCGCACATCTCGACACTGTCTTGCGCCCGGCTGGGATCAGTGACCGAGCCCATGAACGGCTTGTCCGACAATGTCATATGAGCCAGCAGCATATCCAAGTGCCGCTTGTTCACCGGCACATCGGTCGGCTCACAAACCGTCCCACCCGAATGGTGCAGCCACTTAGACATATAGGCCAGTTTCACGAATTTCTCAAAATCCGCCATTGTTGCATAACGCCGACCACCTTCAACGTCGCGCACAAACGGAGGACCATAAACCGGAGCACAAACCAGGTTCTTACCACCAATCACTACCGATTTGCTTGGATCGCGGGCGTGTTGGGTGAACTCGGAAGGCGCAGTCGCAATCAGTTTACGAGCCAAGCCGCGCGGAATCCTTACCCGCTCGCCTTCAATCTCAGCCCCCGCCTCGCGCCAGCGTGCCAGCGCGCCAGGATTGTCGACAAAGTTAACGCCAATCTCAGCCAGCACGGTCTCGGCATTGGTCTCGATGACGTCCAAGGCCTCTTCGGTCAATACCTCATAGTTGGGGATATTGCGCTCGATATATTTGGCCGTTTCAATTTTCAAACTGGTGCGTTCGGCGCGACGGGCGGCGCCGCCACCTGATCGACCGCGTCGACGTGATGTTGCTTCAGCCATGTTCTGTCCTTCATCACAGGCGTTAAGTTGCCTTTGTCTACTCCACTGCCAAAGAGCGCCATTGAAGGATAACGGCCATTGAAGTTGGAAAACGACATTCCGTCCACCCGACCCAATCTGCATCATTGTTTGAATTATGTTCTATAGGCACGAATGGCCCGCAAGGCAAAATGGGCAGACTGACCTTTCTGACATGAAACCTGCGCACCGCCGTCTCTTTTGGTTCAATTTCGCTTGCGAAAACCGCCCGTCTGCCCTATGGCGCCAGCATGAGCCAGACATCCCATGACCGCCTTCTCATCATCGACTTCGGCAGCCAAGTTACGCAGCTTATTGCGCGTCGCCTGCGTGAACTGAACGTCTATTGCGAAATTCACCCCTATCAGAACGTCACCATGGATTTTGTGCGCGATATGGCGCCCAAGGCGGTGATCTTCTCCGGAGGGCCAGACAGCGTAACGCGCGAGGGCAGCCCAAGGGTCCCGCAAGAGATCTTTGACCATGGGGTGCCTATTCTTGGCATCTGTTATGGCCAACAAGTCATGATGCAACAGCTGGGTGGCCAAGTCGACAGCGGCCACGGAACGGCCGAATTTGGCCGTGCCTATGTCACCCCATCAGTGAAATCACTGCCGCTGCTAGACGGCTGGTTCAGCGATGATGCAGACCGCGAGCAGGTCTGGATGAGCCACGGCGATCACGTCAGTGAAATCGCCCCAGGGTTCGAGGTCTACGGCACCTCTCCCAACGCGCCTTATGCCATCACCGCCGATGTCGCGCGTAATTTCTACGCGGTGCAATTTCACCCCGAAGTGCACCACACGCCCAACGGCGCCAAACTCTACGAAAACTTTGTCCGCCTCGCCGGGTTCACTGGCGATTGGACAATGGGTCTGTACCGCGAGCAGGCCATTGCCGCGATTCGCGAACAGGTCGGCGACAAGAACGTGATCTGCGGATTGTCCGGCGGCGTCGACAGCTCGGTCACTGCGGTATTGCTGCACGAAGCCATTGGCGATCAGCTAACTTGTGTCTTTGTAGACCACGGCTTGCTGCGCAAGGACGAAGCTGCCGAAGTCGTCACCATGTTTCGCGACAACTACAATATGAAATTCATCCATGCCGACGAACAGGAACTGTTCCTGGGCGAATTGGACGGGCAATCTGACCCTGAAACCAAGCGCAAGATCATTGGGCGGCTGTTCATCGACGTGTTCCAGAAACACGCCAATTCCATCGAAGGTGCTGAATTCCTGGCTCAGGGTACACTGTATCCGGATGTGATTGAATCGGTCAGCTTCTCTGGTGGCCCTTCGGTGACCATCAAAAGCCACCACAATGTTGGCGGCCTGCCCGAGAAGATGGGTCTGAAATTGGTTGAACCCCTGCGCGAGTTGTTCAAAGACGAAGTCCGCGCACTGGGTCGTGAACTTGGACTTCCAGCCAGCTTTATCGGCCGTCATCCCTTCCCCGGTCCCGGTCTGGCCATTCGCTGTCCCGGCGAGATCACCCGCGAAAAGCTTGATATCCTGCGCGAAACTGATGCCGTCTACATCGACCAAATCCGCAAGCACGGGCTGTACGATGATATCTGGCAAGCCTTTGTTGCTATCTTGCCTGTCCGCACCGTCGGTGTGATGGGCGATGGGCGTACCTATGATTTTGCTTGTGCCCTGCGCGCGGTGACTTCGGTCGATGGCATGACCGCCGATTACTACCCGTTCAGCCACGAGTTCCTCGGCGAAACAGCCACGCGGATCATCAACGAAGTCAAAGGCATCAACCGGGTGACGTATGACATCACCAGTAAACCTCCGGGCACCATCGAGTGGGAGTGAGCCCACAACACTAGGTTCCCTAAAAACCCCGCAGTCACCAACTGCGGGGTTTTCTTTTTGGTAGGTGTTTTATTCACCCCTGATCGCTTGACGATGCAATGATTTTGACGCCTTCTCGCCCCAGCGACAGGCAAGGAATAAATAGATCATGTCAGACCAACCTCAGATTGGGCGCGCAGCGCTGTGGATGCTGGGGGCAATTGCGTCATTTTCGACCATGGCTATTGCCGGTCGCGAGGTTAGCTTTGCGTTGGACACCTTCGAAATCATGATGTACCGCAGCTTTGTCGGTGTGTTGATAGTTGTCGTAATACTCACCGCTACTGGTAAATGGCATAACGTTTCGCGAAAACGGTTAGGCAGCCATCTGATCCGCAACACAGCACATTTTACCGGTCAAAACCTTTGGTTTTTTGCAGTTACCGCAATCCCGTTGGCGCAAGTTTTCGCGCTAGAGTTCACCTCTCCTTTGTGGGTCATTCTACTGTCCCCACTGCTTCTGGGGGAACCGCTAACTCGCGTCCGCAGCCTTGCGGCTTTTGGCGGTTTCATCGGCATTCTAATTGTCGCCAGACCAAGTCCGGAAACAATGAATATCGGGGTCGTGACGGCTGCATCTTCGGCTATCTTCTTTGCCTTGACCAACATTTTGACCAAGCGGCTGACACGCGTCGAGAACATCGCATCAATTCTGCTGTGGCTGACCGTCATGCAATTGGGGATGGGCATCGTGGCCTCAGGGTATGATGGCGACATCACACTGCCCAGTCTTACAACGGCACCCTGGCTGGTACTGATCGGCTTGGCAGGTCTGATTGCACATTTCTGTTTGACCAATGCACTTGCAATCGCTCCGGCGACGGTTGTGGTCCCCATTGATTTTACCCGCCTGCCGATCATCGCTGTCCTGGGCATGCTTCTCTACAACGAGCCGCTAGATATTTGGGTGTTGTGTGGCGCAATTGTCATATTCGCGGCTAACTACATGAATATTATGGATGCTAGGACGAAAAAAACTGCATTATCCACCTGAACTCTGGCGAAAAATTTCAAGTGCTTTGCCAAGCTTCCGTGCCGTAAACATTGATCTGACAAATTGATGTTGATTAGTTGCACTCCAGACGACTGAACAAGGCAGACTCCGGTCTGAGGGGAGAGACAATGAAAAAGTATCTAGCTACATCAGCAGCACTCGCGCTGATTTCCGGCACTGCATCTGCAGGTGGCATCGACCGCTCAGGACAGGGTGTTAACATCCTGTTTGAGGAAGGCAGCTATATGCAGTTGACCTTCAGCCACGTGTCGCCCGACGTGAATGGTAGCCCCCCCGCTTTTGTGCCGGCTTTAGGCGCGTCCACAAATGTTGGCCAATCTTATAATTACGGCAGTTTTGGATATAAGCAAAAGCTGACTGATCGTTTGGATGCTGCGATTATCATTGATCAGCCATTTGGCGCGCATGTGCTTTATGCAGACGGTCCGTTTTCCTCCAGCGGTCCGCTACCATATGATGCGACAGCCGACATCGACAGCCATGCCATTACCGGCTTGCTGCAATACAATTTTGATGGTGGCTTCAGCGTTCACGGTGGTTTCCGCGCTTTGACTGTCGACGGAAAAATCGAATCTGGCGACGGGAAACTTGACGCCAGCAGCGACTACAATTTTGGCGGCATTATTGGGGTTGCCTACGAAAAGCCCGAAATTGCTCTGCGCGTTGCCCTAACCTATTCCTCAGCTGTTGACGTCGACTTCCAGTCAACTCAAGCGCTGTTGTTAAATGGGCTTGCCTCTACAAACCCGGACTTCACTGTTGAATTCCCTGAAAGCGTCAACTTGGACTTTCAGACAGGAATTGCCAAAGATACACTTCTTTTTGGATCGATCCGTTGGGTTGGCTGGGGCGGGTTTAACCTGACGACTCCGGATGCAACACAAGGCGATACACAATGGGTTGATTTCGATGATGACACTGTGTCTTACGAAATCGGTGTTGGTCGTCGCATCAATGACAAGTTGTCCTTGGCTGTGACGCTTGGGTTTGAAGAGCCTGGCACACGCCCAAGCACAACTGCATTGGCACCGACGACAGGGTCCAAAAGCGTTGGACTTGGCGGCACTTATCAAGTTTCTGATGCGCTATCGATTTCAGGCGGCGTTCGCTACATCGTTCCCGGCGATCAAATCGTAAGCTCAGCAGCAGGTGATATCAACTTTACTGACAACAGCGCAATCGCAGCTGGGTTTCGCATCGGCTACAGCTTCTAAAAACGACAGGCATTCCTGTTGACTAAAGCCTCGCGTAAACACGCGGGGCTTTTTTGCTTTCGAAACTAACATCAAGAGTGCGAAAGATTGACCCTGCGCCCATCACTGGCTAGCAAGGCTGGACACCACAGGGACCACGGCCGCTATGCTTTACTCATCTGCTCAGGACTGGCGCGATGCGCCGCATAAACGCGTGCTGTTTTTTGGCATGTCGGGGCTAGGCAAGACCCATGTCAGCAATATGCTGCGGGACGGCGGTCAATGGTTTCATTACTCAATCGATTACCGCATTGGCACGCGCTACATGGGCGAATACATCGCAGACAATGCCAAAGCCGAAGCGATGAAAGTGCCATTCCTGCGGGATCTTTTGTTGTCAGATTCGATCTACATCGGCTCCAATATCAGTTTTGAGAACCTGACCCCGGTGGCCAGCTATCTGGGTAAACCCGGCGGCAAGGCCAAGGGCGGGATGGAAATCGACGAATATCGCCGCCGCCAAGAACAATTCCGTATGGCTGAAATCCACGCGCTGCTGGACACAGAGTATTTCATCGACCGGGCGCAGCGGCTGTATGGCTATGACAATTTCATCTGCGACACAGGCGGGTCAATCTGCGAATGGGTTGATGCAACGAACCCAAATGATCCGGTACTGGCAGAACTGTCCAAACATGCGCTAATGGTTTGGATCAAGGGCGACGAGGCCCACACCGAAGAACTGGTACGCCGGTTTGATCGTGCGCCCAAACCGATGTCATACCAACCGGAATTTCTGACCCAGGCCTGGGACGAATATTTGAGCCAAAACAACATCAAAGAAGATGATGTTGATCCAGATGACTTTATCCGCTGGACCTATGCGCAGGCACTGGCGCACCGGCAACCACGCTATGCAGCGATGGGTGAAAACTGGGGTGTGACGGTCACTGCTGATCAAATCGCCGCTGCAACGGATCAGGTCGGATTCACAGATCTGATTGCAGGTGCTATTGATGCTGCCCTTGCGACCCGCGCTTAAGCTGCCTATTTAGACCCTCCAATTGCAACAGAGACCCTGACATGCCCATCAAAATCCCTTCTGATCTACCTGCCTATGACGTTCTGAAGAACGAAGGCGTGATGGTGATGTCGCCGGATCAGGCAGAACGTCAGGATATCCGGCCGCTGCGCATCGCGCTGCTGAACCTGATGCCCAAGAAGATTCAGACCGAGAACCAGTTCGCCCGCTTGATTGGTGCGACGCCGCTACAGATTGATCTGACCCTGATCCGGATGAGCGAACACCGCACGCGCAACACCGCAGCCGAGCATATGGCCGAATTCTACCAGCCATTTTCAGAAGTGCGCGACCAGAAGTTTGACGGGCTGATCATCACCGGCGCTCCGATCGAGCATATGGATTTCGACGAGGTCACTTATTGGGACGAAATGCGCGAGGTGTTCGCGTGGACCCAGACCAATGTGCATTCCACCTTTGGCGTTTGTTGGGGCGGCATGGCGATGATCAATCATTTTCACGGCGTGCGGAAACATATCCTGGACCATAAGGCCTTTGGTTGCTTCCGGCACCAGAACCTGAATCCAACCTCGTCCTACTTACGCGGGTTTTCCGATGATTTTGTCATCCCAGTATCGCGCTGGACCGAAGTCCGCCAGGATGAGGTTGATGCAAACCCTGCCCTGCACACGCTGCTGGGCAGTCCCGAGGTAGGTCCATGTCTGATCGAAGATCCCGCCCACAGGGCGCTGTATATCTTTAATCACTTTGAATACGACAGTGGCAGCTTGAAACAGGAATACGACCGCGATGTGGCCCAGGGCACGCCGATAAACGTGCCGGACAACTACTATCCCGATGACGATCCCAGCCAAGTACCTCTGAACCGCTGGCGCAGCCATGCGCATCTTCTTTATGGCAACTGGATCAATGAGATCTATGAGACGACGCCGTTTGATATCGAAAAAATCGGACTGGAAGCCACGGACCTGCGTGCCTGAAGCGGCCAGCGAGTCACATAGGGTGGGACCAGATCAGCCCTCCAGTTCTGCGCCCCAATACAGATAGTCCATCCAGGTCTGATGCAACTCTCCGCCTGCCAGTGGTTGCCGCCGCGCAGCTGCATCCAATTGGTGAGCCGTTGGCTCAAACGGATGGCGCAACAATCGCATTCCGGCCTGCTTTGGCGTTCGGTTCGCCTTGTGCAGATTATCAGCTTCGCAAGATGCCACAATATTGGACCATTCCGACCCTCCCCCTTTGCTGCGCGGAACAACATGATCAAAGGTTAGCTCTTTGGCCTGAAACCGTTTACCGCAATATTGGCATTTGAATTCGTCGCGCAGAAAAAGATTATATCGCGTAAAACCCACTCTTTTTCGTTTGTGAAAATTCCTAAGCGCAACAACCGCTGGCACCTCAAATGATTGGGTGGCCGAGTGGACGACAATATCGTCATAGCTTTTGATCTGGATGACCCGTTCTTGGTGAACGGCCACAAAGGCATTTTGCCAATTCCAGACTGACAGCGGCGCCCAACTGAGCGGCTGCATGTTGGCATTCAAAACCAGAGTGCGTAGCGGACCAACAGCTTGATTCATGCTAAGACCTCACCGTTAGTTGAGGAGCATCTTGGTCTAGGTTGACCAAACTACGACTTGTTACCACCTGATGACATGCACAATACTTATTCGCCATAAACGATAAAAAGCGCGTGATACTCACGCGCTTTTTGAGTCTTACGGATTTTTTGGGCACTACCACCGACCATATTCGGATAACAGAACTAGGGTTTCGCACCACGACTTCAAATGCGCCGACCACTGCCACCGGCTTTAACCAAGTGTCTTTGAATGGCGACCGATACGCCCGCAATGTCACAAGACCCTCCCCCGGATCTCGGCAAACTCCACACCACAACAACGGCTTGCGATGTCTCAAGACGTTAGGCATGCGCACCAGTCTGATTTGATAGTCACCGTCCATCTGAAACGTCATCCTAGCCATGTCGACCCGCATTCCGGCACTAGAGCAGGGAACTCGCTCCAGCACATAAATAACTATATATCGTGGTTGAGACCTGACAAGCCCTCTGTTTCCACTATATCTCGCGGGGAAATTATGCGGATTTCATGACAGTGTGGTGACAGCCCCCCTTGCTTTGAGGGTGCGCGCCTTTTATGGGCGGGCATGACCAAGTTGATCCGCTTTAACAAACCTTTTGATGTGCTGCCGCAATTCACTGATCGTGGCACTCAGGGAAATCCGCGTCGCACTCTCAGCGATTTCATCGACCTGCCCGGCGTTTATCCGGCTGGACGACTGGACCGCGACAGCGAAGGGTTGATGCTGTTGACCGATGACGGTCGTCTGCAGGCACGGATTTCTGACCCCAAACATAAGATGGCCAAAACCTATTGGGTGCAGGTCGAAGGCATTCCGGATGCCATCGCATTAAACGCGCTGACCAATGGGGTCGGTTTGAAGGATGGCATGACCAAACCGGCTCTAGCCAGGGTCATTGAGGAACCGGCAGACCTTTGGCCTCGCACGCCTCCAATCCGGGTCCGCAAGAGCATCCCCGACTCCTGGATTGAGCTGACACTCCGAGAAGGTCGCAACCGGCAAGTTCGCCGGATGACTGCCGCCGTAGGCCACCCCACCCTGCGACTGGTCCGATGGCGTATCGGCGACTGGACGCTTGACGACCTGCTGTCCGGAGTGTGGCAGGACACCCCTGCGCCACCAAAATAGTAAACGCTCTCGCGACCAAAACAGACCCATGCAACAATAGCCGGAAAATTCGAATTTTCCGAACCGGAATTTTGCAAAATTCCGGCTACTATTGATGTCGTTTTGCCTACAGGCCCAGCTTGTCCCGCATAAACGCCAAAGCAACGCTCAGACCGTCTGGCGCGATGCCATGCCCGGTGCCTTTTTGGATATGGGCAAACACATCCTTAAATCCAGCCTCTTGTAGCGCTTGGGCCGCCTCAGGCAACGATTGCGGTGGGACCACGTCGTCCGCATCCCCATGCACCAGAAGAATGGACATCTTGCTGACCACCTCATCTTGCAGCAATTCCGGCGACAACAACCGACCAGAGAAGGCAACAATCCCGGCCAAAGGATCTTCTCGGCGGGGCGCGACATGCAAACTCATCATCGAGCCTTGGCTAAAACCAAACAGCACCACCTGTTCAGGCAAGACATCTTCGTCTATCATCAGCGCATCAAGGAAGGCGTTCAAGTCAGCAACTGCCGCCTGCATTCCGCGTTCTGCTTCTTCCTCGGATGAACCGTCGATCCAAGGGATGGGAAACCACTGATACCCCATCGGAGCCCCGGCACAGCGTTCGGGCGCATCAGGGGCCACAAACAGCGTATCAGGCAGTTGCTCACCTAGCGGATCGGCGAGCCCCAGCAAATCAGCACCATTGGCACCATAGCCATGCAAGAACACCACAATCGAACGGGTATCCCCGGACAGTGGGGCTTTGCGTTCGGCGGTCAATACTCGAGTCATCTGATCCCTTCCCTGGATTTCATGACATGGTAATAGGAAAACAAAAGCCGCGCTGCAACCGACCTCCAAGGCGACCAGTCTTCTGCCATTGTTCTCAACTCTCGCTCTTTTGGCCGCTCCGGCAGGTCAAACAGGATCCTTGTCGCTTCTTGCAGGGCCAAATCGCCGGGCGCAAAGACATCCGCGCGCCCAAGTGAAAACATCGCGTAAATCTCTGCAGTCCAGGCCCCTATCCCCGGCACTTCGACCAAAATTCTGACGACCTCTTCCGTAGGAGCGTCGCGCAAGGCTTTAAAATCAATACCTGCCTCCGCCAGCGCCCGCGCATAACGGACCTTTTGGCGGCTTAGCCCCACTGCGCGCAGGTCGTCGTCACTGGCCCAGATCACCTTGCGCGGACCTGTCAGGCGCGCCTCCTTCATCCGACCCCAAATCGCCCTTGCCGAGGCAACGCTGACTTGCTGGCTGACAATCGCCGACAACAACTCTGAAAACCCGTCCGGTTTACGCCGCAACGGCAATGGCCCGGTCAGCTGCAGCGCCTGCGCAAAGCGCGGATCACTGGCCGCCAGCCACTCAGCGCCCTCAACAACACAGGCATCACTGGTAATAATACGCCCCACATCCTGATCTGACGTCACGTCATTCTCCTGTATCACTAACTCGTGCAGATTAGCCGCAGGTTCCACCACAGCAAGCGGCTTGTGCCCAGAGTTTTTCACAGCTACCCATTTCGAATGACCATTAGTATGACCACTCACGATGACTCCGTCGCCAAACGCAATGTCACCATTCTGGTGATGGCGCAGGCCTTCCTTGGCGCACAGATGCCAATGATCTTTATTCTCGGCGGCTTGGCAGGACAATCATTGGCGACCAACGCCTGCTTTGCCACACTTCCGATCTCATTGATTGTTCTGGGCTCGATGCTCTCTGCGACACCGATCTCGGCGATCATGCAAAAATGGGGTCGCCGTACTGGTTTCATCATTGGCGCACTTGGTGGCGCGGCTGGCGGCATGGTTGGGGCATATGGTCTGTACCTGGGATCTTTCCCAGTCTTCCTGGTCGGCAGCCTGCTGACCGGTATCTATATGAGCGCGCAGGGTTTCTATCGCTTTGCCGCCGCAGACACCGCCTCTGAAGGGTTCCGCCCCAAGGCAATTTCATATGTAATGGCTGGCGGCTTGTTATCGGCAATCATCGGCCCACAACTGGTCAAACTGACCAGTCAGGCCTTTGTTGTTCCATTCATGGGAACCTACCTGACGGTGATCGCGATCAACCTGGTCGGCGCATTGCTGTTCCTGTTTCTCGACATCCCCAAGCCCGCGCCCCCCAGCGCAACAGCCCCCCGTGGCCGCACCCGTTTGGAACTGTTGAAAACCCCACGCATTGCCGTCGCGGTAATCTGCGCCATGGTTTCTTATGCGCTGATGAACCTGGTGATGACCTCAACTCCGTTGGCTGTCGTGGGCTGTGGTTTCACCCAGAACACCGCCGCCGATGTCGTCACTGCGCATGTCCTAGCAATGTATGTGCCATCGTTCTTTACCGGCCATCTGATCGCCCGCTTCGGCGTTGAAAAGGTCGTAGCCGCAGGGTTGATCATTCTTAGCGGGGCCGGAGCAGTTGCGCTCAACGGCGTTGAACTTGAGAACTTCTTTGTTGCTTTGATACTGCTAGGTTTTGGCTGGAACTTTGGCTTTATTGGCGCCACCACCATGCTGGCTGGCGCGCATGAACCGCACGAGCGTGGCCGCATGCAGGGTCTGAACGATTTGCTGGTGTTTGGCGGCGTTACCTTTGCCTCGCTGTCCTCAGGCGGTTTGATGAATTGCTCAGGTGGCAATCCGGTCGAGGGCTGGAACGCGGTCAACATGGCAATGGCCCCGTTCCTGGTGCTGGCCGGCGGCGCATTGCTGTGGCTAACCCTGCGACCACGCGAGGCCATGTCCTGAGGCAATTTAGGGTAACGCTTTATCCAGCGTTATCCCCCTGCAAATATGTTTACCACCGACCTGCCGCTGCCCGCCAGATCAGCCCCACGCGACGGCGAAACTCGCTTTGACCCAAAGCACCAGATGCAACTCTGTCAGGCTCACGAATGGCTTGGCGCAAAATGGCTTCGGCCTGCCAGCCTGCCAACAACGCCACTCCGGCCTCTGGTGAAATACGCCCACCATTCACTCGAGCATTTAGCAGAGATTTCAATGCCTTTTGCGCCAAAGCTCGCACGCCTTTCGGCGTCCCGTCCAACAGCGGCACCCGTTTCTGGGCTTCCAGCTCTGGGATCGCCTGCAACCAATTGGCCACGCCGACACCATAGCCAAATTCACGCACCACAGCCTCGTCCGCTGCGCCTAGCGAGGCAGCAGCCATCCATAGCAACCCACCCGAAGTGGCATCGATATAGCCGTCAAACTCATCCTCGTCTGCAAAGGGATCCCGGTAGATGTCCCAACGCCGCGCTTCGGCCATGGTATCAATAACAACGGCCAATTCCGGTTTCAACAACCGCGCCAGTGGTGTTGCGACAAAATGTCGGCGCGCGAGTTTTCCAACCGCGATTTCAGCCCCCAGATCACGCCACCATTGCAAACGCATCTCTGCAATCATGCTCTCAGAACTCGCCCAGGGCGCGCGTGAGAGTTCAACATTAAAGGCATAAAGCGCAAACAACAGTTCCCGCGCCGCAACCGGCGCCGCCATCACCGCCTGAAACCGGTTCGCATCGCCGTTTTGTACCAATTCAGCGCAGGACCGCAGATCGTCGTCAAAACCCATTCAAGTATTCCTCTGCCACAGGACGTTACTGCAGCTCGTCTACAATAAGCACCAATGTCGGCTCACTGCGCCGCATCATCGTGGATCAACTTCCAGCGGATAGCATCCAACAGCGCCTCAAACGAGGCATCTATTATGTTCGGACTGACCCCAACCGTGGACCAACGCCGCCCTTTGCCGTCTTCGCTGTCGATGATCACCCGCGTCACCGCCTCTGTACCGCCCTGAGTGATCCGCACTTTGAAGTCGACCAAGTGCATGTCTGCCAACACTTTAGAGTAGCGCCCAAGATCCTTGATCAGTGCCTTGGCCAAAGCGTTCACCGGTCCCCTGTCACTCCCGGTTTCATCAACAGATTCACTCACCGACAGGCGCTTTTCGCCATCAACCTTAACCACCACAACCGCCTCGGACAGGCTGATCATTCGGTTGTACTTGTTCTTGCGCCGCTCAACGGTGACTTTGTATCGTTTAACCTCAAAAAACTCGGGTAGTTGCCCCAACTCATCCCGCGCCAGCAATTCAAAACTGCCCTGCGCGGTGTCGTAGGAATATCCCTCATCCTCGCGGATTTTGATCCGATCCAGAATGCGACTTAATGCAGGGTCACCCTTTTCAACGCTGAAGCCAGCTTCGGTCAACCGTCGACGCAGGTTGCTTTGCCCCGCCTGGTTCGACATCGGAATGATCCGCGCATTGCCAACTACCGCCGGATCGATGTGCTCATAGGTATTGGGATCCTTCAGGATCGCACTGGCGTGCAACCCCGCCTTATGCGCAAAGGCCGAGGCCCCAACATAGGGCGCCTGCCGCGTCGGCACCCGGTTGAGAATATCATCCAGCATCCGGCTCACCTGTGTCAGCCCCGAGAGCGCCTCCTGGCTCACGCCGATTTCAAACTGACTGGCATAGGGTTGTTTCAAAATCAGCGTCGGGATCAGCGTGGTCAGATTGGCATTGCCGCAGCGTTCGCCCAGCCCGTTCAACGTGCCCTGCAGCTGCCGCACGCCGGCGTCAATTGCTGCCAGCGAACAAGCCACCGCATTTTCTGTGTCGTTATGGGTATGAATGCCCAATTGATCGCCCGGCAGACCAGCGGCGATCACCTCGGTCACGATGTGGCCGACCTCACTTGGCAAGGCTCCCCCATTAGTGTCGCACAAGACGATCCAACGCGCGCCAGCATCCAGCGCCGCCCGACAAGCCGCCAGCGCATAATCCGGATTATCCTTGTAGCCATCAAAAAAATGTTCAGCGTCGTACAGCGCCTCCCGCCCCTGCGCCACGATATGTGCAATTGAGGCCCGGATGTTCTCCAGATTTTCTTCCAGCGAGATCCCCAGCGCGGCGGTGACATGATAATCATGCGCTTTGCCCACCAGACAGACCGCTTGTGTGCCTGCATTCATCACTGCCGCCAGCACATCATCATTCGCGGCCGAGCGCCCTGCCCGTTTGGTCATGCCAAAAGCTGTCAACCGAGCATGGGTTTTCGGCGCCTCATCAAAGAACGCACTGTCGGTTGGGTTGGCCCCTGGCCAGCCGCCTTCGATATAGTCAAGCCCCAGCGCATCCAGAGCCTCGGCAATTTGGATTTTCTCAGCCGTTGAGAACTGCACACCCTGCGTTTGCTGCCCATCTCGTAGGGTGGTGTCATAGAGGTACAGGCGTTGTTTGGTCATGCCTGACTCCCCAATTCAAAATCTGATCCGTGCCCCTGGCACGGACAGCGCCCGACCCTCCCCACGGGAGGGCGCTTCACGCCCCCCCAGGTTCGGGCGCTGTCCTGTGTGGCTCTTGTCAGTACTTTCACAGCAGCCCCTCCAACTTGGCCGCGTCAAAGTCAGGACCCGGAACCAATTCCACCCCAGCTTTGCTCATCCGCACTTCCAGACCAGCGGCAATATACGCAGCCTTCAGGCTATCGACTTGTGAGAAGTCCTTTGTCACCATCGCAATGGAACGGGCTTCTGTAAGGCGACCCTCATACAACGTTAGATCAACATCGGGAACGGAGGCCCAACTAGGAACCTCATCACCCATCAAACCCAACAACTCTAAACTGGACCGAAGCGCAACCACGTCATCGGCGTGCGAGTACTGGTGACATTCAGCCAATACACCATGTGTATTGATATCATCAGCAAGGGTTCTCAATACATAATTATCAGGCGTTCCTCCCGGTAACGCCTGTTCAGCTTGGGCATACCATTTTCTTAGAATGCTCTGCGCTTCCTTTGCTTTTTTGTCAGTCCAATCCATCGGTTTACGATAATGTGTCGACAAAAACACAAACCGGATCACTTCACCTGGAACGCCCTGCTCCAGTAAGTCCCTGACAGTAAAGAAATTCCCCAGGCTCTTGGACATCTTCTTGCCCTCGACCTGCAGCATCTCATTGTGCAGCCACACTTTCGCAAAGCTGTCATCACCATTGGCACAGCAGCTTTGCGCAATTTCATTTTCATGATGTGGGAACATCAGGTCGTTGCCACCGCCGTGGATATCGAAAGACTTGCCCAATAGCTCATCAGCCATAGCAGAACATTCGATATGCCAGCCTGGACGACCGCGGCCCCAAGGGCTATCCCAGCCCGGTTGATCATCGGTTGATGGTTTCCACAACACGAAATCCATCGGGTTGCGTTTATACGGCGCGACCTCGACCCGGGCGCCGGCGATCATGTCATCAACTGAACGACCAGACAATTTGCCGTAACCCTCTTTCCAGCTATCAACGGCAAACAGCGCATGGCCTTCGGCGGCATAGGCGTGGCCCTTGACGATCAGCTTTTCGATCATCGCAATCATCTGATCGATATACTGCGTAGCACGCGGCATGTGGTCTGGCTCTAGCGCCCCCAGGGACCCCATGTCGTCCAGAAACCACTGGATGGTCTCATCAGTGATCACGCTAATATCACGACCGCTGTCCGCAGCCCGTTTGTTGATCTTGTCATCCACGTCGGTGAAGTTGCGCGCATAAGTAACATGATCAGCGCCATAGGTTTCGCGCAGCAGCCGATTCAGTACATCAAACACCACCACCGGACGCGCATTGCCCAAATGGGCACGGTCATAAACGGTGGGGCCACAGACATACATCCGCACGTTATCCGGATCGATCGGGGCAAAGACCTCTTTGCGGCGGGTCTTGGTATTGTGCAGTTTGATCACGGTGTCGCTCATCATGACAGTTCCTTAGTTCGGTACGCAAAGGTACCTGGCGCGCAGAGCGGGCTTAGCAATTTGTCAGATGTTTTGAAACGACAGATACCGGCCCGCTGGGTTGGTCAGCAGGGAATACAGCAGATAATAATGGTGCAGGTCTGTTTCATGGGCCTTGATTAGCACAGGCGCCACTCGCCGCCAAGCCTGATTTCTGTGCTGCGCTCTTCGCGGAATATTCAGATGGCTGGTGTCTTTGGCCCTAAAACCGGAAAGATGCACGCAACGACACCGTGTTGCTGCGCCTTAACCCGCCGGGCTCTAGCGCATCGATATCCTGATACAGCAGCTCGCCGCCAAGCTCAAAATTTCGGTTGAGCGAATAGGACAGCCCAAGCCCCACCACCGCACCTGTGTCGTGATCCTGCTCGGTTTCAGCCCGCACGCCACCCAAAGTGATATAGCCCAGCGTTTGGCCAAAATCATAGCCGGCACGCAGCTTGATCCGACGCATCTCTTGCGTCTCGACGCTGCCGACTTGAACCCGGGCACTCTCCACCTCGACCTCGCCACCCAGCACTAGCTGGCCAAAATCCAGATCATACCCCAGGTGAAGCCCGGGCGCACTGGAATCGTGCCCAGAGGCGGTGTCAGTGCGAGCATCGTGACGGGCTACAGATGCGCCGAGGAAAAAACCACTCCAGTCTCCGGAAGACGCGGGCGTCCCAAGGGCGAGCATCGCCGCAGCATAGGTTCCGATGCACGTGAGTTTTTTGGATCTTCCGACAGCAGGCATAGTCTTGACTTTCTTCGGGTGCCAACGCACCCAATAATCCCCGTCTACCCTGTGTCGCTCAAAATGCTTAATATTTGGTTCCACTGCCAACTGCCCGCGGCCTGCCCGGAGGTCAAAAATCCAGTCCCAGAACAAAAAAAGGGGGGGCCGAAGCCCCCCAGTTTCGCTATCCAAGCTCAATAATTTACCGCCCGTTTTGTTATTGCCTGTGGCTTGAATACCGTCGAGGGCGAGCGCACCCGCCCCGTGTTTGTTTGAGCGTCAAAATACAACCGATCCATGTTTCGCTGAAATATGAAAAGCGATTTTTTCCAAATCCTTACACGCCATTACTAACGTGATATAGTGACGCGCCCCAGTTTCCGGGGCACGAGTTTACTCAACTGCAGCCTGATGTTCCGCCGCAGGTGTTGCACTTCATGCAGGTGCCATTGCGCACCAGCGTGTAATTGCCACATTCATTGCAGGCCTCGCCTTCATAGCCTTGCATCTTTGCCTTGGTCCGCGCGTCCATGCCGGTGTTGGCTGCAATTGGCGCCGCAGAGCCCGTGCTGGTCTCTGGCACTAGCGACTGCAGCGCAGACATCGGATCAACACCGGTGTTCAATCCCTGACCACCCTGAAGCACCACCAGTTCCTGCGGCAATCGCTTGCGTAAATAACCCGTTGACGAAATCTGCTTCAGGACTTCCAGCGACTTACTGGCCGCTGTCTCGCTGACGTCTGAGACATTGGACACCCCCTCTTCGACACCGCGCCCAAGATCGTCAAACGACGCACCTTGTGGTTTGACATGGGCCAGATCGGTGCGATCCAGATAGCTGACCGCCAGTTCCCGGAACACATAGTCCAAAATCGAGGTGGCGTTTTTGATGCTGTCATTTCCCTGTACCAAGCCGGCTGGCTCAAATTTGGTAAAGGTGAAGGCCTCGACAAACTCCTCGAGCGGTACGCCGTATTGCAGGCCAACCGACACCGCGATGGCAAAGTTGTTCATCATCGCCCGGAAACCGGCGCCTTCCTTGTGCATATCCAGGAAGATCTCACCCAGAGTACCATCCTCATACTCACCGGTGCGCAGATAAACCTTGTGGCCGCCGACATTCGCTTTCTGAGTATAACCCTTACGACGCTGAGGCATCTTTTCACGGTGCGATTTGATGATCTCTTTGATGATGACCTTTTCGACGATCTTCTCGGCCAGTACCGTCGCTTTTTCGTGGTTGTTGCCAGTTTCCATGATCTCGGCCGCATCATCGTCATCTTCAACCAGCGCTGCTGCCAGCGGTTGGCTCAGTTTCGATCCATCACGGTACAGTGCATTGGCCTTGATGCCTAAGGACCAGCTCAGCTCATAAGCCTTTTGGCAATCCTCGATGGTGGCATTGTTGGGCATGTTGATTGTCTTGGAGATCGCGCCCGAAATAAACGACTGCGCCGCCGCCATCATGGTGATGTGGCTGTTCACCGACAGGAACCGCTTGCCGGTCTTGCCGCAGGCATTGGCACAATCAAAGATGGGGTAATGCTCTTCCTTCAGATGCGGCGCACCCTCTAGGGTCATGGTGCCACAGACATGATCGTTGGCGGCTTCGATGTCTCTCTTGGTAAAGCCAAGGTGACGCAGCAGGTCAAAGGTCGGATCGTTCAGCTTGGCGGCTGGGATGCCCAGCACGCCGGTGCAGAAATCCTCACCCAGGGTCCACTGATTGAACACAAAGCGGATGTCAAAGGCGCTTTCCAGTGCAGCGTCAATCTTGATCAGTTCGTTGGGGCCAAAGCCATGGCCTGCCAGCGAAGTGTGGTTGATCGACGGTGCATTGCCGATGCTGCCGTGTCCCACAGCATGGCCAGTGATTTCTTCGACCTGTGCCGAGGAATAGCCCAGCCCCTCAAGCGCCGAGGGCACCGAGCGGTTGATGATCTTGAAATAGCCACCGCCGGCCAGCTTCTTGAACTTGACCAGCGCGAAATCAGGCTCGATGCCCGTGGTGTCACAATCCATCACCAGACCGATGGTGCCCGTGGGGGCAACCACAGTAGTCTGCGCATTGCGGTAGCCGTGCTTTTCACCCAGTTCCAGCGCCTCGTCCCAAGCGCTTTGTGCCAGGTCGGTCAGCTGCGCATCGGGGCAATTGTGTAAATCAAGCGGCACCGGGTTAATCGACAACCCCTTATAGCCCTCAGTTTTGCCATAGGCAGCATTGCGGTGGTTGCGGATGACCCGCAGCATGTTCTCGGAATTGCGATCGTAGCCCGCAAAGGTCCCCAGCTCGCCGGCAATCTCTGCCGAGGTCATGTAAGCCACCCCAGTCATCAACGCGGTCAGAGTGCCGCACAAGGAGCGTCCCTCGTCGCTGTCATAGCCGTAGCCCATGTTCATCAGCAGGCCGCCGATATTGGCATAACCCAAGCCTAAGGTACGGAAATCATAGGACAGTTGCGCGATTTCCTTGGACGGGAACTGCGCCATCATCACTGACACTTCCAGCGTCAGTGTCCACAGCCGACAGGCGTGCATGTATTCCTCGGCCTGGAACGTACCGTCCTTTAGGAAGGTCAGCAGGTTGATCGAGGCTAGGTTGCAGGCGGTATTGTCCAGAAACATGTATTCGGAACAGGGGTTCGAGCCACGGATCTCACCATCTGCAGGGCATGTATGCCAGTCATTGACAGTGTCGTGGTACTGGATGCCCGGATCGGCACAGGCCCAGGCGGCATGGCCGACCCTGTCCCACAAGTCGCGCGCCTTGAGGGTCCTGGCGACCTTGCCATCGGTGCGGTTGATCAACTGCCAGTCAGCGTCTTTCTCAACAGCCGTCAGGAAGGCATTGGTAACCCGGATAGAGTTGTTCGAGTTCTGCCCGGAGACCGAGCTATAGGCCTCGGAATCCCAATCGGTGTCATAGGTGGGGAATTCAATGCTGGTATGGCCCTGTTTGGCGTAATCCAGAACCCGTTTGATATAGGTTTCCGGGATCATCACCTTCTTGGCTTCACGGATCGCCGTCTTCAGGCCCCTATTGCTGGCCGGATCATAAGCATCCGCTTCACCGCCATCCCAGGATCGGATTGCCACAAAGATACCGTTCAGCATCTTCTCGTGCATTTTGGATCCAGCAACGATCGAGGCAACCTTTTGCTCCTCAATCACCTTCCACTCGATGAACTTCTCGATATCGGGGTGATCCGCATCGACAATCACCATCTTGGCCGCGCGCCGCGTGGTGCCGCCGGATTTGATAGCGCCGGCTGCCCGGTCGCCGATTTTCAGAAAACCCATCAACCCCGAGGATTTACCGCCCCCCGACAGTGCCTCGCCTTCGCCGCGCAGGTGGCTGAAGTTGGTGCCCGTGCCAGAGCCGTATTTGAACAGGCGCGCCTCGCGCACCCACAGGTCCATAATGCCGCCCTCGTTGACCAGATCGTCGTTCACACCTTGAATAAAGCAAGCATGTGGCTGCGGGTGCTCGTAGGAACTATTGGATTCGGTCAGCTTACCGGTCTTGTGATCGACATAGTGATGACCCTGTGCCGGGCCATCAATACCATAGGCCCAATGCAGACCGGTGTTGAACCACTGCGGGCTGTTCGGTGCGGCGCGCTGGCTGGCCAGCATAAAGCGCATTTCGTCATGGTAAGACTGTGCGTCTGCCTCGGTAGAGAAATAGCCGCCCTTCCAACCCCAATAGGTCCAGGCACCGGCCAGACGGTCGAACACCTGCTTAGAAGAGGTCTCGCCTCCAAATTCCACGTTCGCACCGTCTGGAACGGAGCTCCAAAGGAATTCCGGCACGCCTTTTTCGCGGACCTTCTTCAATTTTGAGGGAACCCCGGCCTTGCGGAAATATTTCTGCGCGATGACGTCGCTGGCCACCTGGCTCCAGCTTGACGGCACTTCGACGTTATCAAGGCGAAACACAATGGTGCCATCCGGATTTCGGATTTCCGACGTAGCGGAGATAAAATTCAGATCTGCATAGGCGTCCTGCCCGGCCGTGGTGAACTTTCTTTCAATCTTCATTCTACTGCCTTTGCCATCATGTTGCCTGTGGTGCGTTGCCCGCGCACGACTTATCAAAACGCAAAAAACCACCGCGGGCACCACGCGGACAAGCGTGCACCCTGACCTGGTTCGGCCATTAGTACGGTCGTTTCAATTGTTAGTACGCCGTAGTTGCTCCGCGTGCAGATCACACCAGATCTAGTGGGGAACAACCCGACAGCTACAATTTGGCGTATAATCCACTAACGGGTCAACGTAAAAGTTGCCTCTAAATGTCCATCTTTTCTGTTGACCACCTGTTAGTATTTTCATGACCGAGGACGCAGGTGATTCATCCACAAGATATCCACCACTCAATGTCGAAATCTTCGTTACAACGAAAACCGAAATTATTACGGTAAGGTAACGGGTTGTTACGTTACCTTAACATTTGCCATGCAGATCGGCGACCATAAGCAACAGCAAGTGTCGATGATGCAGCATTAATCCGCCGACATCTTCGCAGGAGTGACGGCAAAGCAATTAACTTTATCGGCTATACGAAATACAGGTTTCAAGTGATTATTGTGGCACATATGCGCCAACATTACCGTTGCGGCCGACCTTGAGCGGATGGCCTCTTCAGAACGACGCCCAATAATTGTCCGCAAATTAGAATCGCCTATTAATCGGGCAATTAATTTTCACCCTGTCCAGTGAACGACCCAAAGGTGCTACATCACCGGACAAGAGAAATATGGTCGGGGCGGCGAGATTCGAACTCACGACCCCCTGTACCCAAAACAGGTGCGCTACCAGACTGCGCCACGCCCCGGACCGTGCGCCTTCTCTAGCTGCGCCGCGGAGATTCGAAAACCCCTAACACGGCCATTTCGCAGGTCCTTCAGAAAAAACTCTGTGACGTATCTCGGACCCTGCCGAAATCCCATAGCGCGCTGACAAACCACCATTGATTTCAAGCACTGCAAAGACGTTATCACCGCCAGGAATCGGGCTTAGATCCCCCGGTATGGCGTTGGAGTGCACCCCTGTAACCAAACCACTTTGATCAAGAAAAATGATATCCAAAGGAATCAGCGTATTCTTCATCCAGAAACTAGCGCGTTGAGGATGCTCATAGACAAACAACATGCCCGCACCACGCGGCAGCGTCTCATGGAACATTAATCCCTGAGCGCGCTCCTCCTGGGTATCCGCAATTTCAATGGTGAAAGAGGCCTGCCCCCAATCGCCACGCAAATCGGCGCGATTGGCCTGACAGTCAGCCTGCGCCGCACCAGAAACAGCCGCAGCAACACAGAAACTTAGTGCAGCGGCCTGTCTTCTCATGCGGCAAATCTCATATCTCTGCCTGTACGGCGCTTTCCCAAGCCATGACCTCAACCGCCATGCGACCGCGATTTCCATCAATCACCCGCATTGCCAAAGCCTCGCCCGGCTGCAAATCTGCAAGGCCAGATTGGCGCAAAACTTCTACGTGCAGGAAAACGTCATCATTGCTACCGAACACATTGGCAAACCCAAATCCCTTGCCCTTGTCGAACCACTTGACCCGCGCAGCTTCCAGCGGCTCCAAGCGTATTGCATCAAGATCAAGATCGGCAAAATCAGCAAGGACAGGCGTGTCTTCACGCTCGGGTGCAATGATCGACACAACTTCGACGGCTTGGACACCGCGATCCGTACTATGGGTGAGAATCACGATCTCAGCCCCATCCGAAACCGAGCTTTGCCCGAAGTTGCGCAGCACGTTCACATGTAGCAGAATGTCAGGCCCACCTGTATCCGACACCACAAAGCCGTAACCTTTGGCTGGGTCGAACCACTTAACTAGGCCTCGCACTTGATGCATGCTGCTTAGATCTTCTGCCACTTTATAGTCCACCGCGCGTTCTTGTTTTTATTGCTGTTGTTAAAGGGTAATGCTCTACACTGGACACATGTTTCAAGTCTAAAAGTTTCGAATACGTGCTGCCGATGTTATTCTTGTCACACCAGCATCATGGGCTAATTCTGGTAATATGCCATTTTGTCGCAGGGGTATCTCGGCGCCAAATAAAACGATCATGTAAACGGAATGTTCCATCAGCCCAGAATTCAATTTCCTGCGGCACCAAACGGTAGCCGCCCCAGAACGGTGGCCGCTCTGGAGAGGTGCCTTTAGCGGCTGTCACTTTGGCGACCTCGGCCATCAATGCCACGCGGCTGGGCAGCGGCTGTGATTGCTTAGAAGCCCATGCTCCCAAACGACTTTGTAGGGATCGAGACTGGTAATATGCATCCGCCTGCGGCCCCTCTTCGCGGGTAATACTACCGCGCACCCGAATCTGGCGACGCAGTGATTTCCAATGGATCACAAAGGCCGCTTTGCCGGCCTGGTCCAATTCCTGTGCTTTGGCGCTACCGTAATTTGTGTAAAACACAAAGGCCCCGGCCTCGATCTCTTTCAACAATACCATGCGCGCATTTGGCAACCCATCCGAATCAACAGTTGATAGGGCGATGGCGTTGGCATCATTGGGCTCGGTCTTTTCCGCCTCTGCCAGCCAGCTCCGGCAGATCTCAAACGGATCGTCGCCTGCAAATATTCCACTACGGTCTGACATTGGCTCTCCATAACTTGTTAACGGCAATCTAGGCAGGTTGCTCACGGTCGACAAGACCACCTGCCCTTGATGCAAGCCGTGCAATAACCTAAAGATCGCTAAATCACGCGAACACGGGCGGAGAACCTGCATGTCTAACCAACTGATGGCTGGAAAACGTGGCCTTATTATGGGCCTGGCCAACAACAAATCGATAGCTTGGGGTATCGCCAAGGCTTGCGCCGATGCGGGCGCCGAGCTGGCTTTCTCCTATCAAGGTGACGCTCTGAAAAAACGTGTCGGTCCTTTGGCCGATTCACTTGGCAGTGATCTTGTCCTGCCCTGTGACGTTTCTGACGAAGGGTCCATCGACGAACTGTTCAATACGCTTGAGGAAAAATGGGGCAAGCTGGACTTTGTGGTCCACGCTATTGGGTTTTCCGACAAAGGTGAGTTGCGCGGTCGCTACGTTGACACCAGCCGTTCGAATTTTCAGATGACCATGGATATTTCAGTCTATTCCTTCACCGCCGTTGTCAAACGGGCCGAAAAAATGATGACCGAGGGCGGGTCGTTCCTGACCATGACCTATTATGGTGCCGAGCAGGTGATGCCGCATTATAATGTCATGGGTGTTGCCAAGGCAGCGCTAGAGGCTTCGGTGAAATACCTGGCCGAGGATCTGGGCAAGGACGGTATCCGCGTCAACGCCATTTCCGCAGGACCTATCAAAACGCTGGCCGCCTCGGGCATTGGCGATTTCCGCTACATCATGAAGTGGAACGAGTACAACTCTCCATTGCGTCGCAATGTAACCATTGACGATGTTGGCAAATCGGCACTGTATCTGCTGTCTGACCTCAGCTCGGGCGTCACCGGAGAAAATCTGCACGTCGATGCAGGCTATCACGTGGTTGGTATGAAGGCTGTCGACGCTCCGGATATCACCAAAGCATGACCATTGCCGCCTTCATAGCTGCAGTTCTGCTCTGCCTGATGGCAGCCATCAGCCCCGGCCCTGCCGTGCTGATGGCTGCACGCATTGGGTTGACCGAAGGCTGGCGCACGGGTGTTGCGCTGGCCATTGGCATTGGCATCGGCGCAGTGGTTTGGGCGGGCTCAGCGTTGTTTGGGCTGGCACTGCTGTTTGACTATGCGCCCGTTTTGTTGACGGCAATGAAGATTGGTGGCGCGCTGCTGCTGATCTGGATGGCCATCAAGATGTGGCGCAACGCGGACGAACCCATCGCCGAGGCCAAGATGCCCGCGACACCACGCTCGCCATTGGCTGCGTTTCGACTAGGGCTGGTGACACAGCTGGCAAATCCAAAACCGGCTGTGTTCTTTGGCGCAGTCTTTGTCGGCACAGTACCGGCTGGTACGTCCGGCATCGTCATGGCAGCGCTACTGGCCTGCATTTTCCTGGGCGAAACCCTGTGGAACGCTCTGGTCGCCCGGCTTTTTTCTTTGGAAAAGACCCGTCGCGTCTATATCAATCTGAAACACATAATCGACCGGACCTTTGGCGGGCTTCTTGCCCTGCTGGGGGTCAAGATCGCTGCAACCTGACGCGTTAAGCGAGGAGCCCTAAATATGACCGATCGTTTGCCACACGAAAAAGGCTTTCACATCTCGTGGGACCAAATCCACCGCGACAGCCGGGCGCTGGCCTGGCGTCTGGATGGGCAAGGTCCAAATGACGGCGCTTGGCGCGCCGTCGTCGCAATCACGCGCGGCGGCATGGCGCCTGCGATGATCGTTGCGCGCGAGTTGGATATCCGCACTGTCGACACCATCTCGGTACGATCATACCACCACCAGGAACAAGGTGAGGCAGAAGTGCTAAAGGCACCGGATGCTGACATCATGGGAGACGGCGGCGAAGGTATCCTGATCATCGACGATCTGGTCGACAGCGGCAGAACCCTGGAATTGGTGCGCAATCTGTATCCCAAAGCGCATTTTGCCACTGTCTATGCCAAACCCCAGGGCCGCTCGATGGTGCATACCTTCATCACTGAAGTCAGTCAGGATACCTGGATTTTCTTTCCCTGGGATATGGCACTGCAATATGTCGAGCCCTATCGCGGCACCGACTAAGCGACTACATTAAGTTCAGCGCGTCCCTCTCGGGGCGCGTTTTTGCTTTGAAGGGTTTGGTGCAATATACGCGGCCATTTTCCTTGCAAGCCAACCTTGGCTCTGCCAGTCATTGGGCGAAATATTTGCCGACTTCAACGCCGTAGCCGACAGTCTGCAAATCAATCCAAGCAGCGCATCAGGCGCCCTACAGGAGCCCGCAGATGCCATTACCCCGCACCCAATCCACCTTTATCTCTCCGATTGTCGAGGCCCACAGCTGGCTTGATGGCATCAGCTTTCCTGAGGATCGCCCGCTGCTGAATGTCAGCCAGGCCGCGCCAATTGATCCTCCTCCGCTAGGCCTGCGCCAAGCAATGGCCGAAGCCGCGCTGAACGATGACAGCGCTCATCTGTATGGTCCGGTTCTGGGACGCGCTGATTTGCGAGCCGGACTGGCCGCGCAAATCTCCACCCACTATGCAGCAAATGTGTCAGCGGATCAGACCGCCATCACCTCGGGCTGCAATCAGGCTTTTGCCGCAACAATCGCGTCACTCTGCGCAGATGGGGATGAAGTCATCATCCCAACACCCTGGTATTTCAACCACAAAATGTGGATGGATATGTCCGGAGTTGGCGCCATTTCATTGCCGGTCGGCGCCGATATGCTGCCAGATCCACAACACGCAGCGGAACTGATCACTCCGCGAACCCGTGCCATCGCGCTGGTGTCTCCGAACAATCCCTGCGGTGTGGAATACCCCGCCGACCTGCTGCGTGCCTTCTACGATCTTGCGAAATCCCACGGGCTGGCATTGATCCTGGACGAAACCTACCGCGATTTCGACAGCCGCTCAGGTCCGCCTCATCAATTGCTCCAGATAGAAGACTGGGACCAGACCCTCATCCATCTCTACTCCTTTTCCAAAGCCTACAGGCTGACAGGTCACCGAGTCGGCGCCATCGCCACCTCTGCGGAACGGCTGGTCGAAATGGAAAAGTTCCTCGACACCGTCACCATTTGCCCCAACCAGTTGGGCCAGATTGGCGCCTTGTGGGGGATTGAAAACCTATCCCAATGGGTCGCAACTGAGCGGACCGAGATCCTTGACCGCCGCGCCGCCATCCATGAAAGCTTTGCAATTCTGGGTGAACGCGGTTGGAAACTGCTTGGATGCGGCGCCTATTTTGCCTACGTCGAGCACCCCTTTGAGCTCACATCAACCGAAGTCGCCCGCAAACTGGTCTCGCAGGCCTCGGTCCTGATGCTGCCCGGCTCGATGTTCCTGCCCCACGACGACCCAGCAGGTGCACGACAGTTCCGTATTGCCTTTGCCAATGTCGATCGCACCGCATTATCCGAACTATTCCGGCGTCTGGCCGCCTTTGAACTCTAAGTAACGCTCTATTCATTCGCAAGGAATCGCAACATCGCTTGCTCCTTGACGGGTGGCAGCGTATTCAGGGCATCAGACAAATTTACTCCCCCTGCTGCGGCTGATTCAAAGGCGCAAATGACGCAGAGGCACCGACATATAAGAGGGCATCATGGCCGCAGGCATGAAACATCTTTCCAAAACCTTTGTGTGGATCCTGATGGGGTTGATCATGTTCGGGCTTGTCGGCGTTGGCGCCGTTAGTTTCTCGGGCGCATCTTCCGCAGTTGCCACCGTCGGCGACCAGGAAATTTCAGTACAAGACTATTTCCGCGAATTGCAACGCGAACAGCGTGCCTTTCAAGCGCAAACCGGGCAACTGATCCCGATGGCGCAATTGGCCGCTCTGGGAATGGACCAGCAAGTCTTGGGTCGCTTGGTCTCAATTGCTGCCATCGATAACGAGGTCGATCAGTTGGGCATCTCGATTGGCGATGAAAACCTGCTAAAGGAAATCGTCGAAGTCCCCAGTTTTCAAGGCATCAACGGCGAATTTGACCGCGAAACCTATACATACGCCTTGGACAATGCTGGCCTCAGCGAGCGTGACTTTGAGGACGACCTGCGCCGCGAAGCCTCGCGTACCTTGGTGCAAGGCGCTATGATGGTTGGCGCAGAAATGCCCACAACCATGCGCGACACCATCACCAGCTTTATCGGTGCACGTCGCAGCTTCTCTTGGGTGCAGTTGCGCGCAGACGAAGTCGCAATGATCGCTCTGGCACCTTCCGACGCCGAGCTGCAGATTTATTACGATGCCAACTCGGATAAATTCACCCTGCCTGAAACCAAGCAGCTGGCCTACCTTTTGATGTCGCCCAACATGTTGATTGACCAGGTCGAGGTCGACCAGGCTGCCTTGCAATCATTGTTCGACGAGCGCGCAGATCAATATCAATCCCCCGAGCGTCGTCTGGTGGAACGTCTGGTCTTTGGTGATGACGAGGCGGCCTCTAGCGCCATGGCACAATTGGAGACTGGCGGAACCACATTCGAGGCCCTGGTTGCTGACCGTGGCTTGGCACTGGCTGACGTCGACATGGGCGACATGACCATCGGTGCGCTTGGTATAGCAGGTCAGGATGTGTTCTCTGCCCAAGTTGGTGCCGTTGTCGGCCCGCTGACATCGAACTTGGGCCCTGCCCTGTACCGGATCAACGGCCGTCTTGAGGCCCGCGTGACGCTTCTGGCTGATGTCGAAGCTGAACTGCGTGACGAACTGGCCGCAGGCCGTGCCCGCCGTCTGATCGAACAACAATCAGAAGAGATTGACGATCTGCTGGCCGGCGGTGCAACGCTGGAAGAAATCGCTGATGAAACTGACATGGAACTGGGTCAGATCAGCTGGAACGCGCAAAGCAGCCATGGCGTTGCTGCCTACAACGGGTTCCGCGAAGCCGCTGCCGTTGTCACGGTCGAAGATTTCCCAGCCGTGGAATTCCTGGAAGACGGCAGCCTGTTTGCCATCCGTCTTGACGACGTCCTGCCATCACGCCCCGAGCCACTGGCCGACGCGATGACCAAGGCACTGCAAGGCTGGAACGCTGAACAGCGCCAGAACGCCATCACAACCGAGGCAAATGGCATCGTTGCCCGCGCCCAAAGCAGTGGTGATTTTGACGAAGGCCTGAACGTCACAACCGAAACCGGCCAGACCCGCACGGCCTATATCGACAACACCCCCGCCGACATGATGAACCAGCTGTTCGAAATGGAACCCGGAGAGTTGCGCATTGTGTCCGACGAGGCCTCGACCGTTGTGCTACGTCTGGCGGAAATCCTACCTGCTGACGAAAGCGATGATCTGACCGCACTGGCGGATGCCTTGCAAACACAGCTGAACCAATCGTTGTCGCAGGCTCTGTTCGAAGCCTTTGTGCAAGACGCGCAAATGCGTGCGCGTCCACAGGTTGATCAGCAGGCGCTCAATGCTGTGATGGCCAACTTTCATCAGTAACCAAGGCAACCGATCATGGCTCTGACCCCCAATTTTGATACTTTCGCCAAGGCGCATGAAGCCGGCGAAAGCCAGGTCGTTTATACCCGCCTGGCCGCCGACCTCGATACTCCGGTGTCGCTGATGCTCAAGCTGACAGGTGCCCAAAAGGACGCCTTTATGCTGGAATCTGTGACGGGCGGAGAGGTGCGCGGGCGCTATTCGATCATTGGGATGAAGCCTGATCTGGTCTGGCGTTGCCGTGGAAAGACATCGTCGTTGAACCGGTCCGCCCGGTTTGACGCCGACAACTTCATCGATCAAGCCGGTGATCCCATGGACAACCTGCGCGCGCTGATCGCCGAAAGCTGTATCGACTTGCCCGAGGATCTGCCACAGGCCGCTGCCGGGCTGTTTGGCTATCTGGGTTATGATATGGTGCGTCTGGTTGAACATCTTCCAAATGTGAACCCAGACCCGCTGGGCCTGCCCGATGCCCTGATGATGCGCCCTTCTGTGGTCGCTGTTTTGGACGGTGTCAAAGGCGAGGTGACTGTGGTCTCCCCGGCCTGGGCCAGTCAGGGCCAAAGCGCCCGCGCCGCCTATGCGCAAGCCGCCGAACGGGTGATGGACGCGGTGCGCGATCTGGAACGAGCCATGCCCGCTGAAACCCGTGATCTGGGTGAGGCCGGCGAGATCGCAGCACCGGTGAGCAACTTCACCAAAGGCGGCTATAAACAGGCCGTGGAAAAGGCCAAGGACTACATTCGCGCTGGCGACATCTTTCAGGTGGTTCCGTCACAGCGTTGGACGCAAGAGTTCCGCCAAGCACCTTTTGCCCTGTATCGCTCCCTGCGTCGCACAAACCCTTCGCCCTTCATGTTCTACTTCAACTTTGGCGGTTTTCAGGTAATTGGCGCCAGCCCGGAAATTCTGGTGCGGGTGTTTGGCGATGAAATCACCATTCGCCCCATCGCCGGCACCCGTCCGCGAGGCGCCACACCAGAAGAAGATCGCGCGCTTGAGGCTGAATTACTGGCCGATAAAAAAGAGCTGGCCGAGCACCTGATGCTGCTGGATCTGGGCCGCAACGACACTGGCCGTGTTGCCAAGATCGGCACTGTGCGCCCCACCGAAAAATTTATTATCGAGCGTTACAGCCACGTGATGCACATCGTCTCTAACGTCGTCGGAGAGATGGCCGAGGACAAAGACGCGCTGGATGCCTTTTTTGCCGGCATGCCCGCTGGCACTGTCTCGGGTGCGCCCAAAGTGCGCGCGATGGAGATCATCGACGAGTTGGAGCCAGAAAAGCGCGGTGTATACGGCGGCGGTGTCGGCTATTTCTCGGCTGGCGGCGACATGGATATGTGTATCGCCCTGCGCACCGCTGTGGTGCAGGACCAGAAACTCTATATCCAGGCAGGTGGCGGCGTTGTCTATGACAGCGATCCCGAGGCCGAATATATGGAGACCGTCCATAAATCCAACGCCATCCGTCGCGCTGCCGCTGATGCGGCACGGTTTGCCGGCAATGGAAAAAACTAAATCGCTGTTGTGGTCGGCGTTGTGCCGACACTGCGACTTAGATGGAACATTTGCAGTAGAAAAGTAACTTGGTGGTGAGGCATGAATATTAGCCGGAAAATTCGAGAGGTAGCAATGGTTGCGTCCATCTGTGGAATCGCGGGTGCACCTGCAGGAGCCGAGTTTGTTGATTTTGGTGATAATTCCTTTGTGAAAAAAATCGGTCGGCCAGTCACAATTTCGGTCCATCAAGAATTCAACGGATTTGCCGAGGAACTGTTTCGCAGGGACGCGGCTTCCGGAGTAGTGAGAACCAGAGAAGGTTGGTCCCCCTTCTGGGATGCAGATGTGTGGGTCTTTTTTCTAAATGACGCGGATTCCATTAAAAGGCTGGGAAATCTTGAGCAACACATCGAAAAATTGAGCAGTGCATTGACGAACGAAATATTCGTTAAACGGATTGATGTGGATCTGAAGAGCGGCAAAACCGTCTTGGTGAAGTTTGTTAACGTTGCCTCCATGGATAAGCAAAACTACTCGGAAGTTGGGTGTCGCGCGGCTGCTTCCCTTTATTATGACCTGGTTGGACAAACTGAAGGAAGCGGGTCCGCAGAGGCCTTTGAGGAATGTAAAACAACGCAGTAGGCAGATACTACTTAGAACCTGAAAACGGCGCTCCATCATTGGAGCGCCGTTCGTTTAACATCAAAGCAATAAGGTTTAGCCTATAACCGCGTTGTCATCGCGCTTGACCACCACAACGGATGAGCGCGCCAGTTTGCCTTCTCCATCCGGGAATGGCGCTTTGGGGTGCTGGATTCCAACAAACATTGATCGGCGATCAGCTGACCAGCACAAACCGGTCACTTCAGCGCCGTAGGGCACCGTCATAAAGCGGACGATTTCACCCGTCTCGGGGTCACCAACCAGCATCTGGTTATTGCCCATGCCAGCAAAATCACCCTCGTTTTTGTAATTGCCGTCGGTCTGAATCCACAGCAAACCAGAGCTATCAAACACCATGCCATCCGGACTGTTGAACAGGTTGCCTTCGTTGATGTTACTGGACCCTGCATAGGCATCCGAATGGGCCGTCGGGTTGCCCGCCATTACATAGAGATCCCAGGTGAAGGCTGTAGCTGCGTGGTTTTCATCCGCAGGTTTCCAACGCACGATCTGACCATAATGGTTGGCCTCGCGCGGATTAACCGCGTTTGTTGAAGTATCATCACCGCCCGCATTTGGCTTCTTGCCGCGGTTTTTGTTGTTGGTCAGCGCACAATAGGCCTCGACCGAGATCGGATTCGCCGCAACCCATTCAGGCCGGTCCATCGTCGTCGCCCCAACAGCCGAAGCCGCCATGCGGGTGTGAATATAAATCTCTGCCATATCCATGCCAGTGCTGTCAGGTGTCAAGGCAATCCACTGACCTGTTCCATCCGCATCGAACCTGGCCACAAACAGTGTGCCCTCGTTGAGCAGATGTTCGGTATCGCCCCCCGGCTGATAGGCCGCTTCAGACACATATTTGTACAGATACTCACCGCGTTCATCATCGCCAAGATAGACAACCACCCGCCCATCACTGGCTATCACAACTTCTGCGTTTTCATGTTTGAACCGGCCAAGCGCTGTGCGCTTAACGGGTTTCGACGTCACATCCGACGGATCGATTTCTACAATATACCCAAACCGGTTCGGCTCGTTCGGGTTTTTTTCTAAATCGTAGCGAGGGTCGAATTTTTCATATTCATAGCGACTATCAGAGCCAATACCGTAACGATCAAAACCATTTGGCAGTTCAATGGCCTTGTTGGTCGCGCCAAAGTAGCCGTTAAAGTTCTCTTCGCAGGTCAGATAGGTGCCCCATGGCGTCTTACCGCCCCCGCAGTTGTTCATGGTCCCCAGTACTTCAACACCATAGGGATCTGCTTCAGTCTTCAACAAATCATGACCTGCAGCAGGTCCAGCAATACGCATCGGAGTGTTATGATGAATTCGGCGATTGAACGGGCTATCGACAACCACATTCCAGCCGCTATCACCCTCAGTGACTTCCATCACAGTGACGCCCTGCAAGTTCTGCATCTTGAGTACGTCTGCGACTGAGCTAGGCATGCCCCCTTCGTTCTGGGGCAGGTTCAGCTTCGGGTTCAAATACTCGTGGTTCACGGCCACCAATTGATGCTCACCAACCGTGAACAGCTCCATTCCATCGGTGTTTTCGCCAAAGATCCGATCAGATTTTGGATCACCACCAGTGGAGTGATCAAATTCCGGCGCATCCGAGAACAATGGATCGCCCCAGCGGGTCAGGATATTCCAGGAATACCCTTCCGGCACATGAACCGTGGCATCTGTTGCCACATCTATCGGAGTAAAGGCAAAGCGGCTACTTGTTGCGGCTTCGACCACATTGGGCATCAACGCCCCTGCCCCCATCACCGCCGCTCCGGAGCCAAAGGCCAACACACTGCCCAAGAACCCACGACGGCTCAGCGCAGCATCCACCACTTGATCAAAGTCATTTTCATCCGGTCGTGGGCTTTGCAACTCGTCCCATTCGTCCCAAGACAGTTCTTCACGGCTATTGGTCATTCTGATCCCCTGGCTAAATTCACTTGGTGATCCTGAATTAGCTGAGGTGAGCAAAACATTTGTGACAGGTCTCCCGATTCGAAATCGTCGAACAGTTCACTGCCATTTGCCTTAGCTGACTGAGACGACAGCTTCATCGGTGCAGATCTTATGCAAAGCTACGCATAAAAAACACCGCCGTCATCAGCAGCCCTACCGCAACAACAATCGACTTCACCATAACCGCCGGCATCCGTCGCGCCAGTCGCGCGCCGACATAGCCACCAATCGTGGCTGCAACCATCATGAGCGCAGCCTGTTTCCAGTGAACAATTCCCGCCAGGGCAAACGTCGCAACCGAGGCCGCAGACAACACAAACGAAAGACCATTCTTCAACCCGTTCATCAGGTTAAGGTCACGCATCCCCTGTGCCGAAAACAGCGCCAGCAGCACGATGCCCAAACCGCCATTGAAATAGCCACCATAGATCGACACCACTAATGTGGCGAACCAACCGTCAGAGTTGGCCTTGCCACGTGCCTCGATCCAGGAGTTGATGCGACTGCCTAACAAAAACAGTATAGTGGCAAACATTAACAGCCAGGGCACAACCCAGTTGAACACGCTCGCCGGTGTCACCAACAACAGCAGTGACCCTGAAACACCGCCAAGGACTGACAACAACACCAGTCGGATCAGCACCCGACGGTCAAAGGCGCGCAACTCATTAAGAAACCCCAATGCGCTGCTGGCATAGCCCGGAAACACCGCCACTGCGCTGGTGGCGTTTGCTGCAATCGGTGGAACACCGGTAAAGACCAGCGCCGGGAAAGTCAGGAAACTACCGCCTCCCGCTATTGCATTCAGAACGCCCGCCAGAAACGAGGCCGTGCACAGCACCACAAAATCTATCATTCAACTCGAACTTTCAGCAGGAGGTTACACCGCAAACCTAGTTATCGGTGACCTGGAGCGATAGCGCCGCAGATACAGGTGCTAAAGCCACCCGAGCCGCGCGATCCTGCAATCCCCACAGCAGCAATGCCGAGATGGTATCAGGCCGCACTCGCCCCAACATGATCACCGCGCCTTCTTGCCCGGCGCGAAACGCCGCCTGATCCAGGAACCGGCGGATGGCTTTGGGGTTCTGCCCGGCGCCATCAAAATCGCGAAACACCACTGCAGCCGGCACGCCATCGCGGGCTGCCAGTTTCTGCACCGTGTTCAGACCATGATCCTGCGTCAACATCCCACGCCCTGACGCCGCAGCAACTGCCGAAACCTGATCTGCCAGCGGTCGATTGCCCTGAAACCCGGGGCCTGTGCCTTCCAGCACCGCAATCGTTTCGGGCAACGTGTCAAACCAAACCGCCAGCGCGGTCTCTGCATCCTGTGGGGCTGCCTCGCGCGGTAAATTGGTCAACACCAGCACTTCGAATCCTGCGGCGCGTCGCGCAGCCATTTTCTCCGCGGCCTTGGGATCTTCCGGATCGATGGCAAAGCTCAGCGGATAGGGAAATCCGACCAAAGCCTCGGCACCAATTGATTGTACGTCATCAATCAGCACAATTGACATCAACGGGCGGTCTTCGGGATTGTCGAACGGTACCGAATAGGCCTCGAAAGGCGAAGGGGCCATTTGAGCGAACGTGTTGCTACCTGGAGCGTCTTTGTTGCGTTCGGTCAGAGGCACCACCCGGGTGCCAATTGTTGGTCCACCAGAGCCATCCTGCGAGCCGGTAGCTGTCGGCAAGGCTGCGACCCGCTCACCGATCTGGTCCGGCGACGGCTCTTGCTCAGCGGTCCCTGTTACCTCTTCAGTGGCTTCTCCTGGCACCGCTTGCGCTGCTGGGGCCTCGACAACTGTCGGCAAAGAGCCAACGGGCAAACTGCCCGAACTTGGTGCACTCATCGTGGGCACATCTACGGCCACATCCGGCGCATTCACCGTAGCCGATTCCGCTACCTGCGGTGCCACGGGGGCGACGCCGGTAACTGGATTGGGTTCGATATCCGGGCCGCGCTCACTGGACGGCAAATTCTCGGCGCTATCGGCATTTCTAACGCCGACGTCCGGAGGCATGGTCACCGAGTCCACTTCGGGCAATTGTGCAACAACAACGGGTTGCGGTGTCTGCGCTGGCTGGCTGGACACGACAACATCGGTTTCTCGTGATGGAACCAAAGGCGCTGGCAGCGCCTCAACAGGAACCACTGGCGCATCCGTCATCAAGGAGACGTCTGGAGCAGTTTCCGCTGTGGTACCAGCAGTCGTGGTCTCGGCCAGTACTGTTTCATCCGTGCCAATTTCGGGACGCGCTGCTGGCTCAGTATCTGCCCCATTCAAGGCACTCAAATCGTCCGTCACGTCGCCCATTGGCGCGACCGGGGCCGCCTCGACCAGATCCGCATCCGGACCAGGTGTCTCGATCGGCACACCGGTCGCCTCAATTGGCTTCAGAGCTTCAGTTGGTGTTTGCGCTGTAACATCCACCACTTTGGGAAGCGGCGCCGACAATGACAACATCGCCGCGCCAGCTGCGGCCACTAAGGCCCCTATACTTACCCCACCCAGGAATCCTCGCATGCCTGTCTCGCCTTTCACATCTCTCATCTGCCCGTCGGAGCCGCTGAATCTACGCCCACCTGCCCCGGTGGAAAATTTGCTGCACGGCCTTGTGCCCTTGACGCTGCCGCGCAACCCTGAACATGTATGTTGGGACCACTATACTGCGGTGTGGCCCTGCCCCACCAGCCCTTAAACGAGCCTGCCAAGATGTTGCTGCTAATAGACAACTATGATTCCTTTACCTACAACCTAGTGCACTACCTTGGTGAGCTGGGCGCGGAAGTCGAAATTCGCCGGAATGATGCGCTGGATGTGCAAGAAGCCATGGCGATGAATCCCGCCGGTATCCTGCTGTCGCCTGGTCCTTGCGATCCGGATCAGGCGGGCATCTGCCTGGCCCTGACCCAGGCCGCCGCCGAAACCCGCACGCCCCTGATGGGGGTTTGCCTGGGCCACCAGACCATCGGCCAGGTGTTTGGCGGCAATGTGGTGCGTTGCCATGAAATCGTTCATGGCAAAATGGGCAGCATGGCGCACACTGGCCAGGGCCTGTTTGCCGGGTTGCCCTCACCGTTCCAAGCAACCCGCTATCACTCGCTGGTGGTTGATCGCGATAGCCTGCCAGAGTGTCTTGAGATCACTGCCGAGCTGGAAGATGGCACCATCATGGGCTTGCAGCACCGCGAGCTGCCCATCCATGGCGTTCAATTTCACCCGGAATCGATCGCTTCGGAACATGGTCACGCGCTGTTGAAAAACTTCCTTGATGAAATGAAGGATCCAGCATGAGTGACCGCCTGAAGCCACTGATCGGTGCCGCCGCCGAAGGGCCCTTGACCCGTGCCGAGGCCGAAACGGCCTTTACGTTGTTGTTTGAAGGTGAAGCGACTCCAAGCCAGATCGGTGGATTGCTGATGGCGTTGCGTACACGTGGCGAAACTGTGGATGAATATGCCGCAGCTGCCGCAGTAATGCGGGCCAAATGCAACGCGGTGAAAGCTCCCGCTGGTGCGATGGACATCGTTGGCACCGGCGGCGATGGCAAACACACGCTGAATATTTCAACGGCCACCGCTTTTGTTACGGCTGGTGCCGGTGTGGTCGTGGCCAAACACGGCAATCGCAATCTGTCTTCGAAATCAGGAACCGCTGACGTTCAAACCCAGATGGGCATCAACGTCATGGTGACACCCGATGTGGTGGAAAAGGCGCTGGCTGAATGCGGCATCGCCTTCATGATGGCGCCGATGCACCACCCGGCGACTGCCCATGTGATGCCAACCCGGCAGGAACTCGGCACCCGAACCATTTTCAACATTCTCGGCCCACTCACCAACCCGGCTGGCGTCAAACGGCAACTCACCGGCGCCTTTTCTCGTGAACTGATCCGGCCAATGGCCGAAACTTTAGGTCAACTGGGGTCCGAACGCGCTTGGCTGGTGCACGGCTCGGACGGCACGGATGAGCTGACGATAACCGGCGTCAGCTGGGTCTCGGCGCTGGAAGAAGACGGCAGCGTCAAGGATTTCGAACTGCACCCAGAAGAGGCAGGCCTGCCCGAACACCCGTTCGAGGACATCATCGGCGGCAGCCCCAAAGACAACGCCAACGCGTTCCGTGCCCTTTTGAACGGTGAAAAATCTGCCTACCGCGATGCCGTACTGCTGAACTCGGCGGCGGCCTTGGTTGTCGCAGGCAAGGCTAATTCGTTGCCCGAAGGCACCGAAATGGCCCGTGAAAGCATCGATAGTGGTGCTGCAAAAACCAAACTGGAAGCCTTGGCCCGGATCACGTCTGCAGCATCTTGAATCTCACATGACGCCTCACAGGATACCGAAACATTGGTCGGGCCTTCCGTTCTTTGCCGAAGACTGGCCCGCCATTGAAAGCGCGATCGCAGCAGATCCGCGCCAGATTCTACCGCCGAACCACCAACGTTTTGCTGCGCTGGACCTGACACCACCTGCAGAAACCCGCGTGGTCATTCTAGGGCAAGATCCATATCCCACCCCCGGCCATGCCCATGGTCTGGCTTTTTCTGTTGAACCGGATGTGCAACCGCTGCCCCGGTCCCTTAACAACATTTACAAAGAAATGGTCGATGACATTGACCAAGCCCCGCAAACCGGTGACCTGCGTCATTGGGCTGCGCAGGGCGTGTTATTGCTGAACACGGCGCTGTCTGTGCCCGCCAAAGAGGCCAATGGTCACAAGCACTTGGGCTGGTCCAAACTGGTCCATCAAGTGTTAGCACATACATCCCAACGCCCCACCGCCTATATTCTCTGGGGCAATGCTGCGCAAAAGCTTGAAACTTTTGTCAATCCGGGCGATCACCTGATCCTGAAATCTGCTCACCCCTCGCCGTTGTCAGCGCGACGCGGCTTTTTTGGCTCACGCCCGTTTTCTGCTGTGAACCACTGGCTGGCGTCTCGGGGTGAGGCTACAATCGAATGGACCACACCACCGGAGGCGTTGGAATGACAACAAATGTGCTGGATAAGATCAAGGCCTACAAGCTGGAAGAAGTGGCCGCAGACAAGGCGGCCAAACCACTAAGCGAGGTCGAAGCAGAAGCCCGCGAGGCCAGCCCTACCCGTGGTTTTGCCGAAGCCCTGATGAGCGCCAACCGCGAAGGCTATGGCCTGATCGCCGAGATCAAAAAAGCCAGCCCCTCCAAAGGTCTGATCCGCACGGATTTTGAACCCGCCGCACTGGCAAAAGCCTATGAGGCCGGCGGGGCGACCTGCCTTTCGGTGCTGACGGACACTCCCAGTTTTCAAGGCGCCAAGGATTTCCTGGTCCAGGCCCGCGCCGCTTGTTCGCTGCCGGCCCTGCGCAAGGATTTCATGTATGACACCTATCAGGTCGCCGAGGCCCGCGCGTTGGGGGCTGACTGCATCCTGATCATTCTAGCCTCGGTGTCCGACACCCAGGCGGCTGAGCTAGAACAAGCCGCGTTTGAGTGGGGTATGGATGTGCTACTCGAAGTGCACGACGCGGCTGAGCTAGAACGCGCCTGTGCGCTGAAATCACCGCTGATGGGCATCAACAACCGCAATCTCAAAACCTTTGACACCACGCTGGACACCACCCGTACCTTGTCCAAACTGGTCCCCGCCGACCGCACCATTGTCTGCGAAAGCGGCCTCAGCAGCCCCGAAGATCTGGCCGCCATGGCCCTATACGGCGCTCGGACCTTCCTGATTGGCGAAAGCCTGATGCGTCAGGACGATGTCGCCAGCGCCACCCGCAATCTGCTTGCCGCCCCCCTGACACCCGGAGCCATGTGATATGCCGCTGACCCATTTTGACAGCAAGGGCGATGCCCATATGGTTGATGTCTCCGACAAACCGGTGACCTCGCGCATCGCCAGCGCCGAGGCGTACATCCGCATGGCACAGGCGACATATGACATCATCTCCGAAGGCCGCGCCAAAAAAGGCGACGTGCTGGGCGTGGCCCGTTTGGCCGGCATCATGGGGGCCAAGAAAACCTCGGAACTGATCCCGCTTTGCCACCCTTTGCCAATCACCAAAGTCTCGGTTGAACTGACCCTAGACCCGGACCTGCCCGGCGTTCAAATCATGGCCACCGTCAAAACCACTGGCCAGACCGGCGTCGAAATGGAGGCACTCGCAGCCGCCAGCACCGCCGCCTTGACCGTCTATGATATGTCCAAGGCAGTAGACAAGGCGATGGAGATCGGCGGGTTGCGCGTCACGTTGAAAGACGGCGGCAAATCAGGACGTTACGAGGCCTAGATGATCACAGTTGACGCCGCCCTAGCCCATCTGATGGCGCTGATCTCACCACTGACCAGCGAACATGTCCCATTGATCGAGGCCGCCGGTCGGGTCCTGTCGCAAGATGTGACTGCCAAGCGCGACCAGCCCCCTTTTGCCGCCTCGGCGATGGATGGCTACGCAATGCGCGCGGATGAGGTGGAACAGCATTCCATCCTCAAGATTATTGGTGAATCTGCAGCGGGTCATGGCTTTGACGGTCATATCAAACCCGGTCAGGCAGTGCGTATTTTCACTGGCGCCCCAGTTCCCCAAGGCGCCGATTTTGTCGTCATTCAAGAGGACATTACCCGCAACGGCGACCTCATCACCATTGCCAACATCCCCAGCGACAACTCCAACATCCGCGCTCTTGGAAACGACTTCACCAAAGGTGACGCAATCGCCGCGCCGCGCTTGCTGACCCCCAATGAAGTCGCCCTGCTGGCCTCAATGAACATCGCATCTGTCCCAGTCACCCGTCGCCCCGAGGTCGCGCTGATCTCCACCGGCGACGAGCTGGTGATGCCAGGCGAGTCCCCTGGCCCAGACCAGATCATCGCCTCGAACACCTTTGGGCTCAAGGCCATGCTGGACGCCCTCGGCGCCCACGCACGCATCCTGCCCATCGCCCGTGACACTGAAAGCTCGCTGCGCATGGCCTTTGATCTGGCTAAAGGTGCCGATCTGGTGATCACCATCGGCGGCGCCTCGGTCGGCGATCACGATTTGGTTGGCAAAGTTGCAGGTGATCTCGGCATGCAGCGCTCCTTTTACAAAGTCGCAATGCGCCCCGGCAAGCCGCTAATGGCGGGCCGTTTGAACAATGCGGCCATGGTAGGCCTTCCGGGAAACCCTGTTTCGGCAATGGTTTGCGGCCATATCTTCATCGCACCGATGATCCGCGCCATGTTGGGGCTCAGCACCCAAGCCCCAACCCCTTTCACAGCACCACTCTCGGCTCCCCTGACAGCCAATGGCCCGCGCCAGCACTATATGCGCGCCCAATTGGACCAGGGCCGGATCCACGCCTTTGATCGCCAGGACAGCGCCTTATTAACAATTCTTGCGCAGGCAAACGCCCTATTGATCCGGCCACCACACGACCCCCCCCGCGCCATAGGCGAGCAGATCGCCTACCTACCAATCTGACTCGTTTCTTCTTGTTCCAAATACCCCCGCCGGAGGCACGTGCCTCTGGCACGTTCTCTATACCACAGGGGTAAAGCCGCAACACCGTTGACACAAAACAGGAACATCAATAGAACAAAAGAAAACGCGTTGGTGCGGAGGAAACCCTAATGCTGACCAAGAAACAATTGGATTTGCTAGAATTCATTCACAATCGCCTGAAAAAGGAAGGTGTGCCTCCCAGTTTTGACGAGATGAAGGTGGCGCTGGACCTTCGCTCAAAATCGGGCATTCACCGGCTGATCACTGCGCTCGAGGAGCGCGGCTTTATCCGCCGTCTGGCACACCGGGCCCGCGCCATAGAAATCATCCGCCTGCCTGAAACCCTCGGCGGCAACAACGCGCCGGTTGGGTTTTCTCCACGGGTGATCCAAGGTGGCTACCAGCCCAGTTCGGCGAAATCACCGGCAAACATCGAACCCACCCAAATAATGGCGGTTGAACTACCGGTTATGGGCCGCATTGCCGCTGGTGTCCCGATCGAGGCTATCAGCCAGGTGTCTCACCAGGTTGCCGTGCCGAACTCGATGCTCTCAACAGCCGGCCAACATTATGCGCTCGAGGTCCGAGGCGACTCAATGATCGAGGCCGGAATCAATGATGGTGACGTGGTGGTCATCCGCGAAACCACAGTGGCAGATAATGGCGACATCGTTGTTGCTTTGATCGAGGGCCAAGAGGCGACGCTAAAACGGTTCCATCGTCAGGGCGGATCGATCGCACTCGAAGCTGCTAACCCGGCTTATGAAACCCGTGTTTACCCCGAGAACAAGGTCAAAGTGCAAGGTCGCCTGGTCGGCTTGATTCGCACCTATTGATCACCAGATCGACTGGTGCGGATCCGCTTTGGCAGAGCCGTGCCGGTCCACAGCCGTTGTCCAACCAGATCCTGGGCGCTCAGCAGTTTTCCCTCGATGGTCAACATCAGGCTGCCACTCTGGCGCAGCCGGACTGGATCAAACAGCTGACAGCCACCGGTTAGGTCTTTTGCAACTGTGGTAACGACGATCTGGCCCACACGGCACTCTACATACGCCTGGACCGCACGCTTACCAATCACATGCACTACCTCTGTCGCGCCGATCGTCACTTTCCTGGCCTCGCCTTTCCAACGTGCCGCAGCCACAAATTGATCAACCGCATCGCCGTCATTCTCCAGCCAAATGCGCGCTACAAAACCTGCTCCTTTTGGCTTTGACAGCGCTCGGCCGTCTCCGGTCATCATTCCGACCAACGCGCCATCTGCCGAAATCAGCACTGTCGGACGCTGGACCTGTGTCCATAGGAATATACCCAGCACAACGGGCGCCAGCCCTATGATACGCAGCCGCCCCTGCCATAAAATTACCAGCAACATACCAAGAGAAATCAACGGCAACACCACAGCACTCGGCCCGACCACTCTGCCCTGCGCCCCCTCCAGCCCGGTGACCCAATGCGCCACCATCAGGATCCACTGCAACCCCCAGCCCATCAGCGTCAGCCCAACCATTTCCAGCCCAAACGGCGCCAGGCACAAGGCCAGTACCGCCGCCGGGATCACCAGCACCCCCATCAAGGGCACCGACAGCAGGTTTGCGATCAACCCATAGTGCGACAGGGTGTTGAAATGAGCGGCGCCAAACGGCGCGGTTGCTGCCCCTGCCACAGCCGACGAAATTACCACAGCGACAATCCCCCGCATCCAGCCCGGCCCCAAGGATACTCCGGACTCGCGGATCCAAGTAAACACCGCCACCAGCGCCGTTGTGGCGGCAAAGCTCATCTGAAAACCAGGGCTCATCAGGCTTTCCGGGCGGCGCACCAGCACAATCAGGGCTGCCAACGCCACAGCCCGCAGCGAGAACGCCCGCCGATCCAGTAAAACTGCGCCCAATACCACTGCCACCATCACAAACGCGCGCTCGGTGGCGACATTGCCACCAGACAAGGCCAGATACCCAGCCGCTGCCAGCAAAGCACCAACAGCGGCGATCTTTTTCACCGGTAACCGCAGTGCGATCCTGGGCCACAGACACACTGCAATCCGTAGTGATGCAAAGACAAATCCGCTTAGCAACCCCATGTGCAATCCAGATATCGCCAGTAGATGTGCAAGATTACTGCCGCGCAGCGCCATCAGGCTCTGCTGCCCGATACCGCTGCGATCGCCGGTGGTAATCGCGGCCGCAAACCCACCTACCTCTCCGGGCAGTCGGCGCTGTATATAGGCCGAGCCATTCCGACGCAGACGTTGCAGCCACAACGCGCTGCCGTTGGGTTCAGCCAACAGCACCGGAACGCGGGTATAGCCAACGCCTCCCAATCGCTTGAACCAGGCATGGCGGCGGAAATCAAATCCGCCCGGCTCGGCTGGTCCTTGTGGAGGCATCAGATGGGCAGTGGTCATAATGCGGCTGCCAGGCTGGGCGGCAGCTGCGGGTCCATGCAGAGACAGGCGCACGCGTTCTGGTGTCTGCAGCGGCGGGACTTTTCTCAATCGCACCTGATCCAGCGTTAGCCGCACCGCATCGCTGCCGGACCGGTCAATCATCACTACCCGACCCTCAACTGGACCATAATAACGGTACCCCAGCACCGCAGACTCCACCCTATGGGCGCGGTAGCCCGCCAAACAGAAACCCACCGCCGCCAGCATTAGCGCCCAACCGAACATCGCCCCACTGTTGCGCACCCGCAGACCAATCATCGCGCCCAGCCCAGCCAAAAGGGTCAAAACAATGTAGACCTCACCTTCGGGTTCGACTGTCAGCGCAAAGTATATCCCAACCCCTGCACCCAGAAACACTGGGGCCCAGGGAAACAAATGCCCCCGCTGCGCCAGCAACAGGGCGTCCAGGGCTGCAATCGCACGCATCTTGCTCCTCGCCGTTTGGCTCGGTAGACAGGCGTCAAAACTACATCCGCAAAAGTTTCCAAAAGGTAAATGGCCCCCATGTCCAATCCGGTCGTCACCCGTTTCGCCCCTTCGCCAACTGGCTTTCTCCACATTGGTGGTGCCCGCACCGCGCTGTTCAACTGGCTTTATGCCCGTGGCCGTGGCGGCAAGTTCCTGCTGCGCATCGAAGACACCGACCGCGAACGCTCCACGCCCGAGGCGACAGCTGCCATCCTTCAGGGTATGGAATGGCTGGGGCTGGACCACGATGGCGATGTGATCAGCCAGTTCGACGGAGCCGCACGCCACGCCCAAGTCGCCCACCAACTGCTGGGTGAAAGAAAAGCCTACAAATGTTTTGCCACCCAGGACGAGATCGCCGCATTTCGAGATCAGGCCAAATCCGAAGGCAAATCCACCCTTTACCGCTCACCTTGGCGCGATGCCGAGACCGCCAGCCATCCAGATTCCCCCTATGTGATCCGCATCAAAGCACCACAAAGCGGTGTGACTATTATCAATGATCAGGTGCAAGGCGATGTGACCATTCGCAACGAGCAGTTGGACGACATGATCCTGTTACGATCGGATGGTACTCCTGTTTATATGCTGGCTGTGGTCGTTGATGACCACGATATGGGGGTGACGCATGTGATCCGTGGCGACGACCATTTGAACAATGCTGCGCGCCAGATGACCATCTATCAGGCGATGGGTTGGGACGTGCCTGTTTGGGCGCATATCCCTTTGATTCATGGGCCAGATGGTAAAAAATTGTCGAAGCGCCACGGCGCGCTTGGCGCTCAGGAGTATCAGGCGATGGGCTACGCGGCCGCTGGTATGCGCAACTATCTGGCGCGACTGGGCTGGAGCCATGGTGACGATGAGTTCTTTTCCGATGCTCAGGCTCTCGATTGGTTCGACTTGGATGGAATCGGCAAGAGCCCAGCCCGTTTTGACACCAAAAAGCTGGAAAACTTGTCTGGCCAACACATCGCCGCTAGCGATGACGCTGCGTTGCGGCATGAAATTCAAGCCTATTTGGTATCGGCCCAACAACCATCCCTGACTGATGCACAGTTAGAAAATCTTGAAAAGGCAATGTATTGCCTTAAGGAACGGTCAAGAACTTTCCCTGATCTCCTTGAAAAGGCTCAGTTTGCACTGGTTTCGCGGCCCATTCAGCCGGATCAGAAAGCTGCCAAGGCTCTGGCAACTGTATCCGACGGTATACTGAGTGAATTGACGCCGCAGCTGCAAAATGTTAGCTGGTCCAGAGATGATCTGGAGACGCTTCTGAATAGTTTTGCAGAAGCCCATGACACCAAGTTCGGTAAGTTGGCTGGCCCATTGCGGGCAGCACTGGCGGGACGCGCGGTGACACCTTCAGTTTTTGATATGATGCTGATTCTGGGCCGCGACGAAACCATGGCCCGTCTCACCGACGCCGCGGGCTGAACCAGTTTTATACTGTTCTAACCTGCTCAACGAGACAATGCCTGCACGACGACTGCGCAGGAATACCTGCATGGAATGGCCCCGGGCCATTTCCATGCCTGTAACAGGAAGGGATATCCATGACTGATACCAAGAAGTCCGCCACGCTTAGCCTCAATGGCGAATCTTATGAGTTGCCAATTTTTTCCCCAACTGCCGGGCCAGATGTTCTTGATATCCGCAAGCTCTATGCGCAGGCGGGTGTGTTCACCTATGATCCGGGTTTCACTTCGACCGCCAGCTGTGACAGCACCATCACCTATATCGATGGCAACAAGGGCGAGCTGCTGCACCGTGGCTACCCAATCGACCAACTGGCCGGTAAATCGCATTATCTCGAGGTCTGCTATCTGCTGCTGTACGGTGAACTGCCGACCGCAACACAGCTGGAAGATTTCGAAGGCCGTGTGACCCGTCACACAATGGTGCATGAACAGATGCACAACTTCTTCCGTGGTTTCCGTCGCGATGCGCACCCAATGGCCACTCTGGTTGGTGTGGTTGGTGCTATGTCGGCATTCTACCACGATTCCACCGACATTTCGGACCCTTGGCAGCGCGAAGTGGCCTCGATCCGGCTGATTGCCAAACTGCCAACCATCGCAGCGATGGCCTATAAATATTCTATCGGCCAGCCGTTTGTGTATCCGCGCAACGATCTGGATTATGCAGCCAACTTCCTGCACATGTGCTTCTCGGTTCCGGCTGAAGACTACAACGTCAACCCAATCCTGGCCCGTGCCATGGACCGTATCTTTACCCTGCATGCGGACCACGAGCAGAACGCCTCAACCTCGACCGTGCGATTGGCCTCGTCTTCCGGCGCCAACCCGTTTGCCTGTGTCGCCGCGGGCATCGCCTGCCTGTGGGGACCAGCACATGGTGGCGCCAACCAGGCCTGTCTCGAGATGCTCAAGGAAATCGGCACCGTTGACCGCATTCCCGAGTTCATCGCCCGTGCCAAGGACAAGAGCGATCCGTTCCGCCTGATGGGCTTTGGTCACCGCGTCTACAAAAACACCGATCCGCGCGCCACGGTGCTGAAACAGTCGGCTGACGAGGTGCTGGAATTGCTCGGTGTTGAAGACAACCCGCTGCTGCAGGTTGCCAAAGAGCTGGAACAAACCGCGCTGAATGATCCGTACTTCATCGAGAAAAAGCTGTTCCCGAACGTCGATTTCTATTCCGGCATCATCCTCGAAGCGATGGGCTTCCCAACATCGATGTTCACCCCGATCTTCACCGTTGCACGCACTGTCGGTTGGGTGTCGCAATGGAAAGAGATGATTGCCGACCCACAAAACAAAATCGGACGCCCACGTCAGTTGTATTTGGGCGAAACGGCGCGCAACTACATTGATATTGAGAATCGCTAAACCCGCTTTGCGGCTATGGCAATTGAAACAAGGTTAACAAGCGCCCCGGCCCACTGGTCTGGGGCGCTTGTTTTTGAAACAATCCCCGATCTCAGCGACCATTGATTAAATCGCTGCAATAATCATCCAATTGTCTTGCCCCCTTCCATCAAGACATATTAATTTTTCGTAAATTTCGAAACAATCTAACAACAAATTGCAAGCGAGTACTTGAAATGCTGTGGATGACATTGATTAGCTTGGGCTTGATTGTCGGCGTGACGATGGACGATGATGACGATACACCCGTCACACCGTCCGAAGAGCCCCCCGTTGAGCAGCCTCCGATCGAAGGGACAGCTGACAACGATCTTCTGCTTGGAACCATATTCCCAGAAAGCATTTTAGGCCGCGACGGCGATGACGAGCTGAATGGCGGCGAAGGCGCGGACCGCCTGTTCGGAGACGATGGAAATGACACGTTGTCCGGCGATCAGGGACAAGACAGCCTGTTCGGCGGCACCGGCGATGACATTCTAGACGGCGGCGACGATAATGATTGGGTATTTGGTGGTTTAGGTGACGACGTAGCAGCGGGCGGACAGGGCAACGACAGTATCTTTGGCGGTGCCGGAGACGATACAGTTCTGGGCCAGGATGGATACGATGTGCTGCGCGGTGGCGACGGGCATGACCGTCTGTTTGGTGATAACGGCAATGACTCCCTGACTGGCGATGGCGGCAATGACAGCGTCTTTGGCGGCAATGGAAATGATCAAGTCAACGGGGCCATTGGCAACGATTCACTTGGCGGCGGTCGTGGGGATGATTTGGTTTCCGGCGGTGAAGGCGATGACCATGTCTTTGGAAATGAAGGTAAAGACATTCTGATGGGTGAGGCAGGTGACGACTTGCTTCGCGGTGGCGACGGCGGTGACCTGCTGATTGATGGTAGCGGAACCGACGAACTGAATGGCGACGGCGGAGATGACGTAATTTTTGCCAGCGGCTTTATGAACGAAGAGGCCGCCTTGGAGTTGTTTAAAGATCCGGATCCCGACTTAACCCCTGCCGAGTTGAGCAGCACTCTTGAGTTGGATTTTTCGCAGGACACTGACGCCGACGGCGATATCGTTGATGGCGGACACGGTGACGACACCATCTTTGCCGGCATCGGCGACACGCTGACCGGCGGCGAGGGCGCGGACACCTTTATTACCGGCGATTGGGTCGAGGGCCAAGATGCCACAGTGATCACTGATTTCGACGCAAGCGAAGATGTGATTCTCTATGGCTATGACGACACCCAGCCAGAACCAGTGCTGACCATGGTTGCACAGAGCAACACCACGGGGGGCAGTGACGCAGTTGTCATGGCTGATGGTGTCGAAGTCATCCGGCTGTTGGATGTCGGCAGCACTTTTGATGTCAGCCAGGACATTGCCTTGATGCCCAACGGGTGATGGCTGATTGAAGCTGCGTAGAAAAGGCCTATCCGACCATTGGATAGGTCAAGCCTCTTCACTAAAAACTATCCTCAAATGGGGAATGACCCCATGTCTGTCGGGATGTTGATTGCCCGAGATGCAACATTCCCCCAGACAGAAATGAAAGCGCCGAGCTGGCTGCCTGTTATCAGACACCCTAGCGCTCGGCGCCATCAAGATTTTCAAACATCTCAACTTGGGCGCGTTTCAGCGACCCTCAAACTTGGCTGGACGTTTTTCCATGAATGCAGTGACGCCCTCCAAAAAGTCGCGTGACTTGCCGCACTCACCTTGTAGATGTGCCTCGACAGACAGTTGCTCTTGTAGGGTGTTGTCATAACTAGCCCGGATCGACTGCTTGATCGCCCCAAAGGCCTTGGTCGGACCTTTCGCCAAATAGGTCGCCCGCGCCCGCCATTGATGGGCAAATTCTGCGTCTGGCACAGCTTCCCAGATCATACCCCAGTCACTGGCCTGTTTGGCCGAGATCTTATCGGCAAACAGAGCCGCCCCCATCGCCTTGGCCAGTCCCATCTGGCGTGGCAAGAACCAGGTCCCACCCGCATCCGGCATCAGGCCAATACGGGCAAAGGCTTGCATGAAATAGGCGCTCTCGGTTGCGATCACCACATCCGCCGCCAGCGCCAGATTGGCCCCGGCCCCAGCTACCGGACCGTTCACCGCTGAAATGGTCGGCACCGGGCAGTCATAGATCGCTTCCAGCATCGGAGTGTATTCATCCCGCAGGGTCCGCTCCAGATCCAGATCACCTGAGCTACTGGCGTCGCTCAGATCCTGCCCCGAACAAAAAGCACTGCCAGCCCCAGTCATCACCACAGCGCGTGCCTCGGTGCCAGCGCGGGTCATGGCATGGGTGATCTCAGCCCGCATCTGACTGGTCAGCGCATTCATTTTTTCGGGACGGTTCAGCGTCACGATCGCCAGCCCATCAGCCAACAAATAGGTAATTTCCTTATAGTCCATCAATCGGCCTCATCTATTTTGCGTTACCTGCATGCTGACTTAGGTAGCCGGCCGGGAAAAGGCAAACGCCACGTCAGGCAAAGGCACTCTTTGCACCTCACTCAGCTTTCGGATCAAGGCCCGTGCATCCGTCGGCACCGGTTGCTCCACCCGCAAATATCGCGACCCATCCTTGTTGCGGGTCAGCAGTCGCATCTCGACTAACGAGCGGCGGATCTGTGCGGCATCTTTGGTCGCGGTTTCCTGATCAATAAGCGCACTGATTTCACGTTCATTCAGAGTGGTTTTTGCGGGTAACAAAGCCCAAACGCCCCAAAGACACAGATGCTGCATGCTGTTTTTACTGGGCCAATTGGCAAAACGCCCCTTGGCGTCGAAGTTACGCAACGCCCGATCCAGCTTGCGCTGATCCACCTGCGGCTCCGGCGTATTTGTCAGCCGCAGATGCTGAAAGTTCTTGTACCCAGCCGCCTGCGCCACGTGATTGAGCATTTCAACATGGCTGGGTGAATTTGGCAGCGCGCCGCGCAATGATTTGGTAAATTGTGACAGGTCGGCAATGGTCAGGTGAATTACATCCCGGGTCATATTTCTCTCCCATGGATACCGCAGCCTGCAATGGCTGTGGATGCCCGCCCTTATCCAATAGGTATCCTGAGTGAAGGATCCGGATCGATGAAAAGCAGGTTTAGCGCATGGCGGAGCCTAGGTGAACTGCTGACCAAACCCAGACTAACAACCACCGCAGGGCTTGGCAATCACTCGTCCAGCAGTTCTTTCAGCCGCGCTTCTTCAGCGTCGCTCAGCCCTGCCTCCTTTAGCTGTGGTGCCCTAGAGCGGCCCCTCAGGTACATTGCAGCCGTGATAAGCGCCAGTAGCAACATCACCGGACCAGCCGTCCATAACAGCCAATTTGCGCCATTTACCTTGGGACGCAGCAACACGTATTCACCATAACGGTCAACGATGAAATCCATGGCCTCGCTGTCGCTATCCCCAGCCACCAGCCGCTCGCGCACCAGAACGCGCAGATCGCGCGCCAGATCGGCGTTGCTCTCATCGATGCTCTCATTGCGACACACCAGACAACGCAGGTCTCTGGACAACTCGCGCGCCCGCGCCTCCAGTGCCGGATCAGCCAGCACTTCGTCCGGCTGCACCGCCCAAGCCGAACCGGCCAGGGTCAAAGCGACGGCAAAGGCCACAGCCAAGTGTTTCAACAACAAGGTCATTCCGCTGGCACTCCGGTCATGCGCGACTTGCGGGCGCCAACAGCCACACGGTACCGCCGGTCACTCAACGACAACAAACCGCCAAAGGCCATTAGCAAACAACCGCCCCAGATCCAGTTGGCAAACGGCTTGATATAGGTTCGCATGATCCAACCACCGTCGTCTTGTTGATCGCCAATCACCACGTACAAATCGCGCAAGAACCGGAAATCAATGGCTGCTTCGGTTGTTGGCATCCCTGCGACCGGATACTGGCGTTTTTCCGGTGCCATCATAGTCACCAACTGACCTGCCTTGGTCACCCGCACATTGGCGGTGGTGGAATAATAGTTTGGCCCGCGACCGCGTTCAACATCCTCCAGCGTCAATGTATAAGCACCAACCTCAAACGGCTGTCCGACATAGGCAACCCGAATGTCCTCCTGCTCCCAGGCGGTCAGCCCTGCAATGGCAAAAACGGTGATCCCCATCCCAGCATGTGCCAGCGCCTTGCCCCAATCGGCCCGCGGCAAGCGCACCAGCCGCGCAAGGCGCCCGATCATACCGGAACGGCCGGTTCGCGACCAAAGATCAACCATGGTGCCAAACACCATCCAAGAGCCTAGGAACAATCCAACTGGCCCCAGCGCCGACTTACCCGTCTGCATGGCCCAAGCCGTCACACCCAGTGCAACCGCCAGCACAAACACATAGCGCAGTTTCCAGGCCGTACGCCCCAGCTTTCCACGCTTCCACGGCAGCATGGCGCCCACCGGCAGAACCAGCCCCAACAACACCATAAACGGAGTAAAGGCTGCATTGAAGAAAGGCGGCCCAACACTCAGCTTCCGATCAAAGGCCAGCTCAGCCACAATCGGCCATATAGTGCCAAAGAACACCACAAAACAGCTCACGGCCAGCAGCACGTTATTGACCACCAGCATGCTCTCACGGCTAACCATGCTAAACACACCCTTGGCCTCCATCGACTGTGCTCGCAGCGCAAACAGGGTCAGCGCGCCGCCAGTGAAAATCGCCAGAATATACAGGATAAACACCCCACGCACCGGGTCATTGGCAAAGGCATGCACAGATGTCAGCAGCCCCGAGCGGACAATGAATGTGCCGGTCAGTGAAAAGCTGAACGCCAAAATAGCGAGCAGAATGGTCCAGCTTTTTAACGCTTCACGTTTCTCCACTACGACAGCACTGTGCAACAGCGCCGTCGCCAGGATCCATGGCATAAAGGATGCATTCTCAACCGGATCCCAAAACCAGAATCCGCCCCAGCCCAGCTCGTAATAGGCCCACCAACTGCCCAGAGCGATACCGATGGTCAGAAAAATCCAGGCCGCCAATGTCCAGGGTCGCACCCAGCGTCCCCAGGCCGCATCAACCCGTCCCTCGATCAAGGCCGCAATGGCAAAAGAAAACGTCATGCTCAGGCCAACATAGCCGAGGTACAAAAACGGCGGGTGAAACGCCAATCCGGGATCCTGCAGCAGCGGGTTCAGATCCTGCCCATCAAACGGCGGCACCACCATGCGCATAAACGGGTTGGACGTGAACAGGATGAAGGCAAAAAACGCCACTCCGATCGAGGCCTGAACCGCCAAGACACGCGCCTTCAGGCTTGGTGGCAATCCCTTGCCAAACACCGACGCCAAGGCGCCAAACAGCGCCACAATGAACACCCACAGCAGCATCGAGCCTTCATGGTTGCCCCAAGTGCCGCTGATTTTATACAGCAGCGGTTTGGCCGAGTGGCTGTTCAGCACCACCAACCGCACCGAGAAGTCGGAGGTGATAAAGGCCCACATCAGGGCGCCAAACGCAAAGGCGGTGAACAGGAATTGCGCCTGTGCTGCCGGTTCGGCCACCGCCATCCATCCGGGCCATCGTTTATGGGCACCGATCAAGGGCACAACCATCTGCACGACAGCAATAATAAAGGCGAGGATGAGGGCGAAGTGTCCGAGCTCTGTAATCATGACGCTTGTATAGTCCCATCAACGCGGCGGGCCAATGGCAATTGCCGCGCCAAGTGGTCACACAATGGTGCGTCAGACACCCTGTTCACCGTGAAGTCCCTGCCAATGCACCAAAGCCGGATTTTCCTCTGGTTGTACCACGTGAATTTCATCCACTGCATTCCCTTTGGTGCCCGCTGCCCCAACCGTTTGTGCTCGCAATTGGGTCAGGGCGGCAATGTTACTTGTAACCTGAGGCACCAGGGCCAGAGTTTGAGCCAGATCACGTTGCAACCCTTGGTTTTTTGCTTGCTGACGGGCGCCAAAATAGAAGGAGACAATCACCCCCAGCAACCACCACAAAGGCTCCGGAACCAGCACAATGCCCTGCATCCGGGTTGCAAACCACACCGGATCCGCCATCGCTGAGGCCAACAGCCCCAAAGTCCCCAGCGCCAAAGCTGGCCGAGGCAGCCGGTTCACCCCGTCCATAACCCGATCAAACCAACCTTTCCGGGGTAAAGCGAACTCTGCCGCCATCTGCTCCAGTGCTGCCATCTGGCTGTCGTGCCCACGCGAAGCACTCGACTCGGCATTTTCGCGAAACACCTCAACCGTCTCGCGCAACACATTGCGCTTACTTCCAAAAACGACATTCAAGATATCGGAGATCAACCCCATGCCGCCACCCGCGCCTGAAACGCCTGTTCAGTCAGATGAAATCGCGGCGACAGAAACTCTTCGGCGCGCCGGATCCAGCCCCCTTTGCCACCTGCCCGAGTGCGGGCAAATTTCCGGCTTGCCACCCTGCGATCCGCCAGTCGGAAGTAATAATTACGCCGCGCCACCCCATAAGCATCCCGCAACGCCATGGCATTCACGGCCGCCGCACTCTGCGCGGCTGTGGCGGTCTGGGGCCCCATCGCCCCATCCACAGCCACTTGATATCCCATCTCACACAGCAACCGCTGCAGAATTTTCACAGCATTGCCACCCGCATTGACATACATGTCAAAAACCGAAGGCTGTAGCTCCGCCGGTAAGTCACCGACCTGCGGCGCGGTAAAATAGTGTGCCACAAAAATATCCACCGCCTGCGATCGGCTTAACGCGCGAACATCCACGACGTTCACCCGTCCGTCGCCGGTCACATCCAACCCCAACCGCTGCATGGTCGCCAGGGTCACGCCATGTTTAGTTGCCCCACCAGGATCATCTGGGTCATTCACATAGCCACCTTCGCGGGCGACAATATCTTCGGCAATTTGTTGAACGCTTTGCATCATACACTCCAATGACAACCGCCCAACACCCTGCCCCACATTCCTTAACGCCCGCACAGCAAAGCGCGCGCCCTGTTATCCAGACCGCGCGCTTCTTCTTGTCACAAATACCTCCGCCGGAGGCAGCCCCCTATAGGGGGCTTCAGCTTTCAGGCTCGACGTAAACGCCCTGTTCCTTCAGCGCATCTATCACTTCCTTAGGCATGTAACTCTCATCATGTTTCGCAAGAATTTCAGTGGCTTCAAAGACGCCATTCACGTATCGTCCTGACCCAATCATGCCTTGGTTTTCTTCGAACAAGTCCGGCAGCACTCCTGTAAATGTAACTGGAACAGAAGCCCCACCATCGGTGACCGAAAACCGCACAACTTCACCCTGCCCGCGCACCAAGCTGCCCTCTTCGACCAGACCACCAATACGAAATACTTCACTGGGCTGTGGTGGCTCAGCAATCACTTCACTGGGGGCGCGAAAGAAATTTATTCCATCTCGCATGCCGTAACCAATCAAACCTGTGGCCACAATCAACGCCACCACGGACACTAGAATAATTTGTACCCGCCGCCGTTTCTTCAGTGTTTTCATTGCGTCCTCACGGGAATAGCGGGGCCATCATTAACCCCATTGTTTCGGACTCACCTAACATCAGATTGGCGTTCTGCAAGGCCTGACCACTGCTACCTTTTGTCAGGTTATCCAGCGCCGCAATCACAATCACCCGTCCCTCAATGCGATCCGCAGCCACCCCGATATGACAGAAGTTCGAGCCGCGCACATGGTGCGTGCTGGGGGCCTCGCCAAAAGGCAGCAATTCAATAAAGGGTTCATCCGCATAAGCCGCGACAAAGGTGTCATAAATCACCTGCGCATCGCCTTGGACATAAGCGGTGGCCAGAATCCCCCGATTGGCCGGCATCAGATGTGGGGTGAACTGGATCTGTACCACACGCCCAGCGACAGCCGAAAATTCCTGATCAAATTCCCCAACATGGCGATGGGTGCCGCCAACAGCATAGGCATTGTAACCTTCGCTCAGCTCGGCATGTAGCAGGCCTTCTTTCAGCGAACGACCAGCGCCAGAAACCGCGCATTTGAGGTCCAGAATGATCTCGTCCAAATCAATAACCCCGGCACTGATCAAAGGCCGTAGCGCAAATAATCCAGTGGCCGCATTACATCCGGTTCCCGCAACCAGGCGCGCCGATTTGATGTCATCACGGTAGAACTCGGTCAGCCCGTAAACGGCCTCTTTCTGCAGCTCTAGCGCGGAATGCGGGTTGCCGTACCATTTTTCATAAGCAGCCGGATCGCGCAGTCGGAAATCAGCTGACAAATCGACGATTTTCAACGTCTTGGGCAGCGCCGAAATAACCTCTTGGCTGGTTTTATGCGGCAATGCACAGAAACACAGATCAATCTGAGAAAAGTCGATTTCACCGATCTTGCACAGGGTTGGCAGCGGAAGGTGGCGCAGATGCGGGAACACCTGTGCCATCTCCATACCAGCCTTGCGGTCGGCGGACAGGGCTGTGATCTCAATTTTTGGATGCTGCGAGATTAACCGCACCAATTCAGCACCAGTGTAGCCGCTGGCGCCCAGAATGGCTATTTTATGGGTCATATCAGACCTCTTTCTTGAATAACACGAGACAGAGCCGTGGCTGACGCTGTCTATAGAAATGGAAAAGACCAGGCACTTTGACCTGCATCAGTCGGCCCTTAGCAGGCGGCAGTAAAGGTGATTTCTCGTCGCAAAAACTGCGTAGCACGATCGCTGACACGGGCCGCATCGCCGCTGGTCAGATAACCACCTTGCCCCTGACCCATCATGTTGGGATGGCGTTCCAGATAGTGAGCCAGACTTTCAGCAACCAATTCGCCCTGACTGAACACCTTTACACCCGGCCCAAGGGCCTTCTGAAAGATATCTTCCATCAATGGGTAATGAGTGCAGCCAAGAATAGCGGCCTGAGGTACGGGCATCTTTCGTTTCAGAGCATCGACATGGCTGCGCACCAAGGCTTCGGCCAGGATTTCGTCGCCATCTTCGATAGCGTCGACCACACCACCGCAGCTTTGCGCCTCGACATCGACGCCCACGGCGCGAAAGGCCAGCTCGCGCTGAAAAGCTCGGCTAGCCACAGTGGCCGGAGTGGCAAACAGCGCCACATGTTTTACTGAAACTTCACGCGGCGGCGAATTGTCGCCCCACTGCCGTTCGGTCAGTGCTTCGATCAAAGGTACAAAGACCCCAAGCACCCGTTTACCCGGCGGCAAGCCGCCTTCTTGCATCCGCCGCAAGGCCGCAGCGCTGGCGGTGTTACAGGCCAGGATCACCAGATCACAGCCATGCGCCCACATGGTTTCGACCGCGCTGCGGGTCAGTTGAAACACATCCTCGGCGTCGCGCACACCGTAAGGGGCATGGGCGTTGTCGCCATAATATAGGAAATCCACCTCCGGCAGACGTTGCTGCGCGGCGTTCAGGACGGTCAGTCCACCCAATCCGGAATCAAAGATACCTACTGCCATTGTCCCTGTCAGGCGCGGTGCCTGTCCTCGAATTCATAGCCATAACCGTAAGAGTTTAGCGGCGTTGGAGACAGCTCATACGTGGCTTGGCGCAGGAAATCCATCATTGCTTTTGCCTGCAACTAATGATCCAAACAAAAAATCTGTCAAAACTTCAACTTCAGACCATACGCGTCTGTATAAGACGTTCGAGCGAACGAGAGTCCACTGGGATTGCGATTGTTTTCTGGCAAAGTACCGCCGCACAATACAAGTCTATGGCAATGTCTATTGCGTCAAGGTTTCCGGCCTCAAAATCGCGAAGCGCGAGATGTGACTTAATCCTAGCATGCTCGAAGAAAATCTGAGCTTTTGGGTGGGTCTCACTCACCTGTTCGAAGACGTTTAGTGACGAGTTCACAAACGCTGACAAAACAACAGATAGTACTTCGTGGCTACATTTATGCTGATTACATCGCCACAAAATTGCTTCCGCAAAATATCCATGAATGTGTCCAATTCGACGGTTCATAGCCCAACGGCTAGTGCCGATCCTGATAAGGTACAGAGCTGCTGCCGAGGATGCACTAACAGATATGCTTAGAACGCCTATCCCGATTTCAGATTGTTTTTCAGGTGGAACGGTCTCGATGAACTGCCGCCAGACCGTATCTTGGAATGGCAGTAGATCCAGTCTGCCCGCTATCAATATCACCGCAAAGGAGATAAAAAGAAACGACAGTAGAAAAACCACAACACCGGTGTTGAGTAGGTCCCACCAAATGCCGTAAGCTCTGACCATTTTTTGGCGAAAACTCAGAGATAATTCAATATTTTTCATATGAAAGCCTAACTATGTCAAATTCAATGAGCGTGGCGCTAAACGTCTTATTATGGATAGCCTTTTTTGTAGTTCAAGTTCTTGTTCTAAGGGAATTGCCTCTAACAATTATTTCAGTGTTGCTGTGTGTTGTACTGCTGGTCAATCGCGTGGCGGGCGAGTTCCATCTATTTCTGTTTGGTGTCCTTCTTTCGCTAATAATTGAATTAGGATTGGGTCTGGTCGCACGTAGCCAACATTGGGAACATGCCAGCCTCTTTGGCATTCCTTATTGGCTTCCACTGATGTGGGGATATGGGTTTGTCGTAATGCGGCGAGTTGGAAACCAAATTGTCACGCACTTTGGCTCACCGCACAAAACGGGTTGAACTAAGATTCCCCATTCCGTGCGGTGCGGAAGATTTTGAAACTATTCCGCCGCCTGATCCAACTGTTTGCCGCCCTGAGACAAAGCCACCAATAAGGTTTCACGCTTTTTTGCGGCCTTCAACTCGTTGTCGTTTTTCACAGGTCCAAACCCACGGATCTGCAACGGCAATTCAGCCAGTGCGATAAGCGGCTCAAGGATTTCAGGACTGGCTTTGGGCAGCCAGACTTTCATATCTGCTTCATACTGTTTGATCAGCGCGCGCTCCATCTTGCGGTCTGCGGTATAGCCAAACAGGTCCAATGGTGTGCCGCGCAGGGATTTCAGTCGGGCCAACAGGCGCAGCAAGCGCAGTGTAGAGGGGCCGAACTTACGTTTCTTTGGGCGCCCATTGGCATCTTTGCCGCCCAGAATTGGCGGTGCCAGATTGTAGGACAATGTGAAATCGCCTTCAAATTCGGCTTCCGCCTTGGCACGACTGTCCAGCAGTAGCCGGGCAACTTCGTATTCATCCTTATAGGCCAGGAGCTTGTGATAGCCCTTGGCCACCGCCTCTTTCAGGGCTGGATCACTGATCCCGTCCAATAGTTTATTGTAGCGTTTGGCCAGCCGAGGGCCTTGGTAGGCCACCAGTTTTTCGCTGCGGAAAGCGATTTTTTCTTCCAGTGTTTTGGGTAGTTCAACCACCTTGGGCTGACTGACCCGCGCGGCTTCGGCCGGGTAAAGGACCGCCCAGCGACCAATGTCAAAGGCACGCAGGTTACGCTCAACCGCCGCGCCATTCATGGTGATGGCTTGGGTCAGTGCATCCAGGCTCAGCGGAATTAGGCCGCGCTGCCAGGCACCACCGAACACCATCATGTTCGAGAAAATCGAATCCCCTAGGGTCGCTTTGGCTAGGTCCGTGGCATCAAACAGATCCAGATGGTCCTGCAGCCGGGCCTCTAGCGCCAGTTCTAACCTGTCGGTTGGGATTGAGAAATTGGTATCGCGGGTGAAATCACCGGTGATGATTTCATGGCTGTTCACCACCGCACCAGTGCGACCCGTGGCCATCAGCCCCAGTGTCTTGGCACCGGCGCTGACCACCAGATCACCACCGATCAGCGCATGTGCTTCACCTGTGGCAACCCGAATTGCGCTGATGTCTTGTGGCTGATTGGCCAGACGGCAGTGAATATGCACCGCGCCCCCCTTTTGCGCCAACCCGGCCATCTCCATCATGCCAGCGCCCTTGCCGTCGATCTGAGCCGCCTGCGCCAGCACCGCACCGATGGTGACAACGCCAGTACCACCAACGCCAGTGATCACAACGTTATAGGTACCGTTGATCGCGGGTAGATCTGGTTGCGGCAGGTCTGGCAGATCCAATTTAGCCGTTGGGTCTTTGCGCAGTTTAGCGCCCTCAACAGTCAGAAAAGACGGGCAGAACCCGTTCAGGCAGGAGAAATCCTTGTTGCACGAGGATTGATCAATCGCCCGCTTGCGCCCCAATTCGGACTCTGCAGGTACAATCGACACACAGTTCGACTGCACACCACAATCACCGCAGCCTTCACAGACATCGGTGTTGATGAACACCCGCTGGTCCGGATCGGGGAATAAGCCCCGCTTGCGGCGACGGCGTTTTTCGGCAGCGCAGGTCTGGATATACAAGATTGCCGAGACACCCTCGACCTGTTCAAATTCACGCTGAACATTCATCAGCTCGGCGCGTTCATGCATACGAATTCCAGAGGGGAACTGTTTGGCGTCCACATCCTCTTTTTCGTCGTAAACCACCGCCAGGTTTTGGACCCCCATAGCCTCCAGTTCGCGAGCGATGCGCGGCGCGTCCAACCCGCCCTCGTTGCCCTGCCCGCCGGTCATAGCAACCGCATCGTTGTACAGGATCTTGTAGGTCATCGTGGTGCCCTCTGCGAGCGCAGCACGAATGGCCTGGATGCCAGAGTGATTGTACGTTCCATCCCCTAAGTTTTGGAACACATGCGGTCGGTTCGAGAAAGGAGCTTCGCCAATCCAATTGGCCCCCTCGCCGCCCATATGGGTAAAGCCGGTGGTTTCGCGATCCATCCACTGCACCATGAAATGGCAGCCAATACCGGCATAGGCGCGCGAGCCGTCCGGGAGTTTGGTCGATGAGTTATGCGGGCAGCCCGAACAGAAATACGGCAGACGCACTGCGATTTCTTCGGCGTTATCCGCGCGGCGTGCTTGGTCCAATGTGGCTAGGCCAGCATGGATGGCATCGGTTTCCCGGCCTTCTTCGATCAGGATCTGGCCCAGCTTCTCGGCGATCATAATTGGGTCGAGTGCAAAGCGGGTTGGGAACAATTCCTCGCCGTGCATCGAACCTGCACCGCCACCTTTGTGCCAGCCATAAACCCGACGGCCACGACGGTCGTCAAAGATTGCCTCTTTGATCTGCACTTCGATCAGCTTGCGCTTTTCTTCGACCACAACGATCAGATCCAGACCTTCGGCCCAGTCATGAAAGCCCTTCATATCCAGTGGGAAGGTCTGGCCGACCTTGTAGGTGGTGATCCCCAAACGCTCGGCCATGTTTTCGTCGATGTTCAACAACGACAGCGCGTGGCTGAGATCCAGCCAGTTTTTGCCAGCTGCTACAAAACCAATCTTGGCACCGCGCTGGCCCCAGATCCTTTTGTCCATCTTATTGGCATGCGAGAACGCTTCGGCGGCAAAGCGTTTGTGATCGATAATGCGGTCTTCCTGCTGGAACCGATCATCAGCCAGGCGGATGTTCAACCCGTCGGTGGGCATCTCAAATTCAGGCGTCACCAGTTTGATCCGGTCTGGGTCACCATCCACGACCGAGGTCACCTCGATGGTGTCTTTCATCGTCTTCAGGCCAACCCAGAGGCCCGAGAACCGGCTGAGCGCTATGCCATAGATACCGTAATCAAGAATTTCCTGCACACCAGCGGGGCTGACAATGGGCAGATACGAATCCATCAAGGCCCATTCGGACTGGTGCAACACCGTCGACGACTCACCCGTATGGTCATCGCCCATCGCCATCAACACGCCGCCATGTTTGGAGCTGCCGGCCATATTGGCGTGACGGATGACATCGCCCGAGCGGTCAACCCCCGGCCCTTTGCCGTACCAAAGGCCAAATACCCCGTCGAACTTCCCCTCGCCGCGCACCTCGGCCTGCTGGCTGCCCCATAGCGCAGTTGCTGCCAGATCCTCGTTCAGGCCCAGTTGGAATGTCACATCGGCGGCTTTGAGCTGCTTTTCAGCCCGCGTCATCATCATATCTACAGCACCCAGTGGCGAGCCGCGATAGCCGGTGACCAAACCAGCGGTGTTCAACCCGGCGGCAACATCACGGGCCTTTTGCATCAGCATCAGACGCACCAGCGCCTGAGTACCGTTCAGCATGACGGGCGATTTTTCCAAATCGTATTTATCGTTGAGCGAAATTTTCTGCGAGCTCATCGGGGCCTCCCAACCTTGACTGGCGTGCACTGTTACAGCAATTAATAGGTCACAAATGCTGACCTGTATAGTCGTATTTTACCAAAACACATTTCAGGGCTACGGTTGAAATTGAAACAAGTGATACAAATCATATAGGTTAGACCTATCAGATCAAAAGAGATGCACATGGATTGGGACAAGCTTAGAATATTTCACGCGGTTGCCGATGCGGGCAGCCTGACTCATGCAGGTGACAAATTGAACCTGTCACAGTCTGCCGTCAGCCGCCAGATTCGCGCGCTGGAGGAAAGCCTTAGCGCCACGCTGTTTCACCGTCACGCGCGCGGATTGATCCTGACCGAGCAAGGTGAGTTGCTGTTTGACGCCACTGTGGCCATGTCCAAACGGCTGGAAACTGCGTCAGCACGGATCCGTGACAGCGACGAAGAAGTATTTGGTGAGCTCCGTGTCACCACCACTTTTGGCTTTGGCACCCTGTGGCTGGCGCCGCGTCTGACCAAGCTGTACGAGCAGTATCCAGACCTGAAAATCGACCTGATGCTGGAAGAGCGTGTGCTTGATCTTCCTATGCGGGAAGCTGATGTGGCGATTCGCATGAAAGAGCCCAGCCAGGCCGATTTGATCCGCAAACGGCTGATGACAGTCAAAATGCAGCTCTATGCCTCGCGCGAGTATCTTGAACGCAACGGCACACCGGAAGAGCTTGAGGATATGTCAACGCACCGGTTGATCTGCCAGAATCCACGGTCAGCCCAGGTGGGATCCGCAGCTGCCTTGGTGCAGAATTTGATGACCCATAATCCGCAATCAATGCTCACCGTGAACAACTATTTCGGTGTGCTGCAGGGGGTTCTGCATGACTTGGGCATTGGCGTTCTGCCGGATTACGTCACCGAAGACTTCCCCGATCTGGTGCAAATTTTCCAAAAGAAATATGCAGCCGAAGTCCCTGTATACTTGGCTTATCCGGAAGAATTGCGCCATTCCCGACGTATTTCCGCCTTTCGCGATTTTGTCCAAAACGAGATCATCGCACACCGCAAGCATCTAAAGGCGTTGGGCAAATTGTGAGCTATGCATTTTATGCATAGCGGTAATGACGTTTCTTAAGCATTTCCAGCCTTGAAGCGTGAACGCGCTACGCCTAAATCACTCTCGAAGGCGCTGACAATTGTCTCGCCTTCACCTCCCTGTTGGACTTCGGCCGAGCTTAGTGCTCGGCCTTTTTTTTTGCTTTTCCTATGGGGCAATTTCCATCAAACTGCGGCAAACACTTAGTTTATGACTTCCATTCAGCCACCGACAGGTTCAACAGATAGCCTCATTCAAACGGCTACTGATTTCCAAGAGGATAAAATGATTACTTCTTTGCAGCCTTTCACTCAATTTCTGACCGTAATTAGAATCGTTGCCCTGGTGATGCTGGCAATAGCAGCCCCACTGGCGACCCCACTGTCGGCCCAGACACCAGGCTTGCCGATGCCTGGCAGCACTGCTGAAGAAACGGTCACTCTCCCCGATCCGCTAACTCCTGCGGCGATCCATGAAATGGTCGCCCGGATGTCGGATGATGAAGTCCGTGGTCTGTTGCTGGATCGGCTGGATGCGGTGGCTGCAACACAAGCCGCCCCTCAATCAGGCAAAAGTGTAATCATCTTGCTCGAGGAAAACTGGAAGGCGTTCTATACTCCAAGCCTGGCAGCCATCGCGAAACTGCCAGTCCTGTTTACAAAGCAAGGCGAAGCTCTCTCAAATTTCAGAGCCTCATTTGGTGATGGGGGAATACTAACTCTATTTGCCTTTATGGCCATCGCCATTGGTGCTGGGCTTGCAGCAGAGATGGGCGTGAACATGCTATCTCGTCGCTGGCAAGGCAAAGAGACTGCGACCGAAGATGCCACCCTATGGAGCGCGCTTAGTTTTCTGGCGCGTCGTTTTGGGCGTGATATCCTAGGATTGGTGGCGTTTTACGCGGTGCTTCGCACTGTTGGACTGGCGCTTCTCACTCCGGCGCAGCTGAGTTTTGCCGGTCCATTTGTCACCTATTTGATCTGGTTCCCACGTTTGGGAGCAGCCATTTCACGTTTTGTTTTGGCTCCACATCGGTCAGATCTTCGCTTGGTGAACATCAACGACCGTTGGGCAGGCTATCTGCACCGCAACCTAATTGGATTGGTTCTGCTGGGTGGATTCACCCTATTTATCATCGGCTTTGATATAGCCAATGGTATTGCGATCAGTGAGACTAGGATTGGTTTCTGGCTGAACACTGCCGTACATATTTATGTGGCGTTGATTTTCTGGACAGCCCGCGAAGGTCTGACACAAATGATGCTGGGCACAGACCCAGACCGTAGCCGGTTCGACAAATGGGTCGCGGCAGCCTACCCCTATTTTGGAGTGGGTGTTGCCTTGGTCACATGGCTTGTCGTGCAAGTTCTTTCGGGTCACGGCCTTTTCATACTTCTGCTTACAACCCCGCACTACACAACGATGTTTTGGTTGTTGTTGGCCCCGATCTTTGACACAGCCATTCGCGGGTTGGTGCGCCACTTGTTGCCACCAATGATTGGCGAAGGCGCGGTGGCCGAGGCCGCCTATAGGTCGACCAAACGCAGCTATATCAAGATAGGCCGTGTTATTGTCGGTCTGTTTGTGGTGCTTCGGGTGGCCGAGTCTTGGAATCTCGACCTGCGCAACTTGGCAGCGGCTGGTGTGGGCGAACGCTTTGCAGCCAATACGGTTGAATTTATCATGACCGTGGCCACCGGTTATGTGATCTACGAATTGGTCTCGCTATACGTCAACCGCAAGCTGGCCAAAGAGCAAACCAGCATCGGGCCCGTCGAAGGGGACGTGGGCGGCGGCGAAGGCGGCGGCGCAGGCGGCTCGCGCTTGACCACGGTCCTGCCCCTGGCCCTGATCAGCGCCCAGGGCGCCATTGTTGTGATCTTTGGATTGCTGGCAATCGGCAGCCTTGGCATTGACATCACGCCACTGCTGGCTGGTGCTGGCATCCTTGGTCTGGCGATCGGTTTTGGTGCTCAGAAACTGGTGGCTGACATCGTATCCGGCGTGTTTTTCCTGATCGACGATGCGTTCCGTGTCGGCGAATATGTCGAGGTTGCCGGCACTATGGGCACGGTCGAGAAGATCTCGATCCGGTCCATGCAACTGCGCCACCACCGTGGGCTGGTGCATACCATCCCTTACGGCGAGATCCCCAAGCTGACCAACTTCAGCCGCGATTGGGTGATCATGAAACTGATGTTCACGGTGCCGTTTGATACCGACCCCAACAAGGTCAAAAAGATTTTCAAGAGGATCGGTGCTGATATGATGGCGGAGCCGCTGTTCAAAGATGACTTCCTTGAGCCATTCAAAAGCCAGGGTGTGTTCCAGTTCGACGATGTGGGTATCGTCATGCGCGGCAAGTTCATGGCCAAGCCAGGCACTCAGTTCACCATCCGCAAGGAAATTTACAATCGGGTTCGCAATGAGTTCAAGGCAAATGGCATCGAATTTGCCCGCCGCGAAGTGCGTGTTGCTCTGCCCGGAGGGGAAGACCCGGAAACGCTGAGCGAAGCTAACAAAACGGTCATCGCGGCGGCCGCTGGAGCCGCCGTGCAGCAACAGGTGCAGGCTAAGGCTGAAGAGGCTGCAGCCGCCAAGGAGAAAAAGTAAGTCGGACCTTAGAAAGCAAGGCATGACAAAACATCTCATCCCATTTCACAGCGGGGCGAAGTTATTTTCGCCCCGCAAAGCCAGAAGTTGCAAAACTCGCGCGGTTGTACTGGCTTTGCTCTGCTGCCTTGCTCCACATATGGGGCACGCCGTCGGTGCAGATGAAGTGCAACAGCAAATGGACCACGTCGAGCAAGCTGGCAAGGATACCAGTTTTGGCTTCAAGAATGGGTCGGTTGTGGTGGCCCCGGTGCCCTTCTCCAATCCAACCATCGGTGCGGGTCTGGCGCTTGGGGCGGGCTATCTGTTCAAAATGGACGCCAATTCCAATACCTCGGTTATCGGGTTTGGTGCGATGCGGTCAGACAATGGCAGTCAGGCGGCTGGCTTGCTGGCCAACCTCGCCTTCAACAACAATCGCTGGCTGCTCAGCCTATTTGCTGGCAAGGCAGATGTACGGTATGATCTGTTTACGCCTTTGGGACCATTTCCGATTCACCAAGACGGCGAAATTGCCCGCCTCAACCTGTCTTACGGCGTCACCGAGGATCTCTCTTTTGGCGGGGTTTTTCGGTATTTGAATACGTCCATAAACCCCGACTTCCCTGGCCTACCTGCACTGCCGCCGCGTTTCAGCCCAGATCTGGGCCTGGAAATTGTAACTGCGGGTTTCAGCGCCGATTGGGACCGCCGCAATGACAGCGACTACCCCACCGACGGGTCCCGGCTGACAGCCGAGGCCACACGAGGCTTTTTCCAAGACAGCCAACGGCCCAGTTATGACAGGGCTTATGCAATTTATGACATTTACCATTCGCTCGGAACCGACAGCAATCTGGCTTTTCGGGGGGTGATCTGCTCAACCACCGACGAGACGCCATTTTTCGATCAATGCTCGATTGGGGCTACTGACAATATGCGCGGCTTCAATTCGACCCAATTTCTCGACTTTCGGTCTACCTCCCTGCAGGCAGAATACCGTCATCGGTTTGGCGCACGCTGGGGCGCCGTGGCCTTTGGCGGCATCGGCTGGACCGGAGCCAAGTTTGACCAACTACATGATGGCGGCAGTCACAGTGCCATAGGTGTGGGTGCCCGCTATAGGGTCTCCAAGAAGTTCCCAGTCGATTTCTCTGTTGATATTAGCCACAACAATCTAGGCGACGATCAAATCTACATTTATGTAGGACAGCGGTTCTGAATCCTGTCCCTGGACGCGGGCAGCCAAAACAAAGTCTCCCGCGTCTGCACGACGCATCGGCAATGCCGATACCCCTTGCAGACTTGGGCGTGGCGCCGCGCAACGCGCGGCGCCACGCCCAACGAGAGGCGGGTATCTTTGATAACCGTTGATGGACGGGAGCGCTTGTTTGGCAGCGTCAGCACAGTTTCCCAGCCCCGTGCACTGCCGAAGCCTTAGCCTAGTTTTCCGCTTTCCTCTTTCCCCGGAGGCCCGCTTGCCCTAAAAGGCGCGCAAATCCAGCCATCCGGGGACATATGATCGATGCAGGAACCAGCCGTCACATCCGAACTGATTGAAAGCCACGGACTAAGCCCGGACGAGTACGCGCGTATCCTGGACATCATCGGCCGCGAGCCAACCTATACCGAGTTGGGTATCTTCTCTGCGATGTGGAACGAGCACTGTTCCTACAAATCCTCCAAGAAATGGCTGCGCACCCTGCCAACCGACGGCCCACAGGTGATCTGTGGCCCAGGCGAGAACGCCGGCATCGTTGATATCGGCGACGGCCAGTGCGTGGTGTTCAAGATGGAGAGCCACAACCACCCTAGCTACATCGAACCCTATCAGGGCGCTGCAACCGGTGTTGGCGGCATCCTGCGCGATGTGTTCACAATGGGTGCGCGGCCGATTGCCTCGATGAACTCGCTGTCATTTGGCGAACCAGCCCACCACAAGACCACGCAACTGGTCAACGGCGTGGTCGCGGGTGTCGGTGGCTACGGCAATTGCTTCGGTGTCCCCTGCGTAGGCGGCGAAGTCCGTTTTCACCCCGCTTATAACAGCAATTGCCTGGTCAATGCCTTTGCAGCTGGCCTGGCTGACACCGACAAGATCTTCTACTCGGCGGCTTCGGGCATTGGCATGCCAGTCGTATACCTTGGAGCTAAAACCGGACGTGACGGTGTTGGCGGTGCCACCATGGCCTCGGCCGAATTTGACGACACCATCGAAGAAAAACGCCCCACTGTTCAGGTCGGTGATCCCTTCACTGAGAAACGCCTGATGGAGGCCACGCTAGAGCTGATGGCGACCGGCGCGGTAATCTCGATTCAGGATATGGGCGCGGCTGGCCTGACGTGTTCGGCCGTTGAGATGGGCGACAAGGGCAAGCTGGGCGTCAAGCTGAACTTGGAGGACGTGCCGCAGCGCGAAGAGAACATGACCGCGTATGAGATGATGCTGTCGGAATCTCAGGAACGCATGCTGATGGTCCTGAAGCCTGAACTCGAGGCAGAAGCCCGCGCCGTATTTGTCAAATGGGACCTGGATTTTGCTATTGTCGGCGAAACCATCGCCGAAGACCGCTTTCTGATCTTGCACAATGGAGAGGTCAAAGCTGACCTGCCATTGGCGACTCTGGCCGGCTCTGCCCCAGAATACGACCGCCCCTGGATGGCCACCCCAGCCGCCGCACCGCTGGAAGAGCTGCCCGAAGTTGACCCTATTGAGGGCCTCAAGGCGCTGATATCCTCGCCCAACTACGCGGCCAAACAGTGGGTCTATGAGCAATACGACACCACAGTGATGGGCGACACCAGCCGTCGTCCCGGCGTTGGATCTGGTCTGATCCGGGTGCATGGCACCGAAAAAATGCTAGCCTTCACCTCGGACGTGACGCCGCGCTATGTTAAGGCCAACCCGGTTGAGGGCGGAAAACAGGCGGTGGCCGAGGCCTATCGCAATCTCATCGCCGTCGGTGCGCTGCCGCTGGCCACAACCGACAACCTGAATTTTGGTAACCCGGAAAAGCCCGAAATCATGGGCCAGTTTGTCGGTGCCATCCAGGGCATTGGCGAGGCGGTCACCGCACTGGGCATGCCTATCGTCTCCGGCAACGTGTCGCTCTACAATGAAACTGATGGCCAAGGCATCCTGCCGACTCCCACCATCGGCGCTGTGGGGCTGATTGCAGCGGGTGAGCAGCCAATCAATGGCGCCGCCCGTGACGGCCATACTGCCCTGTTGATCGGCGAGACCATGGGCCACTTGGGCCAATCAGCGCTGCTGGCTGAACACTTCAACCGCGAAGATGGCGATGCGCCACAGGTGGATCTGGCGGCGGAAAAACGCAATGGTGACTTCATCCGCACCAACCGCGATCTGATCAAGGCCTGCACCGACCTCAGCGACGGCGGCCTGGCTCTCGCCGCCTTTGAACTGGCTGAAGAAGGCGGCGTTGGCGTGCAGATCGACGCGGGCAGCACTGCCGACTTGTTTGGCGAGGATCAGGCCCGCTATCTGGTGGCCTGCAATTTCGACCAAGCCGAAGCGCTGCTGTTACTCGCAAGCCAAGCCGGAGTGCCGATTGCCTCGGTTGGCCGTTTCAGTGGCGACACTGTCAAGCTCGGCGCATCCCAGGCGCCGCTGGCCGAATTGGCTGCGATCTACCGCAACAGCTTTGCCGCAGCGGTGGCCTAACGCCTGCCTCTGATCCGCATCGCTTCGGAGCCGCCCATCACTTAAAGGACAGGCGGCTCTCCCGCAGGCCCGATGACCAGAGAAATCGCCGAGGGGCCCCGCAGCGCGGAGATGCGGCTATTTCTCTTGGCAGCGGGTCGAGGAGATGGCAGGCAAGACGCAAGGCACGGGTTGCTCAGACGCGTCGCTTTGGTGGGCCCCTGATCCTTTTCAACAATGCAACCAACACCACGCCGTATCGTCAGGCAACCGCGCGACATGCCCCGACCAAAACAAACCTGCGCGCGCGCAGCGCGCTCCACAGGGATCACCGCCCCCCCTTGCAGCCCGGCGCCACCGCATCTACATCTTAGACAACGACACAGGAGAAGACCCCATGGCCATGCTAGCCTCAGATATCGAAGCACTGATCCGCGATAGCTTTCCCAATGCCGAGATCACTGTAATGGGCGACGACGGGGTGCATTTTTCGGCCGAGGTGATCGACGAAAGCTTTCGCGGGAAAAACCGGGTTCAGCAGCAGCGCGCCGTTATGGCTGCACTCAAGGGCAAGATGGATGGCTCAAACGGCGAAATCCACGCTCTTGGCCTGACCACCAAAGCGCCGGAGTAATGACCGCCCCCCAGATCATACTGACAATTGTTGCCCTTGTGGTTGCCGCAATCGCTATCGAAGCTTATGTAAAGCGAAACCGCAGGCAACCGTTGTCTAAATCCAGACCTTCTCCGCGCGTAATGACGGAAAAGGTTGAGCTGGGGCAAGAAGCAACCGATCTGGACATGGTCGAAAAGGCACATGCCAAAAATCAACGGACGGAAAAATTTAACGACGCCACTACCCGTCGAAGAAAGAAATAACGCGCCAACGCGCCTCGAACCAAGGAAACGCGACATGACCGACGCAATGACACGTATCGACGAAACCGTCAAAGCCAATGATGTAGTGCTGTTCATGAAAGGCACCAAAGAGATGCCGCAGTGTGGCTTTTCCTCCAAGGTGGCCGGGGTGCTGAACTACATCGGCATCGACTACACCGACGTCAATGTGCTGGCTGACGAAGACATCCGCGCCGGCATCAAGGATTATTCCGACTGGCCCACCATTCCGCAGCTCTACGTTAAGGGTGAGTTTGTCGGTGGCTGTGACATCATCGTCGAAATGACCCTGTCCGGCGAGCTGGACGGCATGTTTGACGAAGGTGGCATCGCATATGACAAAGAGGCCTCCAACAAGATCCGCGAAGCCAACGGCTAAAGCCTATCTGTCCAACAACAAAGGCCCTCAGAAAATCTGGGGGCCTTTGTTGTTACATATGCGGCTGACCGGAACTGGGCTCTTACTGAGCCACTTTTTCCTCGACCTGAGCGGCCATTGCCTCGGCGCGCGCGGCCAGTTCAGCCAGCGTATCGGTCACCAGCGGCGGCACCACCGGCACTTCGATGCGTTCTGGCTCGGGGGCTGGTGCGGCGCGCAGATCCGCCAATTCAGCGTCCCGCTCAGCCAGTTCAGCCTCGACAATCTTGATCCGGTCCTCGACCGCTGCGGTCTTATCCGCCAGCAACAGACCTGCCATCAGCAGCATCCGCGCCTCGGGCATCCGGCCAATCTGATCCGACAGGACCTGGGCTTCGTCATCCAGCATCTTGGCTGCCGATTGCAAATAGCTTTGCTCGCCATCCTGACAGGAGACTTCAAAACCACGTCCGCCGATATGAATTGTCAACTCGGGCATCAGACTTCCTCCCCTTCAGGCAGATTTTGCGCATTGGCCAGCAAAGGTTCCAGCTTGGCCAAAACAGCATTGACCTGAGCCTGATCGCTGGCCTGCGCAGCGCGCAGCCCTTCGATCTCGGCTTCCATGGCTGAATTGATCAGCCCTGCATCTCCAACCCCTGCGGCGTTTGCCTCACGCAGCGCGGTATTTGCACTGCGCAGGCTTTCATTGGCATGACGAAGTTGCTGCAACTCGGTGTCCAGCCGCACCAGCATTTCGTTTTGTCGGGCCAGTTCTTCGCTATTGTCCACAGCTGGCTCGGCACTGGGCTGAGCCTCTGCTGCGGCCTTAAACTGTTCCACCTCTGCCCTAAGAGTGTCAATCTCGGCGGTCAATTCGGTTGTGTCAGCCGCATCATCACCGACGCCAGCAGCCACATCGATCTGAGTTTGCAGCGCAGCCATTTGTGTTTTCAACTCGGCAATCTCACCGTCCGAGGCAGCCTTGCCTTCGGTTGCTTCCAAGGCGGCGGTATTGCTCGCGGCCTCCATCTCAGAGGTCAGCCGCGCCACTTCGCTTTTCAACGCGTCTTTTTCATCCTGGTTGCCAACTTCGTTGCGCAGCAATTCGACCTCGGCCTGCAAGGCCTCCAATTCTTCTGTATTGTCGACCGGCGCTGGAACATCAGCCAGCTGCGCCTTGAGCGTCTTGAGACGTTCCTCAAGCTGCGCGTTAGCAATTCTCTCGTCGTCTAAAGCCTGGGTCAAATCGTCTTGCCCGGCACTGTCCTGAGCCGCCGTCAATGCGCCCAATCCAGTCCCGATCCGATCCATCGCTGCCGTAATACGGCTTTGCAATTCCTCGATTTGGCTCATGCCTGCTCCTCACCCGTCCACATCATCTAAAAAAACCCAACGCCACAACCGCGGCAAACGAATCGCGCGCAAGGTTCAGCTTGCGCCAGCTTACCCAAAGCAGGAGTAAATTACCCCCTGTTTGCAATCAAGCACTTGCAGGCCGATGTTGACCTTGTGCAGCGATCTAACGCCGAGCAATACTTGATCTTTGCCAAATCGCTGCTATTCACCCCGCTATCTGCGTGAAAACCCGAAGGAACAAGCTCTGTGGACCTGACTGCCCTGCGTACCGCCAACCCCGAACATTGGGCCAAGGCCGCGGCTATCCGCGCCCTGACCCTTGACGCTGTTACCGCTGCCAATTCGGGCCACTCCGGCATGCCGATGGGCATGGCCGACGTCGCCACTGTGCTGTTCGAAAAGCACCTGAAATTTGATGCATCTGCCCCACAGTGGCCAGACCGCGACCGTTTCATCCTGTCAGCCGGCCACGGCTCGATGCTGATCTATTCGCTGCTGCACCTTTGCGGCGACGCGCAGGTCACTTTGGATCAGGTCAAGAATTTCCGCCAGATGGGCGCTCTCACCGCCGGTCACCCTGAGAACTTCCTGCTGGACGCAGTAGAGACCACAACTGGCCCGCTGGGTCAGGGCATTGCCAATGCCGTGGGTTTTGCCATGGCCGAAGAAATGCAGCGTGCCCAGTATGGCCGCAAGATTGTCGATCACTACACTTACGTGATTGCCGGCGACGGCTGCCTAATGGAGGGCATCAGCCAAGAGGCCATGGGTCTGGCCGGGCGTCATTCGCTGGGCAAGCTGGTCCTGTTCTGGGACAACAACAACATCACCATCGACGGCTCAGTCGAGCTGTCAGATCGCACCAACCAGATCCAGCGTTTCCGCGCGTCGGGCTGGCAGGTCATCGAGATCGACGGCCACGACCCACTGGCTATCGACGAGGCGATCACTGCCGCCAAGAAATCGAAAAAACCTTCGATGATTGCCTGCGCCACTCATATTGCTCTGGGCCACGCCGCACAGGACACCTCAAAGGGTCATGGCGCACTGACTGACAAAGATCAGCTGCAAGCCGCCAAAGAGGCTTATGGCTGGACCGGTGGCCCGTTCGAGGTCCCCGCTGAAATCAAATCCCAATGGGAAGCCATCGGTAGCCGTGGCGCTGCTGATCGCGCTGAGTGGGAAACTCGTTTTGGGGAAGTTTCGCAGCAGAAGCAGGACCGGTTCAACCGTGCCTATGCGCTGGATGCTCCGAAAAAGCTGTCGGCTGTTGTCAAAGCGCTGAAAAAGCAGATCAGCGAAGACTTGCCAAAGGTTGCCACCCGTAAAGCTTCTGAGATGGCGCTGGCTGTGATCAACCCGATCATGCCGGAAACCGTTGGTGGCTCGGCCGATCTGACTGGATCGAACCTGACCAAGACCGGTGATCTGGGTGTGTTTGACCTCGACAACCGCAAGGGTCGCTACGTCTATTGGGGTATCCGCGAGCACGGCATGGCCGCTGCGCTGAACGGTATGGCGCTGCACGGCGGCATCCGCCCCTACTCGGGCACCTTCTTTTGCTTCACCGACTATGCACGCCCTGCGATGCGTCTGGCGGCCCTGTCGAAGATCCCAACAGTGTTTGTGATGACCCACGACAGTATTGGTGTTGGCGAAGACGGCCCAACCCACCAGCCGGTGGAACACCTGGCGATCTGCCGCGCGACCCCGAACACCTATGTGTTCCGTCCCGCCGATGCTGTTGAAACAGCCGAAGCTTGGGAAATTGCGCTGTCCACCAAGGAAACTCCTTCGGTTCTGTCACTGACCCGTCAGGGGCTGCCAACCGTGCGGACCGACCACAAGCTGAGCAACCTGACGTCAAAAGGGGCCTATGTGCTGGCCGAGGCCGAGAACAAGCGTCAGGTCATCCTGATCGCCACTGGGTCCGAGGTCGCGATCGCAATGGAGGCCAAGGCCAAGCTGGAAGCCGACGGTATCGGCACTCGCGTTGTGTCCATGCCCTGCATGGAGCTGTTCGCCGCGCAGGATCTGTCCTACCGCCGCAAGGTTCTGCCTGCTGGCCCAGTACGGGTTGGCATCGAGGCCGCCATGCGCGCCGGTGGCTGGGATCAGTGGCTGATGGGCGAGCGTGGCCAGGACAAGAAGGCTGGTTTTGTTGGCATGACTGGCTTTGGTGCGTCAGCCCCAGCGGATGAGCTGTACGAGAAGTTCGGCATCACTGCGGATGCGACCGTTGCTAAGGTCAAAGACTTGTTGGGCTGAACCGCTTCAGACAATTGAAACAAGATTGGGCGCCTTTGGGCGCCCTTTTCTTTTGAAGCGATTATTGATTGATATGAACCTGCGTCCAGACCGAGGGGTGGGTGCCAAGCGCGCCCTCCGAGTTAATGCGCATAAAACAGCAATTTTTAGTGTCCACTAGGTTCCTACCGCTTAACCAATCCAACAAGGTTAAATATTTCAGAACACCTGCTAACCGTCCCTAGTTAAACAGCTTTGGTAACCTAATATGTTTTCCCCGTCCCTTTCACCCAAGGGCACTCCAGTCATAAGGTCAAACACCAATCTACCAATGCACTTCTGGCTCAACTCTCCAAAGTAGGCTCCATCAAGTAAAACTAGCTTAAAATTATCGTTACCTGTGAGCACATAAACAATTTCGGTTACAGCGAATTTATCCGGAGATAATGACATTTCCTGCAGCTTGAACGCATCGTAGTATGGAAATTCCGCGATGCGATCATACCCGTCAACAATTGCAAAGAAAAAATCGTAGTCAGACATGTTATCTGACTGAAAATTGAGATCTATTCCCCCCCTTTGGTTAAGTCGATTAACTTCCTGCCGCGCCTCTGAAGACAAATTCCATGAATCGAAGTGAATCTCATTTGCTCCGACGGTAGTCGCCCCCATACATCCTAGAAAGATCGCAAGCGACATCATTAGTGTGGCCCCAAGTTTGCTTAACTTCCTAACGACATAATCGGGCTTTTTCTCAGTAAGCCTCCAGTAAACTTCCGCGCTTGGATCAATAAAATTTTGCATCAATTTCTTTCTTTACTTGAGCTAACCATCCCAACCACCGGCGCAATTACCTTGGTCGCCACCGGGATCAAAACAAACCCCAGCGCCAGTCCAAACACACCGTCCATGGTCGCCTTGGCAAACCATTCTACAAACCCCATCCATGCCTCGGGCACCATATGCCCCACGGCAGCGGCGTAGTCGTGGATATGATGGCCCAACCAGCCATAGCCCATCTGCTCCATCCCGTGGATGACGATAGAACCGCCAACCCACAGCATCGCAGCCGTGCCAACCACCATCAGCGCCTTCAAGAACCCCGGCATCATCCGTACCAGACCAGTCCCCAACTTGCGCGTTACGGAAAAATTTCCGTTCTGCGCCATATACAGACCCACGTCGTCTGTCTTGACGATCAGCGCAACCGAGCCATAGACGGCCACGGTAATGCCAACTGCCACCAAGGCCAGCGTTGCGGCCTCCATCCAGATGTTGCTATCGGGAATTTCGGCGAGTGCGATGGTCATGATTTCTGCCGACAGAATGAAATCGGTCTTGATGGCCCCTGCTGCCTTTTTCTCTTCCAGATGCGCTGGATCACCCGGTTCGTCTTCTTTGAAGACATGTGTTTCTTCATGGGGCACCAGCAGATGATAGATCTTCTCAGCGCCTTCAAAACACAGATATGACCCACCCAGCATCAACAACGGAGAGATCAACCAGGGCGCAAAGTTCGCCAGCAACAAGCCGATGGGCAGCAAGTATAGCAGTTTGTTCTTCAGCGAGCCCTTGGTAATTTTCCAGATCACTGGCAGTTCGCGACTGGCGGCAAACCCATGCAGGTACTTGGGCGTCACGGCGGCATCGTCGATCAAGGCACCAGCGGCCTTTGATCCGGCCTTTAACGCCTGTGCTGCCACATCGTCAATCGACGCCGCCGCAACCTTGGCAATTCCCGCCACATCATCCAGCAGTGCCAGCAATCCGCTCATCCCGTGTCCCTTTAACTCTCTGTTTCCAGCATCCAACCTACCCGAAACGGCGGGCCGTACAAGTGTTAGCGCCACCGTCAAACACCGTTATCGCCACCGGTCAATTTCCGTTACCGATATCATCAACTATTTGCGCTAACAGTATGGGTTTATATCCTTATTCTCCCTTTCGACCCATCCGGTGGCGGTCTATATCCAGTCTAAGAATTGCCGTCAGGAGAGACTCTATGACCATCAAAGTCGGGATCAACGGATTTGGCCGCATTGGCCGCTGCACCCTGTCACATATCGCCGCCTCAGGCCGTGACGACATCGAAGTGATCAAGGTGAACGCCACCGGGCCACTGGAAACTGCAGCCCATCTGATCAAGTTTGATTCTGTGCATGGCCGTTATCCGGGCGAAGTCACTCTGGGTGATGGCACCATGAATCTGGGGCGCGGTGACATGCAGATGTTCTCGACCTATGACATGAACGAGCTCGATTGGTCGGGCTGTGATGTGGTCTTGGAATGCACCGGCAAATTCAATGACGGCGACAAGGCCAAAGTGCATATCGAACGTGGCGCCAAGAAGGTGCTGTTGTCGGCCCCCGGCAAAAACATCGACCGCACAATCGTGTTTGGTGTCAACGACGGCGAATTGAAAACCTCGGACACCATGATCTCGAATGGGTCCTGCACCACCAACTGTCTGGCGCCACTGGCCAAGGCGCTGGATGATGGCATTGGCATAGAATACGGCCAGATGACCACCATTCATGCCTACACCGGCGATCAACCAACACTGGATCGCCGCCATGATGACCTGTACCGCGCCCGCGCGGCAGCGATGTCGATGATCCCGACCTCAACCGGCGCAGCCAAGGCCCTCGGCGAGGTTCTACCAAACCTGAAAGGCCGGTTGGACGGATCTGCAATGCGGGTTCCATCGCCCAATGTTTCTGCGGTGGATCTGACGTTCATTGCGTCGCGTGATGTCACCGTGGATCAGGTCAATGCCGTCATGCGTGAAGCCGCCAATGGCAGCATGTCGCGGGTGGTCGGATATGAACCGGCACCGCTGGTGTCCATTGACTTCAACCATTCGCCAGAAAGCTCGATCTTCGCACCTGAACAAACCCGCGTTGTCGGCAACCGCCTGGTCCGGGTTTTGGCCTGGTATGACAATGAATGGGGGTTCTCGGTGCGGATGGCTGATGTTGCTGTCGCCATGGGCCGCCTTTCGGCCTAACCCAGAGCTGCTAAACACAGCATAAGCTTGAGCTTTCACGCCCGGTCAGGCATATCTGGCCGGGCGTATTTTTTAGGCGAGACCTGATGACCCATAAAATTGCCATTGTGCTTGGCCTGATCATCCTCGTCGCAATTGTAGTAGACATCATGCTGACAGGCACTGGCCATATGGTGTTTCTGGGCAAGCGCATGTTTGAACTGATCGACTGGGTCGCCTTCTGGCGTTAATATTTCTCAACCGATGTCTCGGTTCATATAGCTTTCCGGCGGGGTCCAGGTGTCCGGCATAAAGCGATTGGCCCAAATGCTCATCGCCTGAGTGACTGGCAACAGCGCCTCACCCTTATCAGTCAAACGATATTCATAACGCTTAGGCCGCAGTTGATAGGTCTTTTTGACCACCAACCCCTCGCGTTCCATTCGCGCCAGACGATCTGTCAGCACACTGGCTGTAATCTGCTCGGGCGAGGTCATGAAGTCGGAAAACCGCGATTTCCCACACAGCATGTCCCGCAGAATGACAAGGGTCCAGCGATCGCCGACAATATCCAATGTCGTCGCAATCGGGCATCCCGACCGGTGATCTCTTTCCATAAACGTCCCTTTTCACTTCCAATAACTAGCGACTTGCTAGTTACTACTTACTACGCTAACAACAGGAATACAAACCAAACCATTCACGCTTGGGAGAAATTAAATGTCTGACGTATTTTCCGGCGGCTGCCTGTGTGGCAATGCCCGCTATACCTGCTCTGCAACACCGCAGGTTGCCGTACATTGCCATTGCGAAGACTGCCGCAAGTCCAGCGGCACTGGCCATTGCACCCATCTAATGGTGCAAAATGACGCCTTCACCATTTCAGGTCCGCTCAGTTCATTCTCCAAGCAAGTTGATAGCGGCAACCAGGTTGATCGTTTCTTTTGCCCCAACTGCGGGTCAGCACTTTATTCCATCAATTCTGGCATGGCTGGTGTCGTATTTCCCCGAGCCTCCAGTCTGGATGACCCAGAAATTGCCGCGCCGCAAATGACCGTCTATGCCAGTCGGGCTGCCTCGTGGGACCCCATCGCCACTGACTTGCCGTCCTGCCCGGAAATGCCCCCGTCCAATCCAGCAGAGTAGAGTAGCAGCGATGGCATATGATCCACACTTGGCCGATAGGTTCAGAGAGGCCCTGCCTGTTGAGTTGCCATTCAGCGAGAAACGCATGATGGGCGGGCTTTGCTTTTTGCTCAACGGTAACATGGTCGGCGGCGCCGATCGGGCGAAAACAGGTGAGGGTCGTTTCATGTTCCGGGTTGGCAAAGAAAACGAGTCTATTGCACTCGCCCGGCCCGGGGCCTCAGTGGTAGAATTGGGCGGCAGGCGAATGGGAGGAATGATCTTTGTCGACGAGGAATCTTGCTCACTCGATGATTTGCGGGATTGGGTGTTCCTGGCGCTCAGCTTTGTCGAAACCCTGCCTGCAAAATAAGGGAAGAGCCCCTGCCCCTCCCTTATTGCGTAAGTTATTTCCCTAGGCGTTTTTGCAAGGCATCATTGACCTTAGGCGTGACAAATTTTGACACATCGCCCCCCAATCGGGCAATTTCCTTGACCAGTTTGCTGGCAATCGCCTGGTGCCGGGCCTCGGCCATCAAGAACACAGTTTCGATCGAGCTATCCAGCGCCCGGTTCATACCAACCATCTGATATTCATACTCAAAATCAGCCACCGCGCGCAAACCGCGCACAATGATCTGAGCGCCGACATCATTGGCACAGTCAATCAGCAAGTTCTCAAACGGATGGGCAACAATTTCGGTGCCGGTCTGCTCGCTGAGCTTGGCGCATTCCACCTCGATCATCGCCACCCGTTCTTCCAAGGAAAACAACGGCCCTTTGTCCCGGTTGATCGCCACGCCGATCACCAATTTGTCCACCAATGCGCTGGCGCGCCGGATGATATCGATATGACCGATAGTGATCGGATCAAAAGTGCCTGGATACAGAGCAACGCGCATGGCGGCCTCCTGCTGGGTCAGATATGCTGCACACGCAAACACATTTGCGCAGTGCAGCGCAAGAGGGTGGAAATACTGAGGTCCTGCCTGAGACTTAATGTCCCATGATCATGCCTTCCAACGCGTCTTTTTCCATCGCCACCTGCGACAGCTGCGCCTTGACGACATCGCCCAGGCTGATCAGCCCGATCATTTTTTCACCGTCAACCACTGGCATGTGCCGGAACCGACCATTGGTCATCTGCTGCAGGATCTGACCGACATTGTCATGGCTGGTACAGGTCACCAGTTTGCGAGTCATATACCCACTCACCGGTTTTTCCAGGCAACCGCCACCCGATTTTGCCAATTCCCGAACAATATCCCGTTCGGACAGGATACCTTCGGCATGTTCGCCATCCGAAGACACCACAACGGTCCCGATCCGGCGATCCGACAGCAGTTTCGCAGCTTCCGAGATACTGGCATCAGGCGCGATAGTTACGACACCACCGCTGTCCTTCGATTTCAGAATTAGATGAACTAGCATAAGCGCTCCTCTGAAATTTTACATCGTATTTCCAAGGGTTGCCGGAATACCCGGCCTTGTCAAGTGAGGCCTTCGAGTCGTGTTACTTCATCGCGCAAACCCTTGTTCAGCGCCTCGGCAAAGCGGTTCAGCCGCTCGCTGCGTTGATCCCCATGATGTCGCACCAGATAAAAGCTGCGGGTCAGACTGATTTGATCTGCCAGAACCTTTCTTAGCGAGCGGTGAAACGGCAGTGTAAAATCATGTGCCACGCAAAGAGCCGTGCCTTGGGTTACCAGTTTCAATTGCACCGAGACCGAGTTTGACGCCAGCGCCACCCGCTCTAGCCCAAACTCATTCAGATAATCCAACTCACGATCAAAGATCATATCCGGAATATAGCCAACCATGCGATGTTTTTTCAGGTCTTCGACGTTGGTGATCGGCGGGAATTCTTTTAAAAAATGTCGTGATGCCGCGAGGTGCAGCTTGTAGTCACAAATCTTCTCCACCTTCAGGTGGGCCGCTGTCGGCGCGCTGACAGTGATCGCCATATCAGCCTCGCGCCGCGAAAGGTTGATCACCCGTGGCAGCGATACGATTTGAATATCCAAATCTGGATTATCAACACTGATCCGCGCGCAGACCTGAGGCAACAGGTAGTTGGCGCTGCCATCCGGAGCCCCAATACGGATTTGCCCCGCCAGCGTATCACTTGGCCCGCTCAGCGCCTCTTTGGCTGCGCGCATGGCCTGTTCGGCCTCTTCGGCGTGGACTAACAATCGGTCGCCAGCAGCGCTTAATGCATAGCCCTGCGGGGACTTCACAAACAAAAGAGTCTCAAGCGCCGTTTCAAATCTGGCAACCCGTCGGCCTACTGTTGCCGGGTCCATCTTTAATATCCGCCCTGCCCCTGACAGACTGGCCTCGCGCGCCACTGCCAAAAACACTTTCATATCATCCCATTGCGGATCCATACTCTTCATTCTCTTCGCCCCGCTCAACTTCTGCTGACATTTTGCGTTCCTGCAAAACCTATTTGGAATCTTTCCTCTTTTCCGACGATTTTTGCAAGCCTATGCTCACATCAACTAAATTGCGGAGGATCCAATGCAAGAGCTGACTCACTTTATCAATGGCGAACACGTCAAAGGCACATCCGGGCGATTTGCGGATGTATTCAATCCAGCGACCGGCGAAGTACAAGCCAAAGTACCGCTGGCGTCCAAGGAAGAGCTGGAGGCAGCCGTTGCTTTCGCCAAGGCAGCACAACCTGCCTGGGAGGCTGTGAACCCGCAGCGCCGGGCCCGTGTGATGATGAAATACGTGTCATTGCTGAACCGCGACATGGACAAGCTGGCCGAGGCATTGAGCCGCGAGCACGGTAAAACCATCCCCGATGCAAAAGGCGACGTGCAACGTGGCCTGGAGGTCGTCGAGTACTGCATCGGTGCACCACAGATGCTGAAAGGTGATTTCACCGACAGCGCAGGTCCCGGCATCGATATGTACTCCATGCGCCAGGCTCTGGGTGTTTCCGCGGGCATCACCCCGTTCAACTTCCCTGCGATGATCCCAATGTGGATGTTTGCGCCGGCCATCGTCTGCGGCAACGCCTTTATCCTGAAACCGTCCGAGCGCGCCCCTTCTGTGCCGCTGATGCTGGCGGAACTGCTGGAAGAAGCTGGCCTGCCCAAAGGCATCATTCAGGTGGTCAACGGCGACAAAGAGGCCGTCGATGCGATCCTGTACAATGATACAGTTCAGTCGATCGGCTTTGTTGGCTCGACTCCGATTGCCGAGTACATCTATGGCACGGGCTGCTCGCAAGGTAAGCGCGTTCAGTGTTTTGGCGGCGCCAAGAACCACATGATCATCATGCCTGACGCCGACTTGGATCAGGCCGCCGACGCGCTGATCGGTGCTGGTTACGGTGCGGCTGGCGAGCGCTGCATGGCGATCTCGGTTGCTGTTCCAGTTGGTGAAGAAACTGCCGACAAGCTAATCGAAAAACTGATCCCGCGTATTGAGAGCCTGAAAGTTGGCCCTTACACGTCGGGCAATGATGTCGATTATGGCCCGGTTGTCACCGCTGCCGCCAAAGAAAACATCCTGCGGCTGGTCGAGACTGGTGTCGAGCAAGGTGCCAAACTGGTGGTCGATGGCCGTGACTTCTCGCTGCAGGGTTACGAGGATGGCTTTTTTGTTGGCCCGCACCTGTTCGACAACGTCACCCCGGACATGGATATCTACACCAAAGAGATCTTTGGCCCAGTGCTGACAACCGTGCGGGCACAAACCTACGAAGAGGCCATCCAATTGGCGATGGACCACGAGTATGGCAACGGCACCGCGATCT
>MAAY01000020.1:0-2462 GCA_002162795.1 Rhodobacterales bacterium 56_14_T64
CGCCCGAATATGGGCATCGGCGGCATCACACCCGCCATGAAACTGAATATGGCCGCGTGAATTCTACGACCCCATCCCATTAAAAATGGGGGGATTACCGCGGCACTAAACTAAGCTGTGTGGGAAAGAAAATTTTGCAAGTCTGAGTTGGGGGAGTACCAATGTGAAATGTGGCACACATTGTCATCTAGATACCCAAAAAATCGCTCAGGTGCGGCCAAATCCAAAAAATAGAGCGCTAGTTCTTCGCCAAACGTTCCGTCTTCATATTGTAGATAAATGCGTTTATTGAAGCTCTTGTGGCGAACTGTGACGTTCATAAACCTCTCTGTGAGATAGACACCGTCAGAGATGCACGCCGGAAAGTCCTCGAGCTGCGTTTGTTTCTTCGGCGTATCGCCAGCGATTTCAGACGGTACAATGGAGTACAACCAAAGACGTCCAACGCCGCTTCCGTCTAAGTCGACGCTTTTGAATAGAGTCGTTGTACGCCTTTCTCTCATAGAAGTACTTATCGCCGCTTTCCACTGTGCCTTATACTCTTCGCAGGAGTAGCTTCTCAGATCTGAGTAAAATGTTTCCAGATTGTCGCCTAAGGAAATGGAGCCTTTGGCTTGATCAGTCATAACTTCATCACTGAATGAAACTGTGAAAGTCACGCAAAAACGTCCTCAGGGTATTCCACCCGCGCAAGGTACAGCCCAAGGCCCGGGCAGACCGGGCCGCAAGCGGCGCGTTCGCGGGCCTCTAGCGCGTCACCTACATCCTGTGGTGACCATGATCCGGCGCCGACGCGTTCCAGTGTGCCGACAAAGCTGCGCACCTGATTGTGCAAAAAGCTGCGGGCGCGGACGTGGAAGTGGATTTCCGGGCCCGAGAAGCCATCGACGCGTTCAATGCGCAACGCGTTCAGTGTTTTCACCGGGCTTTCGGCCTGACAGATGGTTGATCGGAAAGTGGTGAAATCGTGCCGCCCGATCAACATGTCTGCTCCGGCCTGCATGGCGTCGACATCCAGATCTTGTTTCAGGTGCCAGACCTGACCGATGTCATGGGTGACAGGGGCCCGGCGGGTCAGGATGCGAAACAGGTATTGCCGCTCCAGCGCTGAAAAACGCGCGTGCCAGTCATCCGCCACCTGAACGCAGGCCATGATGGCCACTGGGGCCGGTTTTAGGTGGTAGTTCAGCGCCTCGGACAGGCGAAAGGGATCCCAGTCGCGCATCAGATTACAATGTGCCACTTGCCCCAGCGCATGCACACCCGCATCGGTGCGACCGGCTGCGGCGATGGTGTGGGGGCCGGGTTCTAGTTTCGCCAAAGCGTGCTCGATCGCGCCCTGCACCGAGGGCTGATCTTTCTGGCGCTGCCAACCGGCAAAAGGCGCGCCCTGATATTCGACTTTTAAAGCAAAACGAGGCATGGCGCGGCAAGTAGCGCGGCAGGGGGCATCACACAAGCCCCGTCGTTGCCATCGGGTTCGGACTGGTAACCGCGCCGTTGCCTGCCTATCTTGGCGGTTAGGGTATTGAGACAGGATGCAAATTGGTGATTTCTTCATTGGCCGACGGGGTTGCACGCAGTGTCGAGCGGCTGAGCGATTCTGTTTCAGAACGGTTTTTTGAGCCGACAATCCGGCTGGGCGTCACCGGTCTGGCGCGGTCGGGCAAGACGGTGTTTATCACCGCGCTGGTGGCCAATTTGCTGGACCGGGGCCGTATGGTGCAGCTGGGCGCACAGCGTGAAGGGCGGATCAACGCGGGTTTTTTGCAGCCGCAACCGGACGACACCGTACCACGGTTTGATTACGAGCATCATCTGGCGATGTTGACCGGCCCCGCGCCGCAGTGGCCCGAGAGTACCCGCGCGATTTCAGAGCTGCGGTTGAGCCTGCGGATCGCTCCGGTTGGGTTGTTGTCGGGGCTGCAGGGGCCGCGCACGGTGCATATCGATATCGTGGACTATCCCGGCGAATGGCTGCTGGATCTGGCCCTGCTGGACAAAACCTATGACGATTGGGCTGCCGAGGTGCTGGAACGGATCCGCAATCGTCGCTCCGCGCGAAATTTTCTGCAGCTGGCCCAACTGGTCGATGCCACCGCGCCGCATGACGAAGGTGTGGCACAACAGCTGGCCAAGGGCTTCACCACTTATCTGAATACGGCGCGGGAAGATGGCTATTATGACTGCACGCCGGGGCGGTTCCTGTTGCCGGGGGATCTGGCGGGGTCGCCGGTGCTGACCTTTGCGCCGATCCCATTTACTCAAGGGTCGCAGCGTGGCTCGATACACCGCGAGATGCAGCGCCGGTTCGAGGCCTACAAGCGCAAAGTGGTACAGCCGTTTTTTCGCGATCACTTTGCTCGCATTGACCGGCAGGTGGTGCTGGTGGATGCGCTGAGTGCGATCCATTCCGGTCCCCGCGCACTAGAGGATCTGCGCCACGCGATGGCGGATATCCT
>MAAY01000020.1:2539-17245 GCA_002162795.1 Rhodobacterales bacterium 56_14_T64
CGGCGACCAAGGCAGACCATTTACACCACAGCCAGCACCCTCAGATGACGGCTATCATCGAAGCGCTGACCCGTGACGCGCAGGACCGGGCGCAGTTTGCCGGGGCCAAGACTTCGGCGCTGGCTCTGGCCTCGCTGCGCGCAACGACCGAGGAAACGCGCAGTCACAATGGCGCGGAACTGGCCTGTGTGCGCGGAATATTGTTGGACAGTGGCAAACAGGCGGCGTTTTATCCCGGCGCCTTGCCCGATGATCCGGGGCAACTGCTGGGACCAGCGCGGACCGGGGCAGATAAATGGCTGAACGGGGAGTACCAGTCGATGGCATTTGCACCTGCCAAACTGACCCTGAAACCCGGCGACGGGCCGCCGCATATCCGGTTGGACCGGGCCGCTGAATTCCTGATCGGAGACCTGCTATGAGTGCGTCTGTTCGCAGTGCATGCCCGGGTGATGCTCTGGCGACGGGCCGAATTCTGTTCGAATTCCAGCAAGGCACCGACTGGATGCCCAAACTATACACACTGGAAGAGGTGGTCAGGTTTTGCGCCATCATGATTGAACGCGGCTGGGTTACGGTGGCGCAGGATCAGCGCCGGGTGGTTGGCTTTCTGGCGCGGGACCGGGATGAGGTGTGCTCGCTGTATCTGGCAGCGGATGTGCGCGGGCGCGGCTTTGGCCGGGCTCTGCTGGCTGATGCCAAATCCGCCAGCCCTCGGTTGGTGTTGCGCACCGTCGAGGCGAACGAGGCTGCGCAAAGGTTTTATCACCGTCAGGGATTTATCGAAATTGAGCGCGGCGATGGATCAGCAAACGAAGAGGGCCTACCGGATATCACCTATCACTGGGTCGAAGGCACGACAGGGGATCAGGCATGAGCAATAAACCGGTTCTGTTTGATCTGGAGGATGCCGGCAAGGCACCAGATGTGGCTGCTGCGGAAGCTGTGCCTGAGCTGACCGAGGTCGCTCCAAACGCGGGAATGCAGCAGGCGGCCCGGCTGGCGGCGCGAAAGCCCTCAAGGTTGGCGCGGTGGTTTTGGAGCGTGACGGTTGCGCTGATTGGCGCCGTTGTCTCTGTCGCGGCCTGGGATTTTGCCACTGGTCTGATCACTCGGGTGCCGTTGTTAGGTTGGGCGGTGACTGTGGGACTGGCGGTTGCTCTGGTTTTGGCCTTGATGATGGGCTTACGGGAACTGGCGGCCTTGGCGCGGTTGCGCCGGGTGGACGGGCTGCGCCATGGCGCAGATGGCGTCGGCGACGATCTGACAGCGGCCAATACCTATGCCACCCGGATTGATCGGTTCTATGCAGGTCGTGACGATCTATCCTGGGGGCGGGCGCGATTGGCAGAACGCCGCAGTGAATTGATGGATGCAGATGCCGTGCTCCAGCTTGTCGAAGCTGAACTGCTGCTGCCGCTGGACGCGGTTGCGCTGCGCGAGGTCGAGGCAGCGGCGCGGCAGGTGGCGATGGTGACCGCGCTGGTGCCGTTGGCACTGGCGGACGTGGTGACGGCGCTGGTCTCGTCGATGCGGATGATCCGCCGGGTGGCCGAGATCTATGGCGGGCGCGGCGGCTTTTTCAGCTCGTGGCGGCTGACCCGCGCAGTGTTGTCACATCTGGTGGTCACCGGGGCCGTTGCGGTTGGCGATGATCTGTTGGAGCCGGTGTTGGGTGGAACGGTACTGTCGAAACTGTCACGTCGATTTGGCGAGGGACTGGTCAATGGCGCATTGACCGCGCGTGTTGGCATCGCCGCGATGGAGGTTTGCCGCCCGATGCCATTTGGCGCGGGGCGCAAGCCACGGGTGCGGGCTGTGGTCCAGCGGGCGCTGACCGGATTGTTTTCAAAGGTATCTTCGTAGGGTCTTGCGCGGCGGCACTACGGGCCGCGCCTGACTCTTTCGAGTGTCAAAACAGTTTTGGAGGTTCGTCTTTGGGCTGTCGCATTGAGACGATACCAGCGCGAAAACCTTCGCCGATGCGGTCGGCCAGAGCAGCCCAGCTGAACGCAAGGTGCTCGGGCAACTGCGCGTGCAAGACCTGGTGGAACAGCTCCAACCACTGCGGGAAATGCTCGGCCTTGATGTCTGGGCGCATCAGATGCACTCGCATTGGATTGCCATTATAGCTCTTCTCGCGCAGGATCGCGTTGCGCCAGAACCGGGCGATTTTGTCTTCGTGCTCGGGCCAGTCGCCATCGGCTACATGGTTGGAAAACACTGGCCCTAATACTGGATGGCGGCGGATCTGCGCGTAGAATACGGTCACCACATGATTGATCTGATCCGCAGTGATATCAAAGCGTTTCAAAGGGTTGTCCAGGGCGGTTTCGGGCATGGGCTGGCCTGCATTTGTATTTCGACTGGGCATAGATAGGGGGCGGCATGGCTGAGGAAAAGAGACAAAGCGTCGCGCGGGTCCTGGTACTGGGTGGCTATGGATTTATCGGCGCCGAAGTGGTGCGGGTTTTGCGGGCCAAGGGTCTCGCAGTCACTGCAGCCGGGCGTGACCGGGCGACAGCAGCGCGGGTTTTGCCGGGGGTGCCATTTTTACCGATGGATCTGCGGCAGATGCAGGCGGTCGGCGACTGGACCCGGGTCTTGGCCGAGATTGATCTGGTGGTGAATTGTGTCGGCGCCTTGCAGGACAACAGCCGCGACGATCTGGCAGCGGTTCACCATGACGCGATCGCCGCTCTGGCGCAGGCGGCGGCACAAGATGGAACCCGAGTGGTGCAGGTCTCGGCTGTTGGAGCACTAAAAACCGCCACTACTGAATTCATGCGCAGCAAGGGGCGTGGCGATGATGCGTTGCGCGCCACGGGAGCAACGGTTTGGATCTTGCGACCGGGTTTGGTGATCGGACAGGGCGCATATGGCGGCACTGCGCTATTGCGGATGTTGGCAGCTGTGCCGGGAGTGCAAGTGTTGACGCTGGCGACGGCTACGGTGCAATCCGTCGCACTACATCAGGTGGCCCTTGCTGTGTTTGCCGCGGTTAACGGCCAGTTGCCGCCGGGAGAGTATGATCTGGTGGAAGATGAGGCGCAGAGTCTGTCGCGGGTCGTGCATGAGACACGCAAATGGCTGGGGTTTACACCAGCCAAGGTCGTTTTGAACGCACCTGTCTGGATGGCACGACTGATTGGGCGCGCGGCGGATCAATTGGGGCGGCTTGGCTGGCGCTCGCCGCTGCGTTCGACCGCGCTGAAGGTGCTGGAGGCAGGTATTTGCGGTGACCCGGTACCTTATCGCCGTGTGATGGGGCATGGGATGGCGCCGTTGCAGAGGATTTATGCCGGGCTGCCCGTCGGAGGCGAGCATAGATTGTCGGCGCGAATGGCGCTGATGATGCCGCTTTCGGTGGCGATTTTGTCCCTGTTATGGCTGGCTTCGGGTGTGATTGGGCTTTGGAAAATTGGCGATGCTGCCGGCCATTTGACGGCGGTTGGCTGGTCGCACTGGGCGGCGGTGGGCTTGGTGGCTGTCTGGTCGATTGTTGACATTACACTGGGCGCGGCGATCCTGTGCCGTCCCTGGGCGGCGCGGGCCTGTTTGGCAATGGTGGCGGTGTCGTTGATCTACATGGCGGCCTCTGCAGTGTTCACGCCGGGCCTGTGGGGCGATCCATTGGGGCCGATGGTCAAGGTGCTGCCAGCGACGATACTATCGCTGATCACCCATCAATTGCTGCAGTCGCGATGATGGAGCTGGACCTGATCTTGCGTATGCTGCATGTCATCGGCGCCTGTGTCTTGCTGGGCACCGGGGCGGGAATTGCCTTTTTCATGCTGATGGCGCATCGCAGAAAACAGCCTGAAATCATTGCATATACGGCTGGTGTTGTGGTGCTGGCGGACCTGCTGTTCACAGCAAGTGCTGTGGTGGTGCAGCCTGTCACCGGCGCATTGCTGGCCTGGCGGTTGGGCTGGGATCTGACCGAGGGATGGCTGGTGTTGTCGCTGGGATTATATGTGCTGACTGGTCTGTTTTGGCTGCCAGTGGTCTGGATCCAGATCCGCTTGCGCGACCTGGCACGGCAGGCGGTCAAAGCACAGACTGACTTGCCAACGGTCTACTTCCGCCTGTTTGCGATCTGGTTTGCTTGTGGCATCCCGGCCTTTTTGTCGGTGCTGGCAATTTTGTGGCTCATGTTGGCGCGTCCGGATTTGGTGCTGGCGATCTAGGCCTGCACCGGGCTGGCCTAAGCCGATGTCAGGACGACACCGCGTCGATCTGACCGTCGCCGGCACGGGCAAAGGCCATTGGGCCAAAATCGGAAAGCTGGTCGATGTGGCTGAACATGTTCAGATACAAAGTCCGCATTGCATGGCTGATCAACTGCAACGCCTTGGTGCCGGGGTGATAGGTTTCAAACTGTAAACCACCGATTTTGATGACCGCGTGGCTTTCGAGGCAGAAATGGAACATTTGCACCGGAGTCGGTGGTGCAGTCTCGACAATGTTCATACCGTCGTGAAATTCCTGAACCGGGGTCAGAAGCGGCGCCTCGCCGGCGATGGCCCGCAGGTGTGGCGGCGTGCGCAGCAAACGTGCCGCAGGGCCGGCCATCACGCAGGACATTGGCTTTTGCATGCCAAAGCTGTCAGTCATAAAGCTGGTGAGGTGATGGGTGCGTCCGTGTGCGTCAGGCCGCGCTGGGATCAGGCTGGTGCTGCCTTTCCACATCAGGGTTTGCATGCTGCCGTCATGGGTTTTGAGACGGTCGCCCGGCAACAGGTCCTCGACGGCGATCGGGCCAATTTCTGTGTCCACCAGGGAGCCGCGTGAAAAGGCGCAGAATGCTTCTTCGAACAGCGGCAGAGCAGGGGCGATGTGACGGGTTTCGGCGATATTGCCATTGGGCAGAAGGCTGGCAACTTCGTAACGCCGCAATTGCGGTCGGTTGGTGGCGCGCAGGGCCGCGGGATCCTGTAGGATAGCGCTGGACTCAACCGCATTTTTCGCCGCGCGTTGCAGCGAGTGGGGGATGGGCATAGCAATCGGACCTCTCTTATTCGGCGTATCTGGATCGGCCCCCACCGAATATCCAAAAACACGGGATCATTGTCTGTATGGTTTGATATTGGGGGCATTTATATACAATTGTCAAAAAATCCGAGCGACTATGGTTAACGTGGAGCCAATGTTTGTGCCCCGCGCCGGACTGTTTCCTGTTCTGCCAACAATATCGCCATAATGTCCTAAGATCTGGTTTTCACCACGCTCGCCATATGTTCATGGCAAGCTCTGGCTTTCGCTTTGTTTGGGCTGCTGTCCGACGGTCAGGCGCTTTTTGCCGCTGTTGAGCGGCGGTTGGTGGAAGATTGGCTCTCGGTCTGGCGGCGGGAAACTGAGGCGTTCCGGGCTGAGCCGCGGGTCCACGGCATGGCGACGTCATGGCTCTGTGCGGTTGCGATGATCGAATTTAGAAATCTGCTCTTGGCCATCTTGCTGGTCTCCTGCCGGGGGGCTTAATGTGCGCCCTTTGCTGCGTTGGATCAGGGTATGACGGGTCAATATGCCGCTAATATGGCTGTCCGGGGGAATTTGACTTAAATCCGAATGAGATTCGAAGATTTGAGTGTAGATATTGATAAGTAAAGATAGTTTTTCGATTGTGACAGAAAAGAACAGGTCAGAAAAACGAATTGTGGCAACAATTCTACCAGACCGCCGCATTTTGGCTGCGGGTCAGGTTTGGCTGCTTTTACCAGACGGATAATGTTGTTGGGTTTACAGCCGAATGCAGGAAATCAAGCGGCCATAGTCGGCCTCTTTGGCATGGGTGGTGCGGCGGTAGGAATAGAACCGATCCGGGTCAGAATAAGTGCAATGGCGAGTCCATTCGGCGCTGCCGATGCCGGCCTGGCGTAGTTTCTGCAGGCCCAGTCCGGGCAGGTCGAACAGATATTTACCAGCCTCGCCATTGGCAAAGAAACGGGCGTTTCCATTGTCCTGCGCTATAAAATCCTCAAAGAATTCCTCGCCGACCTCATAGGCGCGTTGCGATATGGTTGGGCCGATCACCGCAACTGTGTTGCTGCGATCAGCGCCTAGCGCCTCCATCGCGTCCAGAGTTGCCTCAAGCACGCCGTCCAAAGCGCCGCGCCAGCCCGCGTGGGCGGCACCAATTACACCGGCGTCAGCATCGGCAAACAGCACCGGCTGGCAATCCGCCGTCAGGATTGACAGAGCAATACCTGGTGTGTTGGTCACCATCGCGTCTGCCTTGAGGCGGTCAGCTGTGGGGGTTGTAATTGTTACGACATCTGGGGAGTGGACCTGATGCACTCCGGCTAGGGCCAGTGGTTCGACCTGCATGGCCTGCGCAACGCGGCTGCGGTTCAATTTGACCGCTTCGGTCTGGTCAGAGGAGCCAGTGCCACAGTTGAGACCCTGAAATATGCCCGAGGAGGCACCACCGCGGCGGGTGAAGAAACCATGTCGGATCGGAGAGAGGGTCTCGGTGGTGAGAATTTCCAGCGTCATGCGTTCAATCCCGGTGGCGGAGTGGCGTGGTTTGGGTAAAGCCCCAGTACCTTGAACAGGTTTCCCATTTCCTGCGGATGCGTCAACCGTTGATGTGCGGTGATCAGGGTTTCTAGAGTAGCGCCGGAAAGCGTCGCGGCCAGTGAATTCGCGCGGGCCGTAATACCGAGGCGCTCCAGAAAGACGCCTTGCGGTGTTACCCGGCTGTAGGCGCAGCCAGCGGATTGTGCCACCTGCGCCAAGACTTCAAAATCCACATGGGCGGTCAGGTCGACCTGGCCAGGGTCGGTGAGTGCATCCGCAGGCTTATGATTGCGGAGGGCCTGCAGGGTGTCTCCCAATGCGCGCCAGTCGCCGTAATCCACAATTAGCGCTGCGCCGCCGTATTGGGTAATGCGCTGCGCAATACTGGCCAGGATCGGTGTTGCGGCCTCGCAGATTTCGACCAGATCGCCGTCTTGGGTGTCGTCCAGCCGGTGGTTCAGAGCTGCCTGAGAGCTAAGAGGGCCAAGGCCAAAGGTCAATTCGCCGTGTTTGAAGCCAATGCGTTTTTCCCGCCAATCTTTGCCGTCGCGCAGGAATTGGCGGATTGGCAGGGCGTCGAAGAATTCGTTGGCAACCAGCCAAAGCGGCTGATCCGGAAGATCGGTCACAGTGTCCTGCCATTGGACGGGGTATCCCGCCAGAGCCTGTTGTTGTGCAGCCTGAAGCGTGGGCGAGGCCTCGACCAGAACGATCTGTGCGGCGGCATGGAATCCCGGCACCGATTTGGTCGCGCGCAGCAGATCCGCCATCAGGGTGCCGCGACCGGGACCGAGTTCCGCCAGTGTGAACGGCGCAGGTGAGCCTTGATCCAGCCAGCTTTGTGCCAGCGACAGGCCCAATAGCTCGCCAAACATCTGACTGATTTCCGGGGCTGTGATGAAGTCTCCGCCGGCGCCAAACGGGTCGCGGGTTGTATAATAGCCGTATTTTGGGTTCAGCAGGCACTCGTTCATATAGTCGGCCACGGACATTGGGCCGTCTACGTCTATGCGGGCAATCAGGTGGTCACGTAGGCTCATGCCAGCCTCGTTGCCTTGGACAGTGCGCGTTGAATGAATATCACCCCTAGCACGATCATCGGCAGCGACAACATTTGCCCCTGAGTAATGCCAAAGCCGTCTACCTGCCAAGCCAGCCCCAGCGGATTGCCGATGGACACAAACTGCGCATCTGGCTGGCGGAAGAATTCAACAATGAACCGGGCCGCGCCATAAGTGCTTAGAAAGACGCCTAAGATCAGACCGGGCTTGTGGAAGGCGCCGCGACGGTAGGCCAGCCACAACAGTAGAACACCCAGCAGCAACCCCTCCATCAGGGCCTCATACAGTTGTGACGGATGGCGGGCGCATAGCTCTCCCAAAGTCTGGCCACAGTCCTGTGCGGCATGGCCCGGAAAGGCGACGCCCCATGGCAGGTCTGTGGGGCGACCCCAGAGTTCAGCATTGACGAAATTGGCCAGTCGCCCCAGCAGCAATCCCGGTGCGACGGTGTGGGCCACCAGATCCGCCATGCCGAGTTTTGAGATGTTGTTGCGGGCCGCGTAGATCCAACTGGCGACAATGACCCCGATCAAACCACCGTGGAAGGCCATGCCACCCTCCCACACGCGCAGGATTTGCAGCGGATCAGACAGGTAGTCGCCGGACCCGTAGAACAGCACGTATCCCAACCGGCCGCCTAGAATGACACCAAGGATAATCCAGGTCAGCAGGTCCTCGACTTGCTCGGGGCGCATGGGTGGGGATTGGTCAGGCCAGAGCGTGGGGCGTTTCAACGCGGCAACGGCTAGTTTCCAGGCAATGACGATGCCCACAATATAGGCCAGTGCGTACCAACGCAGGGCGAACTCGAAACCACCGATGGAAATTGAGAAAATCTCGGGCGAGAGGTCGGGGAATTGGATCAATGCATGCATGGAGATCTGAATGCCTGTGCTGTGGTTGTAAAGTCAACGCCTTGCCGTTGACCACTTGCTTGCCCATATAGGGAGTAAGCCAGACATGGAGAAGATGATGCAGACCCGAAATAAAGTCCTAGATGACATTTCACAGCTTATGACTAACGCTATGGGCGTGGCCCAAGGGGCCAAGGACGAAGCTGAAACCGCGATGAAAGGCCTGATGGATCGCTGGTTGGCTGATCGCGACTTTGTGACCCGCGAAGAGTTCGACGCGGTGCGTGCGATGGCCCAAAAGGCGCGCGAAGAAAACGAAGCACTGAAAGTGCGGCTGGTGGCTTTGGAAGAGGCTGCAAAAGACTGATGTAGTCTAAGCGATGTGGGATCGGCGCGGCCTTTGGAGGCTGGTGCCACCCCACAAAGCGGCTGGCCGGTGATTGGTTAAGTCGTTTTATGAGTATTTTTGAAAAGATGAAGGTTTAGGGTTGAGCGGCGAGGCGCGGTTACGCATTAAACTTGCCTCATTTAGCGTCGAGTTGTCATTCATCCACAACTTATTGCAGTTATCCCCGAAATAAGGGTTGCCATAGTGCGCCCCGAACCCCACCATATCTTGTATGGATACGGGGAATACCCCCGGTCAATTGTGCAATCAACTAGCTAATGGGGGCTTATGTGCTCATAAAGCTGGGGATTCAGTGAGGTGGCACCATGACCCTTTCCGAACATCACCTGGACGATGACATTCACCCGATCGACATTGTCGAAAACTTGGCTTCCCATCGCGATTGGGACTTTGATCGCATAGGCGATGATCAAATCGCCATGGCGGTTGAAGCGCAGTGGCGGACCTATTCGCTGACACTTGCCTGGTCCGGTTATGACGAGACCCTGCGGATGGTGTGCAGTTTTGAGATGGAGCCGCCGGAAGACAAGCTGCCGAAACTGTATGAGCTGCTCAACAAAATGAACGACCAGTGTTGGGCTGGCGCTTTTACCTATTGGCCCGAGCAAAAGCTGATGGTTTATCGCTATGGGTTGGTACTGACTGGGGGGCAGGTCGCGGGACCCGAGCAGATCGACACCATGATCAATTCTGCTGTCAGCAATGCTGAACGTTATTATCCGGCTATCCAGCTGATGGTCTGGGGCGATCGCTCGCCCGAGGATGCGATGCAGGTGGCCATTGCAGAGGCCTATGGTCGCGCGTAACATTCTGCCCTGAACTGATTTGCAGAGAAGGGCGAGCAGATGGATATGGCTGATATTGCAGCGCGGGGACTGGTGTTGCTGGGCTGCGGCAAGATGGGCTCGGCCATGCTGGCGGGCTGGCTTGAGGGCGGTTTGCCTGCTGGTTCAGTTTCAGTGATTGATCCTTATCCGTCTGACTGGTTGCAGGGATGTGGCGTGTCGATCAACCAGCCGCTGCCGAAATCCCCTGCAATTGTACTGATCGCAGTCAAGCCGCAGATGATGGGGGCTGCGCTGCCCAATCTGCAACTGCTTGGCGGTGGGACAACCTTGTTTATCTCTGTGGCTGCTGGCACTTCGATTGCCACCTATGAGGACATCATGGGGGTGGCGACGCCCATTGTGCGCGCTATGCCCAATACTCCGGCTGCCATCAATCGCGGCATCACTGCGATCATCGGGAATGATACGGCCAGTGCCGCTGACCTGGACAGCGCAGAATTGCTGCTGACTGCCGTAGGGCAGGTGGTGCGTTTGGACAGCGAAGCACAGATGGACGCGGTGACAGGGGTCAGCGGTTCGGGGCCAGCCTATGTGTTTCACTTGATCGAAACCTTGGCAGCCGCAGGCGAGGCGCAGGGCTTGTCAGCTGAGCTGGCCATGCAATTGGCCAAGGCAACGGTTGGCGGCGCTGCTGCTTTGGCCGAGGCCGCGAACGAAAGTCCAAGTCAGTTGCGCGTTAATGTCACCAGCCCCAACGGCACCACCCAGGCGGCGCTTGAAGTGCTGATGGACGAAGAGACTGGTTTTCCAGCCCTGTTGAAGCGCGCTGTCGGCGCCGCAACCAACCGATCCGAGGCGCTGTCGCGTGGCTGAGATTTCGTTTGATGAATTTTTGAAAGTGGATGTGCGGGTTGGAACGGTGATCCGTGCCGAGCCGTACCCTGAAGCGCGCAAGCCGGCCATTAAACTGTGGATCGATTTTGGCGACGAGATCGGTGAGAAAAAGACCTCGGCGCAGATCACCACGCATTATCAGCCCGAAACACTGGTGGGCAAACAGGTGATGGCGGTGGTGAATTTCCCACCGCGTCAAATTGGCAAATTCATGTCCGAAGTGCTGGTGTTGGGGCTGCCAGACGAGGGCGGTGAAATCCGACTGGTTGGCCCCGATGGTCAGGTGCCTTTGGGCGGTAGGATGCACTGATGCGGGTTTTGATAGCGCGGCCAATGACGGCTGAGGTCGAGGCCCGAGCGCGGGCTGAGTTTGACGTCGAGATCCGCACCAGCACGGCGGTGATGTCTGCGGATGAAATGCAGCGGGCGCTGGTTGAATTTGATGTAATTATTCCAACGCTGGGGGATGCCTTTGACGCCGGGGTGTTCTCACAGGTGCCGGATCCCCGTTGTAAGCTGCTGGCCAATTTTGGAGTTGGTATCAATCACATTGATGTGGCCGCGGCGATGGCTGCTGGCATCGAGGTGACCAATACGCCTGGTGCGGTGACGGATGCCACGGCGGACATCGCCATGACCCTGATGCTGATGTCTGCGCGCCGTGCGGGCGAGGGCGAGCGGATGGTGCGCGCGGGGCAGTGGCAGGGCTGGCATCCGACCCAGTTGCTGGGGCTGCATCTGAGCGGCAAGCGCGTGGGTATTGTTGGCATGGGGCGGATTGGTCAGGCGATTGCTCGGCGCTGCCATTTTGGTTTCGCCATGCAGGTGAGCTATATCGCCCGCAGTGCCAAGGCGCTGGATTTTGAGGCCCGTCAGGCCGGTGACCTGTTACAGATGGCGGCCGAGGTAGATGTGTTGGTGGTGGCAGTGCCTGGCGGTGCCGAAACACGGCACTTGATCGACACAGGGGTGCTGGCTGCAATGCGGCCCTCGGCGCATTTGATCAATATCGCCCGCGGTGAAGTAGTGGATGAGGCGGCCTTGATAACGGCGCTACAGCAAGGGCAGATTGCCGGGGCGGGGCTGGATGTCTATGAGTTTGAGCCACAGGTGCCGCAGGCGTTGATCAAATTGGAGAACGTAACCCTGTTGCCGCATCTGGGCACTGCAACCGAAGAAGTGCGCAGCAATATGGGGCATATGGCGTTGGATAATGTCGCCGCCTTTGTGGCCAAAGACCCGTTGCCCAACCCGGTTTGATCCAAGTTGGGGTGTTGGATTGGGGCGCTGCCCCAAACCCCGAGGTATTTTCAACAAGAAGAAATGTGGCCTGAACGGATCGGGGGCCTTGGGGCTTATTGGTCGGTTATCTTGGTGGCGAGGTCGCCAACCGATTCGCGCCAGTGGCGGCGGCACAGGGAGACATAGGTTTCGTTGCCGCCGATCTGTACCTGGGCGCCCTCGGTGATGGCGTTGCCGTTTTCGTCCTGGCGGATCACCATGGTGGCCTTGCGACCGCAGCGGCAGATGGTGCGGACTTCGCGCATCTCATCCGCCAGCGCCAGTAATGCTGCCGAGCCGGGAAACAAGTGTCCCTGAAAATCGACGCGCAGCCCGTAACAGAGCGCTGGCAGTTTAAGATCATCCACCACTCGGGCCAGTTGCCAGACCTGATCAGTGGTCAGGAATTGCGCCTCGTCGACAAAAACACAGGCCACTTGACCCTGTCTCAAGCGGGTGCTGACCATGGCAAAGAGATCGTCACTGGGGGCAAACATGTCCGCTTCGGCACCTATGCCAATGCGCGAGGCGATCCGGCCACTTCCAGCCCGGTCATCAACCCGGGCGGTAAGCAGGTAGGTGTCCATGTCGTTTTCGCGGTAATTGTGTGAAGCCTGCAACAGAACGGTCGATTTGCCGGCGTTCATGGTCGAATAGTTGAAGTAAAGTTTTGCCATGCCGGTGGTTTAACGACAGGCGGGCAGAGGGGAAACCTTTAATGCAGGCCCAGTCTGACTTTGCGGGTGGTTTTGCCCCTCAGAAACAGGAAAAGCGCCGCCTGCTTGCTTTTCCATACCGGGCGGAACGACCCTGGGGATGGACGGAACAAGACAAAACAAACGACGCTCTATGACCAAAAAATGGTCAAGGATCAGGATACTCACTCACTCCCTGTCCCTGTCGGACACCAAATGGAAAATTCCATCATTGCACTCTTTAAAAATCCCTGAAAACCTGAGGGATAGCAAACGTATTGCATTTAGATTAGAAGACGATAATGGGAAAAAGATCCAGCGGTTCCCCTTGGGCCGCAGGACCATAAGCCGGGGCACTGTAGATGGCGGAAATTGGGACTTACCTGAAGAAACACACCGAGTCGCTGGTCAAAGATGTCGGCATCGAAGCCGCCTGTCAGATTACGGGTAAATCGAAAGCGACATTGGGTCGCTACTACTCTGATAACGCCGAACATGCGGACCGCTTCATGCCCGTCGATGCCGTTGCCAAGCTAGAGCAGGAATCGTCATACCCTCATGTGACATCTGCGCTGGCGGACCTTAAAAAAATATCGCTGTCTTACGATGATCGCAGGCCCAATTCACCCAGTACTGGTGGCGTGAATTCGGATGTCATCGCGCTGAGCCAGAGATTCGCCATGCTGATGGGAGAATATCAATTGGCAATGGAGGATGGCATTATTACCGTCAATGAGGCCAAGCGCCTGCTGCGCGAGACGGTGAATTTGCAACATGTTCTGATCGATATGAAGCTGCATCTGGAAGAAGAGAGTGCCTGAGACACTGGATTTGAGCGAGCTGCCTGAAATTATAGCAGGGCAGTTGCGCAAAATCGAAGTGGATGGGCTGGTAAATGCGGCAGATCCGCGACACCCGGCCCGTATTCTATTGCTCTATGGTAGTCTGCGCGCGGTGAGTTATTCGCGTAAAGCGGTCGAAGAATCGGCCCGTATATTACGTGCGCTGGGCTGTGAAACGCGGATTTTTGATCCGTCCGGGTTGCCTTTGCCTGACGACGCCGGGGCAGACGATCATCCCAAAGTCGCTGAGTTGCGTGATCTGGCGGTTTGGTCCGAAGGCATGGTCTGGTCCAGCCCTGAGCGTCACGGCGCAATGACTGCGATCATGAAGTTGCAGATTGACTGGCTGCCGCTGTCGCTGACGGGCGGCATTCGAACCACCCAGGGCAAGACTTTGGCGGTGATGCAGGTTTCCGGTGGATCGCAGAGTTTCAATGCTGTGAACCAGATGCGCATTCTGGGACGCTGGATGCGAATGGTGACGATCCCGAACCAAAGTTCGATCCCCAAAGCCTGGCTGGAATTTGGCGAGGGTGAGCGACTGCCTGATGGCTCATATTATCGTCGGTTGGTTGATGTGATGGAGGAACTGGTGAAGTTCACCTATCTACTGCGGGGTCGTAAGGACTATTTGGTTGATCGCTATTCCGAGCGGGTTGAAAGTGTTGATGCGGTGCATGAACGGGTGTCGAGCAAAACCTGACTGCTATTGGGTCAAAACCTGTTGAGACAGAAAACGGAGCGCGTCTTTGACGCGCACTGGATATTTAGGTTTGACTTCGGAACCCACCCAAGCAGCAGCTTCATAACCATCCTCGCCTGAGCCTTGTCTGCCATCCCAAAGTCTGCCGCACCAGCACAATGACCGTATCCACGGGCAGGGCCCGCGGAGCCTCGGCAATTCTGCTGGCCCGTCAACCTCTGAACTGGCTGTCTTCGGTCAAGCGAGGACGGCTCCGAAGCAGCAGTTTGGGCTAGGTCAGGCGCAGCGGCGCAGGATAACCGATCCGACGGAATAACCGGCGCCAAAGGAGCAAATCAGGCCCAAATCGCCCGCCGCCAGATCGTCCGAGTGTTGCGAGAAGGCGATGATGGATCCGGCCGAAGATGTATTGGCATAGTCCTGCAGGATGTTGGGCTGTTCGCCCGCTTCCGGAGTGCGGCCCAGAACCTTTTTGCCGATGAAGTCGTTCATGGCCTTGTTGGCCTGGTGCAGCCAAAGCCGTTTCAGGTCAGTGTTGGCAATATCGTTATCGGCCATATGGCTCGCGATGTGCTGGCTGACCATAGGCAGCACTTCCTTGAACACTTTGCGGCCGTTTTGCATGAACTGCATGTCACGGCGATCCTTGACCCCGTCAGG
>MAAY01000075.1:0-2341 GCA_002162795.1 Rhodobacterales bacterium 56_14_T64
CGTTTGTTGTCGCAACCAGATCTGGCTCAACATAGGATGGGTGTGCTACTTGCATTGCACGGAATTTCCTAAGGAATTTACCCATGAGCAAGAGACCGACTATTATTGACGTTGCCAAAGCGGCCGGCGTTTCAAAATCAACGGTCTCGCTTGTCCTGCAGAATAGCTCTTCGGTGAAGGCGGAAACCCGCACGCAGGTCATGCAGGCCATCAAAGACACACGCTATGTCTACAACCGCGCCGCCGCCAACCTGCGTGGTGCGGGCACCGGATTGGTTGGGCTGATCATCAATGATCTGCGCAACCCGTATTACACGGAACTGGCGGCCTCGGTGCAGATGAAGTTCGCGGAACGGGGCTATGCCACCGCAATTGGCAACTCAGATGAAGACCCTAAACTGCAAGAGCAGTTGATCACCTCGATGATCGAGCATGGTGTTTCAGCCCTGATGATTGCGCCGACCTATGGCGGCGATGATGCGCCGTTCAAGGATATCGAACAGGCCGGCATCCCAACCGTTCAAGTGCTGCGCTCCCTCTCGGGTGAATCGGTATCTTTCCCCTTATTTTCGATGGACTACATAACCGGCGGCCTTCTTGCCACCGACCACATGCTGGCCGCCTGGGGGCCGAATATCGCCTTTGTCGGCGGTGTGGAATCTCGTGATATCACCATTGAACGCAAAAGCGGCTACATTAAGAAAATGACCGATATGGGCCTTGATCCTATTTCGTTCCACGGGCAGGCCAACCGTACTTTTGGCTATGAGACGGCCCTCGAAATTGCCAAAAATCACCCCGAAATCACTGGTGTTGTCACCTTCAACGATCTGGTGGCCCTCGGCATGCTTGGCGGATTTGCGCAAGCCGGGGTGAAGGTTGGCGAGGACATCGGTATTGTTGGTTTCGATGACATTCAGGAGGCTTCGCAATGTTATCCCAAACTCAGTTCAGTGCGTTGTGACGTCAATACATTTGGTCAGCAGACTGCGGATGTATTGCTGAACTGGGTAGAAAACGACGTGCGCCCCAAGGATCAAGTCCGGTTTCCGGTTGACCTTGTCCTGCGCGCGTCAAGCACAAGAGATTAAAATAATGAACCGTACTCAAATTCTCCGTGACCTGTTCCAAGCCGCCGTTGCTGCCGCAGATCCCATGAAAACCATTCCCAAGGCTCTTGGTGAAAAGCCAAAAGGGCGGGTGGTGGTTATCGGTGCCGGCAAAGCCTCGGCCCGGATGGCCGAGGCAGTCGAAAGCCAATGGGGGCCCTGCGAGGGACTGGTTATCACGCGATACGGATATGGCCGTCCGACCAAAGGAATCGAGATTGTCGAGGCCGCACACCCGGTGCCGGACCAAGCCGCCTTTGACACGACGGATCGCATGTTATCTCTGCTGTCCGGTCTTGGGGAAGAGGACTTTGTGTTGGCGCTGATCTCGGGCGGCGGGTCATCTCTGCTTTGTGCTCCGTCACAGGGCATTAGCTTGGGCGACATGCAGTCCGTACACCAAGCGCTGCTTGAATCAGGTGCCCCGATCCAGAAAATGAACACAGTGCGAAAGCACCTATCCCGCATCAAGGGTGGTCAACTCGCCGCCGCAGCCCACCCGGCAACGATGTTGAGCCTGATGATTTCGGATGTGCCCGGCGACGATCCAAGTGACATTGCATCGGGCGTGACTGTTGGTGAAAGCTCTACTTTGCAGTCGGCGCTGTCGATAATCGACGAACACAAAATTGAGCTGCCCGCCTCTGTCATGGCTGTATTGAGGCAGGGATCCTCTGTCATTCCTCCTTCGGACAGGCGTCTTGAAACGGTTCGCAACCAGATCATTTCCGCCCCATCGCAGTCATTGGAGGCCGCCCAAAACGCGCTTGGTGACATGGATGTGGACTGCAGAATCCTTGGTGACGCCATCGAGGGCGAAGCCAGAGAGGAGGCCGTGCGGCAGGTCGAACTGGCAATGGACATACAATCGCGAATGTCCACTGGGGACCGGCCAGTACTGTTGTTGTCCGGGGGTGAGTGCACTGTTTCTGGCTGGGGTGGCGGCATCGGCGGGCCAAACGCCGAGTTTGCCTTGGCGGCTGCCATAGCCCTTAATGGATGCGCAGGCATACATCTTTTGGCCTGCGACACGGATGGCGTTGACGGGGCAGCCGAAGTTGCCGGTGCAGTGGTGCATCCCGGGACTTTGTCACAGGCGTCTGAGATGGGGCTGGACGCCAATACCTATCTCGACCGCAGCGACAGCCACAGTTTTTTCGAACAGGTCAAAGGCCAAGTGGTCACCGGGCCAACGCTGACCAACGTAAATGACTTCCGCGCGATTTTGATCG
>MAAY01000075.1:2450-9694 GCA_002162795.1 Rhodobacterales bacterium 56_14_T64
CGTGGTCGATGGATTAATCGACATGACATTCGGCCCCAATCTCGATTTCGAGGCGAAAACACCGGATTTTGATTACGGGTTCATCGTGACATTCCGCGACCGCCAAGCCCATCTGGCGTATGAGGTACACGAAACCCATGTCGAAATGGGCGGAAGGTTGGTTGCATCATGTGTCGGCGGCTACGAAGGGATTACGGTTTTTGACCTAGAGGTCTAACAATCGCGCCTGAATCCAGCGCGCTGGATTCAGGCGATCTCAGCAAGGCCTGCGGGCCTGTTCCTTGATTTTTCCCGCCAGTAAGGTGTCGAAATCAAAGTGGCCCTTATCTTTGATACCTATGGCCCAAGGATGCATTCAACAGATGGAAGAGTGGTTTCGAATTTCATCGTCCAGGCTCTATCTGGGCAGGGCATAACTCTTTACGGGGATGGTCGCCAAAGCCGCTCATTCTGCGATGTCGGCGATCCCGCGGCCGGACTGCGGCGCCTTGCAGAAGCCGACGCCAAGATCTGTGGGCCTGTCGATTTCGGCAGCACTGACGAGTGGACGACCCGCGTCGTCTCCACCCGGTCATATCCGTCGGCAACCGATTGCTGCCATGGCATCCCAGTGTCGGCATAGACACTGGTCTGTGTCAGACAATTGTTCATTTCCACAGGAACTGGGCCGATACAGTACCGGAAAGAGCCCATATTTCCTGACTACAATAGGTCAGTCTCGTCAACGCGCCATGTAGTGGTAGCCATTTTTTACATAATTCTAATTATCAGCAAAGTTAAAATGCCTCGGGGCACATTCTAAACTCGGTTGCGACATTTACCCTATCTTGCTGGAAAGCAAGGAGAATGAATATGGTCCACACAGAGTTAGATTTGCGCGAACGGCGTGTAATTGAAGACATGTTGAACGCAAAAATGCCTGTAAGCAAGATCGCCACCGAGATCGGTAGGCATCGTTCAACGATCTATCGCGATATCAAACGCAACGGCTTCGTAGATGAAGAACTGCCGCAGCTGAGTGGTTACTATGGAATGGTTGCCCAAAAAACAGCGCGGGATCGTCGAGCACGACGTCGCAAACTGGTCCGGTTGATCGACCTGCGTAAGGCGGTCATCACACAGCTCAAAGAAGGTTGGTCGCCCGAACAAATCGCCGGCCGCCTGCAATTTGAGGGCCAGCCTGTGCGTGTAAGCCATGAGACAATCTATGCCTACGTTTACGGCCCAGATGGCCAATCCAAATCACTTGCACGTTACTTGCCAAACCGGCGTAAGAAGCGCCAGCCGCGTCATTCACGCAGGTCCCGTGGCCTTGTTTTCCCGCCAGATCGTTCCATCCATGAGCGACCTGCTTACGTCAAAACCCGTGAGACATTTGGTGAGTGGGAAGGCGATCTGATGATCTTTGAACGCGCTCAGGGTAAGATGAATGTGGCCTCCTTGGTCGAACGGAAGACACGCTTTGCTGTCCTGTTTCGCAACAACGACCGTAGCTCGACGCACCTGATGAACAAGCTGATGGACGTTTTCGAACCCCTGCCCCAACTGGCGCGCAAATCCATCACCTTCGACCGCGGCATTGAGTTCCGACATTGGCGTAAGCTCAAGCCAGGGATTGGAACAGAGGCCTGGTTTTGCGACCCGCAAGCACCATGGCAGAAGGGATCAGTCGAAAATCTGAACAAGCGGGCACGCCGCTATCTGCCAAGGGACACGCCCGTGGCCGCACTCTCAAATCGAGATATGAAGTCGATTTGCGACCGCTTGAATGGCACACCAAGAAAGTGCCTGGGATGGAGAACTCCAACTGAAGCCTTCAGGGACGAGCTTATGAAACTGAGATAGAGCAAACTGTCGCAACGACCCTTGAGATTCCATGGGTGGGCGCTACTTCCAACTGCGACTCTTGTTAGAAACCAATGTGTTATCTAACGAGAGGAATCGGTATGGGAACCGTTTATAGTCAGCTAAGTATCACAGAACGACGCAGAATAGAACGCTGGAGACATACAAGGTCCCTATCGTAAGCTGCACCGGTATCTGGATCTGCGGGATGAAGTGATCAAGCGTCACCCTTCCCTTTTAAAGCGCAGGGCAATCGATAATATTGGCCCTTCTCTAACCCGTACCCAATTTTGTTGAGACCTTGGTCAAACAAATCTCTGTTGCCACACCTCAGAACGCATAATCAAAGCTGAGCTCCAGCCCGGTGCGGGTGATATCGCCAATCCGGTCAACCCTGACCTTTGCATCCAGCAGCGCGCGACCATCCCGAGACACGGCATAAAGCCCCACCGCAAGCCCACCGCCACAATCGCTGGTCGAGGTTCCCGATTTGACCATTTCACAGGTCAGGTTGGGCTTGAAGCTCAGCATCCTGTTGCTTTCCAGAGCTGAGCGACCGTCCATCGGAATGATAAACTCCGGCGCAAAGCTCAGCGTGCCAAGCGCCACATAACCGGCATCCAGCGTCAAGCTGCTGTCGGTCAGCCCAAAAGCGGTACCGGTCAGGCCAATCACCCCTATATCGGTATAACCATAGGTAAAGGACAACTCAGGCCAGAGCTCATATCCTGACATCTCATAAACACCAGTCAGCGCCGCCCCAACCGTCGTGGTATAGGAGTCGTAATCGCTGCTCAGCGCCAGGGTGCCATTGTCCAGCTCCAGATTGTTGCGCCCGACCCCAAAGGAAATGAAGCCATCCGCATAGACCCGTTCCGCCAACTGGCTGACAAAATAGCCACCAATCGAAACACCAATACTGTCCTGGCTGCCACTAAAGCTGCCTTCGATATCAGATCGCCCCAGATCCAGACCAATATTATAGCCCAGCATGGTCCGGTCATTGATCATCTGTTCCCAGGCGATCTTGCCGCTGAGATAGGCGCTGACGGTCCCGTTTTCGTCCCGGCTAAGGTCAAAATCGCCAAACAGAATGCGGCGGTATGAGCCCTCAAAGTTGCCACGTTGCTGAGAGAACACGCCGCGGGTGTTGAACGCCCTGTCGACAAATTCCAGGCCACCATCAACGTCAAAATCAAGATTGTTGCGGCTGGCAAGTCCGCCACCGGGGTCGTCCAGCTGAGACTTACCCAGAATGAAGCGGTTGCGCGCCTGACGAACCATACGGGTATTGGCCTGAACCCGGGCATTCAACTGAGTATAGGCCTCGTTTTTGACGATATCGCGGATCTCTTCCCGATGTTCCTCAAATTCCTGAGCTGGCGACGAGCCGCGCACGGAATAGTCGGCTGCTGCCAGATTGCTGTTGCCAGCGGCATCCTCGGCGACACCGGCCGCCAGGCCAATGACCACTGTCTCGCCAATTTCAGGGGTGACATCAAAGGTGTAGACATGACCGCTGCCGGCAAAATTACTGATAACGCCATGGGCTATGCTTAGGTCGCCTTGCTGGAAGCCAATCACGTCTTCCGAGAAGGTAACGGTGGCCTGAAACACCCCCCCGACTGCATCAGAGGGACCGGTGATTTCAACACTTGGCGCGGTGCTGTCGCTGGTGATGCTTAATTGATCCGCCGCCGCGTTCCCATTGCCCACCGCATCCTCCGCCACATCTGCGGCGATATCGATGGTGACCTCACCATCGCTCTGCGGGGTCACGTCAAAGGTAAAGACAGTGTCGTCGCTGCTGGCCAGATTGCTGGCGGTGCCATTGCCAACCGTAATGTCAGCAAGCTGGAACCCAATCATCACCTCATCAAAGGTGGCGGTAACTTGGAATACACCTGACAGGATTGCAGCGTCAGCTGACAGAGTCACACCGGAGGCATCGGTATCTACGGTGATACTGGGACTGATGCCTTCAGTACCCGCATTGCCCACCGCATCCGTATAGCTCCCCGCAGCCACAGTAATCGACGGCGTGTCGGTGCTGCCATCAGTTGGGGTAAACACCGCCGTATAGATCGCAGGATCGCTCCCATCCACCGTGACGGAGCTCAGGGAGCCGCCGGTCACGGTGATGTCGCTGTCCTCAAATCCAGTTGGAGCGTCAGTGAAGGTAAAGGTGATAAGCGCGGTCTCGCCCACACCAAGGGTGGCAACATCGCTGGTGAGGGTCACGCCCGGCGCCATGGTATCGATACTGATGCTGGGGCTGGCGCCCGCGCTGCCGACATTGCCCGCCACATCACTATAACTGGAAGCTGCCACGGTGATCGATGCTGACCCGGTGATGTCAGTGGTTGGGGTGAACACGGCTGTATAAATCGTACTGTCAGAACCATCCACCGTAACACTGGTTAAGGTTCCACCTGTTGTTGTGACATCACCATCAGCAAAATCAACCACATCTTCACTGAAGTCAAAGGTGATGGTTGCCGTCTGGCCAGTGATCAGAGAAGACGTATCGCTGGTAAGGGTCACATCGGGATCGGTGGTGTCAATGTGGATCGTCAGGCTTTGCGACGCTTGGTTGCCTGTCGCATCCGTTGCCCGCACGACAATGGTCTTGTCCCCATCCCTGCCATAAGCCGTCCCGATTGTTTCCTGCTGGACCGCGCCGGTGCCGGCGCTGGCCGATGCAAACCCAGAGCCGTTGCCCCAGTCGATCTCAATCGTGGCACCGGATTCAGCGGTGAATTCAACGGTTGGGCTGCTGTCGGCCGTTTCATCGTCACTGTCCGAGCTTCCGGTATCGGACCCCGCAATCAGGTCAATGGCACTCAACGTCGGATCGGTGGCATCCACCGTGAATGTATCACTGGCGGCACTGGCCATGGTCAGACCATTGGACAACAAATCACTGGTGGTATTGGTATAGCTGCCATCCGCCGGGCTGGCCGGAACCTGAACCGAAACATCAAAGCTGCAGCTTGCGCTGGGATCAATTGTACCACCCGAAAAGGCCAGAAAGCTGGTGCCGGACAGGGATGATCCACTGCCACAGATATTGGACCCGGTACCGCCAGTGGCCACCAGCCCCGACAGTACCGCATCCAGATCATTGCTGAATTCCAGATCCGAAAGTGTCGCACTGGAATCATTGTTGGTGATGGTAAAGCGATAGGTCAGCTCTCCGCTGGCCGGCGCTGGATCGCCAAGAATATCCAATGCAAAACTGGGAGGGCTGGTTGTCGTCACCTGCAAAGTATCACTGACAGCAGCACCGCTGACCGCCAATCCACCGATATCACCGGTGAACGTGCTGGTGGTGCTGGTATAACTGCCCGCTGCGGCCCCGCCGGGCACTTGCACAGTCACGTCAAACGTACAGCTGCCACCCGCTGCCAGCGAGCTGCCAGCCAACGAAAGCGTTGAGGTCCCAGATAGGGTGCCGCCGCCACAAACCGTGGCAGGCGCAGGCAAACCGGTGACCACAGTGCCGGACAGCATCGCATCCAGATCGTCGGTAAAGGCAATCGCGGACACCGCATCATCGGCATCGATGTTTTCAATGGTAAAGCGCAGGGTGGTGGTATCCCCGGCCAGCACCGGATCATCGATAAAGCTTTTGCTGGCCAGCAGAACATCCGCATCGACCGACAGGGTGGTGGTGGCGGCTGAGCCGGTCACCGTGCCACTGTCCACCGTTGCTATGATCGAAGAGCTGACAACGGCATAATCCCCGTCCGCCGCGCCTGCGGGCACCAGAACATCCACCGAGAAGCTACAGTCGGCTCCGGTACTCAGCGTGCCGCCGGTGAAAATCAAGAGGGTTGTTCCGGCGATTGCGCTGCCAGCGCCACAGGGGTTTACTGGCAGGGCCCCGGTTGTGCTCAAGCCGCTCAGCGCTGAGCTCAGGCTGCTGGTAAAGACAATACCGGTGGCATCTGTTGGGTTGCCCGCCGGATGGCTCAGGGTGAAATCCATCTGGACCGTCTCGCCCGGCAGGGCCGTGGCCGGGTCAAAAGACATCTCCAGTTCCACCGGAAGGACATCTAAGATCGTCAGGTCGTCGCTGGCCTCGGTGCCCGGCTGGCTGGCCGAGCTGCCGCCATCGGGGGTGGCGGTCAGGGTCGAGGTGGTATTGGTGAAACTGCCCGTCGCCGCGCCCAGGGTGATGGTGGTGGCGATGGTACAGGTCTCGCCCGCCGTCAGCGCGCCGCCGCTGAAACTGAGGCTGCTGGTGCCACTGACCAATCCGCCGCAACTGTTGCTGTCCACCGAAGTCAACACCGCACCGCCGTGGAAGGCATTCAAATCATCAGTAAAAGAGATCGCGCTGGCGTCGGCGCTGTCACCGGACAGGGTGATGGTGAAGTCCAGCCCAACGGTGCTGTTGATCGCAACGGTCTCGGCATCAAAGGCCTTGGCAAAGCTGACCCCAAGGGCGCCGGGGCTGACATTCAGACTGGCACTGGCGGTATTGCCGGTTCGGGTGGCGCCGTTGATGGTGGCGGTGACCTCTTCGGTGGTGAAACTGTGTGGCCCCACCGGCATGTCCAACGGCAGGGTGACAGGCACCGTAATGGTACAGGACGTCCCGGCCGCCAGGGTGCCACCACTATAGCTGAAGCCCTCAATGTCGGTGTCAACAAAGACCAGCGCGGTGGTGCCATCACAGGTGCCGCCTGCAGGCAAGGTGGCGCTGGTCGGGTAGGGCAGCGGCGGGTTCAGCACGCTGAGGAAGGCCATATCCGTGGCCCCGAGGGTGGCATTGTTGGTCAGCGTATAGGTGACAGTGGTGGCGGTGCCGGCATCGGCGTCGCTCCAGGACATCGCGATGCTGGGCGGCACCGAATCCAGGGCGAGTACCTCGAGAGTATCGCTGGCGGTGCCGACCGAGGTCACCGGTGAGCCATTGACCATGGCGGTGACCGTCGAGGTGGTATTGGTATAATTGCCCGCCGCCGCGACGCCGGGAATATCGACGGTGACATCAAAGGTACAAGAGTCGCGCGCCGCCAGGACGCCACCACTTAAGGTGAGAAAGCTGGAACCGGTCAGGGTCGAGCCGGAGCCGCAGGGATCTGTTGGCAGGCCCGAGGCGGTGGCGCCGGACAGCATCGCGTCCAGATCGTCGGTAAAGGCGATGGCGGTGGCGGCATTACTGGCATCGGCGTTGAACAGGGTAAAGCTGAGCGTTACCGACCCACCGGGGGCAACGGGATCGCCGGAAAACACCTTGGTCAGGGTCGGCGCGGCGGTCGAAAGATCATTCACCACCAGGCTGGTGGTGGAGGATCCTGCGCTGACAAAATCTGCCAGAAGGTCACCCGAAGTTGCCACATGAGTGCCTGTGGCGATAGCCTGCACATCCACCGCTACTGTACAGGTGG
>MAAY01000075.1:9700-9789 GCA_002162795.1 Rhodobacterales bacterium 56_14_T64
CAGCAAGCACCTCAAAGCCCGCGAAGGCGATGCCATTGGCATCCAGGGTGATGGTCGAAGATCCAGGGGTGGCAGTCACGGTGGTGTCC
>MAAY01000075.1:9920-20279 GCA_002162795.1 Rhodobacterales bacterium 56_14_T64
GGTGGCGTTCAGATCCACCGTCGAGGGGGAAAATGCCTTGCTGAACCCCGGCAGGGCGGTGCTGACGGTCAGGGTGGCGCTGGCGGTGCCATGGTTGCCCTGCGAGGAAGTGAGATCCCCGGTGGTGGCCGCGCCTGTTGTGGTGGCGCTGACCTGCAGGGTGACGCTGCAGCTGTCGCCCACGCTCACGCCGCCATCGGTCAGGCTGAGGGTGCTGCCGCCGGCCGGGGCCGAGACCACCGCAGTGCCACTGCCGCTGATACAGGTGGTGCTGGCGTTGGCCGGACTGGCAATGGTCATGCCGACCGGCAGAGTGTGGCTGAAGGCCAGGCTGTCGGCAACGGTGGCTGCGGCCGAATTGTCGATGGTATAGGTGGCCGTGGACTCGGCACCGGGCCCAATGGTGGTGGGGTTGTAACTCAGCGAGAAGGTCGCCTGGGCCGACTGCGCCGAAGCCCCTGTGGCGGCGATCACAGCCAAAACAAAAACCGACAGGATACGCAGACAAAATTGCAGAGGCTTCATCATCGATGACCTTGTATATAAATTACATCAAAAATCCGAAACCACACATGCAATTCCAGCCCGGCAGCTATGATGTCTACAGCACCCACCTGTCCAGTAATAGATCGGCGGCTGCTGTAAGCACGGACTCTTAGTAGATTATTTACCATTGTGGCGTCAAAAACTCACCTTTTGGGTCACCACGATTTTCTGACCCTGGGGGAAAGGGTCGCACCAGGGTGAGAACTTCCTCTGTAAACTCGTTGTGATTCATTTTTCCAGAAAGGTGACGGGCTTCCTGCTCCGAAAGAGAATGGCGCAGTTTTCATCGTATTAAAGTTGGTAAAGGTGCGATTTGCGACCCACCGGAGAAACTACTCGCAGCCCATCTTTTGGGAAATGGAATCTGGTCGTCTGTAGGTCTGCTGTGCGCCCTCGCCGCAGGGGCAATGGTGATCAGCCCTTTTGGTTGCGCATTTCGGCCTGCTGCACCTCGCTATGAAACGCTATGGCATCACCCACATCATCGAAGTAATGCAATTTACCATCCACCAGCACCGCGCCGGCCTGACACATCTGCCGCATCATCTGTGGCGCATGTGTGACCACGATGGCGCCGGCATTGGCCATCCGCTCGCGGAACAAGGCAGTGCTCTTTTTCTTGAACACCTCATCGCCCACCGAGGTCACCTCGTCGACCAGATAGGTGTCAAAGCGGATGCCCATCGACACCCCAAAGCCAAGTCGTGCCCGCATGCCCGAGGAATAGGTGCGCACGGGTTGGTGAAAATGGATGCCCAGATCGGCAAAGCCGGCCACAAAATCCAGCAGCTCGTCGGTGTCGACGCCGTAGACCCGGGCGATGAAGCGCACATTCTGGGCGCCGGAAAGATCGCTGTGAAAGCCGCCAGCCAGCCCCACCGGCCAGGAGATGGCGCCGTGGGTTCGGATGCGCCCGGAATCCGCTTCCATAGTGCCGGAAATCAGCCGCAGCAGGGTGGATTTTCCAGCCCCGTTACGCCCCAACAGCCCGACAGAGACGCCTGCGGGGAAGGTGATGTTGAGATTGTCCGCCACCACCTTGCGCTGGCCACGAAACAGGAAGGATTTGTTGAGATTTTCCAGCTGGATCATCGCTGCGCCCCGCTGCTATCGGCGGTCGCGCAGGCTGTAATAAATCAGCACCAGGATGACCCAGTTGATCATCAAAAACGCTGCGACCAGAAAACTCAGCAGCAGCCGATTGGGCGCGGTGGCGGTCTCGGCGCGGGTGGGACGCAGATAGGTGGTCAGGTAGCGACTGGTGCGTTGGGCCTCGGACACTGCCGCGTCATAGGCCCCCAGCGAGGTCAGATAGGTTCGCTCGGCGAATTGCAGGTTGATCTGCAACTCCTCGAACTCACCCACCACCTCGGCGTAGCTCTGCTGACCATCGCCCTCTCCATTGCCAACGCCCAGTTTCTGCCGTTCCGCAGCAATACGCGCCTCGATCACCTGAATGCGCAGCACCACCTGCTGCAGCCGCGGGTCACCAGCGCGGCTGGAATCGAGCAGCACATCCTGCTCAATCAGCGCCTCGGCCAAGCGCGCCTGCAGCGAGTTCAGCAGCCCCATCTGACCAGCGATATCGGCGATAGGATCGACAATCTGGGTCTCTATGCGAAAGGCGGTCAGCGCCTTGCGCGCTACGATCAGCCGCGCGATGGACTTGTCGCGTTCCTCGACGGCATAGCGGGTGGCATCAGCGCGCGCTATGGCGCTGAGGGCATTGATCTTGCGGCTGGCCTCATCATAAAGCGCGGTGGCCAATTTCTGGGCTTCTGGCGCGGTAAAGGCAAAGACGCGCAGCTCAATCAACCCGCCATTGTCATAATAGACCTTCACCATGCGGGGCCAATAATCCATCATTTGCTCGATGCTGACCGTGTCAGCCAAAGCAAACACCGGGTCAAACTCCGGCCAGGTGAACATAGCGCGCAAATCCAGCTGCGCATCCATCCGCTCAACCATTTCCTGGCTCAGGATATACTCATACAGGATGTCAGTGTCCGAAGAACTGGCCGAGGACAACCCGGACAGCCCGCCCAGCACATCCAAAGCCGATTGGGTTTCTTCGGCCCGCACCGCAAACCCAACCCGCGATTCATATTGGTCGGAGGCAATGAAAAACAAGTAACAGGTAACCAGCACGGCCGGAGTGAGCACCAGCAACAGGAAGCTGGCAACAATGCCCCAGTGCCGTTTGCGGACCCGTGTTGGACCAGCCATGGGCGGCACCTCGATCACCAACGGCGCAGCGGGTGATTTTGGCGTCGCCGTCGGCTTGGTTGCAGTTTTGGGCGCGGGCTTTGAGGGTGGTTTGACTGCTGGCTTTGCCACCGCCGGAATCTCAACGGCCTTCAGGGCAGGCTCATCCCCGGTTTTCCCCGAAGCCACTTTACCATCAGCCTTGGCTTTATTTGCAGCGGTGTTCAATCCAATGCGCCTTCTCGAAATGCTTTGTCTCTCGGAGGTTATACAACTACAACTCAGTCGAACAGCTCACAAGGTCAAAGACGCCATCATGTCCCTTCCTGCTCAGACCCCGCGCAGCCGCCGATGGCGATCGGCCCGCACTATCATGGCTTTGATGCTGCGGGAAATGGCCACCAGCTATGGCCGCTCGGTGATGGGATATCTCTGGGCCATTGTGGAGCCAGTGGCGGCGCTGACGCTGCTGTCGGTGGTGTTTAGCCTGTTCCTGCGCAATCCGGCGCTGGGAACAAATTTCCCGCTATTTTTCGCCTCGGGATTTCTGGTCTTCAATATCTATTCCAGCGTCGGAAATGATGTTGCTCGTGCCGTGCAGTACTCCCGGCCGCTGCTAGAATATCCGGCAGTAACAGCGTTGGATGCCATTTTGGCCCGATTTTTGCTCAATTATCTGACCCAGTTGATGGTGACCTTCATTATCCTGGGTAGCATTATCGTAATCTATGATCTGCGAGTAATCATAGACCTGCAAAATCTACTCTTGGCGCTGCTGGTTGCCGGCATCTTTGCCCTTGGGGTAGGCACCTTCAATTGCTACCTATTTGTCGCCTTTCCCTCCTATATTCACATTTGGGCAATCTTGAACCGACCGATGTTTATCATCTCCGGCATATTCTTTCTGTTCGATAGCATACCGCAACCGTTCCGAGATCTGCTGTGGTTCAACCCAATGGTCCATGTTGTCGGCCTAATGCGCACCGGTATCTACGCTACCTATGAGGGCAGCTATGTTTCGGTGCCCTATGTTCTGGGGCTTTCATTGCTGCTGTTCATGACCGGATTGTACATGCAACACCGTTTTTTGCGCGCGGCAATGAATATTTGAGACGGATTAGATCCTTAGATATTAGGTTTGGTCAAGATATTAAGAGCCATGAATGGCTCCCGACATTTCTAACTCTGCAGCGACTTGAAATGGTGGAGCTTTCTGGACAAGTTCGCGGCTTTGCTAAGATAGAATCTGGTTGGCTTCATACCGCCTTTGGGATTCGTTCTTTGTTCAAGAATGCGTAGTCAGGGAGCCGTGTGAGGCCGCTCGGGGTTGTAGAACCCGAACCAGTCTTTAATCACCAGTTTTGCTTGGAAGCCGCTCTGCAATTCATGCAGATAAACGGCCTCTGCTTCAGGGATTGCCAGAGCCGCTCGAAGAAGGTCTTGGCAATACACTCTCCGCGTCTGCCCATGGATATTTTGTCTCCCGTCTCGGGCAAGATAGTGATCCAAGCGGAACCCATGAACTGCGGTCCTTGATTGGTATTCAGAATCTCATGCTTGCCGTACTTTGCTATGCCCCCATGCAATATGACACTGGAAAGCACTGCATTTTCTACCACCGCAACCATAGCATTTGGTCGACCACATATCGCTACATGGTGTTGACGGGAACTCTGCGCTTGCGAGTGCGTGACATTTGTCGCCATCTTGCACGGTAATCCCCCCTAAATTTAGTGGTGATGGATTCAGCCGGTCAGTGCAACACTTGCGCTAATCTATACGATGGTGACTGGAAGCCCAAGGTTTTTCGTGGACGGCTATTTAGGTGCCGCGCGACGTCATCCAATTCATTCTGAGAGAACCCGGCAAGACAGGAGCCCTTGGGAAAATTGCCGCCCCGCATGTCAATCCGGTTGGTGGTTGTAAGCCGGGAGAGGTCCATCGTGTCAACGCCACCTTGATCATAGATAGTGAAGCAACATCACTTCCGTTGTAGCCCCTTGATGCCCCATTCCCAATGCAGGGGCCTTGAGATATGACTGCCCTCGAACCGTTACAACTGGTTTGTTTTCTACAACCCAAAGATGGCCTGCATTTGTCGGGTCGGCTTGTTGTCGAGAAACTCACTGGTTCGAACTTAGAAACAGTTAAGGGGCTTCTGAAACCTGAGCGTTCATGTGGAGAAAGGTCTCGCTCGCAACAGAAGGCCTCGGCAGTCTTGGTTACGCCCTGCCAACGTCACTATTTTCTTTGAGGCGAGTCATATCACCAATCCGGTCAGACCATCATTGCCGTCGTTGGAATTGTAAAACCGTAAGTTGGGTTCAAAAAGCGCACTGCCGTCGGCGGATGTTTTACTGAGGCTTAAAGTATGGCCGCCCCTCACTTCCAGCTCGATGACAGCTCACTCTTGGTGGTCTGAAAGGTTGGGTTGGCTCGGCGATTCCGTCAGGTTAGAAAATGATCATTTCGCCTTTTCACGCAGGACGAGGCACGGCAGGCGTTCCAAAATGGAACCTTACCCCTTATATGTTGGCGCCGCTTTCCTCTGCGACCGCGCTCCCGTGTCACACTGTCCTGCACCTCAACATCCACTGTGCCAACCTGGCTGGTTTTCCAGCCAAAGCCTATCGGCTGCGGTCTCTGTTCAATTTGACCTGCCTCGCCCTAAAATGTTAGGTAAGAAAAACTCACTTTTAGGCTGCCAAATTGTCCCGCATAAAGAAAATTTTAAAGCTACTCTGTCTCTCGCCGACAAACCTGTTCTACGTACGGCGGATGCGAAAAAGCGGACTGTTTGATCGCCAGTTTTACCTTGGGGCGAATCCAGGGTTGCACAAAATTTTTCACTATTTCCCCGAACGTCACTACTTGCTAGTTGGAGAAAAGTCTGGACTTTATCCCAACCCAGATTTTTCTCCCAAGGCCTACCTGCGTCATAATCCGGACCTGCGCAAACTAAAGCTAGCACCCTTTGATCATTACCTGCGCACTGGGTGCCACGAAAATCGGTTAACCAAAGATTTGCCTGACAATAGTAGAGGCAGCAGAAGGCTGCCCAGATTGTGCAAGAAAACGACCGTTCCAGCCAAGTACGCCATTGTAGCTCACCTCTATTATCACGAGCTTTGGGAGGAGTTTGCAAACACGCTGCAGGCGCAGGATTTCAAGTTCGATCTGTTTGTCACTCTCACTTACAAAGGCGAAGAGACCGACCAATTGGTAGCTCGTATCCGTGCCAAGTGGCCGCAGGCCTTGGTGACTACCATGCCAAACCGCGGTCGCGACATCTTTCCCTTTGTGCATCTGGTCAATTCCGGACTGTTGCAGGGCTACCAGGCGGTCTGCAAAATCCACAGCAAAAAGTCCCCGCATCGTCAGGACGGCGACCATTGGCGGCAGCATCTGATCAGCGGCATCCTGCTCGGCACAGAAACCGAAGCGCTGTTGCAGCGGTTTTGCAACGATCCCGAGGCAGGGATCTGGGTTGCTGATGGCCAGCACTATAATGACCCGCAATGGTGGGGTTCAAACTTTGACCGGGTGCAGGAACTAATGCAAACCATCGAGGTGTCGGTTCGTAAAAAGCGGCTCTCTTTTCCGGCGGGTTCGATGTACTGGCTCAAGCCCCAGCTGCTTGACCTGCTGCGCGGGTTGCAGCTGACGGTCGACAGTTTTGACCCGGAAAAGGGCCAAACGGATGGCACCCTGGCGCATTGTCTCGAGCGAGGCCTAGGCATGATGGTGGATGCGGCTGGCCTGCAGATCCGTCAGACCGACCAACTGGCCAAGGCCAAGGATCAGCCCGTGGCGACGTCGCCCAAACCCCGTTTCACCTCGGCCTTTTACCTGCCGCAGTTTCATCCCACCCCGCAAAACGATGCCTGGTGGGGCAAGGGGTTTACCGAATGGACCGCCACCACCCGGGCCCGACCGAATTTTGTCGGCCAGGCGCATCCGGTGATGCCCGCTGATCTGGGGTTTTATGATCTGCGCGCCACTGAGGTGCTGGGCCAACAGGCGGCGCTGGCGCGTGACGTTGGCATTGATGCCTTCTGTGTCTATCACTACTGGTTTGATGGCAATCGCATCCTCGAGGCACCCATCGACAAGCTGTTGCAGCGCCCGGACATCGATTTCCCTTTCTATCTGTGCTGGGCCAACGAGAGCTGGCGGCGCAACTGGGATGGGTTGTCGGGCGAAGTGCTGATGCCGCAGTCTTATGCCCCTGGGTTTGCCGCTGAACTGGCGCAGAGTCTGCTGCCCTATTTCAACGATCCACGCTATCAGCGCCCCGATGGCAGCCGCCCGCGGTTCATGATATACCGCCCCGAAGACATGCCCGACCCGGCGGCGGCGGTGGCTGAGATGCGCGACACCTGGCGTCAGGCGGGCATTGGCGAGATCGAGCTGGGCGCCGTGCTGTTTCATATCGAAGGCGACAATCCGGTGGCCACAGATCTGTTTGATTTCTGGGTCGAAATGCCGCCCCACGGAATGGTTGGCGGCAGTGACTATCTCTATGGCGGCATGGTTGGTAACAAGATGCAGAGCGAGGTGGCAGGTGATTTCTCAGGGCTGATCTATGACTACACCCGCTTGCGTCACACTAGCAGCTCCAAGCATTATATCAGCAAGCTGCCCGAACACACCATCGCTGGCGTCATGCCCAGCTGGGACAACACCGCCCGCCGTGACCGTGCCGCCCATATCGCCTATGGCGCCAACCCCGCCACCTTCGAGCTTTGGCTGCGTGACCTGTTACAGACCCGCATTGCTGGTTCCTACCGTCAGGAATTGTTCATCAACTCTTGGAATGAATGGGCCGAGAAGGCAATGTTGGAACCCAGTCAACAATATCAGACAGCTTATCTCGATGCGCTGAAACGCGTATTGTGCCACCCTCAATGACCGGCACTTTTCAACAGCTCGCGATAAGATAAGCTCTCCCCTATCCCCCTCTTCGGCATTGGCTGCTTCATGGCAAAACTGGTTCTTCACATCGGGACTCACAAGACGGGCACCACTGCAATCCAAGGAGCTCTAGACTGTAACCGCAGCCTGTTGCAGCGTCAGGGGTTGATTTATCCTTGGTTCCCAGCCGCAAAACCCCGACAGGGATCCACCGCCAAGCGGTTGTGGGCAGGGGGCCGCAATCGTCTGGCGCAGGCCGGATTATTCTCTCCGGTGGTGGGGTCTTTTGTTGGCCACCACGGCCTGCTGTCGCCCTGGATTGAGCTGCCAGAAAACCTGCTGTCCGCCGCGACGCCCGACGTTCTGCTGCAGAAGCTGGCCAGGACCCACGCAAACAGCAACCGGACCGTGCTGCTCAGCAGCGAAGAATTCTCGCGCTCACATGCCGGACGCAACGGCAAGGGGCCAAATCTGACCAAGATTCGGGATATGATTGCCCCGTTCAGCGAGATCCAGGTCGTCTGTTTCCTGCGCCACCAGATCCCCTTTTTGCAATCCCTATATCTGGAAGTATCAAAGACATTTATTCCACCAGACCCTGCGAAACTCTGCGCTCAGGCAATCAAGTCGGGCTATGGGGCTGGCATGTTCATGGACTTCAACCTTCTGCATGAGCGGCTGACCGAAGCCTTTCCCACCGACCAGCTAACCTTTATCGATTATGCCCAGTCCGCCCAAAGCCCACAGGGCGTGAGCGGAGCCCTGCTGGCTGCTGTGGGGCATGGGGCTGTGGTTGATAAGCTACTTTTGCCCGGCGATGGCCGCGCCAATGTTTCGCAGCCTGCGCTTGCCGTCTGGGCCGCCAATCAATTCCCCGAACCAAAACTGCCCCGCAACAACCTGCTCGGGCTCATCAAGGACACCCTGCAAGATCATTATGGCCCAGACCGGGCAACCACCATTTTCAACCCGGCCGAGCGCAGCAGAATGACAACTCATTTCAAACGGCTGAACCACAATTTTGAACAAAAAGTAGCCACGGCTCAGTCAACAGAGCGCCTCCCGTTCCAGATCAGCCCACCTGAAAATGTCCCCTTGCTCTGCCCAGAAGATCTGGGGAAGGTATTTTGGTCTGATCTGGAACGGGCCATTGCGCAAGAAATATCATGACACTACGGCCACCCGACCCCACCCGTGTCACCGTTCTGCTGGCGATGTATAACGGCGGCAACGCACTGGAGTCGCAACTGGACAGCTATCTGCAACAGAGCTTGAAGCCGACGCATATTCTGGCCTCGGATGATGGCTCGAGGGATGGCAGCCAAGCCCGGTTTGATACCTTTGCGGCGCGCGCGGCGACTGCGGGGATCCTTTGCCACAGTGTCACCGGACCGCAACGCGGTGTCACCGCCAATTTCCTCAGCCTGCTGGCGCAGGCCAACCTGGCCAGCGATTACGTGGCGCTGTCGGATCAGGATGATATTTGGCTGCCAGAAAAACTGGCGGCTGCGACCCACCTGCTGGCACCACATGCCAACACGCCAGCGCTGTTGGGCACCCGCAGTTGGGAATGGGATAGTTTACGCGATCAGCGGCAGCTGTCGCGGGAGGTGCCGCCGCCACATAATTTCCGCCATGCACTGGTGCAGAATTTTGCCGGCGGCAATACCATGGTGCTGAACCGCGCCGCATTACATCTGGTACAGCGCGCCCTGCCCCGCATCGCGGACGCCGCCGTGCATGACTGGTGGCTATACCAACTGATCTCGGGCGCCGGTGGCAAGGTGATCCTCGACCGCGCGCCACGGCTTCTCTACCGTCAGCACGCCGACAATCAAATCGGTGCCAACAGCGGTATGAGGTCAAAATTTCACCGCCTTGGGGCGATGTTGAATGGCACCTATCGGCAGTGGAATGATCTGAATATCGCAGCGTTAGAGCCGAATGCGGACCTACTTACACCCGAATCTCGCGATATCCTAGCGCGCTTCATCCGCGACCGTCAGGCACCGTTTCAGGCGCGTCTGGCGATGCTACGTCACACCCGGTTGCACCGCAAAGGCGCAGTCAATCAGGCCAGCCTGTGGCTGGCGGCGGTGCTCAACAAGCTCTAAGCGGCCTTAGCCACCGCGGCGAAAGATATTGCCAATAGTCTGAAACACCAGATCAAAATCATAGCACATGTTTTGGTGGCGTTGATAAATCAGATCCAGTCGCGCCTTGCACGGCACACAGCGGCGGGAATAGGCCTGATCTGTTTCCTCGGCACTGGTGCAACGCGCCAGCAGCGTCGCCTCGTGGCGGTGATAGGCGATGCTGGCCAACCCGGTGACACCGGGGCGGCTGTGCAGGACTTGGGCATAGATCTCAGGGTGCCGGTCAACGTATTTGCGCAATGGCGGGCGTGGACCGACAAAGCTGAGATCCCCCTTGAGAATATTATACAGCTGCGGAAACTCATCCAGACGGCGGCGGCGCAACCAGTTGCCAATCGGAGTGATACGGGTGGTCTTGTTGCCGCCAGACACGCCTTCATCGCTGTCCACCACCGTCATGGTGCGCAGCTTCCACAGGTTGAACGGCTGATCCACGCCTTTCATGCGTTCGGCGACATAGAACAATGGACGGCCCTGTTTCAACAGCAACCAGACCAGCAGGGCCAGCAGAATTGGCCCCAGTACCAGCACCAGAAGG
>MAAY01000075.1:20413-25802 GCA_002162795.1 Rhodobacterales bacterium 56_14_T64
TGCAACAGACGGGTGTCCAGCAGCACCCTGGAGATCGCGTTGCCAGGGGCCGGACGGGCGGTCCAGTCCAGTCCGGCGGCATCCAGCAGCGCGCCCATCTCAATCAATCCCGGCTGCGCCAGGGTGACCACCCCCGGCAGCTGCGGCAGCGTAAGCAGCACCCCCAGAACCTGCGCCAGAGTGCGGACCCCGATATAGCTGCGCGCCGGGGTCGCGCCATCCCCAAACTGATCCAGTTGGAATCCGGGGCGCCAACCGCCCAAGATGGCATCCAGCCCGGCGATATTGCCAATCCGCAACACGCAGAGCTGCACTCCGATGTCAGCCGCCAGCGCCGCGCTGCGCTGCTCCATCTCAAGCTTGGCTCGGCCGTAGTCATTGGCCGGGCACAACACTGTGGCCTCATCCAGCTGCCCCGGTTGATTGCCATATACGGCAGCTGAAGAACATAAGATGACACGGCCACCTGGCTCAGTTGCCCGCAGCGCCGCCGCAGCCAGACGCCAGTTGTCATCCAAATCCCCGCGCCCCGGCACCCCCCCGGCCAGGCAGAGGATCTGTCGCCCCATCGCGGCCTGCGTCAATTTTTCGGGATCTTTCAAGGGGGCAAGAACGGCCCTGTGATCCGCTTGACCCAACCCACTCAACGCACGCCCCTGCCACAGCAATCGCGCCGCAATCGCGGGCTGATTCCAGCTGTATTGCAATAGCCGCCCGAGGCGACCTGTTGCACCCAAAACCAATGTGTCGGGAAACGGCATGTAAATCCTTGTACCTGTTGACGACCTGTCTGATGCCAGTATCTTGCGGGGAGCAAAAATCAAGACGTTTTCGGGCAGGTCCTTTCATGCGCATCATTCATTCTCTTCTCGCTATCGCGAGCCTGACCCTTTTGCCAAGCGGCTGTGGACGCCTGCCTGGTGGCGCCCCTGTCAGCGAGGAAATTCTGACCGAACTCAGTGAAGAGAGCACCGACTTCGCGCTTTATTCCGTCAGCCGCGCCTTTTTGCCGACGGTCGCGCAATGGCCCCCTACCGGAAAACAGGAAAACCTGCGCTGGATCCACAACAGCAATGGCGCCAAAACCCAGATCATCCAACCCGGTGACACCCTGACCCTGCGCATCTGGGACAGCAGCGACAATTCACTGCTGACTGGTCTGGATCAGAAGATGGTCCAGCTGCAGGATGTCGAAGTGGCCGCCAATGGCGCCATTTTCATGCCCTATATCGGCAATGTGAACGTGTTGGGGCTGACTCCGGATCTGGCCCGCGAAACCTTGCAGACCTCGCTCGAGGCAATTGTACCATCGGCGCAGCTGCAGCTGGACATGAACGAGGGACGCAACAATTCGGTGGATTTGGTCAGCGGAGTTGAGAAACCCGGCACCTATCCAATGCCCAATCGCAACTATACTGTTCTGGGGCTTATCTCGGCAGGTGGCGGCATAGGGCTGAACCTGAACAACCCGCAAATCCGGCTGATGCGCGGCGGCGCCATTTTTGGCACCTCAGTTGACGCCTTATTGAACGACCCGCACCTGGACACCCTGTTGCGCGGCGGCGACCGGGTGTTTGTAGAAGAAGACGAGCGCTATTTCCTGTCTTTTGGCGCCACCGGCACCGAGGATCTGCATATTTTCACCAAGGATCAGGTTTCGGCAATGGACGCAGTGGCCATCATGGGCGGCATTCAGGACAACCGCGCCGATCCTCAGGGCCTCTTGGTGTTGCGCGAATATGCTTCAGCAGCAGTGGCCGCCGGCCAGCGCGGGCCACGCCAGACACGCGTGGTGTTTTCGTTGGATTTGACCTCGGCCGATGGGCTGTTTTCGGCGCGCAAATTCCAGATCAATCCCGACGATCTGGTGATTGCCACCGAATCGCCAATCAATGACGTGCTCACCGTGTCCAATATCATCGGCAACTTCTTCGGAGTGTTCTCTGCTGCCAGCTCGCTCTAACCCCAGGCTATGGGTGTAAGCCTACTTTTGACAAAGAAACAGCCGTTCAGCTAGGCAGGCTCATCTGCTTGTTCGCAGGCACCAGACTATTGATCCGCGCGATATGTTCCGGCAGGCAGCGGCTCAGGAAATCATAGTGCTCGACCACATGACGCCGCGCCGCCTGCCCCAGATGGGCATGGTCCTGCGGGTTTGCCAACACATCGATCACCTGATCCGCCAGCGCCGATGGATCAAAGAAATCCACCAGTAATCCGGTTTTACCATGGCTCACCGCCTCGCGCACCGGTGCCACATCCGAGGCCACCACCGTGGCCTGCATCGACATCGCTTCGAGCAGCGACCAACTGAGCACAAAGGGCATGGTCAGATAAATATGACAGCGGCTGAGCTGAATGACCTCACAGAATTTCTCATAGGGCACCCGGCCCAGGAAATGCACCCGATCCCAATCCAGACCGGGGCCCACCTCGGCCTCCATCTCACCGCGCAAGCCACCCTGGTGCGCGCTTTTGCGACCATATGAGGTCTCACTGCCACCGATGATCAGCACCCGAGCCTTGGGGCGTTCCGCCAGAATTTTGGGCAGGGCACGCATAAAGACATGAAAGCCGCGGGTGCGTTCCAGATTACGCGCCATATAGGTGAACACCTCGTCGTCACGGCTCAACGGCTGCGGCAACCGCCCTAACCCCAGCTGCACATCCGGGTTGGGTTTCAACAGGTCGGTGCGGATGCCATCATGGCAGGTGTAGAATTTGGAATGAAAGCTGTCTGGAAAGCACTGTCTCTGCCACTGGGTCGGCACATGGCCCAGATCAACACAGTGCAGATTGGCAAAGGGCACCGCATTGCGCGCATGCAGCAGAAACGGCGAATGCGGGCTGACCTTCTCTTCAGGATCAAAGCCCACCGGGCCACCCTTTGATCGATAGAAATATTCAAAGAAGCCCAGCACCGGCACATCCAGCCAGATCTGCTTCATGAACAGCAATTCCCCCCAGCCGGTATGGCCGATGATGACATCCGGCTTAAAGCCCTCGTCGTGCTCCAGTTTCTGTGCCGCCATAGCCGCGCCATAGCCAGCCCCGCTGGCCTCTTCCCAGGTCTTTGCCAGCCCATAGGCGTCTTTGGCGGGACGGTGATGGGACACATAGATGCGGTGGCGCACCCCGGGGATCTGCGGCGCCTCGCGGCGCTGGGTCAAAAACACAATCTCATGCTCATCTTTGGCCGCCACCAGCCACTGGATCAGCTCGCGGTATTGCCCCGGCATATTCTGATGCACAAACAAGAGTTTCATGGCTAAGCCCTCTGCCTCTTACTTCAACAGCCCAGCCAGATAGGCCCCATAGCCATTCTTGCGAAACAGTTCCGCCCGTGCGGCCAGCTCGGCGCGGCTGATCCAGCCCTGCTCAAAGGCGATCTCTTCCAGGCAACCCGTCTGCAGCCCCTGGCGTTGTTCCAGGGTGCGCACAAAATTGCCCGCATCCAGCAACGAACCATGGGTGCCGGTATCCAGCCAGGCATAGCCACGACCCATGGTTTCCACCCTAAGCGCACCTTCGTCCAGATACATCTGCAACAGTTCGGTGATCTCCAGCTCGCCGCGCAGCGAAGGTTTGACCTGCTTGGCCCGTGCTGGCGCGGTGCCATCCAGAAAATACAAACCCGTCACCGCGTAGTTCGAGGGCGGTACCTCGGGCTTTTCGATGATCTGACGCGCCTTGCCGTCATCGTCAAAATCCACCACGCCGTAACGTTCGGGATCGGCCACGTGGTAACCAAAAACCGTACCCCCCTCGGGCTGTGCATCTGCCGCTGCCAGCACCTCGGGCAAGCCATGGCCAAAGAAGATATTGTCGCCCAGCACCAGCGCACTCGGCGCCCCGGCCAGAAAGTCCTCGGCCAGAATATAGGCCTGAGCCAGACCATCGGGGTTGGGCTGTTCCACATAGGTGAACGAGATTCCCCATTGGCTTCCGTCCCCCAGGGTGCGTTTGAACTGGTCGCTGTCCTGCGGTGTGGTGATCACACAGATCTCGCGGATACCGGCCAGCATTAGCACCGAAATCGGATAAAAGATCATCGGCTTGTCGTAGATCGGCAAGAGCTGTTTACTCACCCCCATAGTAATCGGATACAGCCGGGTGCCGGATCCGCCAGCCAAAATAATACCTTTCCGTGCCGTCATCTGTGGGCTCCCAAATCTTTCAAAATATCACTTAACCCCAGCTGCCAATCGGGCTGGAGAATGTCAAAAATCGTCTCTAACAAGGCGCAATCAAGCCTTGAGTTCAGCGGTCGTTGCGCCGGGGAGGGATAGTCCGCGCTGAGAATATCCGCGACCTCACAGGCAAGATCAGCCTGCTCAAAGATCTCGCGGGCAAACTCCGACCAGCTGCACTGTGGCGCGCTGCAGAAATGATAGGTCCCGGCTTTATTCGGGTCCTCAATCAACTGCTGTGCCATCTGCACACAGGCGTGCGCAATATCCCGCGCCATGGTCGGCGCACCGATCTGATCCGCGACGATACTCAGCGCATCACGCTCCCCCCCCAGCCGCAGCATGGTTTTGACAAAATTGTTGCCATGGGCGGAAACCACCCAAGAGGTGCGCAGAATGGCCGCCGTGCCGCCTGCGGCGGTGATCAGTTGCTCGCCCTTTAGTTTGGAGCGCCCATAAGCGCCCAGGGGACCAGTGGCGTCTGCGGGCTTCCAGGGCTGGGTTCCGGTCCCATCAAACACATAATCCGTCGAGATATAGACAAAAGGAATACCCAGATCCGCACAGGCCTGCGCCATCGCGCCAGGGGCATCCCCATTGATCACCCCTGCCAGAACTTCTTCTTCTTCGGCCTTGTCCACCGCGGTATAGGCGGCGGCATTGATCACAGCAGCGGGGCGCGCATCGCGGATCTGCGCTGCACAAGCAGCCGGGTCACTCAGATCCGCCTCAGCCCGCGACAGGCAGGTCACCCCGTCATAGGTCGCCAACTCTTGTGCCACCTGACCCGTTTTTCCAAAGACAAGGATCATAGATCTCTCCTTTTGCGCCACAACAGCACAGCGGTGCCCCAGACGGCAATCTCTAATAGAAATGTCCAGTGCAGGACAAAGGACGCCACCCAATGGGCCTGCGTCGGTGGCACCGTTACCAGCGTATACAGATGATCCTCAAACGGGGCGGCCCACATAATGCCGCCGCCAATGGTATCCAACAGTAAATGCAGGAAAGTGGAGGCCAGAAAGACCACCCCGGTCGCCAGATAGCGGCGGGTAAACAGCGCTAGCCCCGGCAGGATAACAGCCGCCACCACCATCCAGAAAAATGGGATATGCACCCAATAGCGGTGATGGTGGATGGCCCGGTCATCAACCAGATAAAACCAGATCATGTCCAGATCGGGAAATACCGCGGCCAGC
>MAAY01000075.1:25812-26141 GCA_002162795.1 Rhodobacterales bacterium 56_14_T64
GAAGCAATAAGGGGATATCGCGGCGCGGAGCGCGCGCCAGCACATACCCCGAGGGCAAATGCGCGATCAGCATAATCCCTGCCTCGCGTTCAGATCTCGACCCCGCCTCACTTGCCGGTGCCCAGTCGTTCCCCCACCCCATCGCGGTTTTGCAGAGCGCGCCACCAGTTCTCGTTATCAAGATACCATTGCACGGTGCGCTCCAGCCCTTCCTCCACCGTCACCGATGGTCGCCAGCCCAGCTCGTCGCGGATACGGGTTGGATCGATGGCATAACGGGCATCATGACCGGGGCGGTCACTGACGTAAGTGATCTGTTCGGCATAAGC
>MAAY01000061.1 GCA_002162795.1 Rhodobacterales bacterium 56_14_T64
GAGCCGATCTGCATCAGCGCGCCCAGAATGATGATTGACGAGATCGCATTGGTCACCGCCATCAACGGTGTGTGCAGCGAATGCGCCACGCCCCAGATCACCTGGAAACCAACAAAACAGGCCAGCACAAACACGATGAAGTGCTGCATGAAGCTGACCGGGGCCACTAGTCCAACCAACAACATCAAAGCCGCGCCAACACCCAACAAGGTGACCTGCTGCTTGGTGGCCGCCTTAAACGCATCAACTTCGGCTGCGCGTTTTTCTTCCGGCGTCAGTTCAGGCACCGTTTCTTTGGACTTAGCCGCAATCGCCTGAATTTTCGGCGGAGGCGGCGGGAAGGTGATCTCTTTTTCAAAGGTCACGGTCGCGCCGCGGATCACGTCGTCTTCCATGTCGTGATTGATCTGACCATCCTTTTCAGGGGTCAGGTCTGTCATCATGTGACGGATGTTCGTCGCGTACAGGGTCGAAGCCTGTGATGCCATCCGGGACGGAAAGTCGGTGTAGCCAATGATGGTGACGCCATTGTCGGTGACAATCTTCTCGTCCATCACGGTCAGCTTACAGTTGCCGCCCTTTTCCGCCGCCAAATCCACAATGACCGAGCCCGGCTTCATCGCCGCAACCATATCCTCGGTCCACAGCTCTGGTGCTTCGCGGTTGGGGATCAGCGCCGTGGTAATAACGATGTCGACCTCGGGCGCCAGCTCGCGGAACTTGGCCAGCTGTGCCTCGCGGAACTCCGGACTAGAGACCGCGGCATAGCCACCTGTCGCAGCGCCATCGGCCTGGTCTTCCTCAAAATCCAGATAGACAAACTCTGCGCCCATCGATTCAACCTGCTCGGCCACTTCGGGGCGCACATCGAACGCCAGGGTGATCGCACCCAGAGAAGTCGAGGTCCCCACAGCAGCCAGACCGGCAACGCCAGCACCAACCACCAAAACCTTGGCTGGCGGCACTTTGCCCGCCGCCGTGATCTGACCGGTAAAGAAGCGACCAAAGTTGTTGCCCGCCTCGATCACCGCACGGTAACCGGCGATATTGGCCATCGACGACAGCGCATCCATTTTCTGGGCACGAGAAATCCGCGGCACCATTTCCATGGCAATCACATTGGCGCCCTTGGATCTCGCCAGTTCCATTCCCTCGGCATTGCTGCCTGGGTTGAAGAACGAGATCAGGGTTTTGCCCTTGGTCATCCGTTTCAGTTCAACCTCGGTGGGCTGACGGACCTTGGCGACGATATCTACCGATTTCCATAGCGCCGCTGGGGTCTTGATGATCTCAACCCCGGCATCGACATAAGTGGCATCCGAAAACCCGGCGGTAGCTCCTGCCCCGGTTTCAATGGCGCAGTCATAGCCCAGTTTCTGCAACTGACGCGCAGAGTCTGGCGTCATAGCAACGCGCGCCTCACCTTTAAATATCTCTTTTGGTGTACCTATCTTCACCTATCGGTCCCCCTCGGCTTGGCCGTGCCCGCACCCTTCAGGTACGGATCGCAATAATTTTCCTTACCGTGCGCAATAAACTTGCGCAAGGATTTCGCTGCGTCGCCGCATTTCAATGCCGCAATGCAGTATCAACTTTACACCCAACGGCGTGTCTTCTTTTCGTAGCGGGCCCAGTCTGCACGAAATTCACGCCGCATCCTGTCTTCCTCCGGTACGATAAATCGTTTCTCGAGTATCCAAGTGAACACCGGGATCAATGGCAGCGACAGCACCGCGTCAAAGCGCAGAATCAGCCCGGCCAGTATCAACACATCGCCCAGATAAATCGGATTGCGCGAGCGGCTGAAGATCCCCGACTGCACCAAATGACTGGGCGTTTTATGGGGGACAACCGTGGTGCGGTGTCGGCGCATCTCGTAAATGGCCAACAACGTCAGCACAATTCCCCCACCAACCAGCAGGCCACCCAATAGATCGGCCCAGGTTCCACCGAACCCCAATCCATAGGGAAACCACAGAGCCTGCAGCCAGGCTACAATCACGCAGCCCAACAGCCACAGCGGCGGAATATCCATCCACCGCATCAAAAGGCGCTCCGCTTAGGGCAGTTTGCAGTCATCGTGATCATTTCGCCTTACTTTCCCTTCCTCAGCGCAGTTGGTCCAGAGCCAATCGACATCTGAGCTTCGGAAAGGACAAAATGCCACAAACACCCGCAAGCGACGAATCTCTTCCCGATTGCGGCACGATCCTGCACATAATAACAAAAATGCCTACGTATACTTTTGCATGCCGCTTTGGGTTGCGATTATTCCCACTCCATTTCCTCATAGACCCGGCCCGCATTCTTGGTTGCCAGCTCTTCAAATGTATCTAAGCCACGCCATTGTGCTTGATCCACATAATAAGCTGAGGCCAGATCACCGCCGCCTTCAATGTGCGCTCCAACCTTGTTGCGCAGGTCCACAAGGTAGTCGAGTGTATAGCGGCGGACCTGCGCCAAGTTGGTAGGATGTCCATGGCCGGGCACCACATAAGTCGGGTTCAGCGGTTCCAGTTTTTCGGTCCAGGTCTCGATCCAGCATTTGGTACAGGTATGGGGAAACACCGGTAACATGCGTTCGTGAAAGGCGATGTCGCCGGCCAGCATGATCTGCCACTCAGGGATCCAGACCTGCACATCCCCGGGATCATGGGCTGGCCCCAGATGCAGAACCTTGATCTCGACCCCGCCCAACGACAGGTTATAGTCATCGTCAAAACTCAGGTTGGCATGTTCAATCCGGGTGTCATCAGCACCGTCTTTGTTGTAACTCAGCATACGCTGCAGGATGAAATCGCCGTTCTCCTTGGTTTCAGCCACCGCATCGACATGCGCCAGAACATCGACCCCAAGATCGCGCCAATAGCCATTGCCCAACATGGCATGCCCCTGGCCGTTTTCATTGATCACTAGCACCACCGGCTGATCGGTCACGGCCTTGATCTCGTCGTGCAGCGCCGCCGCCAATCGATCCGACGCCCCCGCATTCACCACCACAACACCTTCATCGGTGACAATGAATGACAGGTTGTTGTTGTGTCCGGCATTGGCCGCGCCCGGAGGTGCCGTGGCGCCAATCGCCGAAAACACATGCGGGATCACCTCAACCGGCTTGGAATACAATTCGGATTGCGGATACTGATCTGGAATGTCTTGACTGGCCTGAACTGCCGCGGCCAGAACAAATCCCGCCAAAGCAGAAGTGGTTATGAGTTTCATCGGTGTCTCCCTGTTTGCAGTCACATTCACAAATGTGAATAAGATTGTAAACACCCCCTCATTTGTGACGGTACGACCTGCTTGCCATCGCCACCGTGCTGGCTAGGGTCAGAGTAACAGGAGATTGAAACATGACATTGAACGGTAAACACGCATTGGTCACTGGCGGCGGCACCGGAATTGGCCTTGCCATTGCGCAGGCATTGGCGGCTCAGGGGGCGCAGGTCACCATCACCGGGCGTCGGGCGGAGGTGCTGGAGAAAGTCGCGGTCAACGGGCTACACGCCGTGCAAATGGATGTGGCCAGCGAAGACTCGGTTGTGACCGGCGTTGCCAAGGCAATCGAAGCCCGTGGCCCCGTGCAGATCTGTGTGCCCAACGCGGGCATCGCCGAAGGCCGTGCGCTGCACAAAACTGATATGGAATTCTGGCGCACCATGATGGCGATCAACGTCGATGGCTGCTTTCTGACCATTCGCGAATGTCTCAAGTCGATGCATACCACCGACTGGGGCCGTGTGATCGCGATCTCTTCGATTGCCGGCCTCAAAGGGTTGAAAGGTGCCAGCTGTTATTCCGCCAGCAAACACGCAATGATCGGCATGATCAAAGCCCTCGCCGCCGACCATCTGGGCAAACCCTATACATTTAACGCCCTGTGCCCGGCCTATGTGGACACCAATATCGTACCGCAGAACATTGCCAGCATCATGAAACGCACAGGCATGAGTGAACAGGACGCTATGCAGGTCATGCTTGGCGCCAATCCGCACGGTCGCCTGATCGCCCCCGAGGAAGTCGCCGAAGCCGCACTGTTCCTCTGCAGCCCGAATTCCGGGTCCGTCAACGGCCAGGCCCTGCAAATTTCCGGCGGCGAAATGTAATGGACCGGGCGACATTCAACTCATTCTGCGCCGCCATGCCCGCCGCCAGCCACGTGGTCCAATGGGGCAATGCGGATGTGTGGAAGGTCGGCCCCAAGGTCTTTGCCATCTGCGGCTGGGCCGATGGGCGCGATGCTTACACCTTCAAGGTGACCGAGATCGCCTATGAGGTTTTGCAAGAACAACCCGGCATCCGCCCCGCCCCTTATCTGGCCTCACGCGGCATGAAATGGCTGCAGAACTATGAGCAGCCTGGTCTGTCCGACGCCGAGCTCCGCCGCCATATCGAAATCTCTTATGAACTGGTCGCCGCAGGCCTGTCGAAAAAGAAACGACGGGAACTCGGAATTCCAGAGCCAGCCCACACTTAGATTGCGCATTCAACGGCTTCTATGCCTCTGTTTTCACCGATACATCTACCGGCTTGATCAAAGTCGCCAGGTAAGATCGCGTATCTTGGTCCCAATCAGCAGGATCTTCTCCATGTGCATATTCTGCGTGCAATTCGATCAATTTCCAGACTTCACTTTCCGTCGCAGCCACCACACTGGCCGGGCAGGCTTCCATTCCCTCACAGTCACGACAGGCATAGGAAAAAGCATTCGACATATTCAAAACCCCTTATGCTACTTTTTATCAGGTAGTGCTGTATTTGAATTCGACGAGAGCGGGACCAAAGCTTTTGTTTGACTCGACAGGCTACATCTCTTCGGATAGAAAATCACAAAAGCTTTAAGCTTGAAATATAATCACGACGAGGCCCCAATGACCGACTTTGCCGCCACCAAAGCCATGTTTCACCTCCCCGAAGGTATGATCTACCTAGATGGAAACTCGCTGGGCCCGCTGCCTCTTGCTGCCACCAAACAGGTCGGCGCAATGATGCAGGATGAATGGGGCGAAATGCTGATCACCGGCTGGAACAAGGCCGGTTGGATGCAGAAATCCAATGACCTTGGCGATCGCATCGGCCGCCTGATCGGCGCTGAGCCGGGCCATGTGGTGATGGGTGATACCCTCTCGATCAAAGTCTATCAGGCCGTCGCCTCGGCGCTGGAGCTGAACCCAGCCCGCAAAGTGGTGCTGTCCGACAACGGCAACTTCCCCACTGACCTCTATATGGCAGACGGACTGCTGCGCTCGCTGGGTGATGAGTATGAACTGCGCACCGTCAACCCCGAGGACGTGGCCGAAAACCTGACCGACGACATCGCCGTGCTAATGCTGACCGAGGTGGATTACCGCACCGGACGCAAGCATGACATGAAATCTCTCACCGAACAGGCACAGGCCAAGGGTATCATCACCGTCTGGGATCTTGCCCATTCGGCGGGCGCACTGCCGGTTGATCTGGCCGGTTGCAACGCCGATTTTGCCGTTGGTTGTAGCTACAAATACCTCAACGGCGGCCCCGGCGCACCAGCCTTTATATACGTCGCGCCGCGCCACGTCGATCAAGTCCGCCCGGCGCTGTCCGGCTGGCTGGGACACGAAGCCCCCTTTGCCTTTGATCTCGATTACCGCCCCGGCCCCGGCATTGAACGCATGCGCGTCGGCACCCCGCCTGTGCTGCAGCTCACCGCGCTGGAAACCGCGATGGATATCTGGGATATGGCCGACATTGCCTCTGTGCGCGCCAAGTCCATCGAGCTTTGTGATCTGTTCATCGCCGAGGTCGAGGCAAGCTGTCCAGATCTTACCCTCGCCAGCCCCCGCGACGGGCACCAGCGTGGCAGTCAGGTCTCGTTCCGCTTTCGCGAAGGCTACGCCGCCATGCAGGCTCTGATCGCCCGTGGCGTCATCGGTGACTTCCGCGCCCCTGACATCATGCGCTTTGGCTTCACCCCACTGTATATCGACGAGGCCGACGTGCGTGCCGCCGCCGCAATCATCGCTGACGTAATGCAGAACAACCTGTGGGATCGCCCCGAGTACAAAGTCCGCTCTGCGGTGACATGAATGTTGCGATACGGGCATATCATCCTGACGATGCCAAGGATCTGGCCGATGTCTTCTACGAAGCCATCCACCAGGGCACCGGCAAACACTATACCCCTGCGCAACAACAGGCCTGGGCGCCTAACCCGGGCATGCCCGTCACATGGCCCAGTCGACTGGCAGCACTTGACGTCTGGGTTGCACAGGCTGATGGCGAGATTGCAGGCTTCATGGCCGCAACCCCGCAGGGCTACTTCGACTTTGCCTATGTGCGCCCCCGCTGGATGGGTCGCGCTGTGGCGCAAGCTCTCTATGACGTCATCCTTGAACGGGCGCGTGTTTCAAATCTGAAACGGATGACGACCCACGCCAGCCTATTGGCACGGCCCTTCTTTGCCAAACAGGGCTGGCAGGTCGATGAAATGGAAATAGTTGACAGGAATGGCGAGCAGCTGAAACGCTTTGCCATGTCACTGACTTTGGGAGCCTCCCATGAGCAAACCCTATGACCCGGCCAAAGATGGCGCCGAGATGGATTTCGAAACCCGCATGTCCTATGGCGACTACTTGTCGCTGGACATGCTTCTGAACGCCCAGAAAACCTGGACCGACACCCATGATGAAATGCTTTTCATCATCCAGCACCAAACGTCCGAGCTGTGGATGCGACTGGCCCTGCACGAATTGGATGCCGCCCGCAGCAACCTGCAAAATGGCAAACCGCATCAGGCGTTTAAAATGCTATCCCGCGTCTCGCGGATCTTTGAACAGCTAAATTCCGCCTGGGACGTGCTGCGCACCATGACGCCCTCGGACTACACCGCCTTTCGCGACGCGCTGGGTCAAAGCTCGGGCTTTCAGTCGCACCAGTATCGCCAAATCGAATTCATGCTCGGCAACCGTAATCCGGCAATGCTGAAACCCCACGCCCATCGCCCAGATCTGGTCGCGCTGCTTGAGGAAGAACTGGCACAACCCTCGCTCTACGACGTGGCGCTTAAAGCGCTGTCACAGAGCTTTCCCTTGCCCGACGAAGTATTGCACCGCGACCTACCCGAAGCCTACCAACCGCATGCCGCCGTTCAGGCCGCCTGGACTGAAGTCTACCGCGATCCGGAAACGCATTGGGAACTGTATGAGCTGGCCGAGAAACTGGTGGATCTCGAAGACTACTTCCGCCGCTGGCGCTTTAACCACGTCACCACAGTCGAGCGCGTCATCGGCTTCAAACGTGGGACCGGTGGCACCGGCGGCGTCAGCTATCTGAAACGTATGCTGGCAGTCGAACTGTTCCCGGAACTCTGGCACCTGCGCACCGAGCTGTAACCGCCCAGCACTCTCCGATTTCTTCCAAGAAATCGACACGGAAAATTCGAATTTTCCGGCTACTATGGCCTAAGTGCCGCGCCAAACAAAGCCGCCAGCTGCGCCACCCCTGCGGTGTAGCTGGCGTAATCCGGCGACATGTGTTTGATCCCCTTCATGGCGGAGCAAAAGGTTCGGGCAATTTCATCAGCAGGCCCGGTCAGCACCGCACGCCCGCCCTCCGCTTCAGCCTGCAACCACTCAGCATAGATCGAGCGAAGAGCAGCTTCACCCCTGTCGATCGCTTCTCCTGCTGCGTTCAACCCTTCTTCAAACAGTTCCAATCCATGCGGCGAATCCATCATCGCCTGCATCGCCGGTCCGCCCTGCGCATCAAAGGCCGCGCTCAACCGATCCGACAGCGTGCCCTTTGATGCCAAAGCCTGTGCCACGGTGTCCAGCGACAGCCCATAGTGACCGTCGACCAGCCCCGAGAAAATCGCCTCTTTGTTGCGATAGTGCAGATACAATGCCGGCCGCGACATCCCAGCTCCGCGCGCGATGTCATCCATCGAGGTCTTGCGAAACCCATAGGTCGCAAAGGCCTGCCATGCCGAGACCAGAATGGCCTGTCGTTTAGGATCGTCACTTACTTTGATCATGTTTCAGTTCCTGACAGTTTCGCCGCAAACTGTCAATCGACACCTTGACACGCTGACACTTATTATACATTTTGTCAGCAACCGCATCAGCCAGAGAGTACCGACCCATGTCGACGACCCTTCGCATCAATGGAAAATCCCATCAGGTGGATCTGCCTGACGACGTACCCCTGCTTTGGGTCCTGCGCGACGAGGTCGGGCTGACAGGTACCAAATACGGTTGCGGTGTCGCCGCTTGTGGTGCCTGCACCGTGCATATCGACGGAGTCGCCGTACGATCGTGTCAGATGTCACTGGACGACGTGGACGGCGAAGTGACCACCATCGAAGGCATCGGCAAACCCGGTTCCATGGCAGTGGTCCAGCAGGCTTGGGTCGACCATCAGGTGGCGCAATGTGGATATTGCCAGTCCGGCCAGATCATGCAGGCCGCCAGCCTGCTGGCTGAAAACCCCGCGCCCAGCGACAACGATATAGACGAGGCCATGCAGGGCAATCTGTGCCGCTGCGGCACTTATCCCCGCATCCGCGCCGCAGTCCACACCGCCGCTAAGAAAATGCAGGAGGTCTGAACCATGGCCAGCATCGGAAAAATCGCCCGCCGCAGCTTCCTCATCGGCTCTGCCGCCATCGTTGGAGGTGTCGCCTTTGGTGCCTATTACGTCAGCCGCCCGGCCCCCAACCCGCTGAAACCAGGCGCAGGTGAAGCGGCGCTCAACCCCTTTGTGCTGATTGACCAACAGGGTGTGACTCTGTTCGCGCCGCGCGCTGAAATGGGCCAAGGTGTCAAAACCACTTGGGCTGCCCTGATTGCCGAGGAACTGGACGTCGAACTGGACGCTGTCCGCGTGTTGCACGGCCCCGCGGCACAGGCCTATTACAACAGCGCCTTTATGGCCGACATGCTACCCAACCGTGGCTATGATGTCAGCGACTTCCAGCACTCGATCGGTCAAGTCCTTGGCGTGTTGGGCAAAACCTTGAACCTGCAAGGCACCGGTGGCTCGACGTCAATGAAAGACGGCTACAGCCGCATGCGTCAGGCCGGGGCCACCGCCCGTGAAACCCTAAAACAGGCCGCAGCTGATCGTCTGGGTGTGGCACGTGACCAATTGAAAACCGCCAATGGCAGGGTTCAGGCCCCCGACGGCACATCCCTCAGCTATTCCGAACTGGCTGCGGATGCCGCGAAACTGGATCCGATCGAGGTGGAACTGCGCCCCAGCAGTGAATGGCGTTTGCTCGGCAAAAACCAACCTCGCGTTGATATGGTGGCCAAATCCACTGGTACCGCTGAATTCGGCATCGATGTCCGTCAGAAAGGCATGAAATTTGCCTCTCTACGCCGCAACCCACGCCTTGGGGCAGGTATGAACGGCTTTGACGCAGAGCAGGCTCTGACCATGCCCGGCGTGGAAAAGGTGGTTGATATGGGCGATGGCATTGCTGTCGTGGCCAGCAACACATGGCTGGCCATGCAGGCTGCCGAAATGGTCGACATCGACTGGCAAGATGCCCCCTACCCCCCCGAAACCGATCAGGTGTTCGCCAAAATAGCCGAGGCTTTTGACGACGAACCCAACTCGACCATGCGCGACGATGGCGATGTGGATGCCCTGCCCGACGGCGCAACCGAGATCACCGCAGAATACCAGCTGCCCTATCTGGCCCATGCCACTATGGAGCCGATGAATGCCACTGCGCTGTTTGAGGGCGACAAGCTGACCGTCTGGTGTGGCAACCAGATGCCGACCTTCACCCAGTGGAAATGCGCGGCCGAGGCGGGTCTGGAAAGTGAACAGGTTGAATTGCACACCACCTATCTGGGTGGTGGTTTTGGCCGCAGGGTTGAATTGGACTTTTCAATCCTTGCCACCCGTCTGGCCAAACAGATGCCTGGTGTTCCGGTGCAGCTGACATGGTCGCGCGAAGAAGACATGCGCCATGACTTCTACCGTCCCGGCGCCATCGCCCGCATGCGCGGAGCAATCAAGGATGGCGCCGCCGTTCTGATGGACGGCAAGGTCGCCGCCGCCTCACCTGTGGCGCAGGTCATGGACCGAATCGCAGGCCTGCCAGCGGGCGGCCCTGACAAGGTGCATGTCGAGGGCTTCTTTAACCCGCCCTACGCCATTCCAAACTTCCGCATGAGCGGCCACCTGAGTGACATTCAAATTCCGGTAGGTTTCTGGCGCTCGGTTGGCAACTCCTTCAACGGCTTCTTTGTCGAAAGCTTCATCGATGAAATGGCCCACAAGGCTGGCACCGATCCGATGGAATTCCGCCTCGCACTGGCGCGCAAAGAATGGGCCCCCGCTGCAGGTGTGCTCGACGCGGTCAAGCAGATGTCAGGCTGGACCGGCCAAACCCCGGACGGCGTCGGGCGCGGCGTCGCCATGTGCTACAGCTTTGGCACCCCCGTGGCCGAGGTGATCGAGGTGGTTGATGAAGATGGCAGCATCCGCATCAACAAGGCCTGGATAGCTTGCGACATGGGGCTGGCACTGGATCCCGAAACGGTCAAGGCGCAGATGTTCGGCGGCATGGCCTATGGTCTGTCTGCGGCCTGTTTTGGCGAAATCACCTTTGCCGACGGCGAAGTCGAGCAAAGCAATTTCCCCGACTACGACGCCCTGCGCATGCACACCATGCCACAGACAGAGGTGCAGGTGCTTGAGACCCAAAAACACATGGGCGGCGCCGGAGAGCCCGGCACGCCCCCAGCGGCCCCAGCGCTGGCCAATGCGATCTTCGATCTGACCGGCAAACGGGCGCGCCGTCTGCCCCTGATGCATGACTTCGACATCATGGTGTAGGCCCACAAACATACAACGACACAGCGGCGCGCCAGATTTGGGGCGCCGTTTTTTCTTGCGAAGTCGCTAGACTGGGTTTGTTGAATTTGAGCCTATTTTGGTCAATGCTGCAGGCACAGCACCGGGCACAAAGGGAGGATACTGAACTTTCGCTGCGTGTCGCACGGATGTGTTAGATGCGGGCATAATTGCATTTTCTTATGGGTTTTGTTTAGCTCTTATTGTCGCTCACCACATTAGAGGCAGCTCATGTTTCTTGATTTCCATCCGAGCCAACTGGTAGCTTGTGTCTTTGACTTGGTGGCGCAATTCCGGAAACAAAAGAAACAACTCATCTCTTTGCTTTTGCTGAAAACCCTTTAGAGCCTGGCAGCTAGGGGCGAAGCTCTCGGTCCACGCACCATCCGTCCAGACAAGTTCGTGCTGATCGAACAAGATGTGCACATAGTTGGTATCACTCGCGTTCATCCGGTGCACACCAGGGCGTTGAAGTAGATGCTTGGCAGCAACCAATACTTCGGGTTCTCCGAAGTACAGTTGCCCAGAATAGTTTTCCAGCAGTAATCGATGGTTGGGCGAAACGACTAGATCGGTCTGCGGTATGTTCGAGCCCAAACTACCCTTCCGGATCACAATGGGACGCAGCTTTGCAAAAGCTTGCAAATAGGCTGAGCTAATTGGACGTTGCCCCACCCAACGGACTTCTTGAAACCCGTTGTCACGGGTACACACCATGTCTCCAGTACGAATTAATTCTACAGGAATACAGCCCTTTTTTGTAGCAATCAAAGAACCTTGCGTAAAACAAGGAACAACTGGATCAATGTCAATTACATTCCCTGATTCGTCGCCCTGAAGATCGATGTCTTCAGCCAAAGTATCATCAGATGGAATAGTACCGTCAGTCGGAACAAAGTAAGTTAGCTTTTCGCTACCGACTTCTATCGCGACATACCAGCCCGTGACGGTTCCACCATCCTCTAATTCTAGGATGCTTTCGTCTTTCATGGTTTCGACGACGATACCCTGCAGAAGATCATCGCCTTCCGTAACAAACCCATCGTCGTCCACATCCGTAAAGGTCAGCAGTACCGGTGAAACAGCTGAGCCTTCTTTACCGGCGTCATCAGACAGACTACCAAGGAAAAATGAGTTAACCGTGTAGTCAGTAGGCATCGCGGATTTCCCGATAGTTTCCTGTATTCTGAGTGGCAAATCACGTCACGCGCCAAAACAAGGCCAGAGCAAGTCGTGATCAATAGTTACAGATCAACCGAAAATTGCGCTGAAACAATGACCCGAAATGGGTTGAATTGTGAAGTTTTGGAGAGGCAGGGGGCACGTTATCGTATGTCACAACAGTCTCTGACCGGCCATTCTCTGCAGTGGTCATGAATGGCCGCAGTGGTCAGTTCAAGTATATTGGGCCTGTAGCATTGATCGGACCGACCCAAAGCCAACCAACACAATTTAACGTCATGGGTTTTGCCTCAACCCATATAAAATGCCGCTCATGGCGCCCTTGAACGACACCCGCCCCACAAATGCGGCACCGGTTAGGCAACGCGCCCCAAAGTCTTCATGTTGCGCTCAAATTTCGGCCACTGAGCTCTTCTAGCAAGGTTAACAAATCTCTAACGCCGACTGTCGGCAACGATGACCTGAGGACGAGCCATGCCAAGCGGCTATCAAGTATCACTGGGTGCAGACGGTGCCCTGGGCGTTGACGACGTCATTGGCGGAGCCTGGACGAGCTTCACAACCGACACCAATCTTGGCACTGGCCAATGGATCTTTACCGGAGTTGATGGCGGCACGTCCTATACCGACACGCTGGAACCGGGCCAATACCACTTGGGAACAGACGGCAACGTCTATTTCATCCCCTCTTACGGCGAGGTCGACACCCTAACCAGTGCCGATGTCGTCAGCGCCCCTAGCTATTCCGTTATACCCGACCACCAGGTCGACGGCACGTCGGGTGATGATGTGATCGACGGCTCTTATACCGACAGCGACGGCGACAGCATCAATGATACCGCAGACAACGGTGATCTGGTCTACGGGAACGCCGGCAACGATGATATCAGCAGCAGCAGCGGGGACGATTGGGTCTATGGCGGCTCGGGCGATGACACAATCGACGGCGGCAATGGCGATGACGTCATCTACGGCGATGGGGGCACATCAAGCACTGAATCCCTGAGTTGGGACGCCCAGGGCAGCGACGAACAGGACGTCAGCGGTGGTTTCACCCAGACCACAGGTCAGATCGATGTCTCGGTCAGCTTTGTCGATGACGGCAATAACAACCCGGAATTCTCGCTTGAAACCACTGACGACATCTATGTCGCAAGCGGTGAAAGCTTCGACGATAACTCGTCCCTGTACCTCAGAGGGGCCGGAGACGACGCCACCTCGACCACAACAATCAACTTTGCCGCCAACGACAGCTCGGATGTGATGGATGAGGTGGAGAACGTTGTTTTCCGGATCAGCGACATCGACTTTACCGCAGGCAACCACCACGATGTGGTGACGGTCAACGCCTATGATGCCGACGGTAATCCGGTTGCAGTAACGCTGACTGTGGTGAACAACGGCAGCAATACCGATACCATCAGCGGCAATACCGTCACCGCCGGCAACGTCGGCGAAAGTCCCGATGATGCGACCGGATCTATGCTGGTTGAAATTGCCGGACCGGTTGCAAGTATTGAAATCTCCTACGAAAACCTGCTTGGCGGCACCCAGGCAGTCTGGGTCAGCGACATTTTCTTTGACACCATCGCCAACCCTCCCGGCAACGACGAGCTGAACGGCGGCCAAGGCGACGACAGCATCTATGGCGAGGACGGAGACGATCTGATCACTGGCGGCCAAGGTAGCGACTTTTTGGACGGTGGCAGCGGCAACGACACCGTGAACGTCGCCGAGGGCGACAGCGCTTTGGGCGGCGACGGTGATGACCTGTTCATCCTGACCGACCATGGTGAGGGCGGTAGCTCCACCATCACCATTGACGGTGGCGAGGGCGATGAGACCGGCGGCGACACTCTGAACCTGAACGGGCTGGCCGATCTTTCGACGCTCAATTTGACCACTGATACGCCAGATGAAAAGGCCGGCACGGTCGAGCTGCTGGACGGCACCTTGGTGACTTTCTCGGGCATCGAGAATATCATCTGCTTCACCCCCGGCACTCTGATCGAGACCGCACACGGCCCCCGCGCTATTGAAACCCTGACCATTGGCGACATGATCGTCACCCGCGATAACGGGCTGCAACCGCTACGCTGGCTCGGCAGCCGCACTGTTGCCGCAACTGGTGATTTTGCCCCCATTGAAATCGCGCCAACGCTTTTGCTAGATGCCACCGCTCCACTGTTAGTATCGCCGCAACACCGGCTACTGTGGAGTGGTCCACGTGCGCAAATGCTGTTCGGCGCCGACGAAGTGCTGGTTGCAGCGCGCCACCTGCTCTCAAACCCGGCCGTCACCCGCCGCAGCGGTGGCAGTGTCACCTACATGCATCTGATGCTCGATACGCATCAGGTGATCTATGCCAACGGCGCCGCCACCGAAAGTTTCTATCCCGGGGACCAGGCTCTTGGTGCATTGGACGACCAGGGCAGAGATGAAATGTTCACGCTGTTTCCAGAATTGCGCAGTCACGCAGGTGCGCTTGGCGACACTGCGCGCCTGTGTCTTAAGTCACACGAAGGCCTGCTGCTCGCGGCCTAAACAAAAACGCCGCAGCCCTGATGGGTTGCGGCGTTTTTAATAATTCCAGTCTTAGTCTTGCTTGTTCAGCCGTACATCACGCGCGCTTGTGAAAACGACAGCAATTGACGGCTGTTCTCGTCCCACAGATGCAGTCGCGCGCAGACCAGGCTTTCGCGAACGGACATCTTGTTGCTTTCGGCCAGCACCGCATGATCACGCAGCACTTCGGTCAAACGGTAGAACGGGATCCGGCTGTACAGGTGATGCACATGGTGAATGCCGATATTAGCGCTGAACCACTGCAGTACCGACGGCAGCACATAATGCGAGCTGCCATGCAGCGCAGCATCGTGCAGTTGCCAGTCGTCATCCTGTTCCCAACGGGTATCTTCAAACTGATGCTGCACATAGAACAGCCACATACCGGCGGTTGCAGCCAGCAGGGTCGACGGCACAAAAATCAACAGGACTGCCGCGAAACCACCAAAGTACCAGATCACCAGCAATGCCGAGACAATCGCAATATTGGTGCCCATGGCACTGACCCAGTACCTGACGCTGTTCATCAGCCCCAACGGCACCCGGTTCTGCACAAAAAACAAATACCCGGGACCAAAGGCAAACAGAGTGACCGGATTGCGGTACACCCGGTACATCAGGCGATCGAACTTGCCCAACTCGTTGTACTCAGTAACGGTCAGCGTGTGGATATCGCCCATGCCGCGCTTGCCCAGGTTTCCGGACGCACTGTGATGCGCCGAATGGGTCCGCCGCCAGACGTCATAAGGTGTTAAGGTGAGCACGCCGATAACCCGTCCGACCCAGTCACTGACCCAGCGGTTTTTGAAGAACGATCCGTGACCACAATCATGTTGGATGGTGAACAATCGCAACAGGAACAGCGCATTGACGACTGAAATCGCCAAGGTCAACCAATAGCTGATCGACATCGACCACCAGGCCAAGGCCCAGAGCAGGACAAATGGGCCCACCGTAACGCCAAGCTCAAACGCACTTCGCAATTGGTTCGGCTCGCGGTATTTCGCCAGTGTTTTTACCCAATCGCGCGCTGACAGCGCGCCGGGTTCGGTCCGGGATTGTTCAGATGATGGGGTCATGCGCCTGCTTTTTGTCGTTACTTACCCACCGGATAAACTACCACGGCGTCATAGCAAGTAAAATTTGAGTGGAATCGGACGTTACGGCAGTCCTTTGCTGACTTAACGTCACAGGGTCTCTCACCAAATGTGGTCAGCTGCGGCACGCCAGCGCAGATGTCAAAAGTCGAAAAACGTGTCTTTTGGCCCACACAATCCACTTTCACACCTGTCCTCGCCCTCCCCTTTCATCGCCACGCAGACAACGAGAGGCGGTGTGATCTGTCGACTTTGTGGTCAATTTGGTCTCCGAAGACTCTGTCCCGCAAGGTCGAGCAGCGATTTACGCTGTCAGTTTCACCCCAGCAGGCCGTTCACCTGCAGCCCAATTGTACACCGCCGCGCCAAAGGCCTGAAACAACGGCCGCGACACTGGGTCATTGGCGGCATCCCACTCAGGATGCCATTGCACCGACAGGGTGAACCCCGGCGCGTCCTTGACATAGATCGCTTCTGGCGTGCCGTCTGGCGCGTGGCCATCAATGACAATGCGCGCACCAGGCGTCTTGATGCCCTGCCCATGCAGCGTATTGGTCATCACCTCACGCGCGCCAAACAGCTGATGAAACACGCCACCATCGCTCATCTCGACCACATGACGCAAAGCAAATTTCTCTTCCAGGCTGCCGTCAGGGGGCATCCGGTGATTCATTCGCCCCGGCAGGTCGCGGATCTCGGGATGCAACGTGCCCCCCATCGCCACATTGACCTCCTGAAACCCGCGACAAATACCAAAAAACGGCTGTCCACGTTCAACGCAGGCCCGCACCAGTGGCAGCGCAATCGCATCTCGGGCCCGATCAAACGCCCCATGCGCCTCGGTCGCGGCCTCGCCATATTCCTGCGGATGTACATTGGGCCGCCCGCCGGTCAGCAGAAAGCCATCAAAGGTTTCCAGTAGCTCATCCACCGACAAGAACCGAGGGTCCGAGGGAATCAGCAACGGCATACATTCCGACACTTCGGCCACTGCTTCGGAATTCATCGTACCACCCGCATGGGCCGGATACTGATCATTGATCAGATAAGAGTTGCCGATAATTCCAACCCGGGGTCGCGCCATAGTTCTACTCATTCATTGGTCATTTGGCGCAGCGTAGCGCTAAGCAGCGGCCTTCTGCAACACCACAGCCGAGCGCAGGCGCGTGTTCATCCCTGCACAAGACGTGAAAAACAGGGCTGCACCGTTCGGCGCGCCCTGTTTCCTGGTCTTTGGTCTGCAGGTTTATTGCGGCGGGATCTATGTTAGATCTCGGCCGTCAGGCC
>MAAY01000016.1:0-1748 GCA_002162795.1 Rhodobacterales bacterium 56_14_T64
GCCATTGCGCTGTTGGTTGTGGAAACAGCGTTCCTCGCTGGCTTTATACTCCTTGGCCTTTACCTGACAGGAACCGGGTTCGAATCCGCGGTTGGTCATTAACTGCTTCACTTGTGCGCGAAGGAAGAACGCTGATGAAAATCGGAACGCCAAAAGAAACCTTTGCGGGTGAGAACCGGGTCGCGATGACGCCGGATTCTGCGCGTCAGTTGCAAAAGCTGGGCTATGACTGCGCCATTGAGACTGGGGCGGGGGCGGCTGCGGGTTTCTCGGATGCCACCTATGTCGCGGCGGGGGTTGAGATTATCAAAACCCCGGCGGCGCTGTGGAAGTCGGTGGAAATCGTTGCCAAAGTGCGCCAGCCCACCGAGGTTGAGCTGAAGCGGATGACCAAGGGCAAGACCCTGATCTCGTTCTTCAATCCGGGTAGCAATGCCGAGGGTATGGAACTGGCCAAATCCAAGGGCGCCAATGTGATCGCCATGGAAATGGTGCCACGGATCAGTCGTGCCCAGAAAATGGACGCGCTCAGCTCGATGGCCAATATTGCCGGCTACCGCGCGGTGATCGAGGCGGGCAACAACTTTGGTCGCTTCTTTACCGGTCAGATCACGGCGGCGGGCAAAGTGCCGCCAGCCAAAGTTCTGGTTGTGGGCGCTGGTGTTGCCGGTCTGGCGGCCGTTGGCACCTCGACCTCGCTGGGGGCGATCACCCTGGCGTTTGACGTCCGCCCCGAAGTGGCCGAGCAAGTTGAATCGATGGGCGCCGAGTTTGTCTATCTGGACTTTGAAGAGGATCAGGCTGACGGCGCGGTGACAGGGGGCTATGCTGCGGTGTCCAGTCCGGAATTCCGCGAGGCACAGCTTGCCAAGTTCCGCGAACTGGCGCCCGAGGTCGACATTGTCATCACCACAGCGCTGATCCCCAACCGCGAAGCGCCTGAACTGTGGACCGAAGACATGGTTGCGGCGATGAAGCCAGGTTCGGTTATTATTGATTTGGCAGCGGAAAAGGGCGGCAATTGCAAGCTGACCGTGATGGACGAGCGGATTGTCACTGACAACGGCGTCATCATCATCGGCTACACCGACTTCCCCAGCCGAATGGCAGCGCAGGCTTCGACGCTTTATTCCACCAACATCCGCCACATGGTGAGTGATCTGACCCCGGAAAAAGACGGTCAGATTAATCACGACATGGAAGATGACGTCATTCGTGGCGCGACGGTGACCTTTAACAAGGAAATCACCTTCCCGCCGCCGCCGCCTAAAATCCAGGCCATCGCCGCCAAACCCAAAGAGGTGGTGCCGGACCTGACGCCGGAAGAAAAACGCGCAGCCGAAGTTGCTGCGTTTAAGGCGGCCACCAAGCAACAGGTGACCCTGTTGGGTGTCGGCGCGGCCTTGATGTTGCTGGTTGGGCTGGTTGCTCCGCCCAGCTTCATGCAGCACTTCATCGTGTTTGTGCTGGCCTGTTTTGTTGGCTTCCAGGTGATCTGGGGGGTGGCGCATTCGCTGCACACGCCGCTGATGGCGGTGACCAATGCGATCTCGTCGATCATCATTCTGGGCGCGCTGATGCAGATCGGCTCTGGCTCTTGGTTGGTGATCCTGCTGGCCTCGCTGTCCATCTTCATGGCTGGGATTAACATCTTTGGCGGCTTCCTCGTAACACGGCGCATGCTTGCCATGTTCCAGAAATCTTAAGGAGGTCTGGATCATGGAATTTGGCTTCACTATTGCCGCATA
>MAAY01000016.1:1770-18306 GCA_002162795.1 Rhodobacterales bacterium 56_14_T64
CCAAACGCGCGGTTTGGTACGGCATCGCCAGTATGGGGTTGGCGGTGTTTGCAACGCTTGTAGGCCCTGGTGCGGGGTTGTGGCTGCTGTCGCTGCTGCTGATCGCCGCTGGTGGTGGCATCGGGTATGTGGTGGCACAGCGCGTCCAGATGACCGAGATGCCACAACTGGTCGCTGCCATGCACTCGCTGGTTGGTCTGGCGGCTGTCTTTGTTGGCTTCAACGCTCATATCGAGCTGGGCAATGTCCTGGCGATGAGCCATGAGGCGCGCGAGGGGCTTGAAGGCTTTGCCGCCTTGCTGGCGCACAAGACACCTGTCGAGCAATCAATCCTGCGGGTCGAGGTGTTCTTGGGCATCTTCATCGGTGCGGTCACCTTTACCGGGTCGGTTGTGGCCTATGGCAAACTGTCAGGCAAGCTCGGTTCGGTAGCGACAAAACTGCCCGGCGGCCATATGCTGAACGCAAGCGCAGCGGGTCTGTCGCTGCTTTGTCTGATCTGGTACTTCAACACCGGTGGCTTTCTGCCGCTGGCGATGATGACACTTGCGGCGCTGTTCATCGGCTATCACCTGATCATGGGCATCGGTGGCGCTGACATGCCGGTGGTTGTGAGCATGCTGAACAGCTATTCCGGCTGGGCCGCAGCGGCGATTGGCTTCTCGCTTGGCAATGACCTGCTGATCGTGGTCGGTGCGCTGGTGGGCTCCTCTGGTGCGATCCTGTCCTACATCATGTGCAAGGCGATGAACCGCTCGTTCATCAGCGTGATCTTGGGCGGCTTTGGTGGCACAACTGGTCCGCAGATGGAAGTCGAAGGCGAACAGATCGCCATCGACGCTGACGGCGTTGCAACAGCGCTGGACGAGGCCGACAGTATTGTCATTATCCCGGGCTACGGCATGGCGGTGGCACAGGCGCAGCAGAATGTTGCGGAATTGACCAAACGCCTGCGTGCCAAGGGCAAGACCGTGCGGTTCGCGATCCATCCTGTCGCGGGGCGTCTGCCCGGTCACATGAATGTGCTGCTGGCCGAGGCCAGGGTGCCCTATGACATTGTGATGGAGATGGACGAGATCAACGACGATTTCCCGACCACCGACGTGGCCATCGTCATCGGCTCCAATGACATCGTCAACCCGGCAGCGCAGGATGACCCCAACTCGCCCATCGCCGGTATGCCGGTGCTGGAGTGCTGGAAAGCCAAGCAAGTATTTGTCTCCAAACGGGGCCAGGGGACCGGCTACTCGGGCATCGAGAACCCGCTGTTTTTCAAGGACAACACCCGCATGTTCTACGGCGACGCCAAAGCATCGCTCGATACCCTGCTAAAGTTGATTACCTAAACCACTCACATGCAACAGCAAAAGGCGCGCCGCTGGGCGCGCCTTTTTTTGTGACTTCTTCTTGTTCCAAATACCTCGGGGGAGGGGCAGAAGGCCTGGGGTATGTCCTGTCAGACAAACCAATCGAGCTGGAGGTCCTACTTTCTTGCTGACAGTTCGCCATGGTCGAGAGCCGTGAGGGCGGCTCTTAGGGCACAAGATTGATACCAACGTATACAATGGTATTCCGGTAACATATTGAAATAAAAGATTTCTTTACAGATTTTAAAACTGCACCTATTCTGCGGGTTCTTCTCAGGAGCACGCAGATGCCGCCAATCCAGGACCATCCACTACGCTATCAATTGGCCAACGAGCTGCATGCGCGTCCCTTTCCCACCATGCAGGGGCCTTGCACGGTGGTCTACTTGACCATCAAACAAGCGCAAGAAGCGGTGCACCGCGATCGGGCCGAGGATGTCCGGCATCTGATCGACTTGTTGGACCGCCATGGCGCGACCCATCCCAAGCCCGGCGCCACCCACCATTCGGCACAGATTGGTCGGCATATGCTCAAGTGGGAGCAGCACACCGAATTTGTCAGCTATACGGTCTATTTTGACGGGGTCAGTACCCGGGCTTTTGATCCGGTGGATTTTGATGTTTTTCCCAGTGATTGGCTGGCAGTGGCTCCGGGACAGAGGGTGACTTCACTCTTGATCCGGGTCGAACCCCGCCCCGAGACGAATGTAGTGAAGCGCAATCTGGTTGACTGGTTTGTCGCGGAAAGCCTGGCGGTGTCGGAGGTGTTGGATGAAAGCGCAGTGATTGCCGGCGATTTCCGCATCGATTCTGCGGGCCACATGCGGTTTGCGGTTTTTGTCAGCCCCGACACTGGCGCCCGGCGGGTGGGCCGCATTGTCCAGCGTCTGTGCGAGATTGAGACTTATCGCGCGATGTCGATGCTGGGATTCTCTCGTGCCCGGGGTCTGGCACCCAGCATCGGTGGGCTCGACACCCATCTGTCCGAAATGATGGTGCAGATGACCGGAGGTCAGATGCCAGCGGATCAGACCCTTGCGCAACTGCTGACAACCTCAGCCGAGTTGGAATCGATGGCGGCACGATCAGCGTTCCGGTATGGCGCCACCGGCGCCTACGAGGCGCTGGTAAATCAACGCATCAGTCTGCTGCGCGAGCGGCGCTTTGAGGGGTATCAGAGCCTCGCCGACTTTATGTTACGCCGCTATGAACCTGCGATGCGGACGGTGAAATCCACCGAGGCCCGCCTGGGCACGCTGGCTGACCGGGCGCGGCGGGCCGGGGAATTGCTGAGAACCCGGGTCGATGTTGAGCGCAGTGCTCAAAATCAAGCCCTGCTGGAAAGCATGGATCGACGCGCCGATCTTGCGTTGCGTTTGCAGACCACGGTCGAGGGTCTGTCGGTGGTGGCCATTAGTTACTACAGCGTGTCGCTGGTGTCTTATGCGGCTTATCCTCTGGCCAAGATGTTTGATCTTAGCAAAGGATCTCTTGCTGCGATGATCACACTTCCGGTTGTTGCGCTGGTCTGGTTGGCGGTGCGGCGAATTCGGAAGAAGATGCATTGAGCAACCGGTTTGCGGCGAGACCACCCAGCGCAATCGACGCCAGTGCCAACACCGCAGCAATGCCCAGAGTGGGAATTCCGGCCAGCCCGGCGCCGACGGTGCAGCCTCCGGCCAGGACGCCGCCCAGGCCCATCAGGACCGCGCCAGCCATATAGCGGCCAGTTTGGCCGGGGTTTTCAAAGCTTTGCCATTTGAAGCCTCCGGTCAGCAGCGCAGCGAGGGCCGCACCGGCCAGCACGCCCATCACCAGCCCTGTGCCAAACCCAGCTGGGATCGCGCTGGCGGCAATGCCATAGAACAGGGTTTCAGCTGTGGGGGCGGTAAACGACAGGCTTTCCATTGCAATGGGGTCAAAATCGTCGAACAGCACATAGCCCGTGCCAACCCAACCCAAAGGCACCAGCAGACCAATCAGAGCTGCACCCGCCAGCGGTAACACTGAATTGCCCGACCGCAGGGCCAAGGACAGGCTACCGGCAACCAGTACAATGGACCAAAACACCGCCCCGCCGGGCAGGGCGGCAAGGGAGGTCATCTCTCCTAGGTCCAGCGTTACGGACCCCAAAGCGACACGAAGCGGTGCCAAAACGCCCTTGAGTGCGGCGTGGGCGACGATGGCAAAGACGATAACCACCATGGCGGCACGCAGGTTGCCGCTGCCGCTGAGAACCATCAGGCGCGAGACACAACCACGGGTCAGCACCATGCCAATACCAAACATCAGCCCGCCCAGAACAATGGCCAGCACTGGTAGGTCGGTGGCGAGTAACCGGTGGGCGTCAAAGCTGATCCACCCCAGTGTCACTGCAGCTTGGGTGCCAATCACGGCAACAGCCAAAGCCATGGCCCAAATGCCGGCAGCCTGACGGCGGTCCTCACCGATCAAAGCGCGGCGAAAGCAGAACCGGGTAAGTTGTGCCAGGGCGCCAAACAGAATGCCCATAGCCAGGGCAAACCATACGGATGCCTCTTTAGCGGTGGTGTCGTCGAAGCCAAATGTTTCGAACATGGGAATCCCCGAGTGGAAAATGAACTTTTCCATTTGGCGTGGTTCGAGCGTGCAAGCAAGCCAAAGTGGTTTTTCAAAGCTGCGAGGAGGAGGCGATTGTTATCAGCCAACCGCTGAGCGCGTGACGGTGTTCTTTTTGCTGAAAATACTCAAAACAAAACAGCCACCCCCGAAGGGATGGCTGAATAACATGTTCTTATTCGAATGTGAGCAACTGTTCCGAGCTAGCGGCCGCGAATCCGGGGATCCAAGGCATCGCGCAGACCGTCGCCTAGATAGTTGACGCTGAGAACGGTCATCGAAATTGCAATCCCTGGCAGCATCACCCGCTCGGGGAATTCCTCCATCCGCTGCACCGCATCCGCCAGCATTTTTCCCCACGTGGGGAAGTCCGACGGAAAGCCGACGCCGAGAAATGACAGCGCGCTTTCGGTGATGATGGCTGCTGCTAGTCCCAACGTCGCTGACACCATGATCGGTGAGATCACATTGGGCAGCAGGTGACGCCAGATCATCGCACCCGGTTGTGTGCCGATGGAACGGGCTGCCAGAATGAACTCGCGTTCTTTCAGCGCCAGCACGTCGCCACGTACGATCCGCGCGGTTGGCATCCAGCTGGTGATGCCAATGATGGCAACAATCAGGATGAACATGCCGCCCTCGGGGCCAAAGTTGGCACGCAGGGGTTGGCGGAACAGCGTCACAGCGACCAGCAGCAGCGGCAGAATTGGCAGCGACAGGAACAGATCAGTCAGCCGCATCAATGGGCCGTCCAGCCGTTTGAAGTAACCAGCGATAACCCCAACCAGAGTACCGATGAACAAGGTCAGCAGCATAGCCGACCAGCCCACCGCCATCGAGGTGCGACCACCAGCCAGGATATTGGCCAATCCGTCACGCCCCAACTGATCGGTGCCCAGCGGATGACCCCAGACTGCCTTGGCATCCGCATCAAACAGCAGGTGATAGATCGGCCGGAAGTCGCGGGAGCGGTAGTCGATTTTCTGCGGATCCAGCGACCAGACAAAGGGTCCAAGCAGCACGGCCAGGGTGATGAAGAGCAGAAAGCTCCCCCCCATCAAGGCGCCTTTGTGCTTCTTCAACTGATCCCAAACGCTGAGCCATTGGCTGCGTGGCGGGGCGAGCGGTGTTGAGTTGGATAGATCAGTCATAGCGGATCCTCGGGTCAAGCAGGCCGTAGAGGATATCTGCAATCAGGTTGAAGAACACGATCAGCATCGCGAAGATAAAGGTCAGCGTCTGCACGGTGGGCAGGTCGTTGGCAAACAGCGCGGTGATCAACTGGGCGCCGATACCGTTTACGGAGAAGATCTGCTCGGTGATGATTGCACCACCAAAGATCGCGGGCATGCCCAGAGCGATTACGGTGACCACTGGGATCATCGAGTTGCGCAGCACATGTACCATCACCACGACAGATTCGCTCAGGCCTTTGGCGCGGGCGGTGCGCACATAGTCCTGGTTCAGGTTGTCCAGCATCGACGCACGCATATAGCGGCTGATCTGCGCGGTGGTTTGCAGCGACAGCACCATCACTGGCAGGATCATTTGCCTGAGCTGGTACACAAAGCTATCCCAGTCATTCACCACATGGGTGGTATCATAAATGAACGGGAACCAGCCCAGCTGAACCGAGAATATCACGATCAGCAGCGGCCCGGTAAAGAACGGCGGGATCGAGAAACCGATCATGGTGATAAAGGTACCGCATTGGTCAAACACCGAATACTGGCGATAGGCTGAATAGATGCCAATCGGCAGCGCGATCAGGATGCCAACAATATAAGCAGTACCAACGACCCACAGGGTCTGCGGGATACGCTGAACCACTGTGTCCATCACTGGCGAGCGGGTCTGCCAGGAGATCACGCGCAGGTCGCCCACAGAGTAGGCGGTGCCAAACATATGGTCGATCAGCACCTGCGGCTCGATCCAGAAGAACTGTACCAGCCACTTCCAGAACCGGATGTGCATTGGTTGGCCAAGGCCCAGGGCCTCGCGCATTTTTTCTTTGACTTCGGGCGGGACAGTCAGGGGAACCTGTGCCATCGGATCGCCGGGGGCGAGCTCGAGCAGCAAGAAAATCACCAGACTGATAAAAAGCAATGTCGGGACTGCTAGGATCAGCCGCCGGATTGTAAAGGTCAGCATAAGCTTGGGCGCCTTTGCATATTGTGTCTTGAGATTTTGGAACCGCGGAAGGGTCCCAGTGCAGCCGCGATAGAACTTACTCTATCGCGAATGGCAAGAGGCCCTGGCAAATTGCGCCAGGGCCTCAAGAAAAGTTAAGCAATTACTTGATGCGGTACCAATCCGCAACGTTCCACAGCTCGCTATCCCATGTGTTCAGGACAACGCCACCCAGGCTGTTGGCGTGTGCCGAAACACGACCACGGTCAACCAAAGGCACAACAACATAGCTTTCTTTGGTCAGCATGTCGTTCAGCTTTTTGGCGATCTCGCCACGCTTGGCGAGTGATCCGGTGCGACCCAACTCTGCAACCAGCGCATCATATGCTGGGTCACAGTAGCGGTTCATGTTTTCACCCTGCCACTGGCTTTCAGGCTTAGGAGCCTTATCGCAAGTGTGCTGTGCCAGATAGCTTTCTGGGTCGGTGCCGTCAAAGTTGTTGGCGTACATTTCAACGTCTGCATAGAAACGCTGGAATGTGTCAGGCGAACCTGGGTCACCACCAAAGAAGACCGACGCGTTGATGTTGCGCAACTCGGTTTCAACACCGATTTCGTCCCACCACTGTTTGATCAGGGCTTGGAAGTCCTGACGCACGGCGTTGGTCGAAGTTTGGTACAACATGGACAGGCGAACGCCGTCCTTTTCACGGACACCGTCGGAGCCAACAGTGTAGCCAGCTTCGTCCAGCAGCGCCTTGGCGCCTTCGATGTCTTGGATCAGGCAGTCGGTGTTATCCGAAGCATAAGCCAATGGTGCTGGAACCAAGTTACAGGTTGGACGACCAGCCTGGCCGTAACCGATTTCAACCAGCAACTCGCGGTCGATGGCCATCGACAGGGCCTTGCGCACACGTACGTCCGACAGGAAGGGATGCGGGTGCATGGCTGTACCGCGCTCGCCTTCTGGCAGGTCGGGCGAAGTGTTGGTCATGTTCATTTCGATACGCTCAACCAGAGTACCAAATGCTGCAACGGTTGTACCTTTGCCGCCTTCAGCCATTTTGGCCAGAACGTCGGGTGCCAACTGGAGGTTCCAAGCGTAATCGAATTCGCCAGTTTCCAGAACAGCACGACCAGATGCAGTTGCGTCGCCGCCACCTTTGAAGGTCAGCGTGGCAAAAGCAGGCTTGGCTGCGTCACGGTAGTTCTGGTTTGCTTCCATCGTGATCACGTCATTTGGACGGAACTCGGTGACGACAAACGGGCCGGTGCCGATTGGGCCAAAGTTGGCATCTGTACACTCAGGAGCCTTGGCGCCGGTGCAGTTTTCGAACTGAGCCATCTGGATGATAGGCGACTGGCCACCCATGAACGGTCCATATGGGTTTGGTTTGGCTTCGCCGAATGTGACCGTAACGGTCAGGTCATCGATGATTTCAACCGAATCAACGCCCTCGAACTTAGCCAACTGAGCACAGCCGCCTTCGGGGTTCATGCAGTAGTCAGCGGTGAACTTGACGTCAGCCGAAGTGACGGGAGTGCCGTCGGACCATGTCAGGCCAGACTTCAATTTCCAGGTGATCGACTTGAGATCAGCTGCAACGCCGCCATTTTCAACAGTTGGGATTTCTTCGGCCAGATAGGCAACCAAAGCGCCATCTTGGTCGTAGCGACCCAGAGGCTCAACCACCAGCGAAGCAGACTCGATGTCTTTGGTGCCGCTGGACAGATATGGGTTCAGAATCGATGGGGCCTGCCAATAGATAATATTGACATGGCCGTCCGAGCCGCGCTCAGCAAAGGCCGCTGGGGCCAATGCCGTGCCGGCAATCGCGCCAAGCAAAAGGGTTTTAAGTTTCATTACACTCTCCATGTCGGACACTTACGTGCCTTTATTCCGGGCCATTGAGGGCCACAGATTATTCCGCAATCCCTGCGGGTTAGGGTCGTCCCGGCGGGAGAGCAATCGAAAAGGGTCCGGCAGTTCTAGAAGTTGCCCGACCCATTACCCCCCATGCGGTCACTGCGCGTATCGAAACAGAAATGCAGAAAATTGCAAGCCTTGCGTTGGAATTTTAGTTACAGGGTTTGACGGCTTAGCATGGCCGGCGTAACGTCCAAAAAAAGTCGATGCCAAAGGGAGCGCCAGCGTGCTTGATCAACCAATAGCTCAAATCAAGGGCCTCCGTGTCGAATTTCAGACCAAGGACGGCCCTGTAATTGGGGTCGAGGATGTGTCCTTCGACATCAACCCGGGTGAGACCGTCTGCGTGGTAGGCGAATCGGGCTCTGGCAAATCAGTGTCATCGCTGTCGCTGATGCGGCTGGTCGAGTTCGGTGGTGGCGAGATTGCCGCGGGCGAGCTGATGTTTGATCGCCGTGAAGGTGGTCCGATTGACCTGGCCAGCGCCAAACAAAATGTAATGAAAGAGATTCGCGGCGACGAGATCGGCATGATCTTTCAGGAGCCGATGACGGCGTTGAACCCTGTGTTCACCGTGGGCCGTCAGCTGACCGAAGGGCTGCGAGTCCACAAGGGCATGAACAAGGCCCAGGCGGAAGAACGCGCCTTGGAGCTGCTAACGCAAGTTCGCATCCCCGAGCCCGAGCGCCGTATCGGCCAGTATCCACACGAACTGTCCGGTGGCATGCGCCAGCGGGTAGTGATCGCTATGGCTATGGCCTGCGAACCACGCTTGCTGATTGCGGATGAGCCAACCACGGCGCTGGATGTGACCATTCAGGCCGAGATCCTGGCGCTGATGGACCGCTTGAAGCGGGAGACCGGCACGGCAGTGATGTTCATCACCCATGACATGGCGGTGGTGGCGCAGATGGCTGACCGCGTGGTGGTGATGTATCGCGGTAACAAGGTCGAAGAAGGCCCGGTCGAGCAGATCTTTGAAAATCCACAGCATGACTACACCAAGGCGCTGCTGGCAGCGGTGCCGAAACTGGGTGAGATGCGCGGCAAAGCCTACCCTGAACCGATGAAGCTGATGGGCGTCGAGGGTCAAAACCTTGATCCGATCAAAGGCACCGATGAGGTGTTGTTGAAGGTTGAAAACCTGACCACTCGGTTTGAGGTCAAGGGCGGATTTATGCGTCGGACCGTGGCGCAGGTGCATGCGGTCGAAGATGTCTCGTTCACCATCAACAAGGGCCAAACCCTGGCACTGGTCGGCGAATCCGGCTGCGGTAAATCTACTGCTGGTCGCTCGATCCTGCGACTGGTTGACCCGCAGTCAGGCAGTGTCAACTTCGAGGGCAAGGATGTGCTGGGCTTAAATCAGCGCGACATGCATCAGATTCGCCAGGACATGCAGATGATCTTTCAGGATCCGTTTGCCTCGCTGAACCCTCAGATGATGCTGCAGGATCAAGTCTCGGAACCAATGCGCAACTATGGTTTGGCCAGCGGCTCTGAGCTGCAGGACCGTGTTGCCAGCCTGTTTGATCAGGTGCATCTGCCACGCAGTTTTATGCGCCGCTACCCGCATGAAATGTCCGGCGGTCAGCGCCAGAGGATTGCCATTGGCCGTGCCTTGGCTCTGAACCCAAAGCTGATCATCGCAGACGAGGCGGTATCGGCGCTGGATGTTTCGGTACAGGCGCAGGTGCTGAACCTGATGATGGAGCTGCAGTCCGAGCTGGGCATCAGTTTCCTGTTCATCAGCCACGACATGGCGGTGGTCGAGCGGGTCTCGCATCAGGTTGGAGTGATGTACCTTGGCCGCATTGTTGAGCTGGGGCCGCGCGCGCAGGTGTTTGAAAACCCGCAGCATGCCTATACCCAGGCGCTGATGAAGGCGGTTCCTATTGCCGATCCACGCCAGCGCAAGTCCGAGAGGGATCTGAACTTCAAGCCGATCCCATCGCCAATTCATGATCTCGGCTATCAGCCCGAGGCCTCGGAGTATCTTGAGATTACACCGGGCCACTTTGTTCTGACCACTGATAGCGGTTATTGATCATGGCCACAGTCCTGACACCTGTCGAGATCATGCAAAAGCTGATCTCTTTTCCCACTGTGAGCAGCGTAAGCAACCTGCCGCTGGTTGAGTGGGTCGAAAGTTACCTCACGTCACATGGCATCACCAGCCACCGCTATACAGATCCCGATCAACCCAAAGCGGCGCTGTTTGCTCATGTCGGGCCATTGGTTGAAGGCGCGATTGTGCTGTCTGGCCATACCGATGTTGTACCGGTCGAGGGTCAGGCCTGGGACAGTGATCCCTTCACTGTCGTGGAGCGGGACGGAAAGTACTTTGGTCGCGGCACTTGCGACATGAAGGGCTATGACGCGCTGGCAATCTGGGCGCTGGTCGAGGCCCACAATCGGGGTGTCGACCGACCGTTGCAGTTGGCGCTTAGCTATGACGAAGAGGTCGGATGCACCGGTGCTCCGCCAATGATTGCGGCGATGCAGGGCGTTGTGCCCAAAGGCTCGGCAGTGGTTGTGGGTGAGCCTTCGATGATGAAGGCCGTGACAGGACATAAGGGCGGTTTTGGCTTCTCAACCCATGTGCATGGCTTTGAAGTGCACAGTTCGCTGGTGCATTCCGGTGTCAGTGCCATCATGCAGGCGGCCAAGCTGGTTGATTGGACAAATACCACCAATGCACGGAATTGGGCGCAGGAACCGGATGCGGTTGCCGCGATGTTTGAACCGCCCTGGACCACCATGCATGTTGGCGTGATTGAAGGCGGCACAGCGCAGAACATCACTGCCAAGGATTGTAGTTTTAGTTTGGACATGCGGGTGTTGCCCACCGAACGCGCCGCTGACTGGCGTGATGCCTACCTGCAGCGCGTGGCTGAGGTTGAAGCAGAGATGCAGGCTATTTGCCCTGACACCAAAATAGTCGTGAAGCAGACCTTTGATGTGCCTGCCTTGAGACCCGAAGAGGACGGCGAGGCCGAATCACTGGCGCGCTCGATTACCGGTGACAATGGCTCTCATGTGGTCAGCTATGGCACCGAGGCTGGTCAATTCCAGCAGGCGGGATATTCTGCCGTGGTGTGTGGTCCGGGCGATATCGCGCAGGCGCATCAGCCAAATGAGTATGTCACGGTCGCACAATTTAACTCTGGTCACAAATTTATGCAGGATTTGGTGCAGGGTCTTATTGGCTAGTTGTGACCTCCGTTATGGGCGTTATTGCTGCGAATTGAACGTAATGTGCAGTCACTTTGATCTGAAGCGCAGTGTTCCAGTCAGGCATGAGGTCGGTCGTATTACGACCGCCGTTTTTCTTTGCTCCCGGCCATCTTGAGGTACTTGATAAGGCAACTTATTTGTCTGACAGTACCGCAAGACAAGGAGCAGACTATGCCGATCAAGAACAGTTTTGCCGAAATGCACAGCGAGATCACCGCTTGGCGTCATCACCTGCACGAGAACCCCGAGCTGCAATTCGATGTTCATCAGACCGCAGCTTTTGTGGTTGAGCGGCTGAAAGAATTTGGCATCACTGACATCACTCCTGGCATTGGCCGCACCGGAGTAGTTGCGACAATCAAGGGCCGGACGGATACGTCGGGCCGGGTGATCGGGCTGCGCGCCGACATGGATGCCTTGCCCATTCACGAGGCGACCGGGCTGGACTATGCCTCGAAAACGGACGGTAAGATGCACGCCTGCGGTCATGACGGTCATACGTCGATGCTGTTGGGCGCGGCAAAATATCTGGCGGACACCCGCAATTTTGACGGCACTGTGGTGCTGATCTTCCAACCAGCTGAAGAGGGTGGTGGTGGTGGTCGCGAGATGTGCCGTGACGGGATGATGGATCGTTGGGGCATTCAGGAAGTTTACGGCATGCACAATATGCCGGGGATGCCGGTTGGTGAATTTGCCATTCGACCCGGTGCACTGCTGGCCTCGGCGGACGAGTTTGAGATCACGGTCACTGGTATGGGAGGCCATGCCGCTGCACCGCACCAAGCGATTGATACCACCTTGGTTGCCTGTCAGATAGTGGTGACGCTGCAATCCATCGTGTCGCGCAATGTCGATCCGGTGAAACGTGTGGTTCTGACCGTTGGCACATTTGAGACCGACAGCACCGCGTCAAATGTCATTGCCCATCAGGTTCGCCTAAAAGGCACCGTGCGGACATTGGACCCTGAATACCGGTCGGTGGCCGAAGAAAGAGTGCGCCGGGTTGCCGAAGACACCGCCTCGGCCTTTGGTGCGGTGGCCACAGTTGAGTGGGAGACGGGGTATCCTGCAACCGTCAACACGCCAGATGAAACTGTCTATGCGGCTGAGGCTGCGCGCGCCGTTTCGGGCAGTGTCGATGAAAACACCGATCCGATCATGCCCTCCGAGGATTTTTCCTATATGCTGGAAGAGCGCCCCGGAGCCTATATTTTTGTCGGCAACGGCGACACGGCGATGTGTCACCACCCGGCTTATAATTTCGACGACGATACGATCCCTGCCGGCTGTAGTTGGTTTGCCGAATTGGTCGAACGACGGATGCCCGCAGTTTAAACAAGGAAGAACACTATGCCCGTAAAGAATCGCTTTGCTGAGTTGCAGTCGGAAATCACCGAATGGCGCCGTGACATTCACGAAAACCCCGAAATCCTGTTTGAGACCCATCGTACCAGCGCGCTGGTGGCCGAAAAGCTGAAGGAGTTTGGCTGCGATGAGATCGTGACAGGCATTGGTCGGACAGGTGTCGTGGGCGTGATCAAGGGCAAGACTGATACCGCTGGTAAAGTCATTGGTCTGCGGGCCGACATGGATGCGCTGCCCATTCTAGAGGCCACCGGGCTGGACTATGCCAGTAAAACCGATGGTGCCATGCACGCCTGTGGCCATGATGGGCACACAGCAATGCTGCTGGGCGCGGCCAAGTACCTGTCCGAGACCCGCAATTTTGATGGCTCTGTCGTGGTGATCTTCCAGCCTGCCGAAGAAGGTGGCGGCGGTGGTCGTGAAATGTGTGAAGACGGCATGATGGATCGGTGGAACATCCAGGAAGTCTACGGCATGCACAACTGGCCGGGTAAGCCGGTCGGCTCGTTTGGTATCCGTCCAGGGGCATTCTTTGCTGCCACTGACCAGTTCGACATTTCTTTCGAGGGTCTGGGTGGTCACGCTGCCATGCCGCAGAAAACTGTTGATACCACGGTGATGGCTGCACAGGCGGTGATGGCGTTGCAGACGATTTCCAGCCGCAATGCAGATCCGGTGGATCAGCTGGTGGTGTCGGTGACCTCGTTCCAGACCTCGTCCAATGCATTCAACGTGATCCCGCAAAAGGTGCATTTGAAGGGCACCGTACGCACGATGAGCGCAGAGATGCGGGATATGGCGGAAAAGCGCATCAAAGAGATCTGCGCTGGTGTTGCGGCGACCTTTGGTGGCGCGGCGGATGTCAATTACATCCGAGGCTATCCGGCGATGGTCAACCACGATGAGCAAACTGAGTTTGCCGCTGATGTGGCGCGCAAGGTTTCGGGTGATTGTGAGCACGCAGATCTGGTGATGGGCGGCGAAGATTTTGCCTTCATGCTGGAAGAGCGTCCCGGTGCTTATATTCTGGTCGGCAACGGTGACACGGCAGCGGTGCACCACCCGGAATACAATTTCAACGATGAGGCCATTCCTGCCGGCTGTAGCTGGTGGGCTGAGATTGTTGAGCAGCGGATGCCTGCGGCGTAAGATCTGAAAACAAGGGAGGGGGCTGTCTGCCCCCTCTTGGCCTGCGGCCAATTCACCCCCGAAGGTATTTTTGACAAGAAGAAATATGGGGTGTTGTGGGGCTGGTCCTGGGTTTGCTTACTGGCCTTGCCAAAGGTCTTGGTAGACGGCTTCGATGCCTTGTGCTTCGGTGACAGAGCTGAATCTGTGATCTGCAATCTCTCTTGCGTTTTGGCTCATGCTGGCGTGACGGGGTGGATTGCTTAGAATTGACAGCGCCGCTGACGCGGCTTGTTCGGCGGCTTCGATGGGAACCACCAAGCCGGTTTTCCCCTGAGCCGAAAACGCTTCGTAATAACCTGCCTGAGAGCCGACAAAAGGCACACCGCTGGCCATGCCTTCCAGAGGCACCATGCCGTAGCCTTCGTAGCGGGGCAGTTGCATGACCAGAGACAACCCGCGCATCAGGTGCGGCAGCTCGGTTGCTGGAACCTCGCCGGGGAACAGAATACGGTCTGACAGGTTTGCGGCTGCAATGCGGGACTGCAGGTCGGTTAGGAACTTTTGATGCTCACGCCCGGCGCGGCCAATAACTAGGGCCTTGGCTTGTGGCAGTTTAGGTAGCAGTTGCAACATGGTATCGACAAAGACATCGGTGCCTTTTTCGGGGCGAATGCGACCGATCGTGGCGATGCCCATATCTCCACCATGCCCCAGTTTTGACCAGGCGGCATTGCGATTCTGTGCCGGGGTGAAGAGGTCGGTGTCAACCCCATGTGGCACCACTGCGCGAACCTTGGAGACATAATGTGCGGCGATGTCAGTGGTGGCGACAATTGCGTCCATCTGCCGGATCAGCCAGCGTGGATAGGTCGAATGCAACCGCTGTGCGGCCGAGGTGAAGACGATGCGAATTGGCAGTTTCAGCACGTCACGGGACCAGATCGCGGCGCGCATTTCCGGATTTCGGCGCACATGCCAGATGGCAAAATCATGGCCCTGAGGTGGGCGCTTGCACAGGCGGCGGGCCTGTTTCAGCGTGATCGGATCCGGGCAGCCGGGAAGGGGGTAGCCGACCAGCCGCAGCTCGTGATGCCTGGCTTGCTGGCGGATCACATTGGCGGCGGTGGCCGAAACCCCGGTGAAGTTCTTGTTGAAGTTGGTGACAAACAGTTCAGCCATTTGACGGGTCCAGATCCAACTCGTGGATCAGCGTTTCAACCAGCCCGTCAAGAACCGCCGCCTGCTGAGTCGCAAAACCAGCCGCTGCATTTTGGGCCTGTTGCAGCGCCTCTGGCTGGGTCAGCCAATGTGACACTGCGGTTTCAAGCTGGGCCGCGTCGTGCACCTCTACCGCGCCCTGGGCCGCGATCATCGGTGGAAAGGTTTCGGCGAAATTGTGGTATCCGGGGCCGGTGATGACGGCGGCTCCGGCACGGGCGACCTCGAACGGGTTGTGGCCGCCGATGGGCTCTAGGGAGCCGCCCAGGAATACGATTGGTGACAGTGTGTACCATGTGCCAAGTTCGCCCATGGTGTCGGCTAGATAGACTTGGGTTTTGGCGGTTGGCAGCTCTGCTTTACTGCGACGGGTGCAACTTAGCCCGGCCTTGGCGATCAGATCGGCAACCTCATCGCCGCGTTCAGGGTGACGCGGCACCAGCAGCAGGCAGAGATCGGGATGTTTTTCCAGCAGCGCTTTATGGGCGGTGAGCACTGGTTGCTCCTCGCCGATATGGGTGGAGCTGGCGACCCAGGCCGGGCGGGCGCCAAGTGCGTCGCGCAGCTGTGACAGGGCATCAGCATCGACTGGGAGGGGATCCGCCCCGGCTTTGAGGTTGCCGCCTGCGCGCACCCGATCCGGTGCGGCCCCAAGTTCCAGCAGGTTGTCAGCGATGTGTTGGTTTTGGGTCAGGAACAGCGAAAATTGATCCATCACAAACCGGGCTGTTGGGGCTTTCGACTGCCAGCGCGCAACCGAGCGATCCGATAGGCGCGCATTGACCAGGGCCAGCTTTGCGCCTGAACGCCGGGTTGAGACCAAGGTAACGGGCCACAGCTCACTTTCGACAAAGATACCAGCCGTGGGGCGCCAGTGGGCCAGGAAACGGCGCACCGGGCCTGCGGCGTCCAGCGGTGCGAATTGATGGCGGCAGCGTGGTGGCATTCGCTTGGCAACCACTTGCGCAGCGGTGGCAGTGCCCGATGTCAGCAGGAATTCAGCGTCGGATAGCTGTTCGGAAATATGGGTGATCAGCGTCAGTGCCGCCAGACTTTCGCCAACCGAAGCCCCGTGAAACCAGATCACTTGCCCATCTGGACGGGGCAGGCTGGCCTGTCCCATGCGCTCACGTTGGCGTTCAGTTGATACGCCATGCGCCGCCAATTTGGCCGCGACCTTGCGATAGGCAAAGGGCGCGATCAGCGCCGTGGCGCTGCGATACAGGTGATAGAGCAGCGTCGGGCCGCCGCCTGTGGTGGTCATCTCAGCCGCCAGTGTGGCTCATGTGGCGGGACATCTGCCCGTCGGCCCGCTGGCGGGAATAGTCAAAATCATGGCCTTTGGGCTTGAGACCGATGGCAGCGCGTATGGCCTGTTCCAGAGCGTCGTCACTGTCGGGGTGTTCGCGCATCGCCGGTCGCAGGTTCTGCATGCCTTCCTGACCCAGACAGGTATAGAGTTCGCCGGTGCAGGTCAGACGCACCCGGTTGCAGCTTTCGCAGAAATTATGGCTCATCGGAGTGATGAAGCCGATTTTCTGACCGGTCTGTTCCAGACGC
>MAAY01000044.1:0-10617 GCA_002162795.1 Rhodobacterales bacterium 56_14_T64
GTCGTCCACGAAAAACCTTGGGCTTCCAGTCCCCATCACATAGATTAGAGCAGGTCATGCGCTGACCGGCTGAAGCCATCCCGGCGGTTTCAACGGGTCGACGCAACACATGCATTGAAACGCTCGGCTGGTGTCTCATATCCTAGCGTTCTTCGAGGTCGTTCATTGGGCTTACGCAGCCCCACCGGTGCGACGGTTCCTATTCACTGTGTGGACCATACTCCTTGGGCGTATCACACCAGTGCAACCCATTGCAATTGTCAAAATAATACCACTTGGCACTCGACTATCATCGACCCGTGGCACGCCATGAGACTTCGGAAAACAGGGCCGAAGCTATGCCATCTGACCTTCGCACAGTTAGAAAAGATTACTCATAAAATCCCCGTGATTTGGGGGTTTGAATCATACAGAACAGATAGTCTCAGGAAGATTAATGGGTCCTGAGCCTAAGGCCTGCAACTGTTGAAATGGGTTCCTAAAGATGTGGACACAAGCCGTTTTTGGTGATGTTTTTGTGTTGTCGATCTAAATTTTGAACGAGTATTTTCTGCTAAGAATAGAATTCTTACCTGGTCGTTATTTCGATGTTGCCAGTGGTCGACCGTGAAGCCCGGGTCGGGCTTAGGCCACTGATCATCGAAAATGACCGTGGCGGCTCCATTGTTGATCCTGCGCGCGAAATCGAAGATTTGCGTGCCAGTGGCAAACCAGTCTAAATCCGTGGTTCGGTTTGCTTTTCAACCTGCACCATGCTGCTGGAATTAGCGCAAATCTGCATTTTTCCACATACGATTTTTGGGTTTCACGGCCCGTCTCGTAGTGGGAAGCCGCCAATTGCAGAAGCAATTTGAACAATATTCGCAACTGATCGCGAAACATTATCCAAAACCGTTGAAAGACTGGTTTCTGAAGAAGGGCCGCAGGCGGATAAAAGGCCTGTACATGATCATCGGGGCCAAAATCATTCGGATGGGCGTCAAGGCGTGTTGAACGGTAGTGACAAATTGGGCGCCTCATTCCAAGCCCGAGATCACGGCTACGAGTATTGTAGCCGTGATCATTGCAAACCTAGTCAAATGAAACGCAACTGCGACGCCCACCTCAGATGTTATCCATCAAGCGTCGATCAAGAGTGCCAGAGCGGCTGTCGTGGACAACGCGGCTGGGCGCTCGCAGGTGGTCGTCATCTCGATCCATTGCCGTGTTTCGCCAGCCCCCAGAATTGACGTCATCACGTCAATTGCGTGCAAAGCCACATCAATGTTGCACCGATGGGGTCGACCCTCATTGATTGATTGGACCATATCAGCAAGGCCCGCGGCCCGATAATTGGCCTGAAGAACACCGCCACCGTGCTCTTCATTCGGGACGCCAAAAGGATGATCTGTCGCAGGGATCACACCATAATCATCGCCCTTTTCCGTCACGGTCACATCTCCACCAAAGAAGTTTGGGTCCGGCAAGGACATGGACCCCTCGGTGCCGTAGAGTTCCATGTTTGGATGAGAGCTTTTCCATACGTCCCAACTGGCCCCAAAGGTGATGATTGCGCCGATTTCAAATTCCAACAGCGCATGGATGTTGGTTGGGGTGTCCACCGGCACCGTTACGCCAGTGCGGGGGCCGTTGGTGATGGTACGGGATGGGAAACTGGTGGCGGTCATTGCAGTGACAGCGCGCACTGGCCCGATGAGCTGGATCAGATTGGTGATGTAATAGGGACCAAGGTCCAGAATGGGACCGCCGCCGGGTTGATAGAAGAAATCAGGATTGGGGTGCCAGTGCTCCATCCCGTGCGACATCACATGGCAGGTGCCGCCAATGACCTTGCCGATCTGTCCGCCGTCAATGGTCGAGCGGGCCAGTTGGTGGGATCCGCCAAGGAAAGTATCTGGCGCAGAGCCAATCCGCAATCCTTTGGATTCAGCCAGATCTCGTAAGGCCTTGCCTTCCTCAAGGTTCAGCACAAATGGCTTTTCCGAGTAGGCGTGCTTCCCCGCCTCCAGGATTCTGCGGGTGATATCAAAATGGGCCGCAGGAATGGTCAGGTTGACGATAATGTCGATGTCATCAGCCGCTAACAGCTCATCCACTGTGTTTGCCCGCACTTGATACTCTTCGGCGCGGGCATAAGCAGCGTCCATGTTGATGTCAGCAACTGCCCGTATTTCAAATCCACGAAATTTAGGCGCAAATTTCAGGTAGGTGGTTGAGATATTACCGCATCCGATGATGCCAACGCCGAGATTGCTCATGATATCTCCTTAGAATTCTTTGACGGCTGCCAGCGACCGCGAGGCGAAGCGCTGGTGATCGTTTGGATTGTCATGCTCGATGACGTAACGATTGACTCCTGCCACCTGCAACGCGGCATGTATTGGCGCCCAGTCAACAACGCCGTGGCCGACGTCTGCCCACCCGTCCTCGTCCACGCATTGTCCGGGTGCTGCGATGTCCTTGATATGGGCGCAATTGATCTGACTAGAGTATTTGTTGATTGTCTCAACGGGATCTGCTCCGGCCCGTATGACCCAGCCGATATCAAGTTCCAGCTTAAGATCGGGAGACGCCTGTGCGATCAGATCCAGCGGCGTGATCCCGTCGCCGATATCCGCCAGCTCAAAGTCATGATTGTGCCAGCCATAGATCAGCCCGGCATCTTGAACAGGCTTGCCTGCCTCGGCCAATCGGTTGGCGAAGGCGGCCCATTCAACCTGATTGGTCGGGCGTGCCTCTGGAACGAGGTAAGGCGCAAAGATGGCTTCGAAACCAAGCCGTTTTGCAAACTCAATCGCTTTTTGAGGATCGTCTTCAAGCTCGGCCAGGCCTACATGGCCCGTTGTCATGCGTAGCCCCGTTTGTTGCAACCCGGCCTCCAGCTCACCTGGATTGCTAAACAATGCGCCGTAGCCCTCGACTTCAGTAAAGCCCGCCGCGGACAGCATGGCGAGGGTTTCTGGCAAGGCCCAGTTTCTGGAACAATATAGCTGATAGGAAATAGCGGGCATGAAATTGCCTTTCATAAATGTAGTGGGTCAGAGACGTATTTCGGTCTTTTTGTCAAAGAGAGAGGCCCGCACAGCGTCAATTCCGATGGCAAGATCGTCGCCGGTTCGGACCTTGGCATGGCCGTCCATGCGGATGCGGATCTGGTTGCCTGCCAGATCGGCATAGATCAAAGTGTCAGACCCCATCGGTTCCACCAGATTGATCCTAACGCTGGTCTGCACCGAAGCCCTGCCAACCAGCTCGCCGGTGATCACATGTTCCGGGCGAATGCCGATGGTTGTATCGCCGTTTGATGCACTGCCATTCAAAAAATTGTAGCCGGTCATCGGCAGCTTCAGAGAACCCACAGAAAATTCTGCGTTCTCCAGAGTGCCCTCAAGGAAGTTCATCGACGGGCTACCGATAAAGTCAGCAACATATCGGTTTTGCGGCCGATTGTAGATTTCATCCGGCGTGCCCAGCTGCATGATTTTACCGTCCTTCATGATGGCAATCCGGTCCGCCAGTGTCATCGCCTCGACCTGGTCATGGGTCACGTATATCATGGTGTTTTTCAGCTGCTGGTGCAGGCGCTTCAGCTCAACCCGCAGATCGGCCCGCAGTTTTGCGTCAAGGTTCGACAGCGGCTCGTCAAACAAGAAAACATCCACGTCACGAACCAGTGCCCGCCCGATTGCAACCCGTTGGCGTTGGCCACCTGACAGAGCACCGGGTTTGCGTTTTAGCAGCGGCTCAATCTGCAATACGTCTGCCGCCCGTGCGACACGGCGTTTGATTTCATCCTTAGCGACGCGGGCATTCTTGAGCCCAAAAGACAGGTTTCCTTCGACGGTCATCTGCGGGTAAAGCGCATAAGACTGAAACACCATGCCGATGCCACGCTCGGATGGTTCTTTCCAAGTGACGTTTTCGCCCTCGATAAAAATTTGCCCGTCGGTGATCTCCAACAGTCCAGCGATGCAATTCAACAGCGTAGACTTGCCACAGCCGGATGAGCCGAGAAGTACAAGGAACTCGCCCTCTCCGACGTCCAGGTTCAAACCTTGCAGAACTTTGATCTCACCAAAATGCAGGTCAAGATCGCGGATCTGAACGGAGTATTTAGAGGTGTTCATGGTGTCAGCCTTTCACCGCGCCAGCGGCAATGCCACGCACAAAGAGTTTTCCGGAGATGAAGTAGATCACAAGCGGCACCAGCCCGGTCAGCAGGGTGGCCGCCATGTTGACGTTGTATTCTTTGACACCCTGCGTCGAGTTGACGATGTTGTTGAGCTGCACCGTCATCGGATAAGTCGCCGGCTTGGTGTAGATCACGCCAAACAGGAAGTCGTTCCATATGCCGGTCACCTGCAGGATCATCGCAACGACAAAGATTGGCAGAGACATCGGCAACATGATGCGGAAGTAGATGCCCCAGAACCCTGCCCCATCTACCCGCGCGGCCTTGAAAAGCTCCTCCGGGATCGAGGTGAAATAGTTGCGAAACAGCAAGGTCAGGATCGGCATGCCAAAGATCGTATGAACCAGTACCAAGCCGCCTATGGAGCCCATCAACCCAAGCTCCCTCAGCAGGATAACAATAGGGTACAGCATTGTTTGGTAAGGGATAAACGCGCCAAATATCAGTATGGTAAAGAACACCTCTGAACCTTTGAAGCGCCAGTTGGCCAGCGCGTAGCCGTTGATGCTGGCAATAGTGATCGACAGGGCCACTGATGGGATCAGGATCCGCACCGAATTTCCAAACCCTCGGCTTAGCCCGTCACAATTGATCCCAGTGCAGGCCTCGGACCAAGCGCGAACCCAGGGTTCAAAAGTAATTTCGACGGGTGGGCTAAAGATATTTCCCATCCGGATCTCGGGCATGCCCTTCAATGAGGTCACAACCATCACATAGAGTGGCAACAGATAGTAGACCGAAACCAGCAGCAGAGTTCCGTACAAAAAGATGTTTCGGCGCGACAGGCGGCGGCGTGGTTTTGGCCCGCGTGGCTCGGTTAATACTGCGGCGTCAAAGGACATCGGGGTGGTATCAGCCATGTTTTTTGCCCCCAAATTCAAGATAGGCCCAAGGCACAAGGATGATGATGACCGAGACCAGCATCATGGTTGAAGCTGCAAACCCCTGCCCCAAGTTCTGAGCGCGGAACATATAGTTGATGACGTATTTGGCGGGCACCTCTGAGGCGATACCCGGCCCGCCATTGGTCTGTGCAACTACCAGATCATACAGCTTGATAATACCGCTGGCGATGATCACCAGTGCGGTGACAAAGACCGGCCGCATCATCGGCACAACAACGCGGGTATAAGTTTTGAACAGGCCAATCCCATCCACCCGCGTGGCTTTCCAGATGTCTTCATCAATGCCGCGCAGTCCGGCCAGCATAATTACCATCACCAGCCCGGTGCCCTGCCACAAACCGGCGATCAGAATGCCGTAGATGACAATATCCGGGTTGTTGAGTGGGTCGAAACTAAAGCTCTCCCAGCCCCATCCACGGACAACGCCCTGGATGCCAAAATCCGGATTGAGGATCCACTGCCAGGCCAGGCCAGTGACCACAAACGACAAGGCAAAGGGATACAGAAAAATGGTTCGAAAGGTGTTTTCAAATCTAATTTTACGATCCAGCAGCGCCGCCAAAGTAAAACCCAGCAGCAGCGTCAGTATCAGCGAACAAATACCGTAAACCGCTAGGTTTTCGATAGAGATCATCCAGCGGCGCGAGGACCACAGACGTTCATATTGGTCAAAGCCAACAAATTTCAACTTGGGAAGCAGGCGTGAGCCGGTGAACGAATAAATGACTGTCCATGCTGTTCCGCCCAGAAAGACCACCACGGCCGTCAAGATCATCGGGATCGACGCAATTTTTGCGCTTAGGTTCCGAAAAAGACGATTGGGTCGTTTACTTGAATCCATGCGTCCCTCCGCAGATTGAACGGAGCCCGACCAAGCCGGGCTCCGTAATTACAATGATCGCATCAATCTGCGTCTGCGATGATGTCCGTATAGCGGGCTTGAGCATCTGTGGCGCTCAGATCCGAGGCCCAGAACTCGGCCATCAGATCTTCCAGCTGCGTGGTGGTATCTGCAGTCAGGTTCATGTCGTTTGACGGCAAAACACCGCCATCCGCCAGGATTTTGAGACCCTTTTGCATGCAGCTGTTGGCCGCAGACATATCGATATCACCGCGGACCGGCAGCGAGCCTTTGGCCAGGTTAAACGAGACCTGAACCTCGGGTGAAATCAACAAGTTTGCCAGTTCAAGCTGGGCTGCCTGAGTATCCGGATCATCAACCACCGGGAAGTAGAACGCATCACCACCAGTATCCAGGATCTCGTTAATTCCAAGACCGGGCAAGCACGTATAGTCCTGATCGGCAACTTGACCCGCGAACTGGAATTCACCCTGAGCCCAATCGCCCATGATTTGCCCGCCGGCCTGCCCTGTGATCACTAGATTGGTCGCAAGGTTCCAGTCCTGCACATTGCTTTCACGTGCGAGCTCACGTGCATTCGCTGCCGCGTCGAAAACGGCCTTAAAGGACTCTCCAGCCGCCACATCGGCGTTTTTGTTTACCGTGACCTCGCGCCAGTCATCGATCCCTGCAATGGCAATTGTAAGCGTGTTGAACGCAATATTTTGCTGCCATCCCTGCTGACCCATCGCCAATGGCACCAGACCAGCCTTTTCCAGCGCCGGGGCTGCGGCGACAAACTCATGCCAGTCCGTGGGGACCTCTACACCGGCCTTGGCAAAGGCATCATGGCTGAGCCACAGCCATTGTGCAGAGTGGATGTTCACTGGAACACAGTAAATGCGGCCCTCAAAGGTGCAGGCATCCAGCAACGCCGGCGGGTTCACAAGGTCCTTCCAACCGCCTGCTTCGGCGATCTCGGTCAGGTCGGTCATCAACCCAGCCTCGATCAGCTCTTCGGACTGGCGTCCGTGGTTCAGCTGCGTCGCTGCCATCGGATCGCCGCCCAAAATCCGGCTGATGATAATTGGACGCGCTGTTCCGCCGGATCCGGCAATTGCACCGTCCACCCAATTATGATCAGTTTTTTCAGTAAAGGCTTTTGCAAATTCGCTCACAGCTGCTGCTTCGCCACCGGAGGTCCACCAATGGGTGACCTCCAAATCAGCAGCGCCAACACTTGTAGCACTAACAACTGCAACCGCAGAAAGCAGTTTGGTTCTAAGCTTCACAATTCTCTCCTCCCAGATCTAAATCGTTATAGTGAATGCCTATATCGATTTAGATTGACCTGGCAAGGAAAATTTTTGTAAAGAAATAGTCACCCATAGACATTTCTTGCCGCTTTATCAGTGCACAAAAGCCCCGTTGCGAAATCCGGCACAAAACGCTTTAACACGGTCAAAAGGCGGGGAAATCAAAGGTTTCAAAGCAAGTGACGATCAAGAATGACTCTGAAATTCGGACAGGATCGCGGGCCACGTTGACTGAAAAACCGACCCTTAAGACAATCGCGAGATTGAGTGGCATGGCCGTGCCTACTGTATCGCGTGCGCTGGGGAACGCTCCAGACATCAGTGCCGCTACCAAGGCCAAGATTCGCAAAATTGCCGATGAAATTGGCTATGTACCCAATCGTGCGGGGGTCCGTCTACGAACCGGGCGCACCAATGTTATCAGCCTGGTGATGTCGACGGAACACGACATGATGAACCAGACCGCCCGCCTGATCACCTCGGTTGGCAGTGGCCTGCGGGACACGCAGTTTCACCTGAATATGACGCCGTTTTTCCCTGGCGATGATCCGATGAAACCAATCCGCTATATCGTCGAGAACGGGTCGGCTGATGCAGTGATATTCAACCAGATCCTGCCCGACGATCCACGGGTTAAATACCTTATGGACAAGGGGTTTCCCTTTGCCACGCACGGTCGTAGCAACTGGGCTGACCAACACGCCTACTATGATTTTGACAACGAGTCTTTCGCGCGTCAAAGCATCGAAGAGCTGGCTAGGCGGGGTCGCAAGAACATACTGCTGATCGCTCCTCCCATTTCTCACAACTACGCACAAGAAATGGTGCGTGGCAGTGAAATTGCGGCGGCAGCGGCTGGTATCAAGCTCTGCATTTCAAAGCGAGTGACCAGTGATAACACCAATGCCCAAATGCGCGAGTGGGTTGCAGGCAAGGTTGCGGCTGACCCATTGATCGACGGGTTCATATGCGGGTCCGTCAATGCAACAATGGCCGCCGTTGCCGGAATGGAGGCCGAGGGGTTCAAGGTCGGAAAAGACATCGATGTTGTTGCCAAAGAAGCGATTCCGTTCCTCAAGTTTTTCCGGAAAGAAATCCTTGTCGTTCTCGAAGATGTCTCCGCAACTGGCGAATACTTGGCCCGTGCCGCCATCATGGCCGTTCGCGAGCCCAAGGCAGCGCCGATGCAATTTCTGGAAATACCCCGTGGGTTTGTCTCTCTCGACCAGTATTGAGGTTGTGACGACATTCGAAAACCCGCTGAAAGAGTGATCAATCCCCCCCCCCTGCCTTTGGGCCCAGTGCGGCAGTACACTGATCGTGATTTGAGAAAAACCGACCCATTCTATATCTGTTGCCTGCAAAAACACATATGCAACCTCATTGTTTGTGAAAAAACTCTTGAATTTTTCACGAACAGACTTCAACATGAAATCTGAGGTCATTTTTTCACCAACCCTATTTTGGAGATATCCGTGAACAGCCAACCCCCCCTCACCGCGTCCCTTGGTGCCGACATCCGGGCGCTGCGCAAGGCGCGAGGGTTGACTTTAAATGAGATTGCCACGCGTTTGGATCGCTCGGTTGGCTGGCTTAGCCAAGTCGAGCGCGATTTGTCTGAGCCGACAATTTCAGATTTGCGCCAGATTGCAGGCTGCCTTGAGGTGCCAATGTCGATGCTGTTTGGTCATACCCACGCCCCCATTGACGAACAGGGATATGTGGTGCGTTCTGGCGCCCGCCGCCCGATGGGATCTGGCGAGGAAGGGTTGATCGAGGAATTGCTTTCACCTGATCTGACCGATGATTTTGAAATGGTTCACTCCACCTTTCAGGCGCATTCAAAAATGCAGACACCAGCGGACCGGCCCACGCAGGAGGTCGGGTATATTATCTCAGGACGCCTTGATCTGCTGATCGGCGGTCGAGCCTTCTCCGTGGGGGCTGGCGACAGTTTCCGCATCCGCCACGAAGCCTATCAGTGGTCCAACCCCTATAACGAGCCGGCCGTTGCGATCTGGGTGATCGCTCCGCCGGTTTATTGACGTCATGAATTTTGAAGCCTGGACCATCTTCGCCCTGTTCTGGGTGGTGTTTGTCACCACGCCGGGGCCAAATGCGGTGAATTGCATCAGCAATGGCATGTCTTTGGGGTTTCCAAAGGCCATGATTGGCGTGCTTGCGATCCTCACCCAAGCCAGCCTGTTCCTGATCCTGTCAGCCTTGGGTGTGACAGCCCTGATTGCCGCCTCGCCTACCGGATTTTTCTTTGCCAAGCTGATTGGCGCTGGATTCCTGATATATCTCGGTATTCGGGGCTGGCTAAATGCCAGCAAACCGCCTCCAACGGCCCAGCGACCAGCGCGTCATGTTTATTTACATGCCTTGGCCGTCGCCACCATTAACCCCAAAAGCGTGGCAGGTTATCTTGCAGCGTTTTCCCAATTTGTGCAGCCGGATGTGCCGGTGTGGCAGCAGATGGGGGTGATCATGCCCACCGCACTGTTAATCACCGCGCTGAGCTACACCGGCTACACTGCACTGGGGGCTGGTCTGGGTCGCGCAGCCATGGCGGCGGTGTTCAACACCTGGATCCGTCGCACCATGGCCATCTGTTTCATTGTCTACGGAATTCTGCTGGGCGCCAGCAGCACACCGCAACTGGAGACCTCAACATGATCAAAGGATCCTGCCTTTGTGGCGACATCCATTTTGAAACCTCGGCTGAACCAAAAGGCGCATCGATGTGCCATTGCGGTCAGTGCCGCAAACAATCGGGTGGCATTTGGTCCTCGGCATATGTTGCGGACAATGCCCTGACCATCACCGGTCCGGTCAGCTGGTACGCCGCCAGCGATTTGGCCAAACGTGGCAGTTGTCCGCGCTGCGGATCGTTTCTGTTCTGGAAAGCCCATGACGAGGACACCACCAGTTTTGCCCTAGGCGCTGTTGATGGCGCCACCGGGCTGAAGATCGCCAAACACATCTTTGTCGCCTCCAAGGGTGATTACTACGACATAGCGGATGCTGTGCCTCAACAAGACTAAGAAGGAACGCTCATGTCTGATTTCCCAACCAAGGCGCGCGTCGTCATCATCGGCGGCGGTGTTATAGGAACCTCGTCGCTGTATCATCTGGCCAAGAAAGGCTGGAACGATTGCGTATTGCTGGAGAAGAACGAGCTGACGGCGGGATCGACCTGGCACGCAGCGGGCAATGTGCCGACGTTCTCGACCTCATGGTCGGTGATGAACATGCAGCGCTATTCGACCGAGCTTTATGCGCGGTTGGGCGACGAAGTTGATTACCCAATGAACTACCACGTCACTGGGTCTATCCGGCTGGCGCATACCAAGGAGCGGA
>MAAY01000044.1:10629-16347 GCA_002162795.1 Rhodobacterales bacterium 56_14_T64
AACGGGCCGCCTCCATGGGCCGTTATCAAGGCATGGAGATCGAGATCCTGACCCCGGAGCAGGCCAAAGAGCGCTATCCCCTGCTGGAGACCCACGATCTGGAAGGCGCGCTGTATGATCCGCATGATGGCGATATTGACCCGGCGCAGCTGACCCAGGCGCTGGCCAAAGGCGCGCGTGACATGGGAGCAAAAATTCAGCGCTTCTGCCCGGCCACCGGCGTCACCCAGCACGAGGATGGCAGCTGGACAGTGCACACCGAAAAGGGCGACATTGCGTGCGATTATGTGGTCAACGCTGCGGGCTATTATGCCCAGCGCGTTGGTGAATGGTTCAAGCCCTATGGCGGCCGCACCGTGCCGATGATGGTGATGAGCCACCAGTACTTGCTGTCCGAAGAAGTGCCCGAGGTCGAAGCACTGACAAAGGAACGTGGCAGCAAACTGCCGTTGCTGCGCGATGTCGACAGCTCCTATTACCTGCGGCAGGAAAAACACGGCTTCAACCTTGGCCCTTATGAGGCCACCTGCAAGGCGCACTGGCACGTGGATGGCGACCCGATGCCGGAGGATTTCTCGTTCCAGCTTTATCCCGATGATCTGGACCGGATCGAATGGCATATTGAGGACGCCATGGCGCGGGTGCCGGCGCTGGCCACGACAGGTATCAGCCGGGTGATCAACGGCCCGATCCCTTATGCGCCGGACGGGCTGCCACTGATCGGGCCGATGCCGGGTGTTAAAAATGCGTTTGAAGCAAGTGTATTTACCTTTGGCATCGCCCAGGGTGGTGGCGCCGGCAAAGTGCTGGCGGAATGGATTGTGGAAGGGCGGACCGAATGGGACATGTGGGCCTGCGACCCGCGCCGCTTTACCGATTACACCGACCACGATTATTGTGTCGACAAGGGTATGGAGGTCTACGGCAACGAATACGCCATGCATTTCCCACACCACGAATGGCCTGCGGCGCGCGATAAAAAACTGTCCGCAGTGCATGATCGTGTCAAAGAGCTGGGCGGTGTCATGGGCGCCTATAACGGCTGGGAACGCGCCAACTGGTTTGCCCGCGAGGGTGACGACACTTCAGAGGACAGCACCCACACCTGGGATCGCGCGGGCCCGTGGCAGCCTCGGATCCAGGCCGAATGCGAAGCAGTGCGCGACAGCGTCGGCGTGCTGGACCTGCCGGGGTTTTCACGTTTCAATTTGCAAGGCGAAGGCGCTGCCGAATTCCTGCGCGGCATGATCACCGGCGGCCTGCCCAAAGCTGGCCGGATGAACCTGGTGTATTTTTCCGACGACCGGGGCCGCATCCTGACCGAGATGTCCTGCCTGCGGCTCGGCGAAGATCACTTTACCCTGATCACCGCCGGCGCAGCACAGTGGCACGATTTCGAGATCCTGAAACAGGCGCTGCCTGCCGGGCTGATCCTGGAGGATCAGACCACCAAATTCGGCACCATGATCCTCACCGGGCCAAAGTCGCGCCAGCTTATGGCCGGGCTCACGGATGCGGATCTGTTGCTGGGCTGGCTGAGCCATCAGAACGCCACGGTTGCGGGCAAGCCTGCCTTTCTGGTGCGGGTGTCCTTTGCTGGTGAGCTGGGTTGGGAAGTGCATTGCGCCAACGCCGATCAGCCAGAAATCTATGCCGCGATCCTCGCGGGTGGTGCCACGCCCTTTGGCATGTATGCGCTGAACGCGCTGCGCATCGAAAAAGGCTATCGCACCTGGAAGGGCGATCTGTCGAGCGACTATTCTTTGTTTGAGGCCGGGTTGGCACGCTTTGTCAAACTGGAAAAGGCGCAGGACTTCCGCGGCAAGGCGGCGCTGCAGGCCGAGCTCCAGCAAGGGGTGAAAAAAGCCTTTGTGACCCTGATTGTGGAGGCCGGCGACGCCGATGCGCCTCCTATGTCCTGTATCTGGAAAGAGGGTGAAATTGTCGGCGAAACCACCAGCGGCGCCTGGGGCTACCGGGTCAATGCCTCGGTTGCGCTGGGCATGCTGCGCGCTGATCTGGCGGTGCCTGGCACGGAACTGGAGGTCGAGATCTACGGCCAGAAATGCCGCGCAGTGGTCCAGGCGGAGGGACCGCTGTGGGATCCGGCCAACGAACGACTGCGGGCCTGATGGGACCGGGGCGTCCAGACCGGCCTGCGGACTGGGTGCCCCGCCGGGAGGAAAGCGGCGCAGACTGATATCGCTTGTCATTGGTGACCGATCCTGGCGCACAGAGGTCGGTTGCGCGCAGTGATTGCGCTCTGCTGCCACACATGAGCAAGCGCCGTATCAGAGCGGCGCGACCGCCAGGAGGGTGCTGGCGCGGATTGTGGTTATCCGCCTCTCGCCGGCAGCACCTGTCTTCATACGGGCGGCAAGACGCATGTGCATTCTCACCGCAGCGCCGCGCCTGTCGTTTTCAATTGACACAATGCTGGTTTCTGTTTTCCTGCATTATTCCGAACCACCAGTCAGGGAAAACGCCGATGTCCGGGAAACGTAACGTTCTTGTCATTCTGATCGACCAGCTTCGCGCCGATTGTGTCGAAGGCGCCCTGGCCGCGCATGTCGACCTGCCCAACATCTCGGCGTTCCGGGGTGACGCGGTCACGTTTACCCGGCATTTCTCGGTCACCAACCCTTGCGGCCCGTCGCGCGCCAGCATCCTGACCGGAATGTATGCGATGAACCACCGCTCGGTGCGCAACGGCGCGCCGCTGGCGGACCATGTGCCCAACATCGCGCGGGAAATGCGCAAATCGGGCTATGATCCCCTGCTGTTCGGCTATACCGACACCAGCCTCGACCCACGCCGCTATCACCCCGAAGACCCGAAATTATCGACTTATGAAGAGGTTCTGCCGGGTTTCCGGGAAATCACAGAAATGCGCCAGGAAGAAAGTTTTCCCTGGCGGGCGTCGCTGAAAGCGAAAGGGTATGAGCTGCCGGACTACGCGGATTTTTTCCATCCGGTGGCGTCTGACCCCGACAGGCCGGCACAACCCGATGATCCGGCGTTTTACCATGCGCGAGACAGCGACACCGCGTTTCTGACCGATGAGTTTCTGAGCCACATGTCGGTGCGGCAGCATCAGGACTGGTTCGCGCTGCTGACCTATTTCCGCCCGCACCCACCGCTGGTCGCGCCTGCGCCCTACAATCGCATGTATGCCGGCCGCGATCTGCCGCTGCCGGCACGCCTGTCTTCGCCAGAGCAGGAAGCGGAGGTGCACCCGTTTCTGAAGGGCGCGGTGCAAAAGCCTCGCATGGAGAGCTTCGTTTCCGGTTGCGACGGGCAAATCGACAGCCGCAATGACGCCGACGTGCAGATGCTGCGGGCGATCTATCTGGGGCTTGCCACCGAGGTCGATGCCCATATCGGGCGCATCCTGACATTCCTGAAGGACAGCGGGCAGTATGACGACACGCTGATCATTCTGTCCGCCGATCATGGCGAGATGCTGGGCGATCATCACATGTGGGGCAAGCAGACCATCTATGACGCCGCCTACCGCATTCCGCTGATCATCCGCGACCCGCAAAACCCGGCGCAGCATGGCACTACGGTTGCCGCGTTCACCGAATCCGTTGACCTGACCCCCACCGTTCTGGACCTCTCCGGCCGGACGGCGCCTGCGGGCATGGATGGCTGCTCACTGCGGCCCTTCCTTGAAGGGCGCGCGCCGCAGGACTGGCGCGACTGCGTGCATCTGGAGCTTGATTTCGGAGAACCGGACAAGAGGAGCGTCTGCCAGGAGGCGACCGGGGCAGCGCTGCGCGAGGCCAATCTGGCCATTCTGCGCGAAGACCGTTTCAAGCTGGTGCATTTCAACGGCGGCTTGCCACCCCTGCTGTTCGATCTGGGGGCGGACCCGGAGGAGATGCACGATCTTGCCGATGATCCGGCACATGCCACCACGCTGTTGCGCCTGACACGGAAATTGCTCAGCCACCGGATGCGCCATGCCGACCGCACGCTGGCGGATATGAAGATCACCGCGCAGGGGGTGGTGAATTACGACGCCGGGTCCTGAACGAGGCCGTTCGGGCCGGTTCTCAGGCAGGTTGTCATGGTAACGCTTGCCAACCCGCCAGGGCCTGTTGGTGTACACTGGTTCGGCACGTTTTCACTCTGAACAGGCCGTTCTGCCTTGAACAGGGAAAATGTGGACCGTGTCCGGCCCTGGGAGGCTGTTGCATCATCAAGGGCTCGTATTATTGGCCCGGCAAATTGAAACCTTTGTAATATTTTCGGAATTGCAAAGCGCCCTCCCCGCGGTGCCGCCAGGCCAGTCGAATGGAGAGAACGGTGGTTTCGCTGCGCGACGTATTGAGAATGAAGCCGTGTGCAATTTCGTTCCGCTGGCGGCATCTGCGGACCGCACCGGGGTATCTTCCTCAGGCCGTTTGCAGACTGCGGTCGTCCATCAGTTCCTTCCAGCGGTGGCAGGCGACCTCATGGCCGGTGCTGGAATGCTCCAGTTTCGGTTCGTCCCTGCGACAGATGTCGATGGCGAAGGGGCAGCGGGTCTGAAACTTACAGCCCGGCGGCTGGTTGGTGGGCGACGGGATTTCGCCCTCGAGCTTCTGCGCCTTACCCCGGTCGTCGGGATCGAGCGACGGGATCGCCGACAACAGCGCCTTGGTATAGGGATGCCGGGGCGCCGCGAACAATTCGCGCGTCGGGGCGGTTTCCACCAGACGGCCCAGATACATCACCGCAACATGATCGCAGACATGCGCGACCACGCTAAGGTCATGGCTGACAAAGAGAAACGTCAGGCCCATTTCCTGCTGGATCTCCTTCAGCAAGTTCAGCACATCGGCCTGTATAGAGACATCCAGCGCCGCGACGCTTTCATCTGCCACGACGAAACGCGGGTTCGAGACCAGCGCGCGGGCGATAGAGATCCGTTGCCGCTGACCGCCGGAAAACGCGTGCGGAAAGCGCCGCAGATGTTCCAGATTCAAGCGGCATTTCGCGGCGATTTCGCGCACGCGTTCGTCGGTTTCCTCACGGGAGGCAGTCAGGCCCATCACCTCGAGCGGTTCGGCGATGATATCGCGCACCGTCATGCGCGGGCTGAGGGCGGCATAGGGATCCTGAAAAATAAGCTGCGAGCGCGAGCGGTAGTCTTTCAGGCCCTTTGCCGTGATTTCCGTCAGTTCGTGGCGCATTTCGCCGTCATCATAAGTGACCGTGCCCCGGGTGATCGGCGCTGCCTTCAGCAGCGCCTTGCCCAGCGTTGTCTTGCCGGAACCGGATTCGCCCACCAAGCCGAAAAAGCGGCCTTTTTCGATGTCGAGATTAACGCCCTCGACAGCCCGGACCACCTGTTTCGGGCCAAAAAGCCCGCCGCGCAGGGGAAAGTGGACCGACAGGTCCCGGGCGGATATCAGAATGTCGTTGCTCATTTCGCTGCGGCCCTTTCGTCAATAAGATGGCAGGCTGCCTGATGGGTGCCCGTGACCGGGCTGAATTGCGGAACTTCGGCGATGCAGCGTTGGCCCAGCGACACCGGACAGCGGTTGTTGAAAACGCATCCCGGCGGGCGTTCCAGCGGTGACGGGATGTCGCCCGGAATTGGCGTCAGCGGCGTGTCGAGATCGTCAAGCCTTGGCAGCGCTGCGATCAGACCGTTGGTATAGGGGTGGGCCGAGGTGCGGATGACCTCGCGCACCGTTCCCTGTTCGACCAGACGGCCCAGATACATCA
>MAAY01000082.1:0-8508 GCA_002162795.1 Rhodobacterales bacterium 56_14_T64
ACTGTGTGATCAAACCGCTCGTCCCCCATGCCAGGCATGGCAATCAGGAGTTTGCCAGTCAGGTCCATATGCAGCTACCTCTCTGCTTCAACGTGCATCTCGCTCTCAAAACGTTGATCAGGACCACAAAAATCACATCCGCCACCCTATTTGGTTCAAATGCCGCGATCCCTGATCTAACCATGACGCGGCAAGCCGTTGCGCGCAAGGGCGGGCGGACTGCGACATCGCAGCCAAGCCCGGCCCAGTGCCGGACTAACCACAACGTGACTTGGCTTTTGCCCCACAGCAGCGCATCTAGGTGCGCATGAAACAGGCTCTGAAAATTCTATCCCTCGGGCTTTTGGCCCTTGCCTCCCCTGCCTTGGCGGGTGGTGGAAATACCCCAATTGCGGATATTGAGGTGCTCGACGGCGGCATCACTGCCCGCGGCACCTATATGGGCGCCTTGCGCGTGACCCTGCAGGAGGGTTGGAAGACCTATTGGCGCAGTCCCGGCGATGCGGGAATACCGCCCAGCTTTTACTGGCGCGGCTCGCGCAATGTCGGCGCCTTGTCGATCACTTGGCCAACCCCCGAAGTCTTTATGACATCGGGCTATCAGACCATCGGCTATCACAATCTGCTGGTGCTGCCGATTGAGATCACCCCTGAGGTAGCAGGCCAGCCTGTTGTGTTGTCTGGACAGATGAACCTCGGCCTGTGCAAAGACGTCTGCGTGCCGTCGGAATTGTCCTTTGACCATCAGCTGAACCTGCAGGCGGGCCGCAACCCAGCGATTGCCGCAGCGATGGCCAATCGCCCCTACACGGCCAAAGAGGCCGGGGTGAAATCCGCAAAATGCAGCTTGTCTCCAACCAAATACGGCATGCAGGTCGAGGCGCATATCTCGATGCCCTCGGCGGGTGGGACAGAAGTTGCGGTGATCGAGTCCGGCACTCCGATGGCTTACGGCGGCGCCACCAGCACGCAGCGCAGCGGCAATACTCTGGTGGCCACCACCGAGTTCCTGCCGGTGACCAAAGGTGGCTTTGCACTGGACCGGTCAAAACTGCGGATCACGGTGCTGGGCAGTCGGCATGCCGTGGATATTCGCGGCTGCAGCGCTGGATAACATATGAATACCTTCGAAAATCGCCCCCTGGTCGGTGCAATTGCCGTGGTCTGCCACTTGGATCGTGTGATTCTGGTGCAACGCCGCAATCCGCCCAGCGCTGGTATGTGGGGCTTTCCCGGTGGGCATGTGGAACTGGGCGAGACCGCACTGCAGGCTGCCGCACGTGAACTGCTGGAGGAAACCGGTGTCACCGCCCGCCCGCTGGAATATCTCACCAATATCGACGTCATCCTGCATGATGACATGGGCCAGATTGAGCGCCAGTATCTGCTGGTGGCCGTGCTGTGTGAGTATCAGAGCGGCACGCCTTTTCCGGCTGATGACGCCCTGCAGGCCCGTTGGCTGGCGGTCAACGAGTTGGAAACCTGCGGCTTGCCGATGCTGGATCAAGTTGCCGAAGTGGCACGCATGGCGCAAGCCCGGATGCAAAATCAATAGCTGGAGCCAGGCCCGGCGTTACCGCCGGGCGAAACAACGTAAGACTTTGCCCGGCGGCTGGATCGCAGCCCAAAGCCCAGCGCCGCCAGTAGATAGCTGACAACAACAATCACCACCGCTCCGCCCCAAAATGCCAGGAGTGCCGCGCGCATCGGATCAAAGCTGGTCAGCATCGGCAGCGCCTCAACCAGCACAGAATGCAACCCGCCAGTGACAATGGTCTGGCCAAGCGTCAGCGCCAGCCAGGCAACCTGCACTGCACCAATGCCCAGCATCAGCCACCGGGTTGCTCCGGTCTTCAAGGCGTGGCGCAATGCCGCGATAGGCCGCGCCACATCACGTTGCATTGCCACCAATGCCGGCACCAGTAAAAGCACCAGAACCATGCCAAAGCCCAAGCCATAGACCAGCGTTATCACGGTTGGCTTCAGGAACTGCGCCTGTTGCGAGCGTTCAAACAGCAGCGGCGCCAGTCCCAGCACCGTCGTCATGGTGGTCAACATCACCGGTCGCAACCGATCAGCGGTGCCTTCGATGATCGATGGAATCAGCCCGCGATCTTCGGCGTATTCGTCGATGGTGGTGACCAGCACAATGGAATCGTTGATGATGATCCCAGTCATTCCCAACAGCCCCACCACTGTGAACATGCTCAACGGCACTTCCCACAGATTGTGCCCCCAAATCGTGCCGACCAGACCAAAAGGAATGATCGCCATCACCACCAGCGGGCGGGTCCAGCTGGCAAAGACCCAGGCCAACACCAGATAAATTCCCGTCAGGCACAGGATCAGCCCGGTGCGGGCATCATTCAGGAAATCATTTTCCTGCTCGCTCAGCCCGCTCAGGCGCCATTCAACCTGCTTTTCACTGGCAATCGTGGGCAGGATCTCGGCCTTCAGCGCCTGCATGATCTGTTCTGCCCGCGTTGGGTCGTCCTCGGAAATGTCACCACTGACCGAAATCAACCGGATACCATTCTCACGACGCACCGTGGAGAACCCGCTGCGTTGCGTCACCGACACGATATCCGCCAGCGGCACATAGGCCCCATCTGGCGCGCGCATCAGAGTGCGTTCCAGAAAATCAGCACTCAGTTCCCCCTCGGGCAGTTCAACCCGGATGGTCGCGGATCTTGGTCCTTCCGGATAAGTTGCCGCCTCAATCCCGTTCAGCCGTGCCCGCAGCGCCCGGCCCAGGCTGTCGATGGTGAAATTCAGCGCCTGCCCCTGTGGGGTCAGGTCCAGAATGATCTCTTCCTTGTCATAGGCCAAATTATCCTCAACCGCCGAGACCTCGGGGTAGCGCAGCAAGGCCTCTTTCAGATCCTCGCTGGCAGCCTTGAGGGTCTGCACATCTGCACCGTAAAACTGCACGTCCAGCGCATCACCGCCCGGCCCTGATCTCCACCCACGAAACGACACTATTTCAGCCATCGGATGCTGCTGAACGCTGTCCTGCAGCGCCGCCACAAAAGCAAAGCTGGAATAGGGTCGCAGGTCAGCGTCAATCAGTTCGATGCTGATACCGCCCAGCAGGTCACTGTCCTTAGAATCCACCCCGGCCAGCCCCCGCCCGGCGTTGCCGCCAATCTCGGCCATCACATAGTCCAGCGGGTTGCGCCCGTATTCGGCCTCGTACTCTTTACCCAGAGCCTCGGTCGCGCGTTGCATTTCGCGCATCATATCCAATGTGTCGGCGCGGGTCGCCCCTTCGGCCATGGCAAAGTTACCAGAGACCGAGCCGCGCTCGGGGGCATTAAAGAACCGCCATTTGACGTCACCGCCAATGAACAGGGCCATCTGGCTGGCGAATATCGCCAACGCTCCAGCCAGCACCACGTAACGGCCCCAAATCACCCAGGCGATCAACCGGCGGAAAAGATGGTCACGAACCCAGCGAAAGCCGCGATTTACCACCCGGTTGGGCCAGTCATACCAGTGCTCCTTGGCGGCATGGGCAATGGCGTGGGACAGGTGGTTGGGCAGGATCAGGAAACACTCGACCAGCGAAGCCGCCAGCACCGCGATCACCGTATAGGGAATATCGCGGATCAGGTCGCCAAAGCGCCCACCAATGATGATCAGGCCAAAGAAGGCAATGATGGTGGTCATGGTGGCTGCCAGCACTGGCATCGCCATGCGCCGCGCTGCGTTCTCGGAGGCCGTCACCGGGTGTTCGCCCAACCGACGGGCACGGAAATCAGCGTGCTCCCCGACCACGATGGCATCATCCACCACAATGCCCAACGTGATGATCAATCCAAACAGGCTGATCATGTTGATGGTCAGACCTGCGGCATACATGATGGCAATCGCAGCAAACATTGCGGCTGGAATGCCAGCAGCCACCCAAAACGCAATGCGCGCGTTCAGGAATAGGAACAGCAGCGTCACCACCAACCCCAGCCCCATCAGCCCGTTGTCCACCAGTAGGTTCAAACGACCGGTAATCGCCTCGGCGCGGGTGCGGATCAGCTCGACGCTGACTCCCTGCGGCAGGCTGGCCTGCATCTGTTCGACCACCTGCTCGACACTGCGCTGGATGCCAATGGCATCGCCCTTATTGGAGCGATCAATCCGCAGCGACATCGCCGCGTTTTCACCAACAAAATACGAACGGTTGCGGTCTACACCTTCAACCGTGATCTGCGCCACATCTCCAATGGTCAGCGCCGAACCATCCGCATTGGCGCGCAGTACAATAGCTTCGATTTCTTCGGGCTTGCGCTTTTCCCGCCCCGTGCGCACCCGTGCATTCGCCCCCGTGATATCTCCCGCCGGGTCAGCGTTCACTTCGGCGGCAATGGCCTCGGCGATCTGGGTCAAGGTTACGTCATGCGCGATCAGATTATACGAGGCCACCTCGACCATGGTCTGCGGCGCCGCAACACCGCGAATGGTGGTGCGGGTCACGCCGACTTCGAACAACCGCGTTGTCAGCTCATCTGCAAACAACCCCAACTGCGAAGGATCCAGCGGCCCGGTGATCACCACATCGGTGACCCGGTCACGCCAGACACCACGTTTCACCTTGGGCTCGTCCGCCTCGTCCGGCAGGGTGGAAATCGCATCAACTGCCGACTGCACATCATCCGCCGCCCGCGCCATGTCCCAGCTGGGTTCGAAATCCAAGCTGATCGTGGCCTGCCCTTCACGCGAAGAGGCAGACGAGGATTCAACACCATCCACCGCCAGCAGCGCCGGTTCCAGTGCCTGCACAATAGCACTGTCCACATCCTCGGGTCCGGCGCCGTCCCAGGCAACCGAGACCGTCACCCGATCAACGATCACATCCGGAAAGAACTGCGCCCGCATATTGGGAATGGCCGCCGCGCCCGACACCAGCAGGATCACGAGCAACAGGTTGGCGGCTGTTTTGTGGCGGGTGAAATAGCTGAGCAATCCGCCCGCAGATTGAGGAAGTTCGCGGATCATTTAAAAATTCCAACAAGCGTCAGGACCATTACCTCAGCCCCCCATCCGCGATTCGATGCGTTTCACTAGTTTTGCGGGCACCTTTGCCTCGGCCAGTTGGCCCAAGACCCGTTTCTTGGCCTCGTCAGGCATACGACTGTTTTCTTCAACAAACGTCGTGAGGCGCGCGCGTCTTTCATTACTCAATTCAATCAGCTCGGCCTGTGGCTGGGCCTCGGCCCCTTCCCGCAGCGCCCGCACCTTGATCCCTGCGCCCAGCAATGGTGTGCGGCCCGAAACAACCTCGCGTCCCGCCAGTCCTACACCGCGGATCAGCACGTCATCGCCCTGACGGCGCACCAATTCGACTTGCAACTGCTCCAACCGGTCATCCCCCCCCAGCACCAAGACCGTACCACCGGCATCCAGCACCGAGGCAGGCAGACGCGCCACCGCACTCAGCTCAGGCTCACGTACTGACACAGTCACAAAATCCCCCGGTTTGAACCCCGGCGCGGCATCCAAATGTGCATAGATCAGCCGCCCCGATTGCCCCTCGCCGGCGCCACCGCTGTCACGGCTGATCACCCCAACGGCGCTCAGGTCAACGCCAGTTGCATCTAGCGATACGCGCACAGGTGCAGTGATCAGCCTGCCGCTCTGGTCCAGCAGCCGGGCGTATTGCACCGTTGAAATCCGGAATGCCACCTCCAGCAAGGTGGGATCCACCAAATCAGCCAGCTTTTCATTAGCAGAGACCAGACGCCCCTCGACCAGATTGACCGTTTGCAGGGCGCCGTCAAATTCGGCTGTCACTGTGGTATCAGCAAAGTCCCGCTGCGCGGTTGCCAGACTGATCTGAGCCCGCGCCAAACTCGAGGCAGCCTGATCCACCCGCGCCTTGGCCGCTGACACCGCCTGGCGCCGGGAAATAACGGTCTGGCGAGCCTGAACGGCGGCCAACTCGGCGGTCTCAACAGTCGTTGCCGTGCCAACCCCGCGTGTCTTCAAATCCGTCTGACGCTGAAACGCGCGCTGCCGTAATTCAGCCTGATCCTGTGTCGCCGCCAGCTCGTCCTGTGCCAAGATCAGTGCCCGTCCGGTTTCGCGCTCCTCGGCGCGGGCGTCTTGCATATCCGCCTCAGCCCGATCCAGCGCCGATTGCGCATCCGCCGGATCGATCTGCAACAACAGCTGACCCGCCATGACCCTGCCGCCCTCTTCAAATTCTTCAGCTAGCGAGATCACCCGCCCCGCCACCGGAGTACGCAGCTCCAACCTGCGACGACTCTCGACCTTGCCAAAGGCGATCAATTCCGGCGCGATGCTTTGCAGTTCAGCTGTCACCAGATTGACCGCAAAGACGCGTTCACGCGGCGGCGGCGCTTTGCGCTCGGCCCCCATGCGCTGCTGCACAGCCCCCATAATCATCTGCCCCGCATACAGCAGTAGTGCCACACAGGCTGCAGCCAGAAAAATCCCGGTCAAACTCTGACGCAAAAAGCGCATCTATCGTCCCTTTCAGGTGGCATGTGCTGCCTGTTTTAACCCTGCTACACCCCGCCAAAACCTATCAAGTTTCAGCCGGGTTTGCGAGGTTACACGCAGCAACAGATTACTTCCGTCGCTGGTGCTCTTCTAATCTTGGCATTATTTCAACAAAATTACAGGGTTGGTGCCGGAAATCCAATTGCATCGACAGGATTTCGTCCCAGCCATCCTTGCAGGCACCCGGACTGCCGGGCAAGGCAAACAGATACGTCCCGCCCGCCACGCCGCCAGTGGCCCGCGACTGCACCGCGCTGGTGCCAATCTTTTTCATCGACACAATGGTGAACACGGTCCCAAAAGCATCTATTTCCTTTTCATAGACATCACGGTGCGCCTCGACCGTGACATCGCGCCCGGTCAGGCCTGTACCGCCGGTCGAAATCACCACATCGACCTGCGGGTCAGCCACCCAGGCGCGCAGCTGATTTGCAATGTCAGCCCGGTCGTCCGGCATGATCCTGCGATCCGCCAACACATGCCCCGCCGCCTGCAACCGATCGACCAACACCTGCCCCGAGCGATCCTCGGCCAGAGTGCGGCTGTCCGACAGGGTCAGCACCGCAATGCGGACCGGAATGAATGTTTTGCTTTCGTCAATGCGCACCATGGTGGCTTTGTGTCCTTTGAATTAGGGCCCGTTCTGAATGAAGGTCTGTGCCAGCATGATGGGTACCCGGCTATCGGCGGTTCAATGATCTATCTCAAACCAGTTCACTGTTGGCCCCAGGTTCACCACGTCGCTGTCGCCGATCATTCCGCGCTGGCCCCAGCTGTCATGGATGTGGCCGCACAATGCCAGTTGCGGCTGCACCCGCTCGATTGCGGCGCGAATCGCCGTAGAACCAACCGAGAGCCCACCGGAGGTCAGGTCACCCAATCCCTTGGGCGGCGAATGAGTGATCAGAATATCTGCCGCCTTGCACTCATCCAGCATCTGCCCGGCAAGCGCTTCACTCAAATCACAGGACCACCCGCCAAACGGAGTCACCGGCACGCCATAGCCCAGCCCAAACAATCGCAGCCCGTCAACCTCGACACCCGCGCCATGCAGCACAGTCATCTCCGGCAAGGCCACCGCGCGTAATTCATCCGCACTCTCGGCATTACCGGGCACCAGCACCATCGGCGCCGCCATCCCCGAGAGCAGTTGCATCGCCCGGTCCAGACCTTCGCGCATATTGCAGAAATCACCCGCCCCGATCACCAGATCCGCATCAACGCTCGCAGCCACCAGATCAGCAGCCCTGGCTCGTGCCAAATGCAGATCAGAAAACGCCAAAATTCTCACGACACCGCCCCCAAACGTGCCTTAAGTGACAGCAAATCCGCCCAGGCCGCGCGTTTGCCCTGCGACTGGCTCAGCAACCGATCCGGTGGCATCATCGGCAAAACCGCCTTGCCCCAGGCCTGCTGCCACTCGCCGCGCAACCGACTGATGCCACGTTTACCCAGCACTGCCTGACAGGCTGCATTGCCCATCAACACCAGAAATTCGGGCTCAGCCAGTTCAACATGTCGCTGCAGAAACGGCACCATCATCGCAATATCTGCTGCCTGAATTTCTTGATTTTGGGGTGGCCGCCATGGCAGCACCGAGGTCAAATACACGTTCGTATTACGATCCAAATCAATCGCCGCCAGCATCTTGTCCAGCAATCCAACCGCCTGCCCAGCAAAAGGCTTGCCCGCGCGGTCTTCCTCTCGCCCAGGCGCATCCCCGATGATCATCACCCGCGCCCCGGCCTGCCCATCACAAAACACCAGATTGCGCGCGCCCTTCTTCAAGGCACAGTGATCAAACCCTTCCAGAGCAGCCCGCAGACTGGGCAACCCAGTTGCCGCCCGCGCCGCCTTTTGCGCCTGCTCAACCGGATCGACTTCCTTAGGTTTAATCACCGCAGGCGCCTGATCCACCTTCGCTTTTGGCATCGTCGTCTGCAACGCATAGCGATCCACCGGCACGTCACCGATGCTCTCGGTCACCCC
>MAAY01000082.1:8516-8633 GCA_002162795.1 Rhodobacterales bacterium 56_14_T64
CCTGCCACTGCAAAAGCGCCCGCGCGCTGTGATAATCCAATGCCGATTCCATGCCCCAAGCTACCCCGCCTGCAGCCAAGACGAAACACCCCCCCTTCACCTTGTTAAAAATACCTA
>MAAY01000082.1:8780-80200 GCA_002162795.1 Rhodobacterales bacterium 56_14_T64
CATCGAACCGCTACGCCCGCATGAGATCACCATGATCCTTGATCTGGCCGATCACTACGTCGACCAGAACCGCGCCACTGAAAAACGCTCTGATGCGCTGACCGGCCTGACCCAGGTCAATATGTTCTTCGAGAACTCCACCCGCACCCAGGCCAGCTTTGAAATCGCTGGCAAACGGCTGGGCGCTGATGTGATGAACATGGCAATGCAGGCCTCCTCGATCAAAAAGGGCGAGACCCTGATCGACACCGCCATGACCCTAAACGCCATGCACCCGGATCTGCTGGTGGTGCGCCATCCCCATTCCGGCGCGGTGGATCTGTTGGCGCAAAAGGTCAACTGCGCGGTGCTGAATGCCGGCGATGGCAGCCACGAGCACCCAACCCAGGCGCTGCTCGACGCGCTGACCATCCGCCGCGCCAAAGGCCGCCTTCACCGGCTCAACATCGCCATCTGCGGCGACGTTGCCCACTCCCGCGTGGCGCGGTCGAACCTGATGCTGCTGGGCAAGATGGAAAACCGCATCCGTCTGATCGGCCCGCCAACCCTGGTGCCCAGTCAGTTTGCAGAATTCGGCGCTGAAATTTACGACGACATGCACGAAGGCCTAAAAGACGTCGACGTGGTGATGATGCTGCGACTGCAAAAAGAGCGCATGGATGGCGGCTTCATCCCCTCGGAACGCGAGTACTACCACCGCTATGGACTGGACGCCGACAAACTGGCTCGGGCCAAACCCGACGCCATCGTCATGCACCCCGGCCCGATGAACCGCGGCGTTGAGATCGACGGCACTTTGGCTGATGACATCAATCGCTCGGTGATCCAGGAACAAGTCGAAATGGGTGTCGCCGTCCGCATGGCCGTAATGGATCTGCTGGCGCAAAAGCTGCGCGCAGAACGACTGGCCGAGGCCGGGTGATCAGAATGGACTCGGTGATCCACATCCCAGCAGGTGAGCGCGGCATAATCCGCGTCTTTGACCTCGATATGCGGGCCGAGCAGGCCCGGTTCCTGCGTGAACCTGGTGCACTGGCACAGGTCCTTGGCGTTGACGAGATCAATCTGGACCACGTCGAAATCTTCCCGCTCAACGATCTCGAAGACCTTGGCCTTGTCGGCTATCTGAACGAAGGCTGTGGCGTGCCTGCTGATCAACTGGCCCCGGACCGCGAACACCTGATGGCGCTAAGCGGCCACGTGCTGCTGATCCGCTCCCGCGCCTTTGATGGCGAGGAAGTCCGGCTCATCCCAGCCACCCCGCTAACCCTGATCGGCACCTACAGCGAATATCTGACCCAGAGAACAGGCGCACCAATCCAGACTGACAGTGCCAAACTCTATACTGCCCCTCGCCTGTCGCCCCGCGCGGGCCGCGCCAAAGCCCGCCGCATCGGCGCCACCCTGTTCACGGTGATCATGCTGGCCCTTCTCATTATCCTACGAGTACTGGTAAAATGGCCATGACAACATTCACCCCAGACCGCTCGGCCTATATCAGCTCCCATTCCTGGATGGCAGCTTTGGCCATGGCTGCGGGCATGGCTATTCTCTGGTTCATGGGCAACCCACATGTCTGGACCGGAGCTATTGGCGGACTGACTGCCATCATCCTGCGCGGCTGGTTTCTGGCGTCTGAGGACCTGACGGTGGTCTGGACCTTGACCGACACTCACCTCACCGGCCCGGCTGAGCGCAATATACCGTTGAACCAGATCGCGCGGGTGCGCACCATGGGCAGCTATGTGCAAGTGGTGACCAAGAGCGGCGACAAGCACCTGATAAAGTATCAAGCGGACCCGGCAGCGACCCTAGCCACAATCGAAAGAGCCCGCCCATGACCCTATTCTTCAGCAATGCCCGCCTAATTGACCCTGAGGCAGGAACGGACGCGCCAGGCCATCTGCTGGTTCAAAACGGAAAGATTGCCGAAATCTTTCCAGAAAACATCCAACTTGAACCGATGCTTCGCGCGCGAGGTCTTTCGCAAGAAGATGTTGAAATCATTGACTGCGGAAATCGCTGTCTCGCCCCAGGGATCGTCGATATTGGCGTCAAAGTCTGCGAGCCGGGTGAGCGGCACAAGGAAAGCTACAAATCCGCAGGCCTTGCGGCGGCGGCGGGTGGCGTCACCACCATGGTCACTCGCCCCGATACCTCGCCCACCATCGACAGCCCCGAGGTGCTTGAATTTGTCACCCGCCGCGCGCAGGCCGATGCCCCGGTGAACGTCCTCCCCATGGCCGCATTGACCAAGGGCCGCGATGGGCGCGAGATGACCGAGATCGGCTTTCTGATGGATGCCGGCGCAGTGGCCTTTACCGATTGCGACCGGGTGGTCACCGATACAAAGGTGTTCGCACGCGCGCTTACCTATGCCCGCTCTTGTGGCGCTCTGGTCATCGCCCACCCGCAGGAACCAATCCTGTCCAAAGGCGCCGCCGCCACCAGCGGTAAATTCGCCGCCCTGCGCGGCTTACCAGCTGTGTCGCCAATGGCCGAGCGCATGGGGCTGGACCGCGACATCGCGCTGCTAGAGATGACCGGCGCGCGCTATCACGCTGATCAGATCACCACCGCCCGCGCCCTGCCCGCACTGGAACGCGCCAAGGCTAACGGCCTAGACATCACTGCGGGCACCTCTATCCACCACCTGACCCTGAACGAGTTGGACCCGGCCGACTACCGCACCTTCTTTAAGGTAAAACCGCCCCTACGCTCCGAGGAGGATCGCCTCACCGTGGTCGAGGCCGTCCGCTCTGGCCTGATCGACATCATATCGTCGATGCACACGCCACAGGACGAAGAAAGCAAACGCCTGCCGTTTGAGGAGGCCGCAGCTGGTGCGGTGGCACTGGAAACCCTGCTGCCCGCCGCCCTGCGCCTGTACCATTCCGAGCATCTGGACTTGCCGACCTTGTTTCGTGCCATGGCGCTGAACCCGGCCAAACGCCTAGGGCTTGCCTCGGGCCGCCTCTCGCCCGGCGCGCCCGCCGACTTGCTGCTGTTCGACCCTGATGTGCCTTTTGTAATGGATCGCTTTGCGCTGAAATCGAAATCCCAGAACACCCCATTTGACGGCCAACGCATGCAAGGTAGGGTGCTGGCAACCTATGTCGCCGGCTCGCCGGTTTACCGGAGAACCTGATGCCCGTATTTGAGACCTCTGCCGCCTTGCTACTGCTTTGGGCTGTGATCGGCTATGGGCTGGGGTCGATCCCCTTTGGCCTGCTGTTGACCCGCATGATGGGCCTGGGCAACCTGCGCGACATTGGCTCCGGCAATATCGGCACCACCAATGTGCTGCGCACCGGTTCCAAAAAGGCCGCGGCACTGACCCTGCTGCTAGACGGTGGCAAGGGCGCAGTCGCCGTGCTGCTTGCGCGCATGCTGGCGGGCGAAGACGCTGCACAACTGGCCGGCCTGATGGCTTTCATCGGACACTGCTTCCCGGTCTGGCTGCAGTTCAAGGGCGGCAAGGGAGTCGCCACCTTCCTGGGGCTGATGCTCGCCCTTGCCTGGCCCGTGGGCATCGCCTGCTGCGCGACCTGGTTGGCCGCCGCAGCGCTCAGCCGAATTTCATCAATAGGGGCTTTGGGCGCGGCCGCCTCAGCCCCGTTGTGGGGCTTAGGGTTGGGCAACAACACCGCCATCGCGCTGGCTGCGCTGCTCGCAGCAATTGTGTTCTGGCGTCACAGCGCCAATATCGCGCGCATCTGCGCCGGGACAGAACCAAAGATTGGCCAGAAATAGACGCGATGATCATACCGCCAATACACGGCCCATTGAAAACACCTGTCTGGCCGGGGGCTTTTACCGCGGCACTGCTTTTGGCCCCAACGAGCATAGCCCTGCTGGTGGCATCCCTGTTTTTCCTGTCGCCAATATTCCCGCTTGTAGCCCTGTTTTCCGTGTTCATGGGTGGCCCGATATACTTGATCCTTGGCAGCCCAACCCTATTTTACTGGCTTCGTTCGGGACAGAATAGCCCGATATCAGCTGCCGCTCTTGGGTTCTGTGTCAATATCGCTTTCTGCCTCATCGCAGGCCTAATCGCCCGCGTTGTCGGGAAACCGATGGAGGACGACTTTGTGATGATGTTCATGTTCTACGGCTCAATATTCGCCCCCGTCTGGAGCGCCGTATTTGCATTTACTTACAATTACCTGACCCGCAATGACCGTTAACGCCGCCGAGTCGTGGTGATGTAATTCCCCATGAAAAACTGAACAGTCATCGGAGACTGCACGCTGCCCAGCCCAAAGTCAGGCAGCGTGACAATATTGCTAGTAGCTGTACTCACCATAGATCCGAGTGGGATCACCGATCCATTCACCATGATAGCGATTCAAAAGCTCATCGGCCGGTACTTTGCCAATATCCAGGCTGCCTTTCAGCGCGTTCAGGAAATGGGTTTCATCCGGCACCACTATCGCCTGCATCCGCACAGGGACCGAGCCCAAGGTCGGCCCAAAATAGGCACGAATTCCGTCGCGCCTAAAGTTCAAAGCCCGCCCGCCAGAAGATGTGTTAGCGGCTGCCTTGCACCATCCGTTCGGTGGCCTCGGCTGTACGTTTGGTGTTGTCGTATATGCCGAGGAACAGATACATCATGCCTCCCATCAGAACGACATAAAGCCCGCCGAAAATTAGCACGCCAATGGCTGGTAACACTCCACCTTCTGGGCTCATCATGGCACCGCCGCCGCCTACAACCACGGCGATACACATGAGGACAATAAGAACGGTGATTAGTTTTTCTAGGGACGAAATGAAGAAGTCACGCATACCAATTACTCCAAATTACAAAGTTAATACGACAAGGATGCGGTTTTTTTGATGTTCAGGCAAGCTTTGCCCCTTGCTCGCCACTGAACTACTGGAGGGTTTAGGTAAGCGAAATTTGGAATTTTTTGCGGTCGGGATTCAAATGCAGTTCTGCAAACAAACACCCCTGGCACCATACCCAAGAGACCAAACCTCAGCCAGTATCCTGCAACTTCTTCTTGTTAACAATACCTTCGCCGAAGGCACGCGCCATTAGGCGCGCCGCGCAGCCCGGCCGGAGGTCGGGCTGCGCCACCGATATTATTCAGTAACTAAACTCGCCAAAGATCCGACTCAAATCTCCGTTCCACTCGCCATGATAGCGCTCCAACAACTCATCAGCCGGCACCTTGCCGCTCTCAAGACTGTCTTTCAGCGCGTTCAGGAAATGGGTTTCATCCGGTACCAAACCACCTGCACCAGCACGTGCGCGCGCCTTTAGCCCAGCATCAGATATTGCCACCACTTCACGGGCCAGATCCATCATCTTGATGTCCCCAACCTGCGCTTGCAAAGCCTGCTGTGAGGCCGCAACGCGCAGCCCCTCGCGGGTTTCGGCATCCCAGCCCTTGGCCAGATCCCAGGCGGCATCCAGCGACGATTGATCATACATCAGCCCAACCCAGAATGCTGGCAGCGCGCAAAGCCGTCGCCAGGGGCCGCCATCAGCGCCGCGCATCTCCATGTATTTCTTGATCCGCGCCTCAGGGAAGGCGGTGGTCAGGTGGTCAGCCCAGTCTGACAGCGTTGGCTTTTCGCCTGGCAGCGCAGGCAGCTCTCCCTTTAGGAAATCGCGAAACGACATACCCAGCGCGTTGATATACTGCCCATCGCGATAGACAAAATACATCGGCACATCCAAGGCATAGTCAGCATATTGCTCAAAGCCAAAGCCCTCTTCGAACACAAAGGGCAGCATGCCGGTGCGCGCATCATCCAAATGCCGCCAGATCTTGCTGCGCCAACTTTTGTGGCCGTTCGGCTTGCCTTCAAAAAACGGCGAGTTGGCAAACAGCGCTGTCGCCACCGGCTGCAAGGCCAGCGCCACGCGCAGTTTTTGCACCATGTCGGCCTCGGAGCCAAAATCGAGATTGACCTGCACGGTGGTGGTGCGCCGCATCATATCACGGCCCATGGTGCCCACTTTGGCCATGTAGTCATTCATCAGCTGGTAACGCCCTTTGGGCATCAGCGGCATTTCATCGTGGTTCCAGATCGGAGCGGCACCCAGACCAATAAATCCAACACCAATCTTGTCGGCGATTTCCTTGACTTCGCGCAGGTGAACGTTCACCTCATCGCAGGTCTCGTGGATGGTCTCTAGCGGAGCCCCGGACAGTTCCAGCGCGCCCCCTGGTTCCAGACTGACATTGGCGCCGTCTTTTTCCAGCCCGATCAGGTTGCCGCCCTCGGTAACCGGCGACCAGCCATAGCTGTCGCGCAACCCCTGCAGCACCGCCACAATCGAGCGTTCGCCCTCAAAGGGCAGCGGCTTCAGGCTGTCTTTGCAGTAGCCGAACTTTTCATGCTCGGTGCCAATGCGCCAATCTGCCTTGGGTTTACAGCCCTCGGCCATATAGCCGGCCAGTTGGTCGTGATGTTCAATTGGTCCGCCGCCGGACTGGGGAATGGACATGAGCCACGCTCCGTTGCTGTTGGGTCTTGTTGGAAGATCAGTCGTGGTGCGAATCCCAGCGACTGTCAATGCAGCCTTTGGGCTGGTGGGCGAACGTTATGTTTTTCCCAGATCACGACCGTGTGAGGTCCACCACGTCGCAGCTCGGTCAGCATGCGTTCTGTGCGCAGGCCCGGCAGGCTGGCAAAGACATCAAACAGGGTCTCGGTTCCTTCGGCGTTGACTGGGATATGCAGCGGATCCTGCCCCGGCTGGTTCAGCACCCAATGCGGAGGTTTGGCGGTGTGATCCAGCGCCAGCTGGGTCAGCTCGGACACTGCCACCGCGCCACCGGTTAGTGGGCCGAAATAGGCGATCTGCCCCTCGTCCACCTGCACCACGCCTGGACCGCCAACACCAAGGCGGAACCGCATCCGTTGCGCGCCAACAACCGCAAGCGCCGTGCCGATGATCAACAGCACCCAGCCGCCCCAGAACAACAGGCCAATGGCCCCCAGCACCCAGCGCAGGCCCATCAACAGAACCACTGCGGCGACAATGATTTCACGCCAACGCCAAATGGCGGCTTGGGCTTCGGGTCTTATAAAACTCATGACGGTTCCCCAAATCTGCTAGGCTGCAAGGGCCTTACGGCTTCAGAAGTAATGCTTGTCAGGGATATTTGGGAACCAATTCGTTTTGGACAAGCCCCAAGACAGCCTTTTCCGCTCCGATCGTGCGCGGATTGAACCGCGCCCGCTCTTCGCACGACAGGGAGAGCATCCTGCAACGGGTAAATATCACCAGTCCCCAAGCGCCTGTTGCCACAGGGTCATCGCAGCCACCGCCGCCGTATCCGCCCGCAGGATGCGGGGCCCAAGGCTGACGACGTGGGAATAGGGTAATGCATGCAGACGCTCACGCTCAGCTTCGGAAAAGCCTCCCTCGGGGCCGATCAGGATGGCCCAGGGAGCGTCTGACTTTTGCGCAGCAGCCAAAGCCAGTGCATTGCCCACTTCGGCCTCGTCACAGAACATCAACTGGCGGCCCTCGGGCCAGTGATCCAACAGACGCGAGAGCTTTTGCAGATCTGCGACTTCCGGCACATAGGTGCCACCGCATTGCTCGGCGGCTTCGACCGCGTGGGCCTGCAGCCGGTCTTGGCGGATGCGGTCGGAATTGGTGAAGACGGTTTGAACCGGAACAATTCGCGCGGCGCCCATCTCGGCGGCCTTTTCGACGATGAAATCGGTGCGGGCCTTTTTGATCGGGGCAAATACCAGCCACAGGTCGGGTGGCATTTGCAACGGCTTGGTCTGCGCGGTGCAGGTCAGCACCCCGGCGCGTTTGCCGGCCTGTGCGATATCGGCCAGCCATTCGCCATCGCGGCCGTTGAACAGCTTCACTTGTCCACCAACAGCCATCCGCATTACCGCAAACAGGTAATTGGCCTGCCCCCGGTCCAGAGGAACCGATTGCCCTAACCCCAACGGGTGCTCTACATACAGTCTGATCTTTGCGCTCATGAGGCCCTACATATGCAAGGCGACGCCCCTACACCAGATGCTCCGAACCCCGAGGGACAAGTTTCGGATGCAGTTAGCAATAACTGGGTGGATACCCGCGCACCTGCCTGGAGCCGCCCCTATCTGCGGCTGTCGCGCGCCGACCGCCCGATTGGGACATGGTTGCTGCTGATCCCCTGCTGGTGGGGCTTGGCGCTGGCGATGTTGTGGGATCAGTCGCCACAATGGCAGGACGCCTGGATCTTTGTGGCGTGTGCAGCGGGCGCCTGGTTGATGCGCGGAGCGGGATGCACCTGGAATGATATCAGTGACCGCGATTTTGACGGTCGGGTCGAACGGACCCGGTCGCGGCCGATCCCGTCAGGGCAAGTCACAGTAAAAGGTGCAGTGATATGGATGGGGCTGCAGATTGCCCTTTCGGCGATGATCCTGTTCACGTTTAATCAAGCCGCCATTGCCATGGGCATACTGGCGTTGTTTCCGGTGGCGATCTATCCCTTTGCCAAGCGGTTCACCTGGTGGCCACAGGTATTTCTGGGGTTGGCGTTCAACTGGGGGGCCATGCTGGCCTGGGTCGCCCACACTGGCACCCTGAATTGGTCGGCGGTGTATCTCTATCTGGCCGGCATCTCCTGGACGCTGTTCTACGACACCATCTATGCCCATCAAGACACCGAAGACGACGCCTTGATCGGGGTAAAATCCACTGCCCGGCTGTTTGGCAGCGACACCCCCGCCTGGCTGCGTCGGTTTCTAGTCGCAACTACCTGCCTGATGACGCTGGCGGTTCTCAGCGCGGTGATGTCGAATGGGTCGATCCTCGCCTTGTTCCTGGCCTTGGTTGCGCCCTGGGCGATGGGCTGGCATCTGGCTTGGCAATTGCGCGCGCTGGACACTGAAAACAACGAGCGATTGCTGCAATTGTTCCGGCTCAACCGGGACACCGGCTTGATCCCGCTGATCTTCTTTGCCGCAGCCCTGTTCGCATGATTGATCCGCCGCGCAACAATCGGTAAGAAGACAAAACACCAATTCGGACGATATTGCCTGCCTATGCGCCTTTCTTCACTATTGATCGTCAGCCTGACTTTTCTGGCAGCCGCAGGTCTTAGCCTGGTGGCGGCTGGATATGCCGTCACAGGCATGGAACATAGCACTGAAATCGCGGCGCGCCGCACGCTAGACAAAACCGGTCATGACTGGGCCGAGGTCACTGCGGACGGGTTGCAGGTGATCATGAACGGCACCGCCCCAGACGAGGCCTCCCGGTTCACCGCCATCTCGGTTGTCGGGGGCACCGTTGATGCCGCCCGGATCATCGACCAGATGCAGGTCACCCCCACCGCCGATCTGTCAGCGCCGAGATTTTCAGTGGAAATCCTGCGCAACGAGAGTGGCATTTCAATCATCGGGTTGATCCCAACCGGCGCAGGTCGGGCCGCCATCGTCGAGCAACTGTCCCGGCTGGTGGGCGAAGATCACGTCGCCGACCTGCTGGAAACCGCGCGCTATGACGCACCGATCGGCTGGGTTGACGCCATGGGTTTTGCCGTCAGTGCCCTGCGCCATCTGCCCCGCGCCAAAATCTCGGTGGTGGCCGGACAGGTCACCATCACTGCGATCACTGACAGCGCCGAGGAAAAACAGGCGCTGGAGAAAACGCTGAGCCGCGCCGCACCTCCTGGCCTGCGACTGGCGATGGATATTGCCGCACCGCGTCCGGTGATCACGCCATTCACCCTGCGCTACCACATCGACCAAGATGGCGGCCGCTTTGACGCCTGTTCAGCCGAATCCGAGATCAGCCGCAATCGCATTCTGGCCGCCGCCCGCAAGGTCGGTCTGGCCCTGCCCTCTACTTGTGTGATCGGCATGGGTGTGCCCTCGCCGAACTGGGCCCGCGCCGCTGAGTTGAGCATCGCCAGCCTCGGCCATCTAGGGGCCGGATCAGTCACCATCGCCAATGCAGATATCACCCTGGTGGCAAGCGTGGACACCAGCCCCGAGCTGTTCGACCAGGTGGTGGGTGAGTTGGAAAGTGCGTTGCCCACGGTCTTTGCCCTGCACGCAGTACTGCCAGAACCAGAAACCGATGCAGGAGAAGGCGGTGTGCCAGAGTTCACGGCCACCCTCAGCCCCGAAGGAATGGTTCAGCTGCGTGGCCGTCTTAGCGATGAAACCCTGCGCCACCTGACTGACGCCTATGCCAAGGCGCGGTTTGGCTCGGACAATGTCCATACCGCCACCCGGGTGGTTGACGACCTGCCCGCCAGCTGGCCAGTGCGAGTGCTGACTGGGCTAGAGGCGTTGTCACAGCTGCAACGCGGCGCACTCTCGGTAACGCCAGACCATGTTGATCTGCGCGGCATGAGCCACTTTGAGGATGCCACGGCCGAGATCTCCAAATTATTATCTGCCAAGCTGGGCGAGGCCGAAAGCTATGGCCTGGACATTCGCTATGAGGAGCCGCCAGAGCCAGAGGACCAGCCAATGGAGCCGGCACTCTGCGAAGCGGAGCTCGCCAAAATTCAAGAGTTGGGCAAGATTGCCTTTGAGCCCGGATCGGCCACTATTGCGGCACAAAGTCGGGGCACCATGGATGCGATTGCGGTGATCCTGGAACAATGCGGTGAAGTCCGTCTGGAGATCCAAGGGCACACCGACAGTCAGGGTCGTGAAGAAATGAACCAAAATCTCAGCCAGGCACGGGCCCAATCGGTTCTTAATGAGTTGCGTGCGCGCAGGGTGATTACCACAAGCTTTGCTGCCCAGGGCTACGGCGAGAGCAACCCGATTGCCGATAACGGCACCGACGAAGGTCGTGAACAAAACCGCCGCATCACCTTTCACCTGATCCGCCCCGAACAGGCGCCTGAGCAGGAAAGCACGTTGGATAGCGCTGCTGCCGAAGACGGCGAGACCATCACCCCCGACAGCTCGCCCGCGGCGCCAGACGAAACAGTGGACACCGTGCCCGAAGCCACACCAGACGCCACCGAACAGGAGACCCCCGAGCAATGAACAGAAGCGAGTTCATCATCACCACTGCCATCATCCTGTTTGCCGCCTTTGTGATGGGCTGGTTTGCCAACTGGCTGGTGCATCGGTTCACTCGGGTGCGGCAAAGCGATGTGGCGGATCTCGATCGGATGAGCCAGGAGCTGCACGAGGCGGAAGAGACCCGAGACCAGGCCATCACCTATTTGCAGCAACGCGAGGCCGAGTTGAGCAACCAGCTGGCCCAGACCGAAGCCGAATTGCGCGCTACCATGGACGGCTTGCGTGCCGCCCGGCAAGAGTGTGAAGAGTTGCGGATGCAAATACCAAGCTGACACGAGGCGTGGTGCGTGCAAGCACGCACCCTACACTCGATCAGCGGTCGCGTGTGTCGCGCCAAAGATCTCAGTCAATCGACACTCGTTCGAAAACAGACACCGCGCGGCCGCAGGCCGCGCCGGGCCCAACGGGAGAAGATCATTTATGATCGTACGACGGGCGGGAGACCTACCAGCGGGTTAGCGCGTCCTCATCCTCGTCCCTGGCTGCGACCCAACCGGCACCACCGTCGTTCAGGATTTCTTTTTTCCAGAACGGGGCTCGGGATTTGAGGTAATCCATCAGATACTCAGCCGCCACAAACGCATCTTTGCGATGGCGCGCGGCGGTGGCGACCATCATGATCTGCTCGCCCGGTGCCAAGCGACCATAGCGATGAATGACCAGCGCATCAGCCAATGACCAGCGTTCCATTGCTGTCTGCGCGATTTCATTCAGGGCTTTGAGGGTCATGCCCGGGTAGTGTTCGATCTCCATCGCCACCAATCCGCCCTGAGGTGCGTCCCGCACGATGCCGGTGAAGGTCACAATGGCGCCTGCGCTATTGTTGGCTTGTGCGAAACCCTCGGCCTCGGCGCCCAAGTGAAAAGCCTCTACCTGTACCGACACCCGCATAGGATCAGCCCCCGGTCATCGGGGGAAAGAAGGCGACTTCGCGCACGCCTTGCAGCGGGGCATCGAAATCGCTCAGTTCTTGATCTAGCGCCACCCGAATAGCCGAGAGGTCGGCAAAGGCGGCAGCGTAGCGGTCTTCGCGGGAGCAGAGCTCAGCCACCAGGTCGGCAACAGTGATGGCGCGGGTCTCAACACGTTCACGCGGCAGACCGATGCGTTCGCGCACCCAAGCAAAGTAGAGAACTTCCATTACGCATTTTCCTTCAGGAAAGGCAGCGCCTTACGCAGATAATCAGCGCCAGTAATCAGGGTCAACGCCGCCGCGAGCCACAACAGCCATAATCCAAGTCGGCCGGACCAGATCATCGCCTCGAACTTCCAACGGATACCCTGCAGGTCTTCGACCTCGCCCAACATGATCTGATCGACAAAGGGCTGATCCATGCCCCAGGTGGCCATACCAAGGTAGTGCTCAAAAATGCCTTGGGCAAACAGCACCGCAATCGCGACCATCTGGGCGGTGGTTTTCCATTTGGCCAGATTGGTGACTTTCAGCGTGCCGGCCGTGTCACCCAGAAATTCACGCAGGCCCGAGACGAACACTTCACGAAACAGGATGAAGGTGGCAGGCAGCACCAGCCAGGGTGACATCGAGGAATAGCCAACGATCACCATCAGGGCGATCACCACCATCGCTTTGTCAGCAATCGGATCCAGCATGGCGCCCAGTTTGGTTTCCTGTTTCCAGGCCCGCGCAAGATAGCCATCAACCCAGTCGGTCAGCGCCGCGATGACAAACAGCGCCAGCGCAAACCAATCCGCATAGGGACGGCTGAAATAGAGAAACATCACTGCGAGACCAGGGGCTGCCACTAGGCGAAGCAGGGTCAAAATATTAGGTAAAGTCCATATCATAGCGCCGACCTTAACTTGCTGACGCTCGGGTGGAAAGCCGATGCTGGCAAATTCTGCCCATAGTGGGCAGATGCCTTCGGCCAGGGCATTGCTGGCCAGATGCACCGGGGGTCAACCCGGGATTTCAAGGTGTTGGTCATCACTTATCCTGAAAGAAGTCGTATATTCGTTGCGCCAGCGCAACCGAGACCCCATCGACCACTTTGAGGTCCGCCAGATTGGCACGAGTCACCGCTTTGGCGCTGCCAAAATGGGCCAGAAGTGCGCGTTTTCGGCTAGCGCCAACACCCGGGATTTCGTCCAGCGGAGTGGCACCAATGGCCTTGGCGCGTTTGGCGCGGTGGGTGCCAATGGCAAAGCGGTGCACCTCGTCGCGCATGCGTTGGACGAAGTACAGCACAGGGTCGTTGCGCTGCAGGGCAAAGGGGCGCTTTCCGGTGCGGTGGAACTCTTCCTTGCCGTGGTCGCGGTCGACGCCCTTGGCCACGCCAACCATCGGTATATCGCCGACCCCATGTTCCTGCATGATCTGCTCGACAGCCGAGACCTGCCCGGCCCCACCGTCGATCAACAACAAATCCGGCCAATGCCCCTTGCTGCGGTCCGGGTCTTCCTTTTGCAGGCGCGAGAACCGGCGGTGCATGACTTCTTTCATCATGCCGAAATCGTCGCCCGGAGTGATATCGTCACCCTTGATGTTGAACTTGCGATAGGCGTTTTTCATAAAGCCTTCGGGACCGGCCACGATCATGGCTCCAACGGCGTGAGCGCCCTGGATATGCGAGTTATCGTAGGCTTCGATGCGCTGCGGAGGGCCATCTAGATCAAAGGCCTCAGCCAGGCCGCGCAGCAGCTTGGCCTGGGTGGCACTTTCGGACATGCGACGGGCCAGAGATTCGCGGGCGTTGCGGATCGCACCTGAGATCAGCTCGGCCTTTTCGCCACGCTGCGGGACTATAATTTCGACCCGATGAGTGGTCTTGCCGCTGAGCGCCTCGACCATCAGATCTTGGTTTTCTATGGCATCCGACAAGATCAAATGCCGGGGTGGTTCCTTGTTGTCGTAGAACTGACCGATAAAGGCCTCCATCACCTCGGCGGCGTTAATGTCAGCACCAACGCGGGGGTAGAAATCCTGATTGCCCCAGTTCTGATTGGCGCGGATAAAGAACACCTGCACACAGGCCTGACCGCCTTCCATATGCAGCCCGATGATGTCTGCCTCGGCCACGCCGCGTGGGTTGATGCCCTGCGCGGTTTGTACCTGTGTCAGTGCCTTGATCCGGTCACGCAGCGCGGCGGCGCGTTCAAACTCCAAATCTTCCGAGGCTATCATCATCTGTGCAGCCAGTTCTTCCTGCACTTTGGTCGAGCGCCCCGACAAAAAGCGTTCCGCATCGTGCACGCTGGTGGCGTAATCCTCGCGGGTGATTGCGCCAGTGCAGGGCGCCGAGCAGCGTTTGATCTGATGTTGCAGGCAAGGCCGCGTGCGGCCTTCGAACATCGAGTCCGAGCAGTTGCGCAACAGAAACGCCTTTTGCAACTGGTTCAGGGTTCGGTTCACCGCTCCGGCACTGGCAAAGGGGCCAAAATAGCTGCCCTTTTCCTTGCGCGCACCGCGGTGTTTCTTGATCTGTGGAAAATCGTGGGATTTGCCGAGAAGGATATTGGGAAAGCTTTTATCATCGCGCAGCAGCACGTTGTACTTGGGCTTGAGGTGCTTGATCAGATTCTGTTCCAGCAACAGCGCCTCGGTCTCGGTGCGGGTGGTCAGGAACATCATCGAAGTGGTCAGCGCAATCATCCGCTCGATTCGCGGGCTATGGCCGGGGCGGCTGTAATTCGACACCCGATTGCGCAGATTGCGGGCCTTGCCCACATAGAGCACGCGGTTCTCGGCATCGAGCATTCGATACACACCCGGAGAGCCATCCAGCGTTTTGAGATAATGCTGCACAACGACATAGCCGGTTGCGGGCTCGGAAGGTTTTTTGGGGGGCAATTCAGTCATGTTACCAAAGATATGATTCCCTGCCGCTGGCTGCAACGTTCAAGCGTGCGGATCAAGCAATAACAAATCCACCGATCCTGTGGATAAGTATGGAGATATCTTTTGTCTATCTGCCATTTTTCGTTGAAAAATAGAAGATTTTTGGATTTGCACAATTTTTAGGCGCCACAATAACTCATTGATTTTACACGGTTAATTTTCCAGCACTTGTTAACTTCTTGAAAACAAATACAATTTTGCTACAATTTTATGACGCTTTCCAGACCAGTGCACAACTTCTTGCAGATTGTGCGCTTGCGGCACAAAAACCCAGTTATTCGCGGCCCATGACATCCGGGGTCTGCCAGCCCAGATGCTGACCTCCATCGACGCAAATCAGCTGTCCGGAGACCGCTGTCGCGTCGAGCAAATAACCCAGTGCTGCAGTAACATCCCCGGCGTTGGCACCGCGTTGCAACACGGTGCTGGCCCGTTGGTGTTGGAAATCGTCAAACGACTGACGCGGACCTGCCAGAGTAGGCCCTGGCCCAATGGCATTGACGCGCAGCTGAGGGGCCAGCGCTTGCGCCGCAGTCTGGGTCAGGGTCCACAGCGCCGATTTGGCAAGCGTGTAGCTAAAGAATTCTGGCGTCAGTTTGCGTACCCGCTGGTCGATCATATTGACCACCAGCCCGGCGGCCAGCGGTTCGCCATTGGCATCCAGGGAAACCTCCAATCCCTGCGCCGCCATATTCTGGATCAGCACAAAAGGCGCCCGCAGGTTGCTGCCCATATGCCGGTCCCAACTGTCGCGACTGGCAGTAGTAACGGTGTCATACTCAAAGATCGAAGCGTTGTTCACCAGACAGGTGATCGGCCCGCCAAGTGCCTGTATGGCGGCTGGAAGCAGGCCCTCGGCTTCGTCCTCGACCAGCAGGTCTGCCCTGAGGGCAACGGCCTGACGGCCCAGCGCCTCGATCTCGGCGACAGTGCCCAAAGCCTCTTGCTCTGAACTGCTGTAGTGCACCGCCACATCATAGCCGCGCTCAGCCAGTTTCAGGGCCATGGCCCGGCCCAGACGCTTGCCAGCCCCGGTTACCAATGCGCGCATGATCCGTCCTTTTCTGACTGCTGCGGCCCTTGGCTTACAGGACCACCACCATATAGGCCAGATACAGGCCGGTCAGAACAAAGCCCCAGTTCCGGGTGATGTCCTGTTTGAGAAACACAAAGGGCACCAGTAACAACGAGGCCCCCAGCATCACCCAGAGGTCGAAGGTCAGAAAGGTAGATTTGACCGGGATCGGACCAATAAAGGTGGCAACACCGACGATAGCCAACAGGTTGAACATGTTGGAGCCGATAACATTGCCCAGTGCCACGTCAGCCTGACGGCGCAGCGCCGCCATTACAGTGGTGGCCAACTCGGGCAATGAGGTGCCGATGGCAATCAGCGTCAGGCCGATCACGCGCTCGCTAACGTCATAGGTGCGGGCGATCTCGGTGCCGTTGTCGACCAGAATGTCCGCACCCAATGGCAGACCGATCAGCCCCAGCAGCAAATACACACTGATGCGCCAGTAGGGCATATTGGGGTCTGCTTCGTCGATCTCTTCTAGGTCATCGCCACTGTCACATCCGCAACGGCGATGCGCGCGGGCCTCTAGGAACGCCGCCCCAAGCACCAGCGCCAGCGCCGCCAGCAGCACCACGCCCGACCAGACTGTGAATACACCGCAAAAGGCCAATGCGATAAACAACACCGTAGCGGCCAGCATAAAAACATAGTTCTTGCGGGTGTCACATTCACTGGTGTGCAATCCGGTAAGGATTGCTGGGATACCAAGAACCAACAGGATATTGGCGGTATTGGACCCCACCACATTGCCCAACGCAATACTCGGGGCGTGTTCTGCAACCGCCTGAATGGCGATCAGTAACTCCGGGGCCGAAGTGCCAAAGGCAACAATGGTCAGGCTGACAATCAATGCCGGCACACCCAACCGCAGGCTGAGGTTTACAGCACCGCGCACCAGCACATCCCCTGCCAGCAGCAGGATCACCAGACCCAAGCCCAATAACAGCCATGGCATCATCATCCGCGCCGTCCTTTTTCACAGGCACAGGGGCCTTTACCAATCCTGAAACGGCCGCATTTTTGGCAGCGCGCTGATTTGAGCCGTTTTTGACCCGGGAACCGCAGTTTGCCGAACATCGCCAGCACCGCCATTCCCACCAGAAACAGAGAAACTATTTTGAAGATCATTTCACAGCCCAAAGCGCGCAAAAGCGGCGCGCTCCTCGATGCTGCCTAGGGCCTCTTGTGCCATCGACACACCAAACCGGCTGAGCAGTGGTTTTTTCATGCCATAGCGGCGAAAACGGACCTTTTCGCCGAACCGTTCCTGCATTTTGGGTTTGAGATGGGCGATGCCTTCGATCAAGCCCAATTCGGTGGCACGACGCGCCAGCCAGATCTCGCCGGTGAACAGGTTCTGCTCTTCGCTCAGCTTGCCCTCGCGCCGGGTGGTTATGTGGTCGATGAAATTCTGATGGATGTCGCCAAGCAGCGTCTTCAGCCGCGCCACGTCCTCGGCATTCTCAGGGCGAAACGGGTCCAGCATCGATTTGCTTTCACCAGCCGTATAGACACGTCGTTCAACACCCTGCCGGGCAAGAAACTCATGCGCGCCAAACCCGGCCGAGATCACCCCGATTGATCCCACAACCGAACTGTCGTCCGCCCAGATCTCATCCGCAGCGGCAGCTAGCCAGTAACCGCCTGAAGCCGCAACATCCTCGACAAAGGCATAGACCGGCACCTTGTGCTCAGCTGCCAGGCGACGGATACGAGCGCCGATCAGCGAGCTCTGCACTGGCGATCCGCCCGGAGAATTGATCTCCAGAGCCACCGCAGCGGGTTTGCCCTTGCGAAAAGCGCGGTCCAGAACGGGGGCCAGCGCGGCGTCACTCAACGCGCCCCGGCCGGGCATTCCAATGGCGCCAGCTAGGCGCACAACGGCGACCAATGGCGGTTTTTTCAAAAAGGGAAGGCGTAAGGTCATCTACGCCGATGTAGATCGCCGCATCGCCCGAAACAAGGCGGGGACCGAACAGGAAACGTCGCGGAATGAAAAAACAACAGCTGAGTGGGCAATTATGCAACGGATCAGCGTGCAGCTTTACAAACGGTTAACACCGGCAACAACCTGCCACTTCACGGAGAGCTCCCGCCCGTCTCGGGGCATCCTGCGGATACCCTTCGCCGGTTGGGCATGGCACGCTGACGCGTGCAGTAACGCCCACCCGACCCATTCCGCACCAAGGCATGCGGTAGCATCAGCACAAATGCACGGTGTTCTCTACAAGCTGAGTTGCCAGGCAAACCCTGAAACAAACGCCGTGCTCCTGTTTGCCAAAAGCACCTACCAGCTGTCTCTGGCCCGCGCCGCGCGCCAGCGCGGCGCCACGCCCAACGGGAGCAGTGCATCGCAGATGCGCAAGTGACGGGCGGGAGAGCCCCGTTATGAGCGGATGCGCCAGCCGGTTTTGAAAATCCACCAAATCACCGCTAGACACAATGTGGTGAAGCCACCAATTGCCAGCAGACTCAACCCGACAGGGACGTCTGCAGTGTCAAAAAACGCCCAGCGGAACCCCGAGATCAGATAGACCACTGGGTTGAACAGGGTGATTTTCTGCCAAATCGGCGGCAGCATTGAGATCGAGTAGAACGATCCGCCCAAAAACACCAGCGGCGTCACAATCATCAGCGGCACCAGTTGCAGTTGTTCGAAGTTGCCAGCCCAGATGCCAATGATGAACCCCAGCAACGCAAAGCTGAGACAGGTGAGCAGCAAGAACAATACCATCGCAAAGGGGTGCGCAATGGTCAGGTCGACAAACAGCGAGGCCGTGGCAAGGATCACCACACCAATGAACAGCGCCTTAGTGGCGGCCGCACCGACATAGCCCAACACTATCTCCAGAAAATTGATCGGCGCCGATAGCAATTCGTAGATCGTGCCAATAAATTTGGGGAAATAGATCCCGAAAGAGGCGTTGGAAATCGCCTGCGTCATGACGCTCAGCATGATCAGGCCAGGCACGATGAAGGCACCATAGTCAATGCCTTCGACCTGATCGATGCGGCTGCCAATGGCAGCGCCAAAGACCACAAAATACAGCGAGGTCGACATCACAGGTGACAGGAAACTCTGCGTCAGAGTGCGAAAGAACCGGGCCATTTCAAACCGGTAGATCGAGGCAACAGCAGTCCAGTTCATGACGCGTCTCCGGATACGAGGTCAACAAAAATATCTTCCAGACTGGATTGACGGGTCTGCACATCAGCCAGCACCAGTCCGGCCTGCGCCACGTCATTCAGCAGCGCAGTAATGCCAGTGCGTTCGCCACGCGTATCGTAGGTATAGATCAGCGCATCGCCGCCATTCACCAGCTGCAGATCGTGATGCGCCAGCGCGTCCGGCAGCACCGCAACGGGTGTTGTCAGCTGCACTTCCAGCTGTTTCTTTCCCATGCGGGTCATCAGCTGGTCCTTTTGCTCGACTAGCAGTAGCTGGCCATCAGCAATCACGCCAACCCGGTCGGCAATGCTCTCGGCTTCTTCGATGTAATGGGTGGTAAGAATAATGGTAACCCCCGAGGCTTTGAGCTCAGCCACGATGTTCCACATGTCCTTGCGCAGTTCTACATCGACGCCGGCAGTGGGCTCGTCCAGAAACAGAACCCGTGGTTCATGGCTCAGGGCCTTGGCGATCAGCACCCGACGCTTCATGCCGCCAGACAGTTCCATGATCTTATTGTTGCGCTTGTCCCAAAGCGACAGCTTGCGCAGGATATCCTCGAGTAGTGCGTCGTTGCGCGACTTGCCAAACAACCCGCGTGAGAACCGCACTGTGTTCCACACCGTCTCAAACGGTTCCAGATTGATTTCCTGTGGCACCAGCCCGATCAAGGACCGCGCGGCGCGAAAATCCTCGATAATGTCGTGACCGCCAACAGTCACCGTGCCCGAAGTTGGCGTGATGATACCGCAGACGGTAGAGATCAGCGTCGTCTTGCCTGCACCATTGGGCCCAAGCAGCGCCAGGATTTCACCTTCTTCGATGTCGAGGTTGACGCCTTTCAGCGCCTCAAACGCATTTGCGTAGGATTTCCGCAAATCGCGAATGGAGAGGATAGCAGGCATGACGTTCCCGTTCTGAACCGTTCAGTTTGGAACAAGGTAATCACTGGAGGCACCAGCCACCAGAGGGTCACGCCACAAAAATGAAGCGCAAGTAGGTGTGCATCTGTGCAGGGATTAGCTTCGGCCGGTAATTTTCTTTAGCCAGCCGGTCTTTTCCTCGACCTCAGTGGCTGTGTCACTCTCGCCCTCATCTTCAACTGGGGCCAAAGCCTGCTGCAGATTGGTAAAGAACTGATCCGCCATCTTTTTTGCAAAGCCATCAATCAACCGGCTGCCCAATTGCGCCAACTTCCCACCTACCCTGGCCTCGACATCATAAGCCAGCAGAGTGCCGGTCTCGCTTGCCGTCAGGGTCACCACCGCACCGCCTTTGGCAAAGCCAGCCGCGCCGCCCTTGCCCTCACCAGCGATGGTCAGCTTTTCGTTCTCGACCAGATCCGACAGGGTCACCTTACCTTTGAAAGTCGCTTTGACCGGGCCCACTTTTTGCGTCACCGTCGCCTCGAACCCGTCTTCGGCAGAGCCGGTTACCTCTTTGGCACCGGGCACGCAGGCCATCAGCATCTCGGGGCTGAGCAGCGCCGCATAGACGGTGGCCGGATCGGCGGCGATCTCTTTTTGGTCACTCATCTGCATGTCTGGCCCTCCCTAGTATCCGCAATGTCACCCACTCCTACTCTTGGAACTGCGCCGCTGCCAAGTCTCTTACGACCAATTGGCAATAGCGGCAGACGATGTCGCAACAATGCGCGCAAGCGCCGCCCACCGTGATAGCCATCGTCAAAAGAGGAGCGCAACCATGAGCCAGGCCGTCACCGTTGAGTCCCGCAAAGGAATCCTGTTCATCCTGGCCGGGATGGCGGCGATCTCAGTGAATGATGTGCTGATTAAGCAGTTATCGGGCGGATATGCGCTGCATCAGATCGTTTTTACCCGCTCATCAATCGCTCTGATTTTCACTCTGGTTCTGGTGCAGCTCGAAGGCGGTTTCTCGATTCTCAAAACCCAGAATCCGGTTCTTCACGGCCTTCGAGGGCTGATGCTGGTGATTTCAAACATGTCGTTTTTTGTCGCCCTGTCGGTGATGCCACTGGCCAATGTCACCGCGCTGTTCTTTGCCGCGCCGCTATTTATCACGCTGCTGTCGATCCCAGTGCTGGGAGAGAAGGTCGGTGTGATGCGAATGGGCGCGGTGGTGGTTGGCTTTGTCGGCGTTATCATCATGCAGCGCCCCTGGGAGGGCAGCGACAGCGCCGACGTCGATCGCATTGTGCTGCTAATGCCTGTGCTGGCGGCCCTCACCTATGCACTGAACCAAGTGTTCACCCGCAAGCTGGGCGCCACCACCAAGGCCTCGGCGCTGGCAGTCTACGTGCAGGGTGTGTTCCTTCTGGTATCAATGGGTTTTTACCTGGTGGCCGGCGATGGGTATTATGCCCAAGGCGTGACTGATCCATCGCTGCAGTTCCTGCTGCGGGCCTGGCATTGGCCGTCCAGTAGTGACTGGTATTTGCTGCTCGGGCTGGGCTTTAACGCGGCCATCATCGGCTATTGTCTAAGCCAGGCCTATAGACTGGCAGACGCTGCTACGGTGGCCCCATTTGAATATATCGGGTTGCCACTGGCGGTGCTGTGGGGCTGGCTGATCTGGGCAGATCTGCCCGAATGGGAGGTTTGGCTGGGCATGGTGCTGATCATGGGGGCTGGATTGTTTGTGTTCCTGCGCGAACAGCAAAAGGCACGCAGGATTGCCCGCACCGGCGCCCGCGGCCGGTATTAAGTCATAAGGGCGACAGCCTTCAGCACACTGTACAATTTCTGCTCGACGCTCTCCCGCGCCCGCTTTGTCCATCGGCTGACGCCGCTGACCTTCGCAGCCTTGGGCCCGGAGGCCGATGACGGGCGGGAGTACTTGGTTAGTTGTGCGACGTCAGTACGGCAGGCCAACGTAGTTTTCTGCCAACGACGCCAGCGCTGCGTCCGAAGAAAACAGGTAGTCGAGATCGGTCTGCTGGAACCGTCGGTCAACTTCGGCACTGTCAGGGAAACGGTGCAGCAGGTTGGTCATCCACCACGAAAACCTCTGCGCCTTCCAGACCCGCGCCAGGGCTGTTTCCGAGTAACCTTCCAACCCGGCATCGTCGTCTTTCAAGTAATGATCGAGCAGACCGTGGTACAGGTAGTAGATGTCCGAGGCCGCTGAATTCAGCCCCTTGGCCCCTGTGGGTGGTACGATGTGCGCCGCATCGCCAGCCAGAAACAGATTTCCATAGCGCATCGGCTCGGCCACAAAACTGCGCAATGGGGCGATGGATTTCTCGATTGAGGGTCCCGTTTCAAGCCCCGCAGCCACATCGGCAGGCAGGCGGCTTTTCAACTCGGCCCAAAAAGCATCATCAGACCAGCCGTCCACATTGTCAGTGATCGGAACTTGGATGTAATAGCGACTGAGCACTTGGCTTCGCATCGAACACAGGGCGAAACCGCGATCATGACGGGCGTAGATCAACTCGGGGGATACTGGCTTGGTCTCGGACAGAACGCCCAGCCAGCCAAACGGATAGACTTTTTCATACTCGCGCAACACATCCGACGGGATCGCTTTGCGGCTGGGCCCATGAAAGCCATCGGCCCCAATGATGTAGTCACAATTGACCCGGTGGCTGGTCCCGTCTTTGCTATAGGTCAAATACGGCGTCGTGCTTTTGAGATCGTGTAGCGCCACATCTTCGGCCTGGTGAACCACCACTCCGCCCATGTCTGCACGAGCTTGATACAGATCACGGGTGACCTCGGTCTGACCATAAACCACTACAGTGTCACCGCCAGTGTGCTTGGCTAAATCAACCCGGTCCATGCGACCCTGATGCGCGATATAGATGCCTTCGTGGATTTCTCCTTCGGCGTCCATACGTTCGCCACACCCTGCTTCGCGCATCAGATCGGCAAAACCATGCTCCAGCACCCCGGCCCGAATGCGCCCCAGCACATAGTCACGGGTGTGTTTCTCAAACACTACGGTTTCAATACCGCGACGGTGCAACAGTTGCGACAGCAGCAAGCCGGACGGGCCACCGCCAATGATCGCGACCTGAGTGGTTGTAATGGACATGCGCGCGCCTTTCTCTTGCAGTAGGCTTTAATATGACCCGCATTTACAGCTTTGCGAATGGACCAAGCGCGCAAGTTCTTGTACATTTCGCACATGACGACACAGAGCCATATCCAAAGCTACAGCCTGTTTGGCGAGACCTCGGAATTGGTCGATGCTCTGCATGTAGAGAGTATCCAGTCGCGCTCGCAAAAGCACAATTGGGAGCTGAAGCCGCACCGGCACGCCAGATTACATCAGGTTCTTTTCATCACCGGTGGCGGCGGCGCAGCTGATTTGGATGGGCGCAATCTTGCGCTGCCGCCGCCCTGCATCGTCAACGTGCCGCGCGGCGTTGTACATGGGTTTATCTTTGATCCGGGCACTGCAGGCTGGGTCATCAGCCTGACCTCGGATCTGGTGGATCATTGCCTGGCCACCAGCGAAGGCCTGCGTGTTCCGGTGGAATTCCCATGTATTCTGACCATGCCACCCGATTTGCGCGTCCTGGCAGAACGCATCCACGTCGAGTATCACAGCCAGGGCTTTGCTCGGGCCCAGGTATTGCGCGGGCTGGCGATGGTGCTGACAGCGCTAGTGGCACGGTCCATCCAACAAACGCAGGGCATCGGCGTGAGCAATCGCAGCAATCCGGTGTTCACTCGCTTTCAGGCGCTGGTGGAGCGCGATTTCCGATTGCGTCGATCGCTGGCTGACTACGCCGGTGAACTGGCTGTTTCACCCACCCATCTAAACCGAATTGTACATCAGGCCACCGGACACCCTGCCTCGCAACTGGTCAATGACCGGGTGCTGCGCGAGGCGCGGCGGTTGCTGATCTACACCAACCTGACTGCCGCGGGCATTGCTTATGAGCTAGGGTTCGGCGACCCTGCTCATTTCAGCCGCGTGTTCACTAAAGGTACCGGAGTGCCCCCACGGGTGTTTCGCAAGCGGCTAGAGCAGGCTTAGTAAACGGTTCATGGCTGGCCTGCACAGTGAATTACGCGCGGTAACTATGGCCGGGTCGCCGACGATGCTTGACAGTTTCGGCAAGTAGCAGCCCCGTAGGGCGCAAGATTATCGGCTGACAAAGGAAACCTGTGCATGACCAAAAACGTAATTATCGCCGGGGTCGGCATGACCAAATTTGTCAAGCCGGGCCAGAACGATCCCTACCCGCAGATGGGGGCCGCTGCCATTCGGGATGCGCTGGCGGATGCCGGGATCAGCTATGACGCGGTGCAACAGGCCTATGCGGGCTATACCTATGGCGATAGCACCTGCGGACAGACGGTCATTTATCAGGTCGGTATGACCGGCATTCCAGTCATCAACGTCAACAACAATTGCTCAACCGGCTCCACCGCGCTGTTTCTCGCGCGCCAAGCGGTGGCTTCGGGCACTGTGGATGTGGCGCTGGCGCTGGGGTTTGAACAGATGCAGCCCGGCGCATTGGGATCGCACTGGGACGACCGGCCCAGCCCGTTCGACGCCTTTGACGCTGAAACCGATGCACTGGTGGGTCATCCTGAAATACCAGTGGCGTTGCGCTACTTCGGAGGCGCCGGCAAGGCGCATATGGAGAAATACGGCTCAACCATGACTGATCTGGCCCGAATCCGCGCCAAAGCCAGCCGACATGCTGGCAACAACCCTCTCGCCCTGTTTCGCAATGAGCTCACCCCTGAGGACGTGCTGGCCGCCCCAATGATCTGGGAAGGCGTGATGACCCGCCTGATGGCCTGCCCGCCCACGTGTGGGGCCGCCGCCGCAATTGTGGTCAGCGAAAGCTATGCCAAGAAACACGGGTTAGACAGCACCGTGCAAATCATAGGACAGGCGATGACGACTGACACCACCAGCACGTTTGACAGTCACGACATGATGCGCGTGGTGGGGTATGACATGACGGCCGCCGCCGCCGCACAGGTCTATGAACAGACCGGCGTCGGGGCTGACGATCTGGATGTGGTCGAGCTGCACGACTGTTTTGCCCACAATGAGATGATCACCTACGAAGGCCTGGGCCTCTGCCCCGAAGGTGGTGCAAGCCGGTTCATCGCGGATGGCGACAACAGTTATGGCGGCAAATACGTTACCAACCCGTCGGGCGGGCTGCTGTCCAAGGGGCACCCGCTAGGCGCGACCGGTCTGGCGCAGTGTTACGAGCTGACACGGCAATTGCGCGGCACGGCAGAAGCCACCCAAGTTGAGGGCGCTCGCACTGCGCTGCAACACAATCTCGGCCTCGGCGGCGCCTGCGTCGTCACTATGTATCAGGCATGCTGAACGGTACTCGCATTATCGAGGTCGAAGGGCTGGGCCCCGGCCCATTTGCCGCCATGCTGTTGTCTGACCTCGGCGCTGACGTCATTTGTGTGCACCGCAAGGGCGGCACAGTAACACCGGGAATGCCCGAGCGCTCGATCCTGGATCGCGGCAAACGCTCGATCGAGCTGGATCTAAAAAATCCCGGCGACGTACAAACTTTCAAGGCACTGGTAAAATCCGCAGACGGGCTGATCGAGGGCTTTCGCCCCGGGGTGATGGAGAAACTGGGGCTGGGCCCAGATATCTGCCAAGCGTTGAATCCAGCCCTGGTGTTTGGCCGCATGACTGGCTGGGGTCAGGACAGTGCATTGTCACATACTGCCGGTCATGATCTCAATTACATCTCGCTGTCCGGCGCCCTGTGGTACAGTTCCGCCCCCGGTGATGTACCGCTGACGCCAGCAACATTGGTTGGTGATATTGGTGGCGGCGCGATGTATCTGACGGTGGGCATGCTGGCGGCGATCCTGAAGGCAAGTTCCAGTGGCACCGGATGCGTGGTGGATGCCGCCATCTACGATGGCTCCGCGCATATGATGAACCTGTTGCTAACCATGCGCCAGACCGGCAACTTTGGGGTCACCCGAGGGCAAAACCTGCTCGACGGACCGCATTGGAGCCGTACTTATCGCTGCAGTGACGGCGGCTTTATCTCGGTGCAATGTCTGGAGCCGAAGTTCTATGCCGAATTCCTGCGCCTGTTGGATTTGAGCGACGATGTCGGTTTTCAAAAGCAATATGATCGCGAAAGCTGGCCCACACTCACCGACCGCCTGACAGGTCTATTCGCTACACATTCGCGCGACCACTGGGCGGCGCTGTTTGACGGCAGCGATGCCTGCGTCGCGCCAGTGCTGAACCCCGAAGAGGCCATGGCGCATCCAATGAACAACCGGGGCACTTGGGTCGACGCACAGGGGGCGCTGCAAGCCGCGCCTGCACCACGGTTTTCAGGGCAGCCGGACTGGATCGCACCGCCCAGCCCGTCGCGCGGTCAGCACACGGCAGAAATTCTGGTGGAACTTCAGACCCCCAAGTAAGCTAAGATCTCAGGCTTTTTTCTTGGCCGTCGCCGCCGCTTTCATTCGCTCCAGCAACTCCGCCTTGGTGGCATGCTTACCAAAGGGGTTTTTATCGGTTCCCTTAGCGTTGTGCTCTTTGTGCCGTGGCACGTTCTTGCCCCTTTTTTGGGGCCCACCTGTGTGTCCGAAATCCATGATCATACCCTTTCAACTGGCACCCGTTGCGGCGCTCATGCCTGAAACTGCGCGCCACAACAAGGCAAAGCGCAATCTTGTCCTTTATTCATCTGGCTCAAATTATCGCGGGGGCGAACAGGTTTCTTGGAGACTGTTCGACGGACAGTCTCACCTAAGGGCAGACGGAGCCCACAACAGGCCTCCCCCTCGCCCGCGTTAAATCAACCGCCGCGCACCGTATCGATCATCAGTTGCACGTTGTCCGGGTCCGCATCTGGGGTGATGCCGTGGCCCAGATTAAAGATATGCGCGCCACCCTTAAAGGCCTTTACGATCGCACGGGTCTCATCCACCAGATCCTGACCACCAGTGACCATATGGCGCGAGGCAAGGTTGCCCTGCACACAGCCATCGACCTGCACGTTCTGCGCCGCCCAGTCCGGAGACACAGAATTGTCCAGCGCCACGCAGTCAATGCCGGTTGCCTTGGCAAAGCCGATGTATTTCTCGCCAGCTTCGCGTGGGAAGCCGATGATTGGAATACCGGGATGACGCGCCTTCAGCGCAGCGGTGATTTCGCGCGCGGGTTCCAGCGCATATTTCTCAAAGTCGTTGCCTTTCAACGAGCCTGCCCAGCTGTCAAATATCTTGACCACTTCGGCGCCGGCCTCGATCTGCATCGAAAGGTATTCGATGGTGGCCGCAGTGATCCGCGCCAACAGAGCCTCGAACAGGGGATTGTTTTCCTCACGCAGCAGATGCGCAGGTCCCTGATCCGGCGTGCCACGACCAGCGATCATATAGGTCGCCACGGTCCAGGGCGCACCAGCAAAGCCTATCAGGGTGGTCTCGGACGGCAGTTCCTGCGCAACCAGTTTCACCGTCTCATAAATCGGGTTCAGCACCTCGTGGATATCACTGACCGGACCCAGCTTATCAAAATCAGCTTGCGTGGTGATGGTCGACAACCGCGGCCCTTCGCCGGTGACGAACCACAGGTCCGCGCCCAGCGCCTGGGGAATCAGCAGGATGTCAGCAAACAGGATCGCCGCATCAAATCCATAGCGACGGATCGGTTGCAGGGTGACCTCGGCGGCCAGTTCGGGGTTGTAACACAGCTTGAGAAAATCACCGGCCTGCGCACGGGTGGCACGGTACTCGGGCAGATACCGCCCAGCTTGCCGCATCATCCAGATTGGCGGCACATCCTGCTGTTCGCCCGCCAGTGCCCTCAGCAGTTTTTTCGTCTCGGCCATGTCATTCCTCATCTGTCGCTTACATCCTGAGGTCAGGCCAAAGCTGTCATTTGTCAAGGCCAAGCCCGTCAAACGCGACGCTCTGAGCCAGTGGTGGCGAAATAAGCCTCTCGGCTGCACCTTCTCTTTGTCCTATGTCAAAGCGGCCCGATATCCGGCGCGGCACATGCAATAGCAGTTTCCACTAGACCTCAAAGTACTTTAAGGCTGTCGCCATGACATTGATGCTGCCCTCCCCCGCCTCGCCCCTGAAAATCGGCACCCGTGGTTCGCCGCTGGCGCTGGCACAGGCCTATGAAACCCGCCGCCGCCTGAGCGCCGCGTTTGATCTGCCCGAGGCCGCGTTTGAGATCGTCATCATCAAGACCTCGGGCGACAATCAGGCGTTGATTGCAGCGGACAAGCCGCTGAAAGAGCTGGGCGGCAAGGGATTGTTCACCAAAGAGATCGAAGAGGATCTGCTGTCGGGTGCCATCGACATCGCGGTGCATTCGATGAAGGACATGCCAGTGGCCCAGCCCAAGGGGCTGCTGCTGGATACCTACCTACCCCGCGAGGACGTGCGCGACGCTTTTGTCTCTCCAAAGGCCTCGGGGCTGGCAGAACTGGCGCCGGGCGCTGTCGTCGGCACCTCGTCGCTGCGCCGCCGGGCACAGTTGCTAAATCGCCGCCCTGACCTGAATGTGGTCGAATTCCGTGGCAATGTGCAGACCCGGTTGAAAAAGCTGGGCGCTGGCGTTGCTGATTGCACGTTCTTAGCCATGGCAGGACTGAACCGGCTGGCGATGGACGACGTCCCTGCCACAGCCGTCAGCGTGGAAGACATGCTGCCCGCTGTCGCACAGGGGGCCATCGGTATTGAACGCCGCGGCAATGACACGAACACCGCCGAAATGCTTGCTGCGATCCATGACGCTGAAACTGGCAAACGGCTGGCGGCCGAGCGTGCCTTTCTGGCGGCGCTGGATGGTTCTTGCGAGACACCAATTGCAGGGCTGGCCGAACTTGACGGAACAACTCTGCGGCTGCGGGGCGAGGTTCTACGCCCTGATGGATCCGAAGCTATTGCCGCAGATGAGACATGCCAGATTGATGACGGAGCTGATCTGGGCCGCGAGATGGCCGCAAGCCTGTTGGAACGCGCTGGAGAAGGGTTCTTTGACTGGCGCTAACCAGACGCTACGTCAGAAACACCCAGCCGGTTTTCTGACGCCACGCCCTATTTGACAGCTCGCGACCTCCTCTGAAACGCTGTGTTCAGAGGAGCCTCCATGACACAACGCTTGATGACCCCCGGCAAAGCCTATCTCAGCACGGATGAAATTCGCCCATTGGCTAAGCGTTCCAACGCCATGGGGCTGTGGCTGGTGGTCCATTGCTGGGGAACCATTGCGCTGGCGATTGCGCTGTTTGCGTGGCTGCCTAACCCTCTGACTTTTATTCTAGTCGTGATCGTGATTGGTTCGCGCCAGTTGGGACTGGCGATCCTAATGCATGAAGCGGCACACAACGCCCTGTTCAAAACCCGCAACTGGAATGACCGTGCGGGTGAATGGCTGTGCGGGCGGCCTATTCTGGCTGAACTCGCGGCCTATCGGCATTACCACCTGACCCATCACCGGTTCACCCAGACCGACAAGGACCCGGATCTGGCACTGTCCTCCAGCTTCCCAACCTCACATGCCTCACTCCGGCGCAAATTCGCCCGCGATCTGACTGGCCAAACCGGGGTCAAGCAGCTGGCTGGCCAGATCCTGATGTCCTTTCGCCTGGCTGGCGATCAGGACGCCATCGAGGCCGCAGCCTCGGATTTTGCGCAAAGCTTCAAGGCACCGGATCTGTGGAAAGCACTACCGGTGTTTGTTGGCATCATTGTTGGGTTGGGACTGATTGGAGACTGGTGGTGGGGGCTGGCGTTCTGGTTGCTTCCCTATTTGACCTGGTTCCAGTTTGTTCTGCGGCTGCGAAATATCGCCGAACATGGCGCCACCGAGCAATCCGAGAACCCACTGCAAAATGTCCGCACCACCCTCGCTAACCCACTAGCCCGGCTGTTGGTGGCACCTTACTGGGTGAACTACCATCTGGAGCACCACATGGTGATGCATGTGCCCTGCTGGCGATTAAAGCGGATGCACGCAATACTGCTGGACAAGGGGTTGGGAAATCAGATGCGTATTGCCCGTGGCTATGGGCCGGCGCTGGCCGAAGCGGGATGGAAACGGTCTTAGACCTCAACAATGAACTGTCTAGCATATAGTAGCCGAACCAACTTCTTTCAGCTAAATATCCTAAATATGTATTGGAACGAATTATGACATTTTCGGTTGAAGTAAAAAACGCCGGGGAAGCGTCAACCTCCCAGCATGCTGTTCATATCTATATTAGCCCTGATGAAATCGACCAGTTGATCTTGGATTTACAGCAACTGAAAAAAAGCGAAATCGGAAGGAGTGTTCACTTGTTTAGCCCGAGCTGGGGCAATGGTGATCTGACCGAAAAGCTGCATCGGAGCGATACCGTAATTACCCACCATCTTGAAATATCAACCGCTGAATAACTATTCTGACGCATCGCAATGTAGTGTAATTGAATGCACAGTGATGTGGAGTGTTCGACGGCCCAGCACAACACTCTTACTGTTCTACCGTCCCCGCCCAACGCAGCCAGCTTTCGGGGCTACCGCGGAACAGGTTCAGATCCACGTCACCAGAAATTCCCGGCACCTTGCCAGTGCCGCTGTACTGCCAAAAGCTCCACCCTGCCCTGGGATAGACTTGGGCCGGATGCCCGGCGACGGAGCGCAGCCAGAACTCTGTTCTCTGCAGACGCCCTATACCGGTATCTTGATAAAAATCAACCGTGGTATAAATCACCGGACGACGACCGTAATGGGCCTCGAGCATGTCCAGAAACCGCTTGGCCTCGCGACGAACATGCGCGCCATCCGGACGTATGGTGCAGGTGGGTGAATGTGGTGTCCATTCCATGTCCAGCACATGTGGCAGCGCATCAGACTCGCGCGGTACATGTTTAATAAACCAGCGCGCCTGCTGTGCCGCCGGACGGCAGAAGTAGAAATAGTGATATGCCCCACGGGCCACCCCTGCCCGGCGCGATCCGGCCCAATAGTCTTGGAACTTTGGATCGGCAATATCACCGCCCTCGGTCGCCTTGATATAGGCAAACGATACCCCGGCGTTGCGGGCCTGTCGCCAATTGATATCCCCCTGCCAGCGCGACACATCGATGCCGTGGATGGGATAAGATGTGGGTTTGCGTCGTTCCCAGTCAAACGGGTCGCTGTCACCAAAGCGAGGGTAGGTGGCCAGTTGCGCCAAGGCCCCGGCTGAGGGCTCCGGTATTGCTTGCACCAACTCGGGTACAGGTTCCGACCGTTGGCCACAGCCGACCAAAGCAGTTCCCAACACTATCAACACTACCAATTTACGCATGAAACCTCTGCCGCTACCGGGCGCTATCATTACCAATCACATAGTTCAGAATAGAACGGTTCAGGACCGACACCTTAGTTCAATCAGCCTTTGCTCCTAAGCCTTTCAGCCTCAAAATGTTTAAAGATGCGATGCAGCCCCTGGCTTCGCCTTGCAAAGGCGCGATGACGCAGGACCAACCAATAGATAAACACCAAGTATATCGGCACCGCCAGCCACACCGTATCAAACCAGAAGGCTGCAATCAGAAACAACCCTGTGCCGATGCCATACCGCACCGCCAGAGATTTCTGGTAGTTGATCGGGGCCTGAATATCTTTGAGATAGCTGTCGATCACCGCCTGATCTTCGGCAGTGATTGTGCGCTTATTGGGTTGCATCGTCATCGAACCATCTGAAGCCCCTGACCAAACATCGCCGAGGCCGCAGCAAAGGACGCCGGATCATCGGCAATCCCTGCTCCAGCCGTCAGTACATCCTCGACCAGTGTCGCGACGACCACAACGCCCGCGCCAACGATCAGCACGCCGCCGACCACCACCGCGCCATTGTCGACCACCCAGTCAAACACCTCGACATAAATCGGTTTTGGCACCCGCACCTTCACTTTGGGCTTGTCCGGAATGGCCTGTATTTCGATCTCAAGCCCAACATTCCCCTCGAACACCAGATCCTTTTTCTTGAACGACACCGGCTTCGGTGAAAGCGATGCCTTGATCGCCCCTGTTTTGGAAATACTGATCGAGGATTTCCATGTGGTCCCAGAGACGTTGCTGGCCACCGTGATGGAATCGACTTTAAACGACTTGAATTTGATAGAGGATTGGAAGGGTTTCAGCCCATTGGACAGTTCAGTCTCATAGGTCCGAAGGTTGAAACTGCCGGGCAACGGGCCTTTCTTCTGCACCTTGATCGACCCCTTCAGCGTTGTGGTGACAATCAGCGTCATGCCTGGGCCCTTCATCACCTGTTTGATCGAAGACCCTTTCTCCAGATCAAATTCCAACGTCGGATACATCACCGACATGGCAGGCTTGCGCGCCTCTGGCGTTGGCTTGGACGCTTTGGTCATCGAGGGCACTTCGCAGACGCCAACGGGGATATCGATGGCTGGGATCTTTAAATCTACCCCGGCCAGGATGAAATTGCCCTTGGACTTGACCACCTTGGGGTTCTCGGCCGCGATCACAGGCCAGTACATTCCGTGGCCATATTTGTCCTTGGCGATATCCCACAATGTGTCACGTGGTTTAACCTTATACGTACCGCCGCCCGAGCCCGTCATTTCAAACCAGGCCGTCACCGCGACTTTGGCGATCCAGGAGGCGTCTTTTTGCTTGTAACTCGGATAAGGTCTAATATCGAGACCTCCATATTTTTTGGGCAGCGATTTCATCGCCTTTGCCAACGCCACCTCAAAAACCTTCTCGACGGGCTTGGGGGGCGTCTTGGTGCTGCTGTTGGTGAGTTTGTCAGCTTTTTTCTGCACATCCTTGGCCTGAACAGCCTTGGTCAGCAGTTTGTCCAACTCTTTGGCAAAAATCTGTTCGTGCTTGGTAATATCTTTCAAATATGGATTGCTCGACATAACGCCATCCTTAACAAAAAATAACTAGTTACAAGAAAGGCAAACACACGCCCTTCCCAACGAATTGCGACATGAACAACTGGAAAGTCGCCTTTAAAATATACCCCGACCAAAACAACCCGTCTAGGTTTCAACACCCAGAAATCTAACGGGCCAGCCAAAACAAGCTGATCCCCCGCTGAATTCAGAGCGCGCTTTCCGCGGTTTTGGAACCATGCAAACCCGCAATACGCTTACGCACCAGCTGAATGTGGATACGGGCATTAAAAGCAGTTTGTCGGTAAAGCGGCGGCAGGCGCACCTGCGCCAACTTCTCGTCCAGGTTAACCAAGCGCTCATCCATCTCAGCCAGCTCTACAGTGTCGCAGCCATTGGTCAGCTCTTCTTCGATCTGCTTGATCTCGGGGTAGTGCTGCAACACCCGCCAGCGCATCACAAAGGCATAGAGAGACGGGATCGCCCGCAGCATCGGTAGCAGTATGAACAGGATCGGCAGCATCAGAAGGAACAGCCGATTGACCTGCGCCGCCATCCAATAGGGCAGCCAGTCGTGCCAGGTTGACGGGCCGCTAACGATCAATTGCCGGGCCGCATTGTTGACAGGCAACCCGTTGCCCGTAACCGACGGGAACCGGCCGTGATCGGTGATGATATCACGACTGCTATGCAACTCGATCGCCGCCATCGTCAGCCGATTGACCAAGGCCGGATGCAAGCTGTCGGTGATAGCCAAGCGGGCCTCTAGCGCCAGCAACTTGCGCGGCACGGGCGGGATAACCGGGTCTAGTGAGATCGCTCCGGTGGGCACTGTCACCGTATTGGCATACTGCAGCCGCCGCGAGATTGCCTCGCTATAGTCCAGCGGCACCAGGCGGATCCGTCGGTCGGCATAGGCCGCGACCAGATAGGGGGCATCAATCGGGGCGACAAAGACGGCTATGTCGATTGTGCCGTCAAGCAGTGCGGTGACCGCATCGCTGTAGCTGAGGCCCAAGTGTTGATTTGCCGCTGGGTCCAGCCCGATCGCCGCCTGAAAGTCGTGAAAGGCTGCCGCAGTTCCAGACCCGGGGCGTCCGCTGTTGATCCGCAGGCCGCTCCACTGGGCTGGATTTCCGGGTATCTCGATGTCTCGTTGGGATAAGAACACCATTGGTTCAAAGAAAATGGCGCCTATGGCCTCGGTGCTTTGCCCCTGAACCTCGATGCCGCCCTGCAGAAAGGCGGTGTCCACTTGCTGGGTCTCGATCAGATTGGCATTTTCGGCTGAGCCCGCAGTTTCGACGATAACCAAATCGATACCGTCACGGGCCAGCACAGCACGATAACGCTGGGCCAGTTGATTATATGCACCGCCAGATGGGCCGGCGGCGAGTGTAAGAGACGCTGGCGGATGCAGACGCAGCAGCATAACAACGGATCCAGCCAGGATAACGGCGGCCCCAACAAGGGCCCAGAACCGGGTGTTATTCAGCCGTTTCAGCATCTGCGGCGCCTCAGATCCATTTGGCCATCGGTGGCAGGCTCATCAGCACGGCATCAGCGTCATGGCCGGTCTCAAGGCCAAATTTGGTGCCCCGATCGTAGACCAGGTTGTATTCAGCATAGAGCCCGCGATGGATCAGCTGCGCCTCTTTGTCGGCCTCGGTCCACTCCTGCACCCGGCGCTTTTCCACCAGCGGCACAAAGGCGGGCAAGAAGGCGCGACCAATGTCCTGTGTCAGGGCAAAATCCCGCTCCCAATCACCACTGTTGCGGTCATCCATAAAGATACCGCCGACGCCACGGGCGCGGTTGCGGTGCGGGATATAGAAATACTCGTCCGCCCAGGCCTTTAGCTTGGGATAAAGCAGCCCGCCATGGGGGTTCAGGTGCTTCTTTTGCTGAGCGTGGAAATGTTTGGTGTCTTCATCATATTCAATGCAGGGGTTCAGATCCGATCCGCCACCAAACCACCAGGCATGTGGGGTCCAGAACATCCGGGTGTTCATATGAACCGCCGGAACATGTGGGTTCTGCATATGCGCCACCAGCGAAATGCCCGAGGCCCAGAATCGTGGATCCTCTTTCATTCCGGCCAGACCCTTGCGCGCCGCCATCGCGTTCTGCGCCTTCGCTCCCAAAGTGCCGTAAACCTCAGACACATTGACGCCGACCTTTTCAAACACCCGGCCGCCGCGCATCACGCTCATCAGCCCACCACCAGCATCCGAGCCGTCGTCCGAGGCCCGCTTGGTATCCTTGATCTCAAACCGGCCCGGCGCCTGATCCGACAGCGGCCCGCTATCGTGGCTGTCTTCCAGCGCCTCGAATGCAGCAACTATCTGGTCCCGTAAGGTGCGAAACCAAGCAGCTGCCTCGGCTTTTTCGGCTTTCATGTCGTCACTCATATCAGGGTCTTTCAGCATGTTGCGTTGAGTATTGGCAGCGCTTAGTGGACCGGAGCGGCCACCGGATCCAGCAATGTGCGGCCACCGTCCAGTGTCACCACCTGCCCGGTCATAAAGCCCGACGCCTCGGAGGCTAAGAATTGCGCCGTCTCGGTCAGCTCAGTCGGCGAGGCAATACGACCAAGAGGAGTATGTTGCTCGATATCCTCACGATAGGCACGGTTTTCCTTTAACACCGCCTTCAGTGAAGCGCTCATCATCGAACCAAAGGCAATGCTGTTGACCCTTATCCGATGCGGCGCCAGCGCCACCGACAGCGACCGCGTCATCTGGTCCATTGCTGCCGAGGAGACCGAATAGGCCATCAACTCGGGGTGGGTGCGGCGTGCAGCAATCGAGGACAGGTTGACGATTGACCCCAGCGGCCCGCTGCCTTCGCGGCCTTCGCCCTGTTTCATCATCCGCTTCGCCACCTGCTGCGATAGCCGCAGGGTTGGCAGCAGGTTCTCGGTCAGCAGCACTTCGGTCGAATCGTCTTCGGGGTCTAGCGGATCGCTGGTCAGCACCTGACGAGCGCCATTGACCAAAATGTCGATCTGGTCAAAGGCGTCAATGGTGGCGGACAGCAGATTGGCAATGGTCAACCGCTCGCGCAGGTCACCAGCAAAATACCGAGTGCTGCTGTCCTCGGGCTGGTTGCCCAGCTCACGGATCAATCCGGCCTCATCCACGTCAGCAAACATCACATTGGCCCCGGCGGCAGCAAATTGCTTGCCTATGGCGAGGCCAATGCCATTGGCAGCACCGGTCACGATGGCGGTTTTGCCGGAAATGGAAAAGGACATGGCTAGAGGCTCCGTCAGGACAATGCAGACGTCAGGTTATCGCGCATTTGCCAAATTGGAAACCACCCCAGTGGCGGCGTTCAACGGCGCAGGCGTTTGGGGCGATAAGCATGCAACACCTTGAACCGGTTGTCGCCTGCAATTTCAGACACCTGCACAAACAGCTCACTTAGGGTGGTCTCGTAAGGCAGATGGCGGTTTGCCACCATCCACAGGCTTCCCGAGGATGTCAGCGCCCGCGCGGCGGTGGCGATAAAGGCCTGCCCAAGCGAAGGTTCAGCGCTACGCCCGGTGTGAAATGGCGGGTTCATGATGATACCATCCAGCAGATGCGGCGGCTTCCACTGACGTGCATCAGCCCAATGGAACTGGGCGCGCGGGTCGGTCACATTACGCTTTGCACAGGCCAGCGCGCTGTGGTCAGCCTCAACCAAGTGCAGATTCTCGATGACATCATCGCGCTGCAACAAATCAGCCGAAAGATAGCCCCAGCCAGCGCCAAGGTCGGCCAGATTGCGGCTAAGCTTGGCTGGCAGCGATTCGATCAAAAGACGCGAGGCAGGGTCGATGCCATCCGCCGAGAACACGCCCGGAGCCGTGGTGTAGCCATCCACTGTCGTGAAATCTTCAGCCCGCCAATCGGCAAGAACCTGCCCGTCAGCTTCAATCCAGAAAATCTTGCCATGCGCCTTGGAGATCGAAGCAGACGGTTCGGTCAGTTTGCGCGCAGCCTTGTAAATCGAATCGATTCCGTCGGTTTTGGCGCCATCAATCAGTACCGGACCGGAACTGACTGCCACGGCCTGCGCCACCAAGTGCCTTGCCAACGCTTTTGCACGAGGCAGGAAAACCACCGCAGCAGCGATTTCGGTGTCCGGTTCCAGCGCCGCCACGCAGTCATAGCCTTGGGTGGCAAAGGCGTCGTGATCGGGGCGCATCGGCTGCACCACCAGCACGCGATCCTGCGGCAGCACCGACAGGTCATGTTCGGCGCGCGGGTTGAACACTGCGATCTTGCCGTTTTCGGGCACGGCAAAGCCACCTGACGTGATCGCCAGGGAGAGACGGATAGACATAGGAGAGGCCTCTTATTCTTCTTTTTCCATGGTACATTGCAGCGGATGCTGCTGGCGGCGGGCAAAATCCATCACCTGGCCAACCTTGGTCTCGGCGATTTCATGGCTGAACACGCCAACCACCGCCAGGCCCTTTTTGTGGACCACCAGCATGATTTCAAACGACTCGGCATGGGTCAGGCCAAAGAAACGTTCCAGCACCATCACCACAAATTCCATCGGCGTATAGTCGTCATTCAACAACAACACCTTATATCGTGGAGGGCGCTGGGTCTTCGGCTTGGTCTTAGTGAGGACGCCGGTGTCCGTGGAGTCATCTGACTGGTCCGACATGGTATGGGGCAGCAGTGGCATTATGGTTTCAATCCGGGTCATGCATAGAAATTCGTCACCCGCTTATATAGCCTCTATCTCGGCGAGGAAAAGAGAAAGCGAGCAATACTATGGCAGGTAGGTTAACGACCATCGGTTTTGACGCTGATGATACGCTTTGGCACAACGAGCGTTTCTTTCGGATTACCCAGCAGAAGTTTACCGAATTGCTAAGCGATCACACGCCCGTTGACTTAGACGCCGAGCGGTTGGGTGAACGCTTGCTGGCGGCGGAAAAGCGCAATCTTGGACGTTATGGCTACGGCGTCAAAGGCTTTACCTTGTCGATGATCGAAACCGCTATAGAGGTGACTGATGCACGGGTTCCAGCCACGGTGATTCACGAGCTGATCGAAGCCGGGCAAATGATGCTGTCTTTTCCTATCGAGCTACTGCCCCATGCGCGTGATGCAGTCACTGAACTGGCTAACAAGTACCGTGTGGTGCTGGTGACTAAGGGCGACCTTCTGGATCAGGAACGCAAACTGGCACAATCCGGGTTGGGCGATCTGTTCGACGCTGTTGAAATCGTTTCAGAGAAAAATCCCGAAATATACCGGGAGGTTTTCAAAAGGTGCGGTGACGGGGTGGCAAAGGCGATGATGGTGGGTAACTCCCTGCGCTCGGATGTGGCTCCGATGATCGAGGCCGGCGGTTGGGGCACCTATGTGCCACACAGTCTAACCTGGGAATTGGAACAGGCCGCCGCTCCCGAGGATGAGCCACATTTCCACCAAATTCAGAATCTTTCGGAACTGGCAGAGTTGTTGTCTGACATCGCTTGAGCTGAGCGTAGGGTGCGTGCTTGCACGCACCATTTGCCCGACCGGTGCGTGCAAGCACACACCCTACATATATTGCCGCCGCGGCGCGCATCGCATGTAAACGACGTGCGCCAGGCTTGAACCAACGCCACGCTATTTTGTCTCCTGCAATGTTCGACCTGACAAAAGGTTCCCATTGTCCAAAGTGCAGATTAAGTTTTGTCGAACATTTAACCGGAGACAGAAATGCCGCACGCAGAAATCAAGTATTCATCCGACCTCATTATTGACCCCAAAGCGATATTGGCTGAAATCGAAACCGTAATCCAAGATCACGATGGTAGCGCAGGTGATTGCAAGGGGCGCGGCTATCCAACCAGTCACTACCATCATAGCCACATCACCATTTCGGTCGCCCTGCTCGCAAAACCACACCGCGACGACGCCTATTCCAAGACGTTGCTGAAAAAACTGGAAACGCGCATCAAAGCGTTGATCCACGTGCCTTGTGCTTTCTCCCTCGGACTTGAATACATAACTCCATTCTACGTCACGTCCCTTCACAAACCATGATCCAGCGGTGCTGATTCTTGTGGCATGAAGGCATCAGGTCAGCAAGAAAACGCCCGGATATTGAGTAACACAATCTTAACCACCACTTCATGTAGCAGGAGCCCCCCTAAAACCTACCGTATGTCGCCAAACCACCAAGCCTCGCCGCCGGCGATTTCAAAGCGCATGTATCTTCTAAAAGGAGGATGTGTTAACTTCTGCCCAGGCAAAAAAAGTCAGTCGGACAACCGGCGGCATGAGGCAGACATGGTAAATATCGCGCAGGTTCGGTGCATCCTTCCGGCCCGTTTGGGCTTGGGTATTCTCACAGCATTTTGGCTGGGCATTGTTATGCCTATAGCCGCCAACACTGCGCCCTACGCGGCGATGGTGATGGATGCGCGCACCGGTGAGGTTCTACATTCAAGAAACGCTGACACCCGGTTGCATCCGGCGTCGCTGACCAAGATGATGACATTGTACATCGTCTTTGAAGCGGTGCGAAATGGCGAGATCTCTCTGGACACCAAGATCACAATCAGCCGGAATGCGACCTCTGAGCCGCCCTCTAAGCTGGGCCTTAGAACCGGGCAGAAAATTGCTTTGCGCTATCTGATTCGAGCCGCAGCGGTAAAATCCGCCAATGATGCGGCCACAGCGCTGGGAGAGGCCATCTCGGGATCCGAGGCGGCATTCGCCCGTCGTATGACCCGCACCGCCAAGTCATTGGGCATGACCCGCACCACATTTAAGAACGCACATGGGCTAACCCAGTCGGGCCATCTTTCGACAGCGCGTGACATGACCAAATTGGGGCGGCACATCCTGTATGACTATCCCGAGTATTATAACTTGTTTTCGCGCAAATCGACCGACGCTGGCGTCAAACAAGTCAACAACACCAACCGCCGCTTGCTGGGTTCCTATCGTGGCGCCGATGGCATCAAGACCGGATATACCAACGCTGCCGGCTTTAACCTGGTGGCGTCTGCCAAGCGCGGCAACGAGCGCGTCATCGCCACCGTGTTTGGCGGAAAATCAAGCGCCTCGCGCAATGCAAAAGTTGCTGAACTGCTGGATCTAGGGTTCCGCCAGGCGCCGTCACAGGCCCGGCTGCGCCGCCCAAGCCTGCCGCGATACGTTGGCAATATCGAAGCCCCGGTTGTGGCGAGCGCCGGAGGCACCGGCAAAACTGTCCGCCCCAACGGTCTCGTGACCACCAGCTTGCGTCCTAAAACACGCCCTGTTGCAGACACGGGTGAAACAGTCTTACGTCTGGCCGAGGCCGAGGCTGCGCCAGTACCTGGCGCGACCGCCGAAACCGAAGGTGGCACTGATCAAAACCTTCTACGGACAAGTATTCAGGCCGCATTGGTCGAGGCCGAAGAAACTCCAGACACGATGGTAGCTGCGGTACAAATTGATGAAGCCACGGAACAAGTGGCGCTTGCCATGGCCGCGGTTCCAGAACCGGCTGTCTTTACCGGTTTGCGTCCTGTTGCGCGTCCGGCAAACCTGCGAACAACGCCTGCGGCTGCGCCGGTACCGGTTGTGGTGACCCGTCTGTCTACCTCTGGTGGACGTCATTGGGGCATCAATGTCGGTCGCTTCAACACCCGGTACCAGGCCGAAAAAGTTCTCTTGCGGACCGCGCTGGCGGAGATGTCGACACTGGATGGATCCCTGCGCAAGGTGGGACAATCCAGCCGTGGCTTTGAGGCCAATTTCCTAGGGATGACTCAGGAGGGCGCCGATCTGGCTTGCCGCCGTCTCAGCGCCCGCAACGTCACCTGCACCACAATCGGGCCGTCCTGACCCGCAAAGTCGCACAGTGCGTGCCAGCACGCACCCTACACTTATTCAGGATTTGTTAACCACGATCGCAGATGCTGAGGCATGTCCCAGTATCTGCGCCCCCGTGCTCCCGGCGCCACGATCTTTTTTACTGTGTGTCTGGCCGAGCGCGAATCGACCCTATTGATCGACGAAATAGACGCTCTGCGTGCCGCAGTGGGCCTGACCCGTCGGGCCCGCCCATTCCACGTCGACGCATGGGTGGTGCTGCCTGATCACATGCACTGCATTTGGACCCTACCCGAAAGCGACTGCGATTTTTCCACTCGCTGGCTACAGATCAAAACACGGTTTTCCCGCAATGTGCCGCGAAAAGTCACTCGCGCCAGCCAGTTGGCCCGACAAGAACGCGGCATCTGGCAACGGCGTTTCTGGGAGCACCATATCCGCAATCGCCAGGATTACCGCCACCATATGCAGCTGTGCCGCGACACTCCGCTGCGCCTTGGTCTCGTCGAGCAGAGCGTTGATTGGCCCTTTTCGTCATTCTCGCCCGACCGTGTAGGGTGTGTGCTGGCACGCACCTCCGACAGGTCAAGCATTCTCAGGGTTTGGGATGATCATCCCACTCGTCATTGAGAATGCGACGCGAATCGCCGTCGGGGTCGTCATACTGATTGCTACGCACCGTATACAGAAACCCAGCCAGACCCAGCCCGCCGAGGATCAGAGAGATCGGGATCAAGAAGATCAGGACGTCCATAGAGTCACCTCAGCCGTAGTGCATTCAGCGACACCGTAATCGACGAGGTCGACATCGCTAAGGCGGCGATCAGTGGGGTCGCCAGCCCGGCTACAGCCAGCGGCACCGCAATCACGTTATACAGAGTGGCAAGGCGGAAATTCTCGCGGATGCGTTTGGTGGCCCGCTGGGCAACATCACAAGCCTCGGCGATGGGTGTCAGATCCTGCCCCAGCAGTACGATATCCGAAGCCACACGCGCAGCGTCCAGCGCCGAGGCGGGCGAGATCGACACATGCGCGGCGACCAAAGCGGCAGTGTCATTCAACCCATCGCCAACCATCAACACCTTATGGCCCTGATCCGATAATGCTTTGATCCGCGCTACTTTGTCCTCAGGCAATGCCTCACCCACCCAATTGGTGATGCCCAGACGTGATGCTAGGCTCTCAACCACGCGTCTGGTATCACCGGACACCAACAGGACCTGCTTACCGGCGCCCAGCAGCGCCTGCACCGCCTCGGTCGCTCCGGGGCGCAGGGCATCGGTGAACTGGAACCCTTTGGGGTTGCCATCCCCGGTGTCCAGCCAAGCCGTTGTCAAAATGCTTGGCGGCGCACCAACCCAGGCCGCGCGGCCCAAACGCACGGGCGCGCCGCGAAACTGACCTTCGGCGCCATAACCCGGCACCTCGTGAATATCCGTCACCTCAGCAGGCGCAACCCCGGCCTCCCGCGCGGCCTGTGCCAAACTGCGGGACAGCGGGTGTGCCGATGCCTCGGCCAGAGCCAGGGCAATCCTTAGGTCGGCTTGCGGGACATCATCCAGATTGATCAGCTGCGGTGTGCCAGCCGTCAGGGTGCCGGTTTTGTCGAACACCACGGTGTCTACCTGCGCCAACCGTTCTAACGCGGTGGCGTCTTTGATCAGCATTCCCTTGCGGAACAACCGCCCCGAAGCAGCGGTGGTCACGGCAGGCACCGCCAACCCCAACGCACAGGGACAAGTGATGATCAGCACCGCAGCCGCAATGTTCAACGCCGTGCGCAGATCCCAAGTGTACAGATACCAGCCAACAAAGCTGAACGCCGACAGGATGTGAACGCCGGGTGCATAAAGCTTTGCGGCGTTATCCGCCAGTGAGGTGTAACGCGACCGCCCGGACTCGGCGATGGCCACCAGATCCGCCATCCGGTGCAGCGAAGTGTCTTTGCCCACGGCAGAGGCACGGATGGTCAGCGGTCCGGTCAGATTGACCTCTCCCGCGGAAATCACCAGTCCTGGTTCGGCAAAGACTGGCAGGGTTTCGCCGGTCAGCAGCGAACGGTCTAGCTCTGACTGCCCCGACACCACCGTACCGTCCACCGGCATGCGACCACCGGGACGGACCAGAATCAGATCGCCAATCGCCAGTTCGCCGACAGCCACTTCGCTTTCGACACCGTCACCCAGACGGATGGCACGGGGCACTTCCAGCGCGGCCAGTTCTTCAGCAGCGGATCGTGCAACTGCACGGGTGCGATAGTCCAGATAGCGCCCGGCCAGCAGAAAAAAGGTCAGCGTCAGCGCCGCGTCAAAATAGGCATGTTCGCCGGATAGCGAGGTTTCCCACAGCGAGGTGACCAGCGCCAGCACCAAAGCTAGCACAATCGGCACGTCCATGTTCAGCCGCCGCACCCGCAGCGCGCTCCAGGCAGATTTAAAAAACGGCTGTGCGGAGAAGGCAATGGCTGGCAGCGTAATCACCGCCGAGATCCAGTGGAACATATCGCGGGTCGCGTCCGCCGCCCCGGCCCAGATCGAGACCGACAGCAACATCACATTCATCGAGGCAAATCCAGCCACCGCCAGCCGCATCAGCAGATCGCGCCCGGCCTTGTCATTTTGGGTTGATGACAGCACCGCCAGATCCAACTCGTACGCTTCAAAACCCAGACCCTCCAGCACCGGGATCAGATCAGTGGCGCGCATATCGGGCGTTGCCTCGATCATCGCCCGTTTCAGGGTCAGGTTGACCCGCGCCGAGGTCACGCCGGGCACCGCATTCAAACCACGCTCCACCGTCGAGATGCAGGCCTGGCAGTGAATACTCGGAAGTGACAGAGCCAAACGCGTGGCCACTGGCGCGTCCTCAACCGCCTCACGCGGGGTGGCCAGACATCCGGGGCAGGCCGCAAGAGATGGGTTGAGCTGGGCTGCCATTGCAGATCAGCCTTTCACGTGCAGGATCACCCGCTGGGTGAACTCGGTGCCATCTTTGGCCCGCGCCACCATTCGGATATTCCAATTGCCCGCACCCAACTGCGCCGGAGCGACATAGGCCTTGCCGTCGAACTGAAAAACCGGATTTTGGTCGTCTTTGATGTGGGTGGCGCGCCCCAAGGTCGCCGTCAGCTTGACCACTTCAACCGGGTTGCCCGCGGCATCGGTGATCTCCAATTTGACCTGACTATCAGAGGCCGAGGCATAGACCGACCAGCCCAAAGCTTCTTGTGCGGTGCGGCGGCGGTCAAAGCTCTGGCTGGCGATATAGCCGTTGTTCACCTCAAGCCCGGGAAAGGTGCGAACCGCATTATAGGCCAAGGCCAGGTTGACGCTGATGATCACCCCAAAGAAGCCGACAAATACCATCGCGGCATGACGCCCGGTGAATTCTTTCATCGCTTAGTTTTCCTTACCGTTAAAGGTGGTGTCCTTGTGGGCGCGTTCCCCATTGGCGTTGTCCTCAACCCAGATCCTAAACGGTGTCGCATCCTGGGTCGAGGGTGCCGAGCCTTTGGGACTGATCACATAGACCCGCTGCAGATGCGCGGCGTTGGGCGGCACCGGAACCGTGGCATAAGGCGTCCCTTCGATCTGCAGGCGCAGCGTCGGATCGCCGCTGAGCGACAGCATGAACTGGCGCTGCTCACCGTGTTTGTTGCGCAAGCGCACGTCATAAGTGTTGCGGATCGAGCCATCCGACAGGACGACAAAGGTTGGGTTGCGCACAGGCGCCACGGTCAACTCAATGTCGGCGCGAATGAATAGGGCGAACACCAGTCCGGCCCCCACCAGCGTCCACAGCGCGGTGTACATGATAGTACGCGGCCGCAGGATGTGCTTCCAGATATTGCGGGGCGGCTGCCCCGCCCGTTCATCGGTTTCATCGCTAACCGCCATGTAGTCGATCAGCCCACGTGGCTTGCCAATCCTGGCCATCACATCGTCGCAGGCATCGATGCACAAGGCGCAGGTGATGCATTCCATCTGCTGTCCGTCGCGGATGTCGATCCCCACCGGACAGACATTGACGCAGGCCATACAATCAATGCAATCGCCCTGTGGTGTCTCGGCCTCGGCCTCCTTTTTGCGCAGCTTGCCGCGCGGCTCACCACGCCACTCGCGATAGCCAACAACCAGAGTATCCTCGTCCATCATCGCCGCCTGAATCCGTGGCCATGGGCAGGCGTAGATGCAGATCTGCTCGCGGGCAAAGCCGCCAAAAAAGAACGTGGTAAGGGTAAGCACGGCCATAGTGGTATAGGCTGCCGGATGGGCAGTGCCGGTCACCAGATCGACCAGTAACGTCGGCGCATCGGCGAAGTAAAACACCCAGGCACCGCCCGTGGCCAGCCCGATCAGCAGCCAGGTGATCCATTTGGTCACGCGCAAACGTGCTTTGCGAAAATCCAGTTGTTTCTGGTGATGCAGACGCAGGCGGGCATTCCGGTCGCCCTCGATCCAGCGTTCAACCAAAATGTATAGGTCGGTCCACACCGTCTGCGGGCAAGCATAGCCGCACCAGACCCGACCCAGCGCCGAAGTGAACAGGAACAGGCCTAAGCCCGCCATAATCAATAACCCAGCGACAAAATAGAACTCGTGTGGCCAGATTTCGATCCAGAAGAAATAGAACCGGCGACCTCCCAGATCCAGCAGCACTGCCTGATCTGGCAGGTTAGGTCCGCGATCCCAACGGATCCATGGGGTCAGATAATAGATCCCCAATGTCACCGCCAATATAACCCATTTGAGGTTACGGAATGGTCCCGACACCCGCTTGGGGAAGACTGGTTCCCTGGCAGCAAACAGGCTGGGGGCAGGATTTGACTCGCTCACGGACTCACTCCGGTTGTTGGCTTAACTCCAGCCTTGTCCCAGAACCCGGCCACGTCAACTTTGACGTGGATCAAATACACATCGGATAGGCATGTTTTATTGTGGCAAACCTTATTGCCGCCGCAGCCATTGCACAAATTTCCGGGCCGTTGGGCGCAGCACGCCGGGCCGGGTGACGATATGATACCCGTTATTGCTTTCTTCACTGAACAGTTCGACCAAACGCCCAGACTTCAGGTCTTCTTCAACAAAAAGCCGGACAGTCACAACAACACCCTGCCCGGATCGAACCCCGTCCAACAGTAGGTTCCCCGGCACCTGCACGCTGCTGATGTGATCCGATGCCTGGACGCCATAGGTTTCAAGCCAAGCCGTCGACTCTGTTGTTCCCAACTCCTCCAGCCAAGGGTAGTGCGCTAAATCCGCTGGAGTGACCTCTCCCGTTGCCGGTAGCAATCCAGGTGCAGCGACGATCACCATCGGCGAGGCCAGTAACAGCTCGACCTCAAGCCCCGGCCAGCTCCCCCCACCATAGCGAATGGCCAAATCTACCCCACCAGGTTTGAAGACAACCAATTCTGGCGATGGATCCAGCATCAAGTTGATCTCAGGATGCTTGTCCCGAAAATCCGGCAACCGTGGCATCAACCACGCAGCGGCAAAAGATGAGGTACAGGAGATATGTAATGGCCGATGCGCATCTGCGGCTTTTAGCTCCTGAACTGCAGCTCCTATGGCACCGAAACCCAGATCCAAGGCTCGCGCCAACTGCCTGCCCTCTACCGTCAATGACAAAGCACGCGAAGATCTATCCAACAGTGTGACACCAAGATGGGTCTCCAATGCCCGCAATTGCTGACTTATAGCAGCATGGCTTACATTAAGCGCCGAACCTGCAAGTGTTACATTTCCAGTTTGCGAGAAGGCTGCAAAAGCCCTGAGTGCTGATAGTGGCGGGAGATCCATCCAGTCCATCTGTAAGCCTACCTTACATTTCTACATTCCAATTGAGTCGCATCTTCGGCGTCCATTGGCAATAGTAATGCCAGGCTCACCTACTTTGGAGGACAATAGAATGCTGAATATCTTCGCCAACGCTATCAATACCGCCACCCGTATGGGGCCCACCCATACGCCTGCTAATCCAACTGCAAGCAGCGCTCCCAAGAAGAACTGGTTGCCAAAAGGCCATTGGTTTTTGCAGCGGGATAAGGACTTTCGGCCAACCAACCAGCGTCGCGGTCCGAGCGAATTTTGACCACTGAACGACGGTCTGCTCTCAGACCAAAGAAAAAAGCGTCGGCTTTACAGGAAACGCGCGAACAAATCGAAAAGCCGACGCTTTACCCCACCTCGCTTGTAAGCAAGCGTAATGGGTATGCAGGACAATCACCGCCAACCGGGGGAACTCGTAAGCTTGGTGACTGTCGTTGCAGGTAATCAATCATGGAATCAGCCCAACTGATTTGATCCGGATCAAACTACCGGCCCTATTTGACCCTTTGCGTGCAAAAACTATCCTCATGATAGGCTGATGAGGAGGCTTGCATGAGGGAGCAGGGCAAAGAGCGCAAAACCCTGACGGATGCCGAGATCGGCGCAGTGGCACATCTGTATCGCGGTGAGGTCTATCGCAGCACCATCTGGCGCACCCGACTAGACACCACGACAAACTGGGCCGTGGTGACGCTGGGCGTTGCGCTGTCGATCACTTTTTCTTCCCCCGACGCGTCTCCATTACCGTTGATTTTGGTAGGCATCCTGATCATTTTTTTCCTGCTGCTCGAAGCCCGCCGCTATCGCTATTTCAACGTTTTTCGCGCCCGCGCCCGCTGGTTGGAGAAACACTTCTATGCGCCACTTCTGGACGACGGCGATCTGCACATGGAGGAGAACTGGCAAAAAGTGCTGGCCGAGGATTACATGCAGCCCACATACCATGTTGGCTATGTGACTTCTGTGGGGCGACGCATTCGGCGCAACTATCTGTGGATCCTGTTGATCCAATCGCTTGCCTATACCGGCAAGCTGGTGGTGCACCCGACGCCGGTCACCTCACTTCAACAGGTTCTGGGGCGGGCAGATGTTGGGCCGCTAGCCGGTGAAGTGGTGATTGGCATCGGGTTGCTGTACGTGCTCAGCTGGAGCGGCATCGCCCTGTGGAGCGAGTGGAGCAATACCGCCCGCGCCAAGGTCCGCGGTTCAAAAACATCGATGGGGTAAGGTGGTTAGACTTCTGCATGTCGGGGAACTTCCTGAACCAGGAAATCAATGAAAGCGCGCACTTTGGGCTGCATGAAACGGTGGAATGATTGCACCGCATAGATACCTTGAACCTGCTTCGGAAGGGATGGCATCACATCGACCACCTGCCCCAAAGCCCGCGCATCCTTTGACAAAAAGTCGGGAAGGTAGGCCACGCCAAGACCACCGATGGCAGCATCCAGCTGACACTGTCCGTCATTGATACACAGCCCGCCTTTGGCCCGCACCTGACGGACCTCACCGCTTGGGGCCATCAGTTTCCACGGACAGCTGCTGGAAACTTTCGAAGCGTGGATCAGGTTGAACCTGGTCAACTGACTGATGGTTTTGGGACACCCGTGATTGGCCAGATACTCGGGGCTGGCAAGCAGCCGCATCCGGGTTTCTGTCAGCTTGCGAGCGCGCAGGCTGCTGTCCTCCAATGGCCCAACCCAGATCGCCAGATCAAACCCTTCAGAGACCAATTCAACCCGGCGCTGACACAGCACCACATCCAGCGTTACCTGTGGGTGAAGCTTCAGAAAGTCGGCCAACAGCGGCGACAGATGCTTGACGCCAAAATCAGTGGCGCAGGTGACCCGCAGCAACCCCGACGGCTCGGACTGCATTGCCGTCACCAGCGCATCTGCTTCGCCTGCGTCGTTCAGAACCCGGCGGGCCCGGTCATAATAGGCCAGGCCAATGTCGGTCGGCCCTACCCGGCGGGTAGTCCGGTTCAGCAGCCGTGCGCCCAATCTGGATTCCAGACTGGAGACGTGCTTGGAAATGGCGGATTTGGACAGCCCCATCTTTTGTGCGGCATCCGTAAACCCACCTTGGTCCACGACGGCGGCAAAGGCTTCCATTTCTGTCAGTCTGTCCATTCAGCTCTCCTGCGCTTGCAGCAGGTCATTTGTGGTTGCGGGGTGACGATTTCAATCAAATTATAAATAATATTTGACAATTCATGAAAGTTACGAAGGGGCACATTTCGTGTATCGTCAGTGGCGATGAATCGCCGACGAAAATGTAAAACGCAGCCCCCTAAAGAGCTGCGTTTTGATGGGAACTGGCGGAACCGGCCCCAATTTCAATATTTTTGCCAATCCTGCTGGATCGCCAATACCCCTAGATCACTCGCCGCCGCCCAATTGGTGGACATAAGCCGTCACCGCACGGATCTGCCATTCGGTCAGACGGGTGTTCCAGGCAGGCATCACCCCATAACGTGCGTTGTTCACTGTCTCTCTCAGCGTGTCGTAATCACCACCATAGAGCCAAATTGCATCGGCCAGATTCGGCGCGCCCTGTTCGCGATCACCAGTGCCGTCTTCGGCATGGCAAGACGAACAGTTATCCTCAAACACAACCGCACCAGCGGCCACTTTGGAGGCATCCTGCGCATCACCGGACAGAGACATCACAAAGTTCACCACCTGGTCAATCTCTTCTCTCTCAAGCAGCTGATCACGGCCAAAGGCAGGCATCTCGGAATAGCGGGTGTCATCATTGTCGTCACTACGGATCCCCGTTGTGATCGTGGTATGGATGGCTTCCATGTCGCCGCCCCACAACCAACTGTCGTCCAGCAGGTTCGGATAGCCCTTGGCACCAGCGGCACCAGATCCATGACACTGTGCACACCAGGTCTTGAACACAGCGTTACCCGCTGATGCCGCATAGGTGTTCAGCTCAGCATCGCTGGTGATCGCCGTCAGCTCAACCGAGGCCAGCTTAGCGTTGATTGCCGCGTTGGCCTCTTCTGCCGCTGCAATATCCTCGGCCACATCACCACGGGTCGACCAGCCCAAAAGGCCAGTCGTCGCGCTATTGATCATCGGCCAGGCGGGATAAGCGATGGTATAGCCAATCGCCCAGATGATGGTCGCATACAGTGTCATCAACCACCATCGCGGCATCGGATTGTCGAACTCTTCAATCCCGTCCCACTCGTGACCAGTGGTGTTTGGATCACCTTTGAACTTTTTCGATTTTTTGGTCATGTCCTCGCCTCCTTGGATGCGGCGGCTTCGTCGTCACCTGATTGGGGTAAGGGTGCGTCAACGTGGCGGAAGGGGATGTTGGCAACGTCCTCGTAGATCTTGGTGCTGCCGGGGCGAAAGGCCCAGAATATGACAACAACAAAGACAACGAACAGGAACAGCAACATCCAGCTATCGGCGAATTCCCTCAGGAAAGAATAGATATCCATCTGCCCCTCTCCTATCGGCTTGCGTCAGGCGTGAAGGTCGAGAAATCGACCAGTGTGCCCAACATCTGCAAGTAAGCCACCAGCGCGTCCATTTCGGTCAGTGCATCCAGACCGTCAAAGTTGCGCACGTTCACGTTGTCACCATACCGTTCCAGCAACCCGTCATAGTCGCTGTCCGGATCCGCTTGGGCCCTAAAGTCAGCCTGAGCACTGGCAATCATCTCATCCGTATATGGAACCCCCACCATCGCGTTGGTGGCAATGAGATCAGCCACATATTTGCCGTCGATCACAGTACGCTCAAGAAAGGCGTACTTGGGCATCACCGATTCCGGCACCACCGACTGCGGATCGCGCAGGTGATCAGCGTGCCATTCATCCGAATACCGCCCCCCCACACGGGCCACATCAGGCCCCGTTCGCTTGGATCCCCACTGGTGCGGGTGGTCATATTTAGACTCAGCAGCCAGCGAATAGTGGCCATAACGCTCGACCTCGTCTCGCATCGGCCGGATCATTTGACTGTGACAGAGGTAACAACCCTCACGCACATAGATATCCCGCCCGGTCAACTCCAGCGGAGTGTAGGGGCGCATGCCCTCTACATCTTCGATGGTGTTTTCCAGCCAGAACAGAGGTGCGATTTGCACCAGGCCACCAATGGAAACAACCAGAAAGCTGCACACCAAAAGCAGGGTCGCGTTGGTCTCGAGGACCTTGTGTTTGTCGAGAAATGACATTGCTATTGTCCTCCTTATTCAGCTGGGACTGCGACGGTCAGGCTGGCCTCTTTGGCCGGTGCCCGACGAACGGTCATCCACAGGTTGTAGCACATGATCACGGCACCCGAGAGGAACATAAGTCCGCCCAGTCCGCGCACGATGTTCATCGGCTTTTTGGCGGCAACGGTGTCAGCAAACGAGTTCACCAGGAAACCATTGGCATCGACCTCGCGCCACATCAGGCCTTCCATGATACCGGTCACCCACATCGATGCGGCGTACAAAACGATACCAATCGTAGCGAGCCAGAAGTGCCAGGACACCAGCGACAGCGAATAGAGCCGCTCACGCTTCCACAGCACCGGCACCAGATAGTACAGCGCCCCAAAGGTGATCATGCCGTTCCAGCCCAGTGCACCCGAGTGCACGTGGCCAATGGTCCAGTCAGTATAATGCGACAGCGCATTCACAGCCCGGATCGACATCATCGGACCTTCAAAGGTCGACATGCCGTAAAAGCCCAGCGAGATCACCATCATCCGGATCACCGGGTCGGTGCGCAGCTTGTCCCAGGCACCAGACAGGGTCATCAGACCATTGATCATGCCACCCCAGGACGGCATCCACAGCACAATCGAGAACACCATACCAAGCGTCGTCGCCCAGTCGGGCAGCGCGGTATAGTGCAAATGGTGTGGACCGGCCCAGATATACAGGAAGATCAGCGACCAGAAGTGGATGATCGACAGTTTGTAGCTGAACACCGGACGCTCGGCCTGTTTGGGAATGAAATAGTACATCATGCCCAGGAAACCGGCGGTCAGGAAGAAGCCAACTGCGTTATGGCCGTACCACCACTGCACCATGGCATCCTGCACGCCCGAAAACACCTGCACCGATTTGGAGCCCCAGATCGACACCGGGACGGAGAGGTTGTTGATCACATGCAACATCGCCACGGTGATGATAAAGGCCAGGTAGAACCAGTTGGCGACATAGATGTGTGGCTCTTTGCGTTTGATCAATGTTCCCAGGAACACCGCCAGATAGGCAAGCCAGACAACGGTCAACCAGAGATCCACATGCCATTCCGGCTCGGCGTATTCCTTGGATTGGGTCGCTCCCAGCACATAACCGGTAGCCGCCAGCACGATAAACAACTGATAGCCCCAGAATACAAACCAAGCCAGATTGCCGCCCCACAGGCGCGCAGCGCAGGTCCGTTGCACCACATAGAATGAGGTGGCAATCAAAGCGTTGCCACCAAAGGCAAAAATCACCGCCGAGGTGTGCAATGGCCGCAACCGGCCAAAGTTGGCATAGCCTTCGGCCCATTCAAAGTTCAGCCCCGGAAAAGCCAGTTGAAAAGCGATGAAGACACCGGCCAGAAAGCCGACAACACCCCAAAAGGCGGTGGCGATCACACCAGCGCGCACAACGCTGTCAAAATATTCGTTGGACACATCAACAACCGCAACTTGCGGTTCATCTGTATTGCGGAGAACGTGGATAAACAGCCCGGCTGACAGGACCATAATTATGATCGCGTGCACCAAATAAGCTATATCCCGCGCGTAGTTTGTTGCGAGCATCGAAAATAGCACAACCAAACCAAGCACTATCAGCTTGATATAATTAGACATTACCTGTCCCTTTGCCATGTCCCACGCGATTCTGCTGCCGCGCCAGACGGGTTTAGACTAAGCGCTTGATGCAGAATGCACGGATCTCGTGCTTTGATCTGTATCAAGACATAATACCGGGAAGTATGTGTAGCCTCGCCTCAGAAAGCAAATCATGCGACCGTATTACGGTCTCAGACTCTGCAAGTGAGGTGTAAATGTCCTATAAATCTCTGCTCACCGTCCTGACTGCAACCGAAACCGCAGCACCACCGCTGACGCAAATCACCGCCCTGGCCGACCAGTTTGACGGCCATGTCGAGGCCCTTTGTCTGGGCGTCGACCGCACCCAGACCGGGTATTACTATGCCGGAGCCAATGCCCTGGTCCTGCAAGAGTCTCTATCCCGCGCCAAGGAAGAAGCCTCTGTCGTGCAGGCCCATGCCGAAGCCGAACTGGCAATATCTGGGGCAACCTGGTCGGCGGATTCCGGCATCGCACAAATTGCCGACCTGGGCCGCCATGTGGCGCAGCGCGCCCGGTTTTCAGATCTGGTGGTGCTGGGCAAACCCTATGGCCGCGACCGCAACGTCGAAGCCGAGCCGATTGTTGAAGCAGCCCTATTTGAGGGCCACGCGCCGGTGCTGATGGTGCCGGATCAGGCAAATGTGGTGTCGCAACCAAAGACGGTGATGGTGGCCTGGAACGAAAGCGTCGAGGCGCTGACGGCAATCCGCAAAGCCCTGCCATTCCTTATCGGTGCCGAACTGGTGCGGGTGGTGGTGATCGACCCGCCGAAACACGGCCCCGAACGCTCAGACCCCGGCGGCATGCTGAGCCAGATGCTGGCGCGGCACGGCGTCACTTGCGAGATTGATGTGCTGAGCAAGACCCTAAGCCGGGTGTCGGATATCCTCAACCGCCACGCTGTCGATACAGGATCCGACATGATCGTGATGGGCGCCTACGGCCACTCAAGGTTCCGCGAAGCAATTCTGGGTGGTGCCACCCGCAACATGCTGGAACAGGCCAAAGTGCCGGTGTTCATGGCGCACTGACCAGTGTCTGAAGGGTGCGTGCTTGCACGCACCCCTTTCGACGCCTGCATACCTTGCGGACGGTGCGTGCAAGCACGCACCCTACACTTACAGCAGACTCAGCCTCGGACGAAGTGCATGCCCTGGAACTCGGATCTGAATGCCGCGGTCTCACCTGCCAGTGCCTCAGGCTCCGACGTTCGTAACGCTCGCGCCACCAATGCTGCCAACTTGGCCGCGTGAGCAGGCGTCACTCCACGACGCACCAACTCTGGCGTACCGATCCGAAGCCCGTTCATATCACCTTCGACACTGTCAATTGGCAGACCAATACCACAGGCCAGAAAACCAGCCCGTCGCAGCCGCTTGGACGCTGTTTGCCCCCCGCCAAAAGAGGCCGCCTCCAGAGCAAATTGATGCGACTGTGTCGCGCCGCGATCTGTTGCAAACACAGGCAGATCCAGCGCGGTCATCTCATGGGCCAAAGCCTGCGACAGCTTTACCATCGCCCGCGCGTAATCGGCACCGTGGTCAACCCAATCCAGCAGGGTCAAGGCCAGCGCCGCTGATTTCGCCGCATCAAAATTTGCCGTCATGCCGGGAAAGGCAATTGCATCTAGCCGCTGGGCAATCTCGGCATCATTCGTCACGATCAGCCCCCCGGCCGGCCCACCTAGGCTTTTGTAGGCGCTCATCGTCATCAAATGCGCGCCCATATCCAACGGATTGGCCCAGGCACCGCCTGCGATGATGCCACATTGATGCGCCGCGTCGAACAGCACCTTGGCGCCGACCTCGTCGGCAATCATCCGCACCTCAGCCACCGGATGCGGGAACAGGTTGAGACTGCCGCCAATGGTGATCAGCTTGGGGCGTACCCGCAATGCAAGCGCGCGCAATGCATCCAGATCGACGGTATAACCATCCGCGTTGACCGGTGCAGGGTGGCTTTGCAAACCATAGAGACCCGCACAGCCATCACCATGATGAGTGACATGACCACCAATCGCAGCAGGCGGCGCGATGATCACATCGCCGGGCTGAGTTAGCGCCATAAAGCCATAAAGATTGGCCAGCGCTCCTGATCCAACCCTGACCTCGGCGTAACGCGCGTTGAACACCTGTGCGGCTAGTTCGGCAGCAATCACCTCGATCTCTTCAATCGCCTCCAGGCCCATTTCGTATTTGTCGCCGGGATACCCCAGCGAGGGGCGGCTGCCGAGCCCCTGCGCCAGTACCGCCTCAGCGCTCGGGTTCATCACATTGGTCGCTGGGTTCAGATTGAAACACTCATGGTCATGGATCTGCGTATTGCGCGCAATCAATGCGCCGATCTGCGCTGCGGTCTGATCCACAGAGGCCGCCGCGGTGCGCACCGCCAGTTCCTGTATGCGGGTCTCGCAGTGGGCGGGCACCCAATCACGCGGGGCTAGATGGGTCATGGTCGGCTCCAGTTCTGATTATCCGGTCTCTTTGAACCCATCAAAGCGCCCTGCCCCCTTGCCCGCAAATCAGTTTTGCGAATAACTAGGCTTAGAAAAAATAAGGCTCACTCTATGCCCGTCTCTCCGCCACACGCCAAACCGCTGCCCCTGACCGCCCTGCGCGCCTTTGAAGCTGCGGCCCGAATGGGTGGCTTTGCCGCCGCAGCGCAAGAACTGGCGGTCAGCCCGGGCGCGGTGTCCGCGCATGTCAAAACGCTGGAGGACACCCTGCGAACACCGCTGTTTGTACGAAGTGCCAAGGGCGTAGAGTTGACCGCGCTGGGGGCACGGGTATTGCCCGAGTTCACCGCCGCTTTTGATCAGCTGGGGCAAGCGGTTCAACTGCTGCACCGCGAGGCAACCCCGCAGGTGGTCCATATCGCGGCTCTACCAGCAGTCGCGCAACTTTGGCTGTCGCCACGATTGCCCGCGCTGCGCGCTGCGTCTCCGGACATTGAAATCTCGATCACTGCAATGGAGACACCCCCCAACCTGAAACGCGCGCCTTATGACCTGTGCCTGTTCTACGATTCCGATTTGGGTGAGCCAGTGGACAGCGACGAGATTTTCCCAGTCTGCTCTCCCGCCGTGGCCGCTCGGCTGCACAGTTTTGCAGATCTTCAGAATGTGCCCTGCCTGACGGATTCCACCTGGTCCAGTGATTGGGCCAGCTGGCTGCAGGCCGCCTGTCCCGATGCCGGGATCACTCCACGTGGCCCAATGTTCTCTCTCTATGCGCTGGCAATTGAGGAAACCGTAAATGGCGCCGGAGTGCTGATCGGTCATGCTGCACTGATCCAGCGCCAACTGAACAGCGGCGTGCTAGTGGCACCGTTTGAAACTGCTCTGCGTCTGCCGCGCAGCCTGCGGCTCTGGAGCCCACGCCGCCATCGTCCCGGCAGTCCGGCGCAACAAGTTGCAAATTGGCTGCTTTCGGCGGCAACGGAAACAGCCGCATAGAACCGTCAGTCAGCTGACCTCACCCGCTCCAAAGGCGAGCCAGCCTCTAAATCAAGAAGCCGCCATCGTTATCGTCGCCAGCTTCCTCCAGCAGGCGCCCCATGTCGGGCACGGTAATGTGTCGTTTGCCGTCCAGATGGATCACTTCATCTCGTTTTAACGCCGACATTTGGCGACTGACCGTTTCCAAAGTCAGACCCAAATAGTCAGCCATCGCCTCGCGGGTCAGCGGCAGATCGAACACCATGATGTCATTGTTTTTGTCAGGCGTCGGCGCTGTATTGCGGCGGGCAATGATCGACAGCAAGCTGGCAATCTTCTCACGGGCGGTCTTGCGGCCCAGCACCAACATCCATTCACGCGCGGCGTCTAGCTCATCCAGGGTCATTTCCAGCAAGCGATGCGCAATGTGCGGGGTGCGTTCCATCAGGTCTTCGAACGGTTTCTTGCGGAAACAACACATCACCACATCGGTGGTGGCGATCACATTATAGGCCGCCCCGCCGCGTCCCGGTCGACCAACAAAATCACTGGGCAGCAGCAGGCCGACCATCTGGGTGCGGCCATCCTCCATGGTCTGGGTCAAAGTTGCGATCCCAGATACGACCGAGCCAACAAAGCTCATCTTGTCGCCGGACCAGATCACCGTCTGGCCCGCCTCATAGCTGCGGTAATATTTGATGGCGTCCAGCTCGACCAATTCATCGGCATTGCACCGCGCGCAAACGGCGCGATGGCGGATCGGGCATGCCTCGCATTTGGTCGGCGTAAAGTTTGGGGTATTCATCAGCGGTCTCAATTGATCTGGGTCAAAGTTAGTCCTGCTAGACTTCCGTTAGATTACCCAGATGAGACAGCAATCACAATTGGCCAAGCTCGGTTTATTCGACGCTAAAGTGCCACGTTACACCAGCTATCCAACCGCTCCCCAGTTCCACAATGATGTTGATCCGGCGCGATTTTCTGATTGGATTTCAAAGATCAAGCCTCACAGCTCGATCTCACTGTACATCCATGTGCCGTTCTGCCGCAGGCTGTGTTGGTTCTGCGCATGCCGCACTCAGGGCACCCAGAGTGATTCTCCGGTGCGCGCTTATCTAAAGGTTCTGAAGACCGAGATTGAGATGCTGGGCCGCATCCTACCCGAGGGCGTGACCCTGTCACGCTTGCATTGGGGCGGCGGCACCCCAACCTTGCTGGCACCGGATATGATGGCTGAACTGGCCGCGGCAGTTGCCGATATTGCGCCTTTTTCCCCCGGCGCCGAGTTCTCGGTTGAAATCGACCCCAATGAGATCGACGAGCCGCGTCTGGATGCATTGGCAGCGGCAGGCATGAACCGAGCCTCAGTCGGGGTGCAGGATTTTGACGCCGAGATTCAAAAGACCATCGGCCGCATTCAAAGCTATGAGATCACCCGCGACGCTATTGAGATGATCCGCGCCCGTGGCATCCACAGTCTAAACGCCGATATCCTATATGGGCTGCCGCATCAGACCCAGGAACGGATGACACAAAGCGTGCAGAAACTGCTGTCGCTTAACCCCGACCGGGTGGCGCTGTACGGCTATGCACATGTGCCCTGGATGGCAAAACGGCAGCAGTTGATTCCATCCGAGGCATTACCAACGCCACAAGAGCGGCTGGCGCTGTATGAAACCGCCCGCAAGTTGTTTTTATGGGATCAGTACAACGAAATCGGCATCGACCATTTTGCCACCCCGTCAGATGGGCTGACCACCGCGCAAAAACTCGGACAGCTTAAGCGCAACTTTCAGGGCTATACCGATGATCAATCCGAGGTGTTGATTGGGCTTGGTGCCTCGTCGATCTCGCGCTTCCCGCAAGGCTATGCGCAGAATGCGGGTGCCACATCAGTGCATACCAAGGCAATCCGCGCGGGTGTGTATTCCACCGCACGTGGTCATGTATTCCAAGGTGAGGACAAGCTGCGTGCCCGGCTGATCGAAGCCTTGATGTGCGATTTCCGCATCGAGTCGGCAGAAATTCTGGCCGAATTCGACATCTCGGCGGCAGACTTACACGCGATGTTCCAAACCGCAGCCACCCAGTTCCCGGATATGCTGCAGATCCTTCCGGATAGGCTGTATATTCCTGAGCACGCCCGGCCGCTTACCCGGATGATTGCCCGCTGTTTTGACGCATATGATCTTAGCAAGGCGGGACATTCCTCGGCGATCTGATCCATACCCGCCGAGGAGGAGTAAAATTTTGCGCAGAAATCTGGTCGGATTTTTCAAAATTCCGGGTGCGGATCGTTACCCCGCGGCCGCCAGCAGCGTGCGGGTATATTCATGCTGTGGCTTGGTAAAGACATCTTCGACGTCCCCACTTTCCACCACATCACCCTGCTTCATCACCAGCACCCTATGCGACATCGCCCGCACCACGTTCAGATCGTGTGAAATGAACAAATAGCCCAGCCCGTGGCGACGCTGCAGATCGCGCAGCAGATCAACGATCTGCACCTGCACGGTCATATCCAACGCCGAGGTCGGCTCGTCCAGAACCACCAGTTTGGGGCGCAACACCATGGCGCGGGCAATGGCAATGCGTTGGCGTTGCCCCCCCGAGAACTCATGTGGATAACGATCCATTGCCGCCGGGTCCAACCCCACTTCGCTCATCACCTCGGCAACCAGATCGCGTGGATCTCGATCCGGGTCAATTTTGTGTATCGCGACTCCCTCGGCGATGATCTGCGAACAGGTCATCCGGGGCGACAGCGAGCCAAAGGGATCCTGAAACACGATCTGCATATCCTTGCGCAGCTTGCGCAGGTCACGGGTCGAGCATTTACGCAGGTCATTGCCTTGAAAGCTCACCCCGCCCTCGGAGGCTATCAGCCGCATCACTGCCAGCGCCATCGTGGTCTTGCCGGACCCACTTTCACCGACAATGCCCAGCGTCTCACCGGCGCGCACCGCAATCGAGCTGGGATTGACCGCCTTGATGTGACCAACAGTCCGTTTCAACAATCCACGCTGGATCGGAAACCAGACCTTGAGATCATCCGTGTGGATCAGCTCTTGAGCATTCTCAGGCACGGGGTCAGGGCGACCAGTCGGTTCAGCCGCCAGCAACATCTGCGTGTAGGCGTGTTGTGGGTTGGTGAAAATATCTGTCGTGGGCCCGGCCTCGACAATCTCGCCGTCCTTCATCACGCAGACCTTGTCGGCGATGCGGCGGACGATGTTCAGGTCATGGGTGATGAACAGCAACCCCATGCCTTCGCTGGATTTCAGCTCTCCCAGCAGATCAAGGATTTGCGCCTGAATGGTCACATCCAGCGCCGTGGTTGGCTCATCCGCGATCAAGATGTCAGGCTTGTTGGCCAGAGCCATGGCGATCATGATGCGTTGCCGCTGGCCACCGGACAACTGATGCGGATAGGCACCCAAGCGATCCTCAGCATCGCGGATGCCCACTTTATTCAGCAACTCTAGGATCAGCGCTCGCGCCGCCGCACCTGCCAACCCCTGGTGTAGCGCCAGCGATTCGGCCAGTTGCTTTTCAATCGTATGCAGCGGATTTAACGAGGTCATCGGCTCCTGAAAGATAAAGCTGATGTCATTGCCACGCACATCCATCAGTCGTTGGTTATCAGCGCCGATCATTTCCTGACCGTCGTATAGAACCGACCCTTCAACGACGGCGCTATCGCCCAGTAAGGACACGGTGGACAGTGCCGTCACCGATTTTCCGGATCCACTCTCGCCCACCAGCGCCACGGTTTCACCCCGGTCGACGGTGAAGGACACGCCCTTTACCGCCATCGAGGTTTGACCGTCCTGACGGAATGACACACGCAGGTTGTTCACTTGTAAAAGCGCGCTCATGAAAAGGTCTTTCTGGGATCAAATGCATCGCGCACACCTTCAAAGATGAACACCAGGAGCGACAGCATGATGGCAAAGGTGAAAAACGCGGTGAAGGCAAGCCACGGGGCTTGCAGGTTATTTTTCGCTTGCAGCGTCAACTCGCCCAGAGACGGGGCCGAGGGCGGCAGGCCGAAGCCAAGAAAGTCGAGCCCAGCCAACGTTCCGACGGTACCAGTGACGATAAACGGCATAAAGGTCAGCGTCGCCACCATCGCATTGGGCAGCATGTGACGGAACATGATGGTCACGTTGCCAACCCCCAGCGCCTTGGCCGCACGGACATATTCCAGGTTGCGCGCGCGCAGGAATTCCGCCCGCACCACGCCAACCAGCCCGGTCCAGCCAAACAGGATCATTAACCCCACCAGCAGCCAGAAACTACGGCCCAGAATGGCAAACAGGATAATGATCACATAAAGCTGTGGTGTGGCGCTCCAGATTTCGATCACCCGCTGAAACACCAGATCGATCCAGCCGCCAAAATAGCCCTGCACCGCGCCAGCCAGAATGCCCAATATCGAAGCCGCTCCCGTCACCATCAAAGTGAACAGGATCGACAGCCGGAAACCATAAATCACCCGCGCCAGCACGTCACGTTTGGTATCATCAGTACCCAGCCAGTTCTGCTCATTGGGCGGCAGTGGTGCAGCGCCAGGGCGGTCAACGGGGGTTCTATAAGAATACCGAATTGGCGGCCACAAGGTCCAGCCTTTGTCGAACCCTTCAGCCTGATAAGTGCCTGCGTCAATTTCTTCGATGATACCCTCAGGGTCATCAAAACAGTCCTCGATCCCGCCCGACACAATCAGGCATTCAACCTCTGGATCGCGATAAATCGCCTCAGTTCGAAAATCGCCACCAAAGGCGGTCTCAGGGTAGAAGTTAAACACCGGCGCAAAGATCTCGCCGCGATAGCTGACCAGGATAGGTTTGTTATTTGCGATAAATTCGGCAAACAGAGAGACGCCAAACAGCACCGAGAAAATGATCATCGACCAAAAGGCGCGTTTGTTGCGTCGGAAATTGCGCCAGCGGCGTTGGTTGAGAGGAGACATAGCCATTAGACCACCGCCCCCTTTGGCCACGTAACAAGATAACCTTTGCCCTTGCATCGAATAATCAAGGGCGTGCGTGACCTTGGGGAGGCGTGAAGCGCCTTCCAGGGGGGAAGGTCAGGCGCGCCCGACCTATCGGCCGGGCAAAATAAATACGGATTTCGTCTCTGCATCGCCCTACCCCTCCCGCTTTTCAAAATCGATGCGCGGATCAACCAGCACATACATCAGATCGGAAATGATTCCGACCACTAGGCTCATCAAACCAAACACAAACAGGGTGCCAAAGATCACTGGATAGTCCCGAGCCACCGCTGCTTCGAACCCCATGCGCCCCAATCCGTCGAGCGAAAAGATAGTCTCGATGATCAGCGAGCCAGAGAAGAAGACGCCGATAAACACAGCAGGAAAGCCGGCGATCACAATCAGCATCGCGTTGCGAAACACGTGACCATACAACACCCCGGATTCAGACAGCCCCTTGGCGCGGGCGGTGATCACATACTGCTTTTTGATCTCATCCAGGAACGAATTTTTGGTCAACAGCGTCATGGTGGCAAAGGCCGCAATGGTCGACGCCAGCACCGGCAGCGCAATGTGCCAGGCGTAGTCAACGACCTTGCCCCACAGGCTGAGCTGGTCCCAATTGTCAGACGTCAAACCCCGTAACGGGAAGAACTGCCAATAAGACCCGCCGGCGAACAGCACCAGCAGCAAAATGGCGAAAAGGAACCCAGGAATGGAATAGGCCGCGATGATGGTACCGCTGGTCCAGGTGTCAAACCGGCTACCGTCATGGATCGCCTTGCGTATACCCAGGGGGATCGACACCAGATAGGCAATGATTGTCGACCACAGCCCCAGCGAGATCGACACCGGCATCTTCTCCATCACCAATTCCAGCACGCCAATTTTGCGGAAATAGCTCTCGCCGAAATCCAAACGGGCGTAGTTTCCCAGCATGATAAAGAACCGCTGCAAGGGCGGCTTATCCAGGCCGAACTGCTCTTCCAGCTCTTTGATGAACTCTTCGGGCAAACCGCGTGAGCCGACATATTGCTCATTTCCGCTGTCCTGCATGGTCTCAACATCCGAACCACCGCCAGCAAAGCCCTCAAACACATCGCCCCCGCCCTGCATCTCGGCGATGATCTGTTCGACCGGCCCGCCGGGTACAAATTGCACCAGGGCAAAGTTGATCACCATGATGCCCAGCAAGGTGGGGATCACCAGCAGCAAACGGCGGAGGATATAAGCAGCCATATCTAGCGCTACCGCAACGCGCCTGAGGAGACCAAGGCCGCGGCGCGGTCCCCATCGATCCACCACAAGTCATCAAAGCCCAGCGCAAAGGGCGGCAGGTTTTCCGGGAAGGCATACATATCCCAATAGGCCACCCAGTATTTGCCCAGATACCAGATCGGCACCATGATCCGTTTTGACAGCAACACCCGATCCAGCGCCCGCCCATTGGCCTGCAGTTCTTCGGTAGTTGTGGCACCAACGATATTGTCGATCAGCGGCTGGATGTCCGGGCCATGAACACCTGTCGGGTTGAACAATGAATAGGCCGCGTCTTCTTCGCCATACATCTGGTACAATCCGGTCGAGGGCTGCAGGGAGCTGCGATAGCCGGCCCGTATCATGTCAAAATCGCGGTCACGCCGCCGTGCTGTGAATTGCGCGTTGTCGATCCGGTTATATTGGGCGTCGACACCCATGATCTCCAGATTATCGACATAGGGTTGAATGATCCGGTCCAGCGTTGGTTGATCCGACAGGAACTCGACTTTCAGAGTTTCGCCCGCAGCATTGCGGCGGATGCCATCAGCGCCCACAGCCCAGCCCGCTGCGTCGAGCAGTTTCATAGCTTTACGCAGATTGCGGCGGTCATTCTGACGCTTCGCACTGGATTCATGAGCGCTGATGACTTCAGTGGTCAGGATCTCTGGATCCAGCGCATCGCCGAGACTTTGCAGTATTTCCAACTCACGCCCCTCGGGCAGGCCCTTGGCTTGCAGGTCGGTGCCCTGCCAGAACGAATGACGCTGCTGGAATAACCCATATTGCAGGCTTTCGTTGGTCCATTGAAAATTGAACCCGAACTGCAAAGCCGCCCGCACCCGGATGTCCTGAAACTGTGGTCGATCCAGGTTGAACACAAAGCCACTAGCGCCCGGCGGGTTCCCGTCAAAGAAATCACTCTTGATCACGTTGCCCGCATGCAGAGCCGGGAAATCATAGGCCGTCGCCCAGCTCTTGGAGTTATTTTCCTGGCGCAGGGTATAGGCCCCAGACTTGAATCCCTCCATCGCAGCAACGGAATCGGTGAAATATTCAATCCGGATGCTGTCATAATTGTGACGGCCAATGTTCACATTGACCTTGTCGCCCCAGTAGTTTGGATTGCGTTTGTAAACCACGCGCCGGTTGATGTCATAGCTGTCCAGCATATAAGGACCCGATCCAATTCCCGGATCCAGACGGGGCTCATCCAAACGACGGTTTTCGGGATCTGCCTCAAACCATGCTTTGGAGAAAATTGGCGTTCCCCCAACTTGGCTGATCATCCCGCGGCGCGGGAAATCAGGGTTAAAATAGAATTTAACCCGGTGCGGGCTCAGCGCCTCGGCCTTGGGGATCATCTTGCGCACAAACTCGGCATAAGATTTCAGCCCCTGATCCAATAGAATATTGTGGGAAAACACCACGTCATCAGCTGTGACAGGAGAACCATCAGAAAACACCGCCTCGGGGCGCATGTTAAAAATCACCCAGTCCTGGCTTACAGGATATTCAAGGCTTTCTGCGACCAGCCCGTAATCTGACCCGGGTTCATCATACGACGGCGTCATCAGCGATTCGAAATGATCGGTCGAACGCGCCGCGCCGCGCCCCTTGCGGGTATAGGGATTGAAACTGTCGAATGTCCCCTGTGCCCCATAAGACAGCTCGCCCCCGCGTGGTGCGTCCGGGTTCACATAGTCAAAATGAACAAAGCCTTCCGGATATTTCAAATCGCCAAATTCAGAAAATCCGTGGCTGGTGATGATCGTTTCGTCGGCGCGCGCCAGGGTAGTAAAAGCCAGTGCCAGAATAAGCCCCATTGCCAACACACCTAAGGACCTTAGCCCAACCTTGTGATCCATCACGCGGGTACGTGCGACGCTGCGGGGTGTGCTCATCTGCCAATCCTTCTATGCCCAAACCAATTCGATCAGGGGTGTCTCGCCAAGCTAATGGTCCAGAGTAGTAACATTCAAGTTGAGATTCCGTGATTTCCGCCCGCAATGGTAGCATTTAGCCATTCAATGCCCCCTTTGGCGCTCAAGCTCGATTTGCAGCGAAAAATATCGCCGACGTCGCGCAGTAGATAGTAGCTTGGCACTGGAGTTATTCAAACAGTCGGCGCCAAACCGGATCTATTTTGCGCTGTTTATCCAACACAACACCTCCCGGACGGCAAAAAGGCCGCTGTACCCGACAGCGGCCTTTTTTATTCTACTGAAATGTCAGATCAATCGTCCAAGCTATCCAGATAAGCGATCAGATTGACCCGGTCGCTTTGTTTCTTCAGGCCAGAAAAACTCATGCCGGTGTTGGCAACCATGGCCTTGGGCTTGGTCAGGAATTCATCCAGACGCTCTTGGGTCCAGTCTCCACCCAAGGCGGACATATCGGACGAATAGCTACCATATCCGGATGCAGAGCCAACCGGGCGGCCGACCACACCGTAGAGGTAAGGACCAGCGCCATTGTCGCCGTCTACCAACGTGTGGCATGCCTTGCATTTGTTAAAAACCTTGGCGCCTTTGCCAATGTCTGCCGCGGCCATCAACTCGGCAAAGTCAACTTCGGCCACTTCTTCTTGTTCACCTGCCTCTTCCAGTTCAATCACATAGGACGCTTCGCCATGAGCCTCCTTGTGATAAATTCCTTCTGCAGCCCATTTGCCCAGAAGGAGAACCAGGAACGCGCCGCACAATGCTGCGGCTGCTTTGGTAAGGGTCATCGTGTCAATCATGATCGCGAGTCCATTTCATATATCTGAGAGGGTGTCTAAGGCTTCCCCTGACAACTGGCAAGGTATAGACATCGCGACGAAATGCCCTTTTACAGATCTTTTACACGGAAGCCGCCTAAATGACCGGGAAAATTGCCATTCAAGGAGAGCTGGGCTCTTATAGCCACGAAGCCTGCCGCAATGCGCGGCCCGGTATGGACGTGCTGCCTTGTCGCACCTTTGAGGATGCAATCGAGGCCGTCAGTAGCGGTAATGCGCAGCAGGCGATGCTGCCGGTGGAGAATTCAACCTATGGCCGGGTTGCTGATATCCACCGCCTGTTGCCGCATAGCGGGCTGCATATCGTGGACGAGGCCTTTGTGCGGGTTCACATCAACCTGTTGACGGTCCCAGGTGCCACTCTGGCCGACATCCAACAGGCCCATTCGCATCTGGTCCTGCTGCCACAATGCGCCAGCTTTCTGCGAGAACACGGAATTCGCGGCCGGGTCAGCCCCGACAACGCCCGGGCCGCCCGCGAAGTTTCTGAGCGCGGCGACATCACCCATGCAGCTCTGGCCAGCGAGTTGGCCGGCGAGATCTATGGGCTAAACGTGCTGGCCCGCCATATTGAAGATGATGGCAACAATACCACCCGATTTGTGATCATGTCCCCCAAGCTCGACACCTCCCGCCGTGGCGCCCACGGCATGATCACCAGCTTTGTGTTTCAGGTCCGCAACATCCCGGCGGCGCTGTACAAGGCGATGGGCGGCTTTGCCACCAATGGCGTCAACATGACCAAGCTGGAAAGCTATATGGTTGATGGCTCGTTCACCGCGACGCAGTTCTATGCCGACATCGACGGCCATCCGGACGACGCCAATGTCAAACTCGCGCTCGACGAGTTGGCATATTTCACCACCAATATCGAGATCCTCGGCGTCTTTCCTGCCGATAACGGCAGGTTTTGACGGCTAGTGATTATGTAGGGTGTGTGCTTGCACGCACCCTTGTTTGCAAATGGGATGAAGGTGCGTGCAAGCACACACCCTACGCCTATTCAGACCATCCCACCCAGCCGTTCTTCGGTCAGTTTAGCAAATTCTGCCACACGCAGCTTGTAGCGCTTGGTTAGTTTGGTTTTGGCCAGCTTCAGCGATTGGACCAAGAGTCGCCCGGACAGCGTCCGAGGCTTTAGATCCAGCGTCACGACCATTCGGGTGCGGCGTGGCGACAGCGCCAGCAGCTCAACCTCAAGCCCCCCCTCAATGCCACCTCCGTCAGCGGTCAGGTGCAGACCAGTCACCGGCTCGTAACCTGACAGGACCAGATGCAAATCGCGTGTTTTGCCGCGGAAAGAGAATTGCACATCCCAGGCCAAACCACTGTTGGGGGCAGCAACGTCTCCCATGCGCTGCACTTCGATACCACGACGAATGGCAGAACGCTCGAAGCTCTCGAATTCGCTCAGCGCAGAGAAAACCTCGGCGATTGGGGCTTCGATGTCTTCTTTGCTCACAAACTTCATGGTGTCCCCATCACGATCTTATCCATCTAAACACATTGCATGTGTCGCCATTACTCTCTTCAATCCAGCGTATCTGCAAGCCAGTTCTGCAGCAAGAAATGGGCAATTGCGCCTTTTCGAGCCGGCTTGATGCTGGGGTGTTCGCCGGCAAAAACCGTCATCATATCGGAACGACTGACCCAAAGAGCATCCTCGATCTCAGTATGATCGATGGTCAGGGCGCGGTTCAATGCCACCCCGGCGCAGCCAAACATCAGCGACATCGGGAATGGCCAGGGCTGGCTCGACATATATGATACCGCGCCAACGCGTACGCCAGCCTCTTCGAACACCTCGCGGCGCACTGCTGCCTCTAGCGTCTCTCCCGGTTCGACAAATCCAGCCAACAGTGAATACATGCCCTCGGGCCAACCCGGAGACCGCCCCATCAGCACCGCGTCACCATGAGTAATCAACATGATCACCACCGGATCGGTGCGCGGGAAATGCGAGGTATTACAGGCAGGGCAATTGCGCTGCCATCCAGCTTGCGCAACCTGGCTGGGTTGGCCACAGCTCGCGCAGAACTTATGGCTCTTGTGCCATGACATCACAGCATTGGCCGTCGCTGCCAGCTCGGCTTCCAGCGGAGTCAGAAAGGCCATCATCCGGCGCAACTCGGTAAACACATCTCCGCTCGGCAAATCAGGGTGCTGTTGTTCACTGGCGTCGGCAAAACTGGCAAGCATAGTCTGGTCCAGTGCATCCGGCTGCCAATCGCTAATATCGCAGGCAAACTGCGGAGATCCATCCGGTGCCAGCCCCAGAAATATTGACTGCTCCTTACGCGCATCGGCCAAGGGATGATCTGTCATGATCATTGCCAACTGATCCGGAGACGTTCCGCGACCGCTGCGCCGTGATAGCGGTTTGCCTTGCCAAACCAGCAACACCGCCGCCTTTGGATCAGCCCAGGCCGCAGCCAAAGCCTCTGCATCCCCACGCAAATGTGCGGCCCGGTCCAGCCCGCCACCGCCAAAGGTCACCTGTTCTGCTCGCCTCACATTACGCTCCTTGCATCCTGGCCCAGCGCCGCCACATCTGTCGCGCAACTCTCTTGCCCAAATAATCACCTAACGTGTTTTTTACGCGCATCTTTGGGTGTCGTACCTTGCACGCTTGCCTATGGACTGCCACACATAGATCTCAAAGTCCAAGCTAGAGCCCGAAAACAGCAAACTGCCGGGAGCGACGCATCGACAGTTTGTTTAAACATGTTCGTAAATGTGGCTGGGCAACTCCCCAGATCGCTGGTTTCAAGACACTCAATGACGCCCTTAAAATGGGGCCACAGAAACAGGACAGGCGTTAAGCGCATCGAACACAGCCCAGTGACAGACACGGCCTTATCTAAACCACAGCGGCAAGTCAGCCTGCGTGTGCTGGCCACCACTGATCTCCATATGAACCTGCTGGGGCATGACTATTTTGGCGACCGCCTGAACCCCGTCATCGGCCTATCGCGCACTGCCACCTTGATTGCCCGCGCCCGCAAAGAGGCCGACGACATGGGGGCCGCTACACTGCTGTTGGATAATGGTGATGGGCTGCAGGGCACACCACTGGGAGAGCTGCCCAACAACACAAAACCGCACCCGCTTATGCAGGCGTTTCAGGTGCTGGACTATGATGCCATTGGCCTGGGAAATCATGACTTTAACTACGGACTTGAAGCGCTGCAGCGTACCCTGAGTGATGCGCCCTGCCCGGTGATCTGCTCGAACATGACAGCGCTAGCTGCAGACACCAAGCTGCCGTTTGTCACCTCTGCAGTGCTGGAGCGTCAGCTTCCATCCTGCCCCGAGGCCCCGCCGATTAAGATTGGCCTGCTGTCCGTGTTGCCAATGCAAACCCTGCAATGGGATGCCCATCTGCTGGCGGGCCGGGTCCAGATCGAAAACACTGTGCAGGCAGCCCGCGCCGCCAGCGCCACTTTGCGCGCTGCCGGTTGTGATCTGATCATTGCGCTGGCTCACACCGGCCTTGGCCAGGATACAGAGGCAACCGACTCCGAGAACACGCTGCAGCACTTAGCCCTGATTGACGATATCGATGCTCTGGTCGGCGGTCACACCCACCTGCAGCTGCCCGGCCCTGCTGTTCCGTTTGCCAAGCCGGTGGTGATGCCCGGGTCCTTGGGCTCGCATCTGGGAGTGATTGACCTGCGCTTGGAGCACGATCTCGACGGTTGGCACCTTACAGATTGGGATTGCGAGTTGCGCGCCATCGCCAAACGCAACAACAGCGGTCAACTGGTACCACAGGTTGCCGAGACCCCCGAATTTGTCACCGCCCTGGCCAAGGCACACAGTGCCACCCGCACATGGATGAGCAAGCCGGTCGGCCACAGCCCGCAGTCACTACATTCCTTTTTCACCTTCTTCGCCCCTGACCGCGCTTTGGCATTGGTGGCCAGCGCCCAGGCAGCTGCGTTACGTCCCTTATTGGCGGACTGCGCCGAAGGCGGGCTGCCATTGCTATCCGCGGTCTCGCCTTACAAATTTGGTGGCCGTGCGGGTCCCAGTCACTATACCGATGTGCCGGCCGGCCCCTTGTGCCGCCGTCATGTGGCGGATCTGCATGTCTTTCCCAACCAATTGAACGCCGTCTCCCTCTCAGGCGCGCAGGTGCTGGAGTGGTTAGAAATGTCGGCCGGCGTTTTCAATCACGTTGCCCCGGGGTCTTACGACACTGCGCTGGTCAATCCCGACCGCGCCGGACATAATTTCGATAGTCTGCACGGCCTCACTTACCAGATCGACCTGTCTGTTCTCGCTCGCTTTCATGGCTCAGGTCATTTGGCAGATGCTAACGCCCATCGCATCCGCACCCCTTGCTGGAATGGCCTGCCACTGGACCCAGAACAACAATTTGTCGTGGCAATCAACAGCCACCGCGCTGGAGGAGGTGGCAACTTCACTATGGTGCAACAGGCATCTCATCTTTCGCTGCCACGCCGCCCCATCCAGAATGTTCTTTACGACTACCTGAACGGCAGCCTGCCCGCTGATCCTTTGGCAACGGCCCCGCCACCCTGGCATTTCAGCAGCCTGCCAGACACCAAGGTCCTTGCCTTTACCGGCCCCACCGCCAGACAGCATCTGCATGAGTTGGCTGATCTAAATCTTGCCCCTGGTGAGATGACCACCAATGGTTTCTTAAAGTTACATCTGCCGCTGTAGATCCAAAGCAACGCACGGCTTGTCTTTCACGGCCCAGCCGCCTATATCGGGATTCGAGAGGTTGGCGCGGGCGAGCGCCTCGCCAACCTGGTCAGATCCGGAAGGAAGCAGCCACAACGAGCCCCGCTTGGGTCGATGTCCAGCCTCTCACCTTATTGCCCGCTTGCCGGGCAAGCGCATTTACCGGAGCCCAGCTCCCACAGCCTGATTGGAGGGCCTGATGATTGTAGCAGTACCGACCCCTCAGGCAGCGCACTCCTGATCCGGCCACTCGCCGTCTCCCTGCCTGAACACTCCTCCTGTTGTGATGCGCATATGCCATCACATGGGTCTTTCTACGTTCAATTACAGGCAGAGCCATGACGCTTACCTATTCAGACCTTGGATGGTCTCCCTTTTTTCAATCTCAACAAGACGCAGACACCGAGCTGACACCCTACCGCATTTCAGCCGTGCACCGTGACAAGCTGACCGGCTTGTCTCCCGACGGCGAAATCCAACTGCTGCCCGACCGGCTAACCGGCGAGTTTGCAGTCGGCGACTGGGTTCTGGCCAATGCTGCAAGTCAGGTCTGCGAACGGCTAGAGCGCCAGACCGAGCTGAGCCGCCGCGCCGCTGGAACCGATGCCCGCGTTCAGCTGATCGCTGCAAATGTCGACGTGCTGTTCATCACCACGTCCTGCAACGAGGATTTCAACCTTGCGCGGCTGGAACGCTATCTGACGCTGGCACATCAATCCGGCAGCTATCCTGTAGTGGTGCTGACCAAGGCTGACATCTGCGAAGATGCCGCCGAGTATCGCATCAAAGCCGAGTCTCTGGCCGCGTCGCTAACGGTGCTGACTTTGGACGCCAAGGACCCAGACGATGTCACGCAGCTGCTGGCCTGGGTCAAGCCCGGTCAAACGGCTGCTCTGGTCGGATCATCGGGGGTTGGCAAGACCACCCTGACCAACGGGCTGACCGGCAGCAAGGATGCGGTGCGCGATGTCCGCGAGGTCGATTCCAAAGGTCGCCATACCACCACCGCCCGCTATCTGCGGCGCATGGTTCATGGCGGCTGGCTGATCGATACCCCCGGCATGCGTGCCTTGCGGATCAAAGACGCCGAGGACGCGGTCGAGGAAGTTTTTTCCGACCTGTTCGACATTGCCCGCAACTGCCGTTTTAGCGACTGCGCCCATAGTGGAGAGCCCGGCTGTGCCGTTGTTGCGGCTGTGAAAGCAGGCACGCTTGAACCCGATCGTGTCGATCGGTGGCAAAAACTGCATCGCGACGAAGAGCGAAACACTGAAACCCTCGAGCAATCTCGTCGGCGTGACAAAGGATTTGGTAAAATGATCAAATCGATGAAGCGCGACCATAAGGGGCGCAAAGGGTATTAGATCGGCAAGCCAGTTGAAGCAAAAAGGCAAAGCTTCAACTGGCCTACCAATGTTTGAGAACCGCTAGGTGTCGATGACCTAGGCATCATCCGGCACAAGTGACGGCCACAGCACAGCATTGCGGCGCGCAAAGGCCCCCAGATGGCCAACCTTTTTCAACCCAAAATCACCCGGCTTCAATTCGGTCCGGGTCTGGTCGACATTGCCAAACACCTCGCCCAGCCGCCAAACACAGGCTGCGGGAATCATCTCATCATCACTCAGTGCAAACAGGTCCACCGGCACATCCCAGCTTTGCCAATCCGGCAGGGGCAGCTTGGTGCCGATTTCAGGCAGGTAACTCCCCTGCGTGGTGCACCACTTGCGCCACTCCCAATAAACACTGGCCGGTAAATCAGCGCCCAGCCCCAAAGCCCGCCCCGGCAAATAGCCCATCAGCTTGACCGCCA
>MAAY01000082.1:80309-80652 GCA_002162795.1 Rhodobacterales bacterium 56_14_T64
GATCCCGTCCTGCAGCGGCATCAGCATTGCCCCCAGTGAATGACCAATCACCCAAAGCGGAGCCCCCGGATAGTGCCGCCGCATCTCGTCACGGGCGGCGGGCTGTTCCACCATCGCCCAGCGCGCCATAGTGGCGTCGGATTGACGCAGCGACCGCTGCGCCGAGGCACCAAAGTCACTGTAGTCATAGGTCAAACAGGCCATTTCGCGTTCTGCCGCCAACCAGCGGGCAAAGTGGCGATAAAAGCTCTGCGGCACACCAGTTGCACCATTCAGAACCACGACAGCACGTGGAATGCCTTTGGGGCGGTATAACTGCCCGGTCAGCAGCCTACCTCCAGCA
>MAAY01000013.1 GCA_002162795.1 Rhodobacterales bacterium 56_14_T64
CAGGAAGCCGGTGATTTCCAGCAGATCGCCCTGGCTCAGAGAGAAGTCTTTGATTGTATCGCCAACCTCATCAAGCGAGTTGAAGACAAAGACATCAGCGCCACTTCCACCCTTGATGTTATCAGCTCCAATCCCTCCAGCTATCCGGTCGTCGCCCGCACCGCCATCAATCAGATCCACACCACTTCCGCCCGCAATGGTGTCGTTACCTGCGTCAGCGAGGATTTTGTCATTACCTGCGCCTGCATCAATCACGTCATCACCAAGACCACTGTAGATTTGGTCCTTTCCGTCTCCGGTGCTTAGGGTGTCATTGCCGATGCCGCTGTAGATCCTGTCGTTGCCAATTCCGGTTTGGATCCAGTCATCTCCGTCACCGCTTTTGATTTGATTAGCGCCGTCACCCGCATTGATGCTGTCATGGCCGGCACCGCTGTCAATTCGATCGGCCCCCGATCCCGAGGTGATTGTGTCGTTGCCGTCGCCTGTTTTAATTTGGTTTCTGCCATTGCCTGCACTGACAATATCGTGTCCGGTTCCGGCGTCAATTTTATCATCGCCATCGCCTGTAATGACCGTATCGTTGCCGCTGCCAGATTTGATTTGGTTGTTACCGTCGCCAACATTGACGAGATCATCCCCATCGCTGGCATCGACTTTGTCAGAGCCCGAGCCTGCGGTGATCACATCATTTCCCTTGCCAGATTTGATCTGGTTGGTGCCGTTACCGGCATTGATAATGTCATCGCCATCGCCTGCGTCAATTCTGTCATGTCCAGAGCCTGTTGTGATGATATCGTTACCACCACCACTCTTGATCTGGTTTCTGCCTTCACCTGCATTGATATTGTCGTCACCCTCGCCAGAGGTGACCCTGTCATCGCCGCTGCCGCCAACAATGGTATCATTGCCGCTGCCAGTTACGACCTGGTTGCGCCCGCCGCCGGCGTTGATGTGATTGTCTCCGTCTCCGGCGGTGATCTTGTCATCTCTGGCACCTGCTATGATGGTATCATTGCCTGCGCCGCTTATGATCTGGTTCTTGCCATCGCCGGCATTGATGAAGTTATTCCCACCAACAGCGGTGATCCTATCATCGCCGGAACCCGTTACGATGGTGTCATCGCCATTGCCGCTGGTGACCTTATTTCGTCCATCGCCGGCGTCGACGCTGTTTCCGCCTTCACCAGCTTCAATTCTGTCGTCACCTTCGCCTGCTGTGATAGTGTCATCACCGTCGCCGCCAATCAGCCGGTTTCTACCGTCCCCACCGTTTAGCACATCATTGCCAACGCCGCCGTCCAATAGATCGTGGCCTTCGCCGCCGTCCAGGCTGTCATCGCCCTCACCACCATATAGTTTGTCAGAGCCCGTACCGCCGTCCAGCGTGTCAGCTCCATTCAAACCATAAAGACGATCGGCACCTCCATTGCCTTCGATCAGATTGTCTGTGTCATTCCCGTGAGCAGAATCCCTTCCCCGCCCCAAAATGATGTTTTCGATCTCTGTTCCGTTTGCAATGGTCAATACCTTTGAGCCGATTTTGCTTTGCGCACCGGTCGCCAGTGTTACCCGCGTGTTATAGGTTACAGCGCTAAGATCCAGGGTATCGTTGCCGCCGTCCAGGTCGGTGACCAGTCCCAAAGCTGACGTCCAATAGCGTGTGAAATCATTGTCGAAAGCATAAGTGGTATCGACAGATACGGGTGTCGGAGGCGGTGGCGGCGGAGGTGTATCGCCGCTGTCAATAATGTCCGCCACATTGGCATCGGCAGAGACGCCGGTCAGAAACGCCAACTGAGTTGTCACGCCATTATGAGTGACCACCAACCAGGATCCACCGGACCCCGCCGTCAGGGACACAACCCCATCCGTGACAGGGGTGGTGCCGACGTAGCCGATATCTTGCAGCAACTGTCCGAGATCGACGCGGTCACCAGCCACCAAATCGAAATCTGTGACTGTGTCTCCTGCATCGGACAAGCTGCTGTAGACAAAACGGTCAGCGCCGCTGCCGCCTGTCAACTGATCAGCACCAGCGCCACCAATCAGGATATCGTTGCCGCCTCCGGCGTCGATCTGGTCGTTGCCAGCACCACTTTCCAACCGGTTATCCGCATCATTGCCGATGATTGTGTCATTGCCCGACCCAGTGATCACATTTTCGATCACGGTTCCGCGGGCAATGGAAAAATTGCCGATTTTGCCGTTCAGATTGGAATAGGTCTCTATGCCAAGGTTCAGCATCTGGTCATAGCCGCGCGAGCCCAGATCAATGAGATCAATCCCGCCGCTGTCAACGATCGCAACAGACCATCGGCTCGTCAAGTCCATTCCAACACGGCCGGTGGTTTCGCCGTCACCGTAAACAGTATCACCAGTCTCGATATTCGTCGGCGTGCCGTACAGCTGATAGACGGCCGCAATGTCAGCCAGTTGCGCTGTGGCGAGGAACGAATAAGACGCGTTGGTCGAGGTGTTTTCGGTCTGGCTGAAATAGGACATGATCGACATCTGCCAGCTGTCATTGGCGAAATTCGCGTCGGCCCCATAGCTGGCGCTACCGTTGTAATTGCCGGTATGGCCCAACCCCAGTGCATGGCCAATTTCGTGAATGAAGGTTTGCAAGTAATAATCGCCGTAGCCGGACCACGAGCTGGCAACGTTGATATGTGAACTTAGAACGGTGCTGCCACTGATGCTGGAGCTTGCGTAGGCACCAGACTGGTTGTCGTCAAAGGTGATCTGAGCCGAGCTGCTCTGAACGAACTCAATCCCCGTTATGGCTGTCCAGCTGTCCAGCGCCTCTCGTGCCGTTGCTTGGCCTGCCGAATTCAGACCATTCAGATTCACTGTGATTTGGCCGCCAGGTTCCACATCATAGGATCGTTGCGCGCGCCCGGTATCCTCCCAGTACCCTTGGGTCAGATAGGTCGCGACTTGATCAACCGTGTAGGTGGGTTTTGAAGCCGAGGTCGCTGAAGTGCTGCCACTGCTGGTAGCATTGTCGCTAGGGATCGTATGATCCGGATCTCCGCAGAGGTCACACATGTTGCATTCCTTTTCGGTCTTCAAGTTTACAGGGGAAGCTTGGTTGAACGAACCAGTTGAACGGCATAGGGGGTCAGGTCATTTGATGTCAGCGCGCGGTCCATGACCGAGTATTCAATCACCGGCCCTTCGCCACTCGGCCCGTCAGCGAGGCGCCAGCTGAGGTATCCTGACAGCCAGTCATCCGCGCGATGCTTTTCCACGTACCGCACCGTCAGACCTGCCTGCGCATCCGGAGCAGGCGATAGAGAGATTCTGTAATCTGGCCACTGGGCAGTCAGCGCTTGCACTAGTGCAATGCATACCTGCGCCTGCTGCTCGGCATCGCAATGGACGACGATAAGCGGCGCACTGTTGCCCACCGCCGGAGAGCCAGCGGATAACAGCATGGCGACAGACGTTAGCTTGGCGATTTTTTTGATAGGGGCCATGGAATGGATTCACTTAAACGGTTCGAGAGTTTCATTTTGCTTCTCGCGCCGTTCTGGCCGCGGTTAATCTTTTAGATAGGAAAGCGGGCAGGAAGGGGTCTCAATTCAGGCTGAAATGTGGCCCGAACTCATCTCGGGACCCCTCCGGGCTTGTTCAGGGCGGGTGAAAATCAGGCGGGGAGAAAGCGCTGTGCAACGTGGTTGGCTGGCGAATTTTCCGATAGGTAGCCTGTCAGTTCAGGCCTGTTTTCGGTGACAATACAGAGATTTAATGCCTGCTGAGTCCAGGTCGTCATCCAATGGAAAGGGCGGCCCAGTCACGCGCCACATTCAGGCCAAACAAGCACCTAAAGTGGTGGTCGAGCGCGACTGATCCTTAAAATACCACTAAAGATATATGAACAAACAGTTAGCGCGCCGCAACGGGCGATGCCCTGCGCCGGGCTGACCCGTGATGGGATGTCCGCCCCAAGGTTGGGCCTGTGAGAGGCCAGGGCCAGTGGGTTGGTGTTTCGTCTGATCCCGGCATGAAGCTGCATCACTATGCCGTCTTCAACACTGAAATCGGCCATTCCGGTCAACATTTCGGCCCGGAACAACTGTGCGTCGGTGGAAGTGATTAGGCCCGCAACAAGCCGGTCTAGCAGCGGATGCTTTTAGGTCTTGGACTGGTCGGCAGTACCGGTGTCTGGTACCCCGTGAACGGTGGCCGTGGCTCCGTGCAAACGAAAAAAGGCGCGTCGTTTGTGATGGACAGTGATCATCCCGCCCTGGGTAAAGCTGTCCTCACCAGTCAATTCACCCGGCCGTTCGTTGATCAGATCGTAGGTCCAGTCTGCAGTGTCGGCAGATAGCGGTTCCGAAATATCAAACCCCAAGTTTAGAGCGTGGTCAAGTCACAGCCGCGAGGGTGTCCCCAGAAACAGATCGTAATTTCTGGCAAACAATAGCCAAGCGCAGCGACCGTCTGCGACTTGCCCACCATCGCGGCGCGTCACTCCAAGATCGTCAAAATTATGCCCGCGGCTGTGCAGCCCCTGGAATACCCCTGAGTCAGCATCTGAGACCCAATCACCCGCGCCTGCATGGCTGCATGCGCTACGGCGGACCCTGATACGCCGATCATCAGAGTCGACAGGATGATTGACACCTGCGCTTAACCGCCGGCTATCCAGGACACCGCCAAGAGTGGGAAACTCTGGGATACGGTCGTGATTTTCTGCACCCTAATCGAGGTAGGTATGATGTCAGAGGTGAGGAAAAACGAAAACCCTGACAGACCAATGGCAAAGGGGGAGTCAACAACCATGAGAACAAGAAAGACAATGCCGATTAGCGTCATGGCACACAAATCCGAAGTAGGCATGGTATCAGAAGACAGGTGGGCAGAGATCAACGGGCCTTACGATGCCGCGCCGCGCCAGGCTTCGTCCCGCTTGGCGCTGGTGATGGCGGAGAACTGTGCCTCTGCGGCGTCGATCACGTTGGACGACAGCGCTGAATAAACCTCGCCCTAGGGCATCGGCGTCGGGGTTGCACCCATGGCCGCAAATTGTACCAGTCCAAACCGGGGCAGCGGGGTGCGCGTGCGGATGTCAGCCGGATTAGCAGGCAGAGTGATTTCCTTTTTGGGTCAGCAGGTGTCGTTCTCCCTGCCACTAGTTGAAGCTGAACACCTGCAGATCAGAAATCTTGTTCCGCCTAGCGTATATTTGCTCCGGCTAGGGTTGGGATTTCTCGTTATTTTTCTCGACGATCGTATCCAGATCAGAGACGGCGTTAGTGAGGTGCTCACGCATGCAACGTTCTGCTTCAGCGGTGTTTCTTTCAGTGATTGAGTAACGATGGCGCTGTGTTGGTTCAGCAAAGTATCGGCCGGAAATTCCCGCAGACTAAGATAGCGAACCCGGTCCAACTGCATCAGCCAAGGTTTGTGAAATTTGTCATCGAGCGTGATAATCGTCTCGATCTCTGCTTCTCAACACCGCGCTTGTTGTTCCAGCTGAGCCTTCAGGTCCGCAACCTGCTCACTGTCGAAGTCCCGCGCTGCCAGTTTGACAACATCCGCTTCGATCGCTTTGCGGACCAGCTTCAGAGAGAGATTTGAAATGTAGGTGCAGCGTTGCGGGCGAATTCAGCTGCCCTGGTTCCAGATTTCGCCGAATAATAATGCCTCGAATGAGATGAACCAAATGCGGAGCTACAGATTGCTGTGAATTAAGGCCCGAGCCTGACTACACTGTGAGTACCATTTTTCCTCCCTTGATGATTGTCTGGGCGATATACTACCATACAAATTGACGTGGGGCTTGTATGGTACTTTGCATCAGTGCCAGTAAATCCAAAACGGAAAGTTCAAAATGGGCTTTGGGCAGGGAGTGAGTAACAGCTGACGGGGCGGGAGTGGACCGTCGTAGAAAACATGCCGGGTTCAGAAGACATCAAGGAGCAAAGTGGCGAGTGGAAAGTGCATATCACAACCTACCGACAAAGCATGCGAAACTTGGTGAACGCGCTGCTGATCGACAGCGTTAATGGTGGGCTTCCGATGAGCCACCCTTTGAACTGATGAGCCTTCTGCGCGTCTTGTCGACCGAGGGTGATTACAAGGCGCTGATCGACGCGGTTGAAAGGCCGGCGAATGGCATCACCCTGTGTTCTGGCTCGGTTGGCGCGTGGCCCGATCATGATTTTTCGGGCATGATGCAACGTTTAGGGCATCGCGTGCATTTCCTGCATCTGCGCAACACCCGCCGCGAGGACACGGCGATAGGTGGATCATTCCACGAATCCGGTCACGTCGAAGGCCCCACAGATATGGTTCAGCTGGTGACCACCTGGGTATCCTCTGATTGGCCGCCTGGCGGGCCTGTCCGAATTTCGCGGCATCATTGCGGCGCAGCTAAACCCTGTTAATCGGCGGATTTTCTGATGGTGATTTCCCGGCTAGGTCAGATTGAAGATGGGTATCCCAGCGTTGCGCGGCCCGGCTATGACCTCGGCGTCCACGACCATTTTGTCCTGCGACAATCTACCTGAATTCGTGTGCCGCGCCGTGCTCGCCTATGCCGCACAATGCACGCCGACTTGCACGACTAGATTGCTGGAGCTGTCGCCTTTCCCTCGTCAATGGTTGATCGGATTACCCCAGTGCAAACCGGTAAATCCCAGCAGATGTGCAAGCACTTTGCGGATACCAAGACAGCGCCGCTATAGAGACTGAGCCCTTTACGCAGTGGGTGATCGAGGACAATTCCCCCACCGGCCGACCGCCCTGGGAAGCAGGAGGCGCGCTTGTTATTGAGGACGTCACACCGTTTGAGGCAATGAAGCTCAGAATGCTGAACGGCGTGCATTCTGTCACCCGCTACCGAGGCATTGAAAGCCGGACAAGACATTGCCTTTTGCCGGTGCGCACTATCCTGACTTGTGACTCTTGAGTGATAACAGCTTGTTGGCACTCAAAAGGAAATACAATGAAAGGACCCTACTGAGCCTCCCCCAAAAAAGTGGTCCGCGCTTATGATTAGGAAACCGGAGGACCATAGATGGCGATTAAGAGACCCAAGCCTGAAGAGATTGTCGTGAAGTTACGGCAGGTTGAAGTACTGATGGGGCAAGGTATGCCCCGAATGGATGCAATCAGACAGATCCGTGTGACTGAACAAACCTATTACCTCTGGAAGAAGAAATGAGCCGTTGAAGGCGCCATTGGTTCGAGCCCAACGGCGAATGCGGAATGGGCACGGAACAACTCAGGGAACTAAAGCGTCTTCAGAAAGAGAACGAGCGCCTTCGGCGTGCGGTTTCTGACCTGACACTGGATAAACTGATCTTGAGGGAGGTCGCATCGGGAGTGATGGCCTGCATTGATCATGTGCGCAGCCAGATGAAGAACGCCGCCCTCTCGGTGATGCGATGCATCACCTGCCGTTCGATGGGATCGCAGACATGATCGAACTGACGCGGCAGTACGGCCGGTATGGCTACCGCCGGGTGGCTGCCCTGTTACGAGACGCAGGCTGGCCCCTCTCGGCAGCATGGCTTTGCCATGCGTCTGCCGGGCAACGGGACGATCCGGGTGAAGCGATAGCTGAACTCGACCGAAGTCATTGATACTCTGACGGACTTGTTCATCCTTCGCGGCGTGCCCGCATACATTCGGTCAGAGTTGCCCATTGAAGGCGCCATTGGTTCGAGCCCAGTGGGCGACGGGCCAGAATTCATTGCTGAGGCGGTCAGGGACTGGATCAAAGCCATTGGGGCGAAGACCGTCAATATCGAGCCAGGGTCCCCCCTCCCGGGACATCGCCGTGCGATGCCCTGCCGGGCAGTGCTTGGGAGAGCGGATATTGCGAAAGCTTCAATGGGAGAATGCGGGATGAATTACTGAGCGGTGAAACCTTCTATTCGTTACGCGGAGCCCAGATCATCATCGAAATTTGGAGGAAACACTAAACACCAAACGACCCCACAGTGCTCTGGGCTACCGCCCACCCGCGCCTGAGGCCATCGTCCCGGTGGACCAAAGGCCAACCATGCACTAACTTTCAATTTGGACCACGCAAGTGGGGCTGCTCAAACTCATTCTGACATCACATAAAATTTTGGATGCCGACACCCTGAAAAACCTGGCACGCCATTACAATAAAGGGGATTTCCTGTGAAAGTTAACGGGACACATTACCGCTCGCTTTGGTGGGACGCTGACAAGGATGCTCTGCAGATCATTGACCAGCGCTGGCTGCCACATGAGTTTCGCGTTCAACAGATCGACACGCTAAAGGAATTTGCCGACGCCATTGTTGAAATGCGCGTACGGGGCGCACCGCTCATCGGTGCGACTGCGGCTTATGCTATGGCTCTGGCAATGCGCTTAGATCCGTCGGACAGCGCAATGGACAAGGCTTGGGAGTATTTCAACACCACCCGTCCAACTGCAATCAACCTGCGTTGGGCGTTGAACCGCAGCCATGATATGTTGCGCCCGCTGCCTGTTGATGAACGCGCTGCGGCGGCGTTGGCGCTTGCACATGAAATGGCCGATGAAGACGTCGAGATCAACCGGATGATCGGCGTACATGGGCTTGACCTTATTCGCAAAATTGCCGCTGAGAAACCTGCGGGCGAACCGGTTCGGTTGCTGACACATTGTAATGCGGGCTGGTTGGCCACAGTGGACTGGGGCACCGCCACCAGCCCGATGTATCACGCCCATGATGCAGACATCCCGATCCACGTTTGGGTCGACGAGACCCGGCCGCGTAACCAGGGGGCACTAACCTCGTGGGAGCTGGGGTGTCACGGTATCGATCACCAGTACATCACCGACAATGCAGGCGGTCACCTGATGCAGCACGGACAGGTTGATCTGGTGATTACCGGCACCGACCGGACCACCCGGCGTGGCGATGTCTGCAACAAAATTGGCACCTACCTCAAGGCGCTGGCAGCCCATGACAATAATGTACCGTTCTATGTGGCTCTGCCCTCATCCACGATCGACTGGACCGTCGATGACGGCGTTACTGAAATCCCCATTGAAGAACGCAGTCAGGATGAAATCACCCATGTTCAAGGCCGATTGGCAGATGGCAGCATCGGCACTGTGCAGGTGACACCAGACGGCACTACAGGCGGCAACCCTGCCTTTGACGTCACACCAAATCGTCTGGTCACCGGATTGATCACCGAACGCGGCGTCTGTGACGCCAGTGCTGCTGGATTGGCGGCGCTGTTCCCGGATCACGCCAAAGCGAACCTGACCTGACGATGGTACAGCCCAAACACAAATCCTCTGAACCCAGTAATTCCTCGCGGTCTGACCGCCAGGATGATGCAATTTTGGAGGCAACTTGGTGCTACTATGTCGAGGGGCTTAACCAGAATGACATCGCCAAAAAGCTGAACATCTCACGCGCATCGGTGGTGAATTACCTGCAAGAGGCGCGACGTCGGGAATATGTCAGGATCACCATTGATCCAGACATATTCCGCCATCAAAAGCTGGCGCGTGATCTGGTCTCCAAATTCGGACTAAAAGACGCGCTGGTGGTGCCTTCGGACCCCTCTGATCGTGGCTCGCTGGAGCGCGTTGCGCGCAGCACTGCAGATTGGCTACCATCGCTGTTAAATCCTGGTGACCGACTGGGCGTCGCCTGGGATGAAACGGTTTACTGTGTCGCCGAGGCGGCCCCCCACACGGTGATGGATGACTTGACGGTTGTGCAACTGGTTGGCTCGCGGCTAGCGGCATTGGGATTTGCTGCAGAAACCTGCTCGGCAACGCTGGCACGACGGTTTGGCGCTCATTGCATCAACCTGCATGTGCCGCTGTTGCTCACGAACAAAGATCTGGCTGATAGACTAAAGGCAGAGCCGGTGGTCGCAGAGCAGTTGCAGGCCGTCGCCAATTGTAACAAAGACCTGTCGCTGATGGTTGGGACGGGGCTTGATCGTGTTAACCCCATGCTGGCAGCCGTAAAAGGCGGCTATGCCACCCATATTGCAACCTGCACAAAAACCGCCGCCGCCATGCTGGAGAGCACAACGTGACATCACCCTATTCAGACTGCACCGAAATTCGACAAGCTGTCATTGACGCCTGTCTTTCGATGAATACTCTGGGCATCAATCAGGGTACTTCTGGCAATATTTCGGTGCGGGTGGGCGATCAGATGCTGATCACACCCTCTGGCGTGGCCTATGACAGATTAACCCCCGAAATGATCGTCTCAATGCCACTCAAAGGGGCCACTCCTGCTCCCGGACAGCTGAAACCATCAACAGAATGGCGGTTTCACCAATCCCTGTTGCTGTCAAAACCCGACTGCCATGCCGTGGTACACGCCCATCCGGTTTATTGCAGTGCTCTGGCGATGAACCGTCGCGAAATCCCGGCCTGTCACTATATGGTTGCAGCTTTTGGCGGCAAATCAGTGCGACTGGCGGACTACGCGATTTATGGCAGTGCTGCCCTGTCTGCCAATCTGGATAAGGCCATGATCGACCGGTACGGTTGCCTGATGGCCAACCACGGTTCCGTGGTGGTGGGCGACACCTTGGAGCGCGCCATGTGGCGCATGGTAGAATTGGAAACGTTAGCCAAGGGCTATGTGATCAGCCTGAGCATTGGTGAGCCGCATATTCTAAGCGATACTGAAATCAACGATGTTCTGGCTGAGTTTAGCAGTTACGGGCTAACGCAGGACTAAACCGGTTTTCGACATTGCTTTCGAAATTGGGTGCCCGATTTACCCGTTGTGAGTGACACTTGAACTGCGGAACTTTTGTGGCTTCGATGCTCCAACCCCGGAGACAAATCCCGCTTAGCCGTCTTTGCATCACAGTCAGAAAGGCTGCCCAAGGACCAAACTGGGCAGCCAGGTTGACAGGGCAGGGATGAAGGTCACCAACGCCAAAAGCCCCAGCATGATCACAAAGAAGGGTATGGTGCCACGTAATACGTCTGTGACAGGGCTGCCCGTTACGTTCGACATCACAAACAGGTTCAGCCCAATGGGTGGAGACAGAAGGGCCAGTTCGATATTGATCACCATGACGACAGCAAAATGGGTCATGTCGATGCCCATCTGACGGACCACCACTGACACCACCGGCAAAACGATCAGGATAATCGCAACGCCCTCTAGGAACATGCCAAGGATCAACAGGCAGCCATTCAGGATCAGCAGAAACTGCCAGGGTGCCAGATCGCTTGCGATGATCTCATGTGCCAAGTGTTGTGGCAGGCCTGACTTGATGATCCAAGCTGACACAAGCGTCGCCCCCATGATAATCAGGATGATCACCGAGGTCCGGTCGATGGCTTCAGTCAGCATTTCCGGGATCTTGCGCAATGGCACGGTGCGATAAATGAACAACACTGCGATCAGCGCCATCAATGCGCCAAGAACGGCCGCCTCGGTTAATGTGACAAAGCCACCGTAGAGACCGCCCAGCACGATAACCGGGATTAGGAACGCGGGGAACGCGTGAACATTGGCGCGCAGGAAAACCTTGCCCCTGACCATTGGCTCCGCACCGCCGCCAACACGATTTGCCACAACCATAATGTAGAGCGAGAACAGCCCGGCCTGCAGCAGACCTGGAATGATACCACCCAGAAACAGCCGAGGGATGGATTCATCTGCGATCAACCCGATCAACAGCATCGGCAGACTGGGCGGGATCAGGATACCCAGCGTGCCCGCAGCCGCGGTCAGTCCCATTGCAAAGCCTGGCTTGTAACCTTGCTCGATCATCATCGGCACAAGCAGTGTGCCCATCGCAATCGTTGTTGCCGTGGATGAACCGGTGATCGACGCAAATACTGCAGTCGCCCCCACCCCCGCGATCGCCAGCCCGCCCGGCATCCAGCCGACCCAGGTCAGCGCCGCGTCAAACAAGACCTTGGCCAATCCGCCACTCCGCATCAGCACCGCGGCCAGAATGAAAAACGGGACCGAAATCAGAATTGGTGTGTTCAGGTGGTCCAACACATGTTGCCCAAGCCCGGCGAGGGTCCGACCCTCCTGCAACAGCAGAATCGACGCCACCCCCATCAGCACCAAGTAGATCGGAATGCCCAAGGCAAGCAGGATAAGGACGGCGCAAAGACCGAAGATGAACAAGGCTGTCACTGGTCCCGTCGACCCACTAGGTCGTTAGGCACAGGTTTTCTCGGCTCAGTCCAAGCAAGGCGAAGACGGTCCAAAATGAACAGCAGGTGTATAGAAAAACTGGTGCTGAGAGAGGCGTAGTAGATCCAGTACGGTAAGCGAAGATAGCTATCTGTGCGCTCATCCCACTTTACTGCATCCTGCACGACGATCCATCCAGACCAGATAAAAGCCACTGCAACGGCGATCCCAAAGAACAGCGCCAGGGTTTCGGCCGCCAAACGCGCCCTTGGGCCGAAATGTGCCAACAGGAAATCAACGCGGATGTGCCCGGCGCGCTTTTCGACTCGGGCGACACCCAGCAGGATAGCCCAGACCAATAGGAAGACAGTAACCTCGAACACCCATAGCGGCTGAAGTGATGGAGCGAGGTAGCGGGCAAAGACGCTGAAAGAGAGCAGTGCAAGGCAGATGGCGAGGGCTGTAGCCACGATCCAGCTGATCAGGCGATCAAGAAACGTCATCAGCTGGGTCACTTGACGGCCGCCTTTGCCAGCGCCATGACATCGTCGGAAATGCCAAGCGTTTCGACAAGCCCTGCCTGCATCAGCATCATCTCATCACCGACGAATTCAGCGGCGGCGGTGGACGCATCGGATATCTTGACGCCTTGCTTGGCAAGCGCCGCGCGATACTCTTCGTCCAGCTGGAATATTTCGATGCGTTGCGCTTCGACCCCTTCGTTCCACACTTGGGTGAAAAGTGCCTGTTGCTCAGCTGACAGGCTGCTCCAGTATTTTCGGCTGACGACTGGGATTAGAAAACCCACAATGCCCTGGTCCCAGAACCCATGAGACACGCCTACATCTGTTAGTTTTTGTTGAACGACGGCTTCAATAGTCCCCATGGTGGCGTCAACTATACCCTGCTGAAGGGCCAATGCTGTATCGGAATTAGGCATGACAACAGGGACGCCCCCCATCGCTTCGACCCGCGCAGCCGGTGCAGCGCCCCCGGGGATGCGGATTTGCATACCTCTGAGGTCTTCGAACGTCGTCAATGGTTTGGATGTCGACCAATACATCACGCGCCCCAGTGTTGGCCATTTTCCAGGCACCACGATGTCCATTTTGGCACTTATCAGGTCATTGAGTTTCTGACCAAGCGGGCCATCCAACAGGGCTGAACGTTTTTCTTCGCTTAACCCGTTCAGCATTGGTAGGTCGAGCACGTTAATATTGGCTTCGATCCGGCTGAGATAGGGGGATGGCACCGTCGCCATACCGACATCTCCCCGTGCGACCGCCTTGCCGACATCACGGGCGTTATAAAGCTGACTGGAATCGAAAATGTCTACTTTCAGGACGCCGGCTGACCGCCTTTCTAACTCTTCCGCAAAGCGTGTCATTGTCAGCGTTCGCATGTGCAAAGGTGGTGTCGCCGTAGAAATGACCAACTTGTCCTGTGCCATGGCGAAATTGGAAAAACACGTCAACGTAGCGATGGCAGTACCTGCTGCTACGAAATTCCTCACTGATGTTAGCATTTTATCCTCCTTAAACGCGGGGTTGCCCCGCATTCCGAGCACTACCGCAGCGATCAATTTGGAATGACAAATTGCCCAACCAAGTGGTATGTTGTCCCCATCACTCATTTCAGCTGGTCTGTGCTCCCTATGGAGAACAGCTAGATCATTGTAACAGACGTGAAAGGGCCAGACCGAGAAGAACCCAAAATATCAAGCGCACTTACCAGATTTGGGCCGATTTTCGCCGCTGATGCCAGTTATATTTTTCCTGAATTCAAGGTCTGGACGTGAAATGACATATACCGAAATCCTTGCGAAGCATTCGCTGCCGCCGCCTTCGACTCAGCTGATCTGGACGGCAATCGTGGATGTTGCTGATCGACAGGACTTGGGGCCGTCGCCTGCAGGCCACCGCTATATTGTGCCCATCCTTGGGGGGCGCTTTTATGGCGGTCCCGACATTGAGGGTCTTAACGGTATGATCCTTGCGGGAGGTGCCGACCGACAGCTTCTAAGACCGGACGGGATCAAGGAATTGGACGCGCTTTACGAAATGAAAACCGATAGTGGCATTGTAATTGTTGTGCACAACAAAGTCATTGTCGACGATACGCGCAAGCCCGACAGATATGCCATGTCGACTATTCGGGCTACGGTGCCGGACGGATCTTTTGCCTGGCTGAACCGGCGATTGTTGATTGGTACGCTTCAGTCGGCACGCCCTGACCGTCAGGCGGTTATTATTGGGGCATGGGTGGCAGATGTAGACACTGCGGTGAGCTAATTTTTGACCGAAAAACTGGCTCACTCGGTCAGCCAGTACCTTCCGAGATCGCTTTGGCGACGGTCGCTAGCAAATCAACACGCTGTATTGGTTTCATCATGCGGACATCTTTGGGACGTAGCCCGTTGCCGTGTACGGTTGCTTCATTGGCATAGCCGGACATGAACACAACCGGCAGGTCCGGTCTCTGTTTGCGCATTTCTCGACTAAGGGACGTGCCCTGCAACGTGCCAGGCATCACGATATCAGTCAGCAACAGATCGAAACTCGGATCCGCCTCGAATATTTCCAACGCTTCGTCTCCCGAGGTCGCCTTTACCACCTGATACCCTGCTTTGGTGAGCGTGAGATCCAGTATTGCTCTCACGGCATCCTCGTCCTCCACAACTAAAACGCGGTGCTCGCCAGTGTTAAGGATGATCGAGGTGGCCGCATTGGTGATTTGCTTTTTCTGCGTCTCAGCTGCCGGGAAATACAGCTTGAAGGTCGTGCCTTTATCAACCTCGGAATAGACTTGGACCGTTCCGCCGGATTGCCTCATGAAACCGACAACCATCGACAAACCAAGGCCGGTTCCTTTGTCGGGTGCCTTTGTGGTGAAGAACGGGTCGAAAATTGAGGCAAGGTTGGCCTCAGAAATTCCAGTACCGGTATCGCTGACGGCAAGCATAACATAGCGGCCTGGGGTGATTTCCTCTCGCCGCGCATCGATGTAAGATTCATCTATCCTGACATTGGCGGTTTCGATGGTCAGACTTCCATGTCCGTCCATCGCATCCCGCGCATTTATGATCAGGTTCAACAGCGCGCTTTCCAGAGAGCTGCGGTCGGCCTTTATGGGCCACAATCCTGTAAATAACGAGGTCTCAGTTGAAACGCTTTCCGGCAAGGTCCGGACAATCCAGTTTTGGGCTTCGCGGACAACATCATTTGCGGCAATAATCTCGGGCTGCAGTGGGGCCTGACGCGCAAATGCCAGCATACTTTTGGTCAGATCTGCGCCGCGCAGGGTCGCCGTGATGGCCTGATCGATCAGGTCTTTTTGGCCTGACGGATTCTGCTCGTCCTGAAGAAGCTCTAAACTTCCCAGTATGACCGCTAATAAATTGTTGAAATCATGCGCAACGCCGCCAGTTAGGTGCCCCATACTTTCGTTCTTTT
>MAAY01000024.1 GCA_002162795.1 Rhodobacterales bacterium 56_14_T64
CGATCTTATGGGCAAATCCGTGTTTCACCAAAAAATCCAGCGCGCGATAAGCGACGGGGGGCTGCGAGCCAAGACCCTCTTCGCGCAGGAGATCCAGGATGTCATAGGCGCCAAGGGATTGATGTTGCTGCAGCAAAATTTCCAAAACCCGGCGACGTACCGGTGTCAATTGTAGCCCCTGAGCCTTGCAATGGATATCGGCGATGGCAACACAGTCACTGATGCAACTTGCGTGATCGTGGGCTTGAAAGCCAATAGATCCCATTTAAGGTGTCTCCGTTGGGTCAGGTCATTTGGGGCTTGATATGTTATAGTATGACGTTTAACAAGTCTGTAATGTTATAAGATTACATGAGGTGGGTTATGCTCCGAACAAGTCTTTTTTCTGCACTATCCAGTTTGACACTCACTGGGGCTGCGTTGGCAGATGTACCGCGCGTGGCAACAGATATTGCCCCAGTCCATGGGCTGGTGGCGCGGGTGATGATGGGCGTTGGCGGCCCGGATCTGGTGGTGCAGCCGGGGGCCTCGCCGCATGGTTATTCGATGCGCCCGTCTGAGGCGTTGGCGCTGAACCGGGCTGATTTGGTGTTCTGGATGGGCGAGGCGCTAACGCCGTGGCTGGAAGGGTCGATCGAAACATTGGCGGCGGATGCGCAAGTGGTTGAGTTGCTGCATGTCGACGGCGTGATTGAACTGCCGTTCCGCGAGGGGGCAGGATTTGACCATCATGAAGGCGAGGGCCATGAGGAAGAGGGGCACGATGATCACGACCATGAGGGCATCGATCCTCATGCCTGGTTGGCACCGGAAAACGGCAAGCTGTGGCTGGATTTGATCGCGACTGAATTGGGGCAGTTTGATCCGGATAATGCCGCCACCTATCGTGCAAACGCGGATGCGGCCAAGGCGGAGATTGACGCGGTTGTGGTTACCATTGATGCCGCGTTGGAGCCATTGCGCAGCGGCGGTTTTGTGGTGTTTCACGATGCCTATCAGTATTTCGAGACCAGTTTTGATCTGTTGGCCCTTGGCGCGATTTCAATGAGCGATGCCACAGCGCCCAGTCCTGCGCGGATCGCTGAGGTGCGGGGCATCGTGGCCGATTTGGGTGTGAGTTGTGTGTTCTCTGAGCCGCAGTTCAATCCGGGATTGGTGGCGACTGTATTGGACGGGACAGGGGCCAAAACGGCAGTGATCGATCCGATGGGAACGGCGTTACCGCTGGGACCTCAGTTTTATCCGACCTTGCTGCTGGATCTCGGGCAGCGCATGGCAAACTGTCACTAAGACCGTATTTTTTTAAGTTGCCCGGCGCGCGACCGGGCAACTTATTTTCAATGAGACTGGCGGCCTATGCGTCGTCTTCGTAGTCCGACATTGGCGGGCAGGTGCAGATCAGATTGCGGTCGCCATAGGCGTTGTCGACCCGGTTGACCGGTGACCAGTATTTGTCGACACCGAGTGATCCGGGAGGGAAACAAGCCTCCTTGCGGGTGTAGGGTCGGTCCCAATCATCCACCAGATCGCGCACCGTATGCGGAGCGTTCTTTAGCGGGTTGTTGTCGGCGTCGATCTTGCCGTCGATCACATCCTGCGCTTCTTTCCGGATGGACAGCATCGCATCGCAGAACCGGTCGAGCTCGTCCTTGGGTTCGGACTCGGTCGGTTCTACCATCAGCGTGCCCGCGACGGGCCAGGACATGGTTGGTGCGTGGAAACCACTGTCGATCAGACGTTTGGCGACGTCATCCACGGTCACGTTGCCGGCATTGTTCAGTGGGCGGGTGTCCAGAATGCATTCATGCGCCACCCGGCCGGTTTTGGAGGTGTAAAGGATGGGATAGGCATCCTTGAGCCGTGCTGCGATGTAGTTGGCGTTCAGGATCGCAACCTTGGTGGCCTGGGTCAGGCCGGCGCCGCCCATTAGCAGAATATAGGCCCAACTGACCGGCAGGATAGACGGCGAGCCAAAGGGAGCAGCCGAGACAGGACCCACGGATGTGCCGTACTCTGGGTGGCCGGGCAGGAATTCGATCAGATGTGATTTGACTCCGATTGGACCCATGCCGGGACCGCCGCCGCCGTGTGGAATGCAGAAGGTTTTGTGCAGGTTCAGGTGGCTGACATCGCCGCCGATCTTGCCCGGCTGGGCGAGGCCGACCATGGCATTCATATTGGCGCCGTCAATATAGACCTGACCGCCGTGATCATGGGTGATTTGGCAAATTTCCTGCACGGTTTCCTCGAACACGCCGTGGGTCGAGGGGTAGGTGATCATGCAGGCCGCCAGCGCGTCCGAGTGTTTCTCGGCCTTCTCGCGGAAGTCGGCGACGTCGATGTTGCCGTGCTCATCTGCTTTGATCGGGACCACCTTATAGCCAACCATTTGCGCGGAGGCGGGGTTGGTGCCATGCGCCGAAGTGGGGATCAGGCAGATGTTGCGGGAACTCTGGCCGCGAGCCGTGTGGTAGTTACGGATGGTCAGCAGGCCGGCATATTCCCCCTGCGCGCCCGAGTTGGGCTGCTGGGAGATCGCGTCATAACCAGTGATCTGGCACAGCTTGTCGTTCAGATCACCAATCATCTGCGTGTAGCCCTGCGCCTGATCTTGCGGCACAAAGGGGTGCAGGTTGCTGAACTCTGGCCAGGTCACCGGGATCATCTCAACAGTGGCGTTCAACTTCATGGTGCAGGAGCCCAGCGGGATCATTGAGCGATCCAGTGCCAAATCGCGATCCGCCAAACGGCGCATGTAGCGGGTGATTTCTGCCTCTGCCCGGTTCTTATGGAAAATAGGGTGGGTCAGATATTCACTTTCACGCAGCGCGTGCTCGGGCAGGCGATAGGCACGGTTGGCCTGGCTGTCATCTGTTTTGGTTATGCCAAAGGCTGCCCAGACGGCCTCGATTGTTTCAGGACGGGTCTGTTCGTCCAGGCTGACGCCAACCTTGGTTGCATTGACCTTGCGCAGGTTGATGCCACGGGCAACGGCGGCTTCTAGTACGGTTTGCTGCAGCGGGCCAACTTCGACGGTGATGGTGTCAAAGAACACCTCGGGTTCGACCTTGAAGCCGTGCTCTTCGAGGCCTGCTGCAAGGCGAGAGGTTTTGCGGTGCACCGATTGGGCGATCGCCTTGATGCCGTCGGGGCCGTGATAGACCGCATACATCGAAGCCATGACGGCCAGTAGCGCCTGAGCAGTGCAGACGTTGGAGTTGGCTTTTTCACGGCGAATATGTTGCTCGCGGGTTTGCAGCGCCAGACGATAGGCCTTGTTGCCGCGGGCATCGATCGAGACGCCGATAATGCGGCCGGGCATGGCGCGCTTCAACTTGTCGCTTGTGGCCATATAGGCGGCATGCGGGCCGCCGTAACCCATCGGCACACCAAAGCGCTGGGTTGAGCCGATGGCGATATCCGCGCCCATTTCACCGGGGGATTTCAGCAGTGCCAGCGACAATATATCGGCGGCAACGATGGCCAGGCCTTTGTTTTCGTGCAGGGCGGTGATTTCGGCGGTGAAGTCACGCACGTGGCCGTAGGTGCCGGGATACTGGAAGATCGCACCAAAGACGATTTCAGGCTGCAGATCATCGGGGTTGCCGACAATGACTTCGATGCCCAGAGGCTCGGCGCGGGTCTTGATGACGGCGATAGTTTGTGCATGGCAGTTTTCATCGACAAAGAAAGCTGCGTTATTGGCCTTTGAGCGACTGCCGCGTTTGGCCATGGCCATGGCTTCGGCGGCGGCGGTGGCCTCGTCCAGCAACGAGGCATTGGCGATGTCCATACCAGTCAGATCGCTGACCATGGTCTGGAAGTTCAGCAGCGCCTCGAGCCTACCTTGCGAGATTTCCGGCTGATAGGGGGTGTAGGCGGTGTACCAAGCCGGGTTTTCCAGGATGTTGCGCAGGATTGGGGCCGGGGTAGTGGTGCCGTAATAGCCTTGACCGATTAGCGAGGTCAGCACCTTGTTCTTGCCCGCGACCTTTTTCATGTGGAACAGCGCGTCACGCTCGGTCAGGGCTGGACCCCAGTCCAGTGGCTCTTCCTGGCGGATTGAGGGCGGCACGGTGGCATCGATCAGTTCATCCAGGGTTTTGAAGCCGATCACCTGCAGCATATCGGCCATTTCGCGGGGGCTTGGGCCGATATGGCGGCGGTTGGCAAAGTCATAGGCTTCGTAATCGGTCAGCTTGAAGGCCATGGGGGTGTTCCTTTGGAGAGGTCAGCGCGGGCCGGGAGTTGGGGAGCCTCCGGCGGGAGTACTTTTGAAAAGGTGAAGATGCGGGCCCGGTTTTGGAGCGGACCCGCATCTTGTCGGGTTTAGCCGATGAAGGATTTGTAACCGTCCAGATCCATCAGCTCGCTAAGCTGATCGGTATTGGTCAGCTTGATCTTGTAGATCCAGGCGTCGCCCTCGGGGGCGTCATTTAGTGCGCCTGGGTTATCTTCCAGTGCGCCGTTGGCCTCGATCACTTCGCCGTCAACAGCGGCATAGATTTCTGACGCGGCTTTGACCGATTCAATCACGCCGATGTCGTCGCCTTTTTCAAAGTCGTCCCCGACTTCTTTTTGTTCGACAAAAACAATCTCGCCCAATTGATCAGCAGCGTGCTGGGTGATGCCTACAGTGGCAGTTTCACCTTCTACGGTGAGCCATTCGTGTTCTTCGGAATAGTAGGTGGTCATGGGTGACTCTCCTGGAATTTAGCGTTTGTAGTTTTGCGTGACGAAAGGCAGCGCGGTGATTTCGGCTGGCTGAGCCTTGCCGCGGATGAGAAGGTTGATTTTCTGGCCCGGCTTGCTGTGCGCGGTGGTGACGTAGCCCATCGCAACTGGGGCACCGACTGTGGGTCCAAAACCGCCCGAGGTGATAGTGCCGATGCTGTTGCCGTCCAGATCTTGCACCTCGACGCCGGCGCGGGCAGGGGCGCGACCTGTTGGCTTGATACCTACCAATTTCTTGGCGGTGCCTTCGGCCAGGTCACGCTGAATACGTTCCGCGCCGGGAAATCCACCGTCTTCGCGGCGGCGTTTTTGCATCGCCCAGGTTAGCGAGGCCTCAACCGGTGAGGTGGAGTTGTCGATGTCATTGCCGTAAAGGCAGAGACCGGATTCCAGCCGCAGGCTGTCGCGCGCACCAAGGCCCACCGGTTCGCAGTCGGCGTGAGCAAGGAAGGCGCGGCAGATCTCGACGGCCTTGTCCTCGGGGATGGAGATTTCAAAGCCGTCTTCGCCAGTGTAGCCCAGCCTTGAAATGCGGCATTCGACGCCTTTGATTTCGGCGACGGTGGTTTCCATAAATTTCAATTCCCGCGCGGCGGGGCAGAGGTCGCCAACCACATTTTCGGCGGACGGTCCCTGAACGGCGACCAAAGCGCGGTCAAAAATCTCGGTGACCTCGATGCCGTCTAGATGTTTGGCCATATGCGGGATGTCTTGGTGCCGCATGGATGCATTGACCACCACAAACAGATGATCGCCACCATTGGCCACGATCAGGTCATCCATGATGCCGCCGTCGTCATTTGTGAAGAAGGTATAACGCGCCTTGCCCTCTTTCAGCGCAGTTAGGGCTGCGGGCACCAGGGATTCCAGCTTTTCAGCCGCGCCGTCGCCGCGCAGGATCACCTGGCCCATATGGCTGACGTCAAACAATCCGGCCTTGGTGCGGGTGTGGTTGTGCTCGCCCATGATGCCCATGGGATATTGTACCGGCATTTCCCAGCCAGCAAAATCGACCATCTTGCCGCCAAGTTCAACGTGCAGATCATATAGCGGGGTGCGTTTGGGCGCATCAATCATGGCTGGGGGCTTTCTGTTTAGGGCGAGTCACTTGAACAAAATTTGGCGCTGTGAAAAGAATGACGCCCAACTGAGGGTTTGGCCAAGCCTGTTTGGCGGGGCAGCGGAGGATTGCCTGTGGACGAGCAGTGTTCATCTGGCGGCCCTTGTGAATGTCAGGTTCAAAACAGCAGTGTATGCGTTTGTATACTTGCGTGGTTCCTATAGGAAACTTTTTTCCTATTGGCAACAAAATTGATTCCAAGGACTTGAAGGCCCAAGTGGGATTGAATTGTGCTGACCGACCCCTGCGGTTCTTTGCATTATCTTGGCGTTAGCGTTCAAAACTCGGCCGTTTACATTGCGGAGTTTGCGCAGGCGCAAAGAGGGGCGGCGGCTGAGGCTTTAAGTCTCCTGTTAGAACACAACCTTCTAATAGGAGAGATCAAAATGCTGACACGCAGAGCTACATTGATGGGCGCCGTTGCGGTCGCTGCAGCACCACTTGCGATCAAGGCATCCGCTTCGGAAGAAATTATGGATACGTCGGGGGCACAGGCTGTTGACCTGAGCACCCTGCCACGTCGTAAGGTCAAATTGGTCAAACCTCCGTTTGTGCACGAGCACGAGCAGGTTGCGATGTCCGGTCCCGCCGTTATTCAGTTCGAGATGAAAATCATCGAAAAAGAAGTGCAGGTAGCGGATGATGCTTACCTACAGGCGATGACCTTTAACGGGTCCATGCCGGGCCCGCTGATGGTGGTGCATGAAGGCGATTATGTTGAGCTGACGCTGTACAACCCACCGGAAAACATGATGCAGCACAACATCGATTTCCACGCCGCAACCGGTGCATTGGGTGGTGGCTCGCTGACTTTGGTCAACCCAGGTGAAAAGACTGTTCTGCGTTTCAAGGCGACCCGTCCGGGTACCTTTGTTTATCACTGTGCGCCGGGTGGCCCAATGATCCCATGGCACGTTGTGTCGGGTATGTCGGGTGCGATTATGGTGCTACCGCGCGACGGCCTGAAAGACCACGAAAACAACCCTGTCAGCTATGACAGCGTTTACTACATTGGCGAGAATGATTTCTACATTCCGAAAGACGAGAACGGCGAATACATGCGGTTCGAGGATGCCGGTGACAGCTACGCCGACACTCTGGAGGTGATGAACGGTTTGATCCCAACCCACGTGACATTCAACGGCAAGGTTGGCGGTTTGACTGGTGACAATGCTCTGACCGCTACACAGGGTGAAAAGGTTCTGTTTGTGCACTCGCAAGCCAATCGCGACAGTCGTCCGCACTTGATTGGTGGTCACGGCGATCTGGTCTGGGAGACTGGCAAGTTCAACAACGCTCCCGAACGCGATCTGGAAACCTGGTTCATTCGTGGCGGCTCTGCCGGGGCGGCACTGTATGAATTCCTGCAGCCTGGGGTCTATGCCTACGTCAATCACAACCTGATCGAGGCCGTCAATCTGGGTGCCACCGCACACGTTCTGGTCGAGGGTGATTGGAACAATGACCTGATGGAACAAGTTGTTGCCCCAAGTGAATATGATGTGATGCACGAAGGTAAGACTGCGCTGCCATAAGGTTTCCCGTCTGTGATGATTTACAAGGGTGGCCGGTCAGCGGCCGCCCTTTTTGACTTTTGAAAGGTCAAGAGATGAGACCTCTAGTTACTTTGTCTGCCGTATTGGCAATTGGTGCTGTGGCAACAACGACCACCGTGATGCTATGGCCCAACTCACCTCAGATTGCGGATGTGCCGGAAATCGTAGTGATCCCGGCTGGGTCTTATAGCTACCGCCCCTCAGGTGATTTTCGCATCGGAACCCGCTCGGTGGATGCACCTCGCGAGACCCGCAGTGCCAATACTGATCTTGAGATTATGAAATACCCGGTCAGTGAATCGCTTTATGCGCAGTGTGTGGCTGCCGCAGCCTGCACCGAGACGACTGTGATAGGACTGTTGGAAGCACCGCAGACCGATATCAGTTACGTGGATGCCACCAGTTTTGCCCGCTGGTATTCGAGCATGACACAACAGACCTGGCGTCTGCCAACAGACGACGAATGGGTGCGCGCCGCTGGAGAACGCTATGTGGATGCTGGGCTGGGCATCGACAAGGATGAGGAGGATCCGTCTAAACGCTGGTTGGCCAACTACCGCCGCTTGGTATCCGAACGTGGTGATTCAGATGTGGAAATCCACCCGCTGGGGCATTTTGGCGTCAATGAGTTGGGCGTGTCGGATATTGCCGGCAATATCTGGGAGTGGACTGAAAGCTGTTTTATCAACGGCCAGGTATCCGAGGACGGCACTGCAGTTGTGGAGCAAACCAACTACTGCGGAGTGCGGGCTGTTCAGGGCAAGCACCGGGCGTTCATCATAGAATTTGTGAGGGATGCCAAAGTCGGCGGCTGCGCGGTTGGCATCCCACCAGACTATCTGGGCTTTCGCCTGGTGCGTGAAGGATAGCTTAAAGCCGCGCGCTATTTGGCGGCAGTATTGATCAAAAAAAGGGGCGACACTTCCTATGTGCCGCCCCAGTGTTCCATAGTACGGACACTCTGGAATTTGATGCCTTAGTTCGAAACCGCGGCTTCGGTTACGACTTGGTCAAACAAAGGTAGAAAACGTTTCTTGGCTTTGCCTTTCTGCTTCACTGCAGCGGCGTCTTCCAGATTAATGGCGTCGCCGACTTGGATCAGAGCAACCATACCCATGCTGTAGTGTGGGGTGCATTTGATGCCATATAGACCTTCTTGATCCAGAGTGATCGAGAATTCCTTGTTCATCTTGCTTTTGAACGTTTCAAAACCTGCGGGGAACATGCCTTTGATGATTTCGGCATTGTGGCCTTTGTCGGTTGGGATGAATGTGATGGTGTCGCCGGGCTGAGCCGCAACAAAGGCGGGTTCAAAAACCATCGAGCCTTCTTCACCTTTGTTGAGCATTTTAATTTCAAAGGTTTCGGCGGCAGCAACGCTGGCAAACAATGCAGCAGCGACGGTCATCAGGGTTAGTTTTCCAAACATGTCGTTCTCTTTCATTGCGAAGTTGGAAGTGTTTGTCTTGCTGCTGTATTAAGGTATGGGGCAGGGGGGCTCTTTGTTCTTGATCAAACTTGGGATGGCATTTTGAAAAATCTGGACGAAAGCCTTTTGGTTCATGTTCCACCGTTTCGGAAACTGTCCCGCGCGCAGATTCGCGACGTTCTCGACCTTGCAGTGCCCAAACGGTTTGATCCTGCCGCGCTGATTTTCGAAGAAGGCATGGATGCGGATCGATTCTATCTGCTGCTGGATGGCCATATTCGGGTGATCCGAACCACCGAAGGTGGCGATCAGGTCATTGCGCTGCATATCGTGGCCGGGCAGTTGTTTGGCATTGCCGCCGCCATTGGACGCACCACTTATCCCGCCACCGCCATGGCGGTGGATGAATGTCTGGCGCTGTCTTGGCCCAGCGACAAATGGCAAAGCTTTGTGTCCAGTTACGATGGCTTTGCGACCGAAAGCTACAAGGTTGTGGGCGAACGGATGGGTGAGATGAACAATCGCATTGTCGAGATGGCAACTCAGCACGTCGAGCAGCGGGTGGCGCGGGCGGTGCTGCGATTGATCAATCAGTCGGGCAAGAAAGTCGAGGGCGGCATTGAAATTGATTTCCCGATCACGCGGCAAAATCTGTCGGAAATGACCGGCACCACTTTGCACACCGTCAGTCGCCTGCTGAGTGGCTGGGAAAAGAACGGCATCGTCAAAAGCACCCGACGTCGTATCGTGGTAACGGATGCGCACCGTCTGGTCGTGCTCAGCGAAAAGTCAGCCTGAGACAGGCGCAGCAGAAATCGCATCGGTCAAGACACGCCGAAAGGCGGTCTCGACCAGGTCATGTTCCAGACAGGCATCCTCAATGGTGTGGAACGGGGCCACCAGGCATCCCACGCACAACATGTCGTACTTAAGAAAGACCGACACTGTCTGTGGATGGTCCGCAAGGATTTGGGAGACAAGGATGGTTTTGTCTATCAATGGCATGCCGTCTTGAACCTCAAATCATGAAACAACAGACGGGACACAGGTCCCAAGTTGCACAGTAATCGCAAAAAATTCCTGCTCTTTGTGCTGCAACAAACTTGAGAGTGGTCGACAGCTCTAGACCTAAGGGACCTGAAACCACGACTGGATTCCCCCAATGTCAGAGATCCTAACGAAGTCACGGGCCCGAAACATCTTCTACGGAGGATCGCTGTTCTTCGTGGCGATCTTTGGGGTCCTTTCCTTTCAAAGCCACCGCTATGTGGTTAACACGTCAACTGCCGGAATGCCCCTGACCGAAGAAGTCGTCTTGGGCAAACATGTCTGGGAGCGGCACAGCTGCATCAACTGTCACACTCTTCATGGTGAAGGTGCCTATTTCGCGCCGGAACTGGGCAATGTGATGACCCGCTGGGACACGCTTGATGATCCGGAAACTGCCTATGAAATTCTTGATGGCTGGATGGAGGCACAGCCAAGCGGCGTTGAGGGCCGCCGTCAGATGCCACATTTCGAGATCAACGAAGAAGAGATGCGCGGTCTCGCAGAGTTTCTGCGGTGGGCTGACCAGACCGACACACAGGGCTGGCCGCCCAATGATGCGGGTTAAGGAGACACGCTATGAAATATCAATCTCAAAAAGTGGCCTATGCCTATTTCCTGGTGGCGATGGGACTCTTCGCCATTCAGGTCTTGGGCGGGCTGATCGCCGGCTGGATTTACGTCTCGCCTAATTTCCTATCTGAACTGCTGCCGTTCAACGTAGTCCGCATGCTGCACACCAATGCACTGGTTGTCTGGCTGTTGTTGGGTTTCTTTGGCGCGGCCTATTACCTGATCCCCGAGGAAAGCGAGCGCGAGATATACTCGGTCAATCTGGCTTATCTTCAGCTGATCATTCTGGTCATCGGCACGCTGGGCGCTGTTCTCACCTATCTGTTTAACCCATTTCCGGGCAACTGGCTGCTGGGCATGCAGGGGCGCGAGTTCCTAGAACAACCCACTTGGGTCAAGCTGGGCATTCTGGTTGCTGCGCTAATCTTCCTGTTCAACATCTCGATGACAGTGCTGGCTGGACGAAAAACCGCCATCACCAACGTGCTGCTGACCGGGCTGTGGCTGCTGTCGCTGCTGTGGATCTTTGCCTTTATCAACCCTGACAACTTGAGCCTGGACAAAATGTACTGGTGGTTTGTGATTCACCTCTGGGTCGAGGCGACCTGGGAACTGGTGATGGCGTCGATCCTGGCCTTCTTGCTGCTGAAACTGACCGGTGTTGACCGCGAGATAGTTGAAAAATGGCTCTATGTCATTGTCGCCACCGCGCTGTTCTCGGGCATTCTGGGGACAGGTCACCACTTCTATTGGATCGGTCTTCCCGGTTATTGGCAGTGGATCGGCTCAATCTTCTCGACCTTGGAGGTCATTCCGTTCTTCCTGATGATGAGCTTTGCCTTTGTCATGGTTTGGAAAGGGCGTCGTAATCACCCGAACAAGGCCGCGCTGCTTTGGTCATTGGGTGCGTCGACAGTTGCCTTCTTTGGCGCTGGTGTCTGGGGCTTTCTGCACACCTTGCACGGAGTGAACTTCTACAGCCACGGTACACAGATTACAGCGGCCCACGGCCACCTGGCGTTCTACGGTGCCTATGTTGCGACCAACCTTGCGATTATGAGCTATGCGATCCCACATCTGCGTGGACGTGATCCGTATAATCAGGTGCTGAACATGGTCAGCTTCTGGCTGATGACCGGCGGTATGGCCTTCATGACTTTTGTTCTGACTTTTGCCGGAACCATTCAGACCCACATGCAGCGGGTCTTGGGTGAAGGTTTCATGGACGTGCAGGAAGGGCTAAGCCTGTTTTACATGATGCGTTTTGGCTCGGGTCTGGCGGTGGTCATCGGTGCGCTGCTGTTCATCTACTCGATGATGGTGCCGCATCGTGAATTGTTCGCCAAAAACCCGAATGCACCTGTGGCTGGAGAGTAATCATGAACGCCCAAACCACTGATTTCGACGTGCCATTCTATCAGCCGGTTGGCAATGAATGCACATTGTTTGAGACAGCCCATACCAACGGTTTGCCCCTTCTTTTGAAGGGGCCGACCGGCTGCGGAAAAACTCGTTTTGTCGAACACATGGCTGCCCGCACCGGGCGCAAACTGTATACTGTAGCCTGTCACGATGATCTGTCGGCTGCGGATCTGATTGGTCGCTACCTGCTGCGCGGCGGGGAAACCGAATGGGTCGATGGCCCATTGACCCGCGCTGTGCGCGAAGGTGCGATTTGTTATCTGGATGAAGTGGTCGAGGCCCGCAAAGATGTGACCGTTGTGTTGCACCCGCTGACCGACAACCGCCGTACCCTGATGGTGGACCGCACCGGCGAGGAACTGGTCGCGCCGAAAGGGTTCATGCTGGTTGCCAGCTATAATCCCGGCTACCAGAACGTGCTGAAACGCATGAAGCCCTCGACGCGTCAGCGTTTTCTGTCTGCCTCGTTTGATTTCCCTGATGCCGCAACCGAGCTTGTTGTTGTTGCCAAGGAAAGCGGTTTGGATGAGGCGCGTGTCGCGCCGTTGATCCGGTTGGCAGGCCACATTCGCGCCCTATCTGGCATGGATCTGGAGGAAGGTGTCTCGACTCGGTTGCTGATCTACGCTGCGCAACTGATTGCTGGCGGTATGCCAATCGATCGGGCGCTACAGGCGGCAATTGTTGAGCCGCTGACCGATGAAGCTGACGTTCAAATCGCTCTGCGCGATCTGATCGCCGTTGTTTACGGGTAAAAGACTATGGCCATTCACCCCCTTGATCTGATGGACCCAGAAGAAGCCATTGGCAACATCTGGCATGACTACGTCACCAAGATGGGCGCTCAGCCGAGCTTCCCCGAAGTGGCGGTTCAATTGTCCGATATCAGGCCTAGTCTGGTGCTGCTGTTTCGTGCACTTGGCGGCGACGCCTCGGTCGAGATTGGCGAAACACCTGCCGTGCGTTCGCACCATCGACAAAGTGTGACGCGCAAGTTGGGCAATAGGGGTGAATTGCTATTCTTGCCTCGCTTTGATGGCGAACGTCTGGGGCTGCCTCCGGTGATGGATGTCTTCCCGGAAATTGTGATGAACCGGGCGGCGTATTTCTGGTTGATCGCGCTGGCCTCGACTAGGCCAGATTTACCATCAGTTGACGGCTGTGGTTGCCTAAAAGATCATGCCCAGATCGAGGCTATGTCGATAGCTTCGGATCTGGCCTTTCAACGCTGCCCCGGCCTGCGCGCCGCGTATCAGCGGATGTGCAGTTTCATTCTGGCGACACGGCCCAAGCTGATGTTGCCTCGTGAAGAGGCCCGGCTAGAAACCGCCATTCGCGACCAGTTGAACAGCCCCGAGGCGCAGCCCATAAGTGTTCCCGCACCGCAGCAGAGCCCAAAAAGCTATCTGCCCTTTACCCCCGTACCGATCTGGTTGTCGCTATCGGCGGCGGTGTCCGGTGCAAAGGCGGAAGAGGAAGAAGAAGCAGATAATGCCGGGCCACCGCCAGTTGCCGCGACCACGAACCGGAAGATGGGCGCGCGCGAAGACCGCGACGAGGCCAACCGCAAAGACAGCTTCATCTTTCATCGGTTTGAATCGATCCTGTCCTGGGTAGAAAGCATGAACCTGAACCGGTCCATCAACAACGACAAGGATGAGGACGCCCAAAAAGCGGCGGATGATCAAGACAAGATCATCCTGTCCCGTCACGATGACGAAAAGGCCGCAACGCGGCTGCGGATGCACCTGGATCTGGCCCCGGCGGATGCCGATCACGAACGCCTGTCTGGCGTGTTTACATATCCCGAATGGGATCACCGCCAGAAGGCATATATGCCGGATCACACCCGCGTGCTGGATGCCGATGCGGATGCCGACGCGCCCCAAGCGCTGGAACCAGACCCACGGCAAATGCGCGCCGTCCGCCGTCAGTTCGAGGCTTTGCTTCCCCGCAGGGTCATGCGCCCTCGTCAGATTGAGGGCAGCGAGCTCGATCTGGACGCACTGATTTCCGCCCGTGTGGATCTCAAGGCGGATGGCACCTCAAGTGATCGGATTTATCAAAGCATGCGCCAGATCGACCGCGATCTGTCTGTTGGCTTTCTACTGGATACCTCGCGCTCTACCGAGGCCGCAGTGGGAGAGAATACGGTGCTGGATATCGCTCGCGAAAGCCTGGTCGCGCTGGCTGGTGGTATCGACGCCAGCGGTGACCGATTGGGCATCTGGGGTTTTTCCTCGCTGCGCCGCGACCGGGTTTTCCTGAAAAAATGCAAGGGCTTTGATGCCCCGATGTCATCGGAAGTCACGCAAAAAATCTGCGGTTTGACCCCCTGTCACTATACGCGTCTGGGTGCCGCTATCCGCCATACGACTGCGATGCTGGAGCAAGAAACGTCATCGCGAAAACTGCTGCTGGTTCTGACCGACGGCAAACCCAACGATCTGGACCACTATGAGGGCATCCATGGTATCGAAGACAGTCACATGGCTGTGCGCGAGGCCCGGCGACTAGGCCATGTCGTGCACGGAATTGTCATAGATCAAGACGGTCAAGACTGGTTTGCGCGTATCTTTGGCCGGGCAGGGTTCACCTTGTTACCCGACCCGACCCGTCTGTCCCGAGCGTTGCCACAAATCTATCGTTCCCTGACCAAGGAGACCTGAAATGATCCGTCTTTATACCCTTATCGTCATGTCCTTTCTGCCCGCTCAGGTCTGGGCCAAGGCCTATGATCGGCCAATCCCACAGGCGCAAAGCGCGACCGCCGAATTCTGGTTTTTCATGGCATCGTTGTTGTTGGTTGGTGCTTTGATCACTGTGGCCTGGTTGGTCAGCAAGAGATGAGCCAGGGCTGGAGCAAGGCTAAGCTGACGCTTGTGCTTTATCCTTTTGGTGCAGGCGCGGCGGCAGTTAATATCTTCTTTGCCTCGTTGATCACCTCGTGGATCGGCTGGCCGGTTTTGCCGCCGGAGGTGTCGATTGTTATCGGGATGGTACTTGGAGTGCCGCTGACCTATGCCTTTGCCTGCCATATTCACAAGTTGATGCAGCAGTAGGCCCGGCGCGCCAGAGCATGACCGTCGCCAATCGAAAATCTGATTGTTCAGCCCGACCAGGCTAATCTGTGGCACATGGATGGCAGTGTTGTTCCACCGGGCGAGCGCCTCTTAAGGGCGCTCGCCGTGAGTTTATATAGCTGGTCGTTAAGCGAACCAATCGCTTGTGAGCTCGCTTGCTTCATCGACTCGTTGAAGATACGCAATCTGGATTGCATCCTGGCCGCCAACACCATCAGCATCAAATTCCAACCAAGATGCAGTCCTTGATCCATTTAGGCTTAGCTGATCGCTGGCAAGAGCTGCCTCTAGATCGGTGCCTAGTTCAGACAGGAAGCCGGTGATTTCCAG
>MAAY01000057.1 GCA_002162795.1 Rhodobacterales bacterium 56_14_T64
GTGGTCACATTTGTCGGAGACGATGTTTTTGCAGTGAAGTGGCGCGACCTGAAGGTCCATTTCCTGACCGCCGAGGCGACCTTTGCAGAGATCAGGAAACCGACCTTTCCGCAGGTCTATAACGTCAAAGAAGACCCTGCCGAGCAGTTCGAGCTGTGGGGGAACGAAGGGTTTTCCCATGCCTGGGTGATGACACCGGTGACCAAAATTCTCACCGAACTGACCACCAGCATGGTTGCTTTTCCCAACATTCAACCCGGACAGGACTTTGTTGGGTACGAGTGAAATTTAGGAGCAACCAAAGCACGCGTACGGGAATGCTCTCTCAGCTCTTGCCGCCGCGAATCTACCGCGTTACGATTCGGTGTATGGCCACTTGTCTGCTCTATCGTCAAACCCCTGCCCGCGTTCCACGCTTCTATCGTGTTGAACTTGCGATGAATCTGTTTAGCGAGGTCTCGGTGCTGCGCGAATGGGGCGTGTCTGGTCGCAATGGCCAAAGTGTCATCAACAATTTCAGCAACCTGCGCGAGGCCTCGGTTGCGGCTGATCGATACCGCAACCGGGCACTGAAACGCGGTTACGCCAGAGCCTGAACCGCACCCGCCAGTACTTGCAATCCAAGTGCCAAATCTGTCTCGTCGGTGTCTTCGTCAAAGGCATGGCTGATACCGCCGATCGAGGGCACAAACAGCATCGCCACTGGCATCACCGTCGCCATGTTCGACGCATCATGCAAAGCACCTGACGGCATGGTCCGCCACTGACCGGGGGCCGCAGCCTCGGCCGAGGCTGCCAATGCAGCTTGCAGGTCTGCATTCATCGGCACCGGCTCGATCCCCATGACCGGGTCCAGCGTTGCCTCTAGACCACGCTCGGCAACAACTTCACGTGCCAGTGTCTGTATGATCTCACCCATTTTCTGCAACCGCGCGACATCCCGGTCACGCCATTGCATCGAGAACGTCACCTTGCCCGGCACCACCGAAGAGGCATTGGGATGCAGTGACACATGGCCAATGGTCCAGACGGTAGATGGCGTCACCACCTCGGCCAGACGCGTATTCAGGGCAGTGTTGAACGCCGACAGGCATTGGAACGCATCCTGACGCAGATGCATTGGGGTGGTGCCAGCGTGGTTCTGGCGACCCGAGAAACTGATCCGCATGTCGCGGATACCAACGATATCGCTGACCACACCAATCCGGTCGTCACTCTGGTCCAGTGACGGTCCCTGTTCGATATGCATTTCAAGAAAGCCACTAAACCGATCATGGGGCAGAAACTCGCCGACCAGATCAGCCATCTTATCACGCGCCTGCGCCATGGAAACACCGTCGTCATCAGTCAGTGAGTCTGCCTGCGCCAGCGAGAGATTACCCGACCAGACATCCGATCCGGTGGTCACGCCAAAACGGCCTTCTTCATCCTGAAAGCTCACCACTGAAACCGGTGGCCCACCGGCCTCTTTGGCGGCGCGGGCGATTTCCAGCCCGGCAATGACCCCTAACGCCCCGTCCAGCCAGCCGCCTTCGGGCTGGCTGTCACTGTGCGACCCAACCAACACAGAGCGTTCACCGCCAAGGCCAAACAAGTTGCCGACCGGATCAAAATGCACATCCAACCCAGCTTCAGCCATCCGGCCAGCCAGCCACTGGCGGGCTGCTATATCGGCGTCACTGTAGGCACGGCGCACCACGCCCTTGCCTATACCTGAGGCTCCAAAGCTGCGCAGTTCATGCAAGTCGGCCAAAAATCTCTCAGCATTCACATTCATTTTCAGCCCCGCTTTTTGATCTGATGGTCTGGTTGTTCCACAGCAATTTGCCGCTGGCAACACCACCCCAATCTGTTGCTACAATCGAAATTTGCTTAACAAGTGAAAGCCTCTCTTTCCACTGCTGCAATCCTCGCCTAAGACTTTGCCGTCAGATATAGGAACTGCTGCATGTCTCACATCACTTTAGTCCGTCACGGTCAGGCCAATACAGGCGCGCGCGATGAGGTCAGTTATGACCGACTGAGCCCACTTGGCCACCAGCAAGCGCGCTGGTTGGGCGGGCATCTGCGTGACAGCCATTCCAGCCATCCCCGCGTGTATTGCGGCACCCTGATCCGGCACTATGAAACGGCGCAGGGTATGGACGTCGCGGACGGTGTAACCCGCGACCCCCGGCTGAACGAGATGGAGTATTTCACTCTGGCGCAGTTGATGGAGCAGCAGCACGGGCTGGAAATCCCAACCGAGCGCGAGGGTTTTGTCCAGCACCTGCCAGCGGTGTTTGCCGCCTGGGCTGCAGGTGAGATCGACAACCCACCGGAAAGTTGGGATGACTTCAACTCTCGCGTCGAGTCTGCTCTGATTGAGATTTCCCAAGGCGACGGTCCGGCATTGGTGGTGACATCAGGCGGGCTGATATCCATTGCCATGCGCCATGCGCTGGATTTGGACACCAAGGCGACGGCGCGCATGGCCTTGGCCATCATGAACACCTCGATGCACCGCTTGCATCCGATTGGCGGCCATCTGTGCCCGGTTCTGTTTAACGCGGTGCCGCATCTGGAACAGCCAGATCGCCACTACGCCCAGACCCATTTGTAAATCCAACCGCCCGAGGATCTGACATGCAACTATATTACGCCCCCGGCACCATCTCGATTGCAGTTGCTATTGCCCTGCAAGAAGCCGGGTTGGACTTCGAGCCCATCAAAATCGACTTTGCGGCCAAGGAACAAACAGGCGCTGGCTATGCCCAGATCAATCCCAAAGGCCGCGTACCCGCATTGGTTGTCGATGGTGGCATCCTGACCGAGACAGGCGCGTTGCTGGAATATGTCGCAGACACCGCCCCTAACGCTGGCCTGCGCCCAACCGACCCAATATTGCAGGCCAGGATGCGTGAGGTGATGTTCTACTTGGCCTCCACCATGCATGTGGCACATGCCCACAAGATGCGTGGCAGTCGTTGGGCCAGCAAGACCTCATCCTACAAAGACATGACCGCCAAAGTGCCGCAAACCATGTCTGATTGCTGCGCCTATATCAGCTCAAACGGGTTGCGCGGACCTTTTGTTTTGGGCGAGCAGGTTAGTATTGCCGATTGCTATCTCTACACCATCTGCACCTGGCTGGACGGCGACGGGGTGACCCTCGATGACTTTCCAAAAATCAAATCATTCATGGCTGCAATGGAGCAGCGCGATTCCGTTCGCGCCGTCTATGCAGCCGGTATGCTGTGAAGGACACCACTATGACACATCTCTGGGTACGGGCTGAACAACGGCTCAACGAAGACCGGGTTGGGCTGACGCCCGCAGGTGCCAAGGCCCTGCTAGAGGCCGGTATCAAAGTCACCGTCGAGGAGAGCAAAGTTCGGGCGATCCCGCTGCAGGGCTATATCGACGCAGGCTGCGACATTGCGGCCGAAAACGCATGGCCTGATGCGCCTGCCGAGGCAATCATCTTTGGCCTCAAAGAGCTGCCCGAAGACGGCACCCCACTGCCGCATCGCCACATCATGTTTGGCCACGCCTACAAGGGCCAGCATTCAGGCAAGGCTCTGCTGGACCGGTTCAAGGCTGGCGGTGGTACGCTGTATGATTTGGAATATCTGGTTGCTGAAGATGGTCGCCGGGTTGCGGCCTTTGGCTATTGGGCTGGCTATGCCGGTGCGGCCGTCACGCTGAAAACCTGGGCTGCTCAGCAGAACGGCGGCACTTGCGGACCCGTTGGGGTTTACCCCAGCAAAGACACTCTGCTGGGTGAGCTGGGCGCCGAGCTGGATGCAACCAAAGTTGATCGGCCGAAGGCCATCGTCATCGGCGCCATGGGCCGTGTCGGCGCCGGTGCCGCCGATCTGTGCGAGGCCATGGGCGTCGCCGTGACCAAATGGGACATGGCCGAAACCGCCAGCGGTGGACCTTTCCCGGAAATTCTGGCGCATGACCTGTTCCTGAATTGTATTTTTGCCCGCCCCGGCACTCCGGTGTTTGTGCCGCGCGAAGCCGTAAATGCACCACGCCAGTTAAGCGCCATTGGCGATGTCGCCTGTGACCCGGACAGCGATTACAATCCTGTTCCCGTCTATGATCGCGCCACCACCTGGGAGGCACCCGCGCTGCGCGTTGCCTCGGACCCGGTGCTGGACGTGATGGCCATCGACAACCTGCCGTCAATGCTGCCGGTGGAAAGCTCCGAGGACTACGCTGCACAACTGCTAACCTCACTGCTGACGCTGGATGATCTGGACGCTGGGGTTTGGGGACGGGCTGCGGCGACTTTTGCCGACCATATCAAAGATTAATCCAATATCCTTCGTGGAGAATTTCGACCTCCACTGCGGTTAACTGAAGTACAAATAAGGGAGAGACACTCATGACCATTCACTGGTGCGGCACCGGCCTTTCGGCCATCCCCGGCTTACGCCGCCTGCTGCAAGCGGGGCATGATGTTGCGGTGTGGAACCGTACGATCGACAAGGCGCAAGAGGCCGTCGGCGACTTGACCAAAAACATTCAGGCCTTCGACATCGACAGCCTGAGCGCACAGGTCACCGCCAAAGACGTCATTGTGTCTATGCTGCCCGGTGATTGGCATGTTCCTCTGGCTGAACTGGCTATCGCCAAGGGTGCGCATTTTGTCTCTTCCTCCTACATCGCGCCGGAAATGCGCGCGTTGAACGACAAGGCCCGCGCCGCTGGCGTTGCGCTGATCAATGAAGTTGGCCTAGATCCAGGCATCGACCATTTGATGGCGCATGCGCTGGTAGATGACTACAAGGCCTCCGCGGCCTATGACGCCAGCAATGAGATCAGCTTTATCTCGTACTGCGGTGGCGTGCCCAAGATCGCCAACGACTTCCGCTATAAATTCAGCTGGTCACCACTGGGCGTTCTCAAGGCCCTGCGCTCGCCGTCCCGCTCGATCCGTGATCACGCGCCGCTGGATGTGGCCCGCCCATGGGATGCGATTTCAACCTACACCGCGCCACTGCCAACCCCGGAAAGCTTCGAGGTTTACCCCAACCGCGACTCGATCCCGTTCATGCAGCAATACGAGTTCGGCGACGACTGGTCGGTGAAAGAATTCGTTCGCGGCACTCTGCGCCTGAACGGCTGGACCCAAGCCTGGGATGGAGTGTTCAAAGAAGTTGAAACCCTGTCCGGCCTCGAAGGTGACGCCCGGCTGAAAGAAATGTCCGATCAATTCTGGCAGGACCATTCCTATGACGAAGGCGAACCCGACCGGGTGGTTCTCTGTGTTGACCTGAAGGCCGAAAAAGACGGCGCCGAGGTCTGGCACAAGTCGTATGTCATGGATGCCTGGGGCGACGACAATGGCACAGCTATGGCCCGTCTGGTGTCAGTGCCGGTCTCGTTGGCGATTGAGGCTGCAATGAATGGCCAGATCACTGCCGGTGTGCATGCCGCCCCTAGCGACGCGAAACTGGTCGCAAGCTGGATGGCTGAAATCGACAAGCTGGCCCAGCACCTGCAGCTGACCGATCAGCTGGCCTAAACCATACCTGGGGCCTGCACAGTGTGGGCCCCTTACTCCGCCTTCCCCAGTTCATCTGGCTGAGAATATATCGAGGAGTTTGAGGGGGTGGCCCCTCCATTGGACAGGTCAGGTGTTGCCATGCATGGGCTCCGCCCCCACAGCAACTCTATGGGCTCCGCCCGTCCTCGCCTGAAATGCTCTCCCAGAGCATTTCCAAGACGGCGATGACTAAATCAAATCATCTTCGACTTCCTGCACCGAGATACCCAAAGCATCCAGGCCATTCTCCAAATGATCCGCCAGATGCGGTGTGCCCAGCAGATAGTCGGCACAGGGTGTCGAGGCATCCCGTTTCGCAGTCATCACCGCTTCTGCCAGTTCCTCGGCAAAAAAGCTCTCGCGGCCAATCCACATCACCGCCACCAACTCGGCCTGCTCGTCTTCGTTCAACCGGTCAATAAAGGCGCGCAACTCGCCCTCGGCCCGGTGCAATTCGCGCGCCATCATCGCCACCTGGGCAATTTTTCGGTTTGAAATTTCCAACATGGCTCACCTCCGTCTATCTGAGTGCCTTAGTATAATAGATAGGGCGGCAACCCGATGAGACCTTGATCTGGAACAAATCAGCTCAAACGACCACTTTACTACGCCCGAAGATCTCGATACCGCCGCTGCGCCCGCGTAGCTCGGCGGCTGGCAGCATAGTCCAACCCTGACCCGCGGGCGCCACCGAAGCGGCCTGCAGCACTGCCGCCGACGCAATGATGGTTTGCCCTTCTTGCTTGGTCAGCTGCTCCAGACGGGCAGCAATATTCACCGTGTCGCCGAACACAGTATATTCCAACCGCTGCGGATCACCGACCACACCAGAGAAAACTTCGCCCCAGTGCAGGCCAATCCCGACAGCAACGGGTTCCCTTCCCTCAGCGCTGCGCTCGCTGGACCATTCCGCCATGCTGTCCATTAGATCACCGGCACAATCTACGGCATGTTCTGCGGCGTCTTCGCCTTCGAACAAAACCATCGCTGCATCGCCGATGAATTTGTCAATCATGCCACCATGGACATCAGAGCAGGTCTGAATTCTGCTGCGGAAATTGGTGATGTACCGCCCAACCCGCACAGGATCGCGCCCTTGCGACCAACGGGTAAATCCACGGATATCGATAAACAGGACAGCCATATTCTGACGCCGACCTTGGCGCAGCTCGTCCAACCCGCTACCGGCCAATCGCCCCGCCAGTTGCGAGGGGAGGTATCGGGTCAAGTTGGCTTTTTCCTGCGCCTCGGTGATTGATCGATGCACCAGTCGCCGGGTTCTCCAGGCGGCAACCACCAACACCAATCCACCAAGGGTGATCATCGTCACGCGCACAATATTGGGCGGACCAGACAGCAGGTTCTGCGCGCGCTCTGCAATAAAGGGGGTGATTTCCTCGGGTTGCCACAATGACAAGGTCGCCAAACCGGTGGCAATTAGTGCCACGCAATAGGCCTGCAGCAGCGGATTAAATCGCAGCACCGTAAAGCCAAGGATTACCGGCACCAGCCAGGTTGGTGGCAGGATGAAGGTCAGTTCCCCCGGTAAGCCCGAATTTTCCAGACTAACCCATGTATTGGCCAGCATGAACAGGCAGTCGATTGTCACCAAAGGCCAAACCATCCAGCTGCGAATGCGCCCACTGCGCGCCATCCACAAAGCAACAACTCCGACCAGCAAGTATGAGACCATGGTCGCTATGGCAAAGACCCATTGTCGACGCAAATAGAGTTCAGGCGCAAGATCACTGCCCCCGACGGCCAAGTAGAACATGATCAGAAGCCCCAGCGCGACCGCAATCCGCAGCAGCGACACAACCTGCTCTGCTTCCACTTCTGCCTGTTTCAGCAGTGCATTATCCGGGGCGAGTATGCTCATAATTCAGGGGACCTCTGAGGTGGGATGGCTTTGCAGTGTTTCCAAGACATTTCACGGCACAGGGCGCAACTTCCGCCGCATTCCGTCAAATTATTCTTCTGACAGCAGGTCTGTCACCTGCCGCGCATCGCTTTCCACCTGCGCCGGGGTTGCCAGTTCTGATCCTTGTGCAACCACTCCCATAGCCTCAAACTTGCGCGCTGAGGGCAGCACCCGCGCCTCAAACGACCCCACCGCCTTGTTGTAGCTGCTGACCGACGAGGACAGCGCCCGCCCAACCGAGGCCAGATTGCTGGAGAACGTCACCAACCGTTTGTACAATTCCTTGGCGGTCTCCTGTACTTCCAGCGCATTCTTGGCCATTTTTTCCTGCTGCCAGCCATAAGCGATGGATTTCACCAGCGCCATCAGGGTTGTCGGCGTGGCGATCAGAACCTTGTGCTCAAATGCATATTCAATCAGCCCGGTGTCCACTTCGGCAGCTGCCGACACAAAGGTTTCGCCGGGGATAAACATCACCACAAAATCCGGGGTCTCGCCCAGCGCGCTTTGATACGCCTTAGAGGCAAGCTGTTTCACATGGGTGCGCACATGCCGCGCATGCCGGACCAAGTGCTCTTGTTGCAACTCCGGAGTCTCCGCCTCTAACGCATCCAGATAGCCATCTAGCGGCGTCTTGGCATCCACCACGATGCTTTTGCCACCAGGAATGCGCACAATCGCATCGGGACGGCGCAACCCGTCATCCGTGCCCAAAGATTTCTCCAGATCATAATCCACATGCTCGGACATGCCCGCCATATCGAACACCTGCCGCAACTGCATCTCGCCCCAGCGACCGCGCGTCTTGGGCGCGCGCAACGCCTGTACCAGCTTGCGAGTCTCGCCGCCCAGTGCCGCCTGCCCCTCGGTCAGATTTTTCACCTGCTCTTGAATGGCGCCGTAAGCCTCGGTGCGGGCCTTTTCGATATCTTTGATTCGGTCGCCAAACTGGCCCAGCTTTTCATCCAACGGTTTAACCAGTCCCTCAATCGCCGCGTGACGCTTGGCCAGATCAGCATCGGCAGTTTGCGAATGGGTTTTGAACCGTTCACTGACCAGAGACAGAAAACTCTCAGAGTTTTGTTTCAGCACGCCTGATGCCATCGCAGCAAACTTATGCTCCAACTGCAAATTCATCCGCCGCAACTCTTCCAGCCGGGCCTCATGCTCACCCTTCAGCCCCCGCACCTCGGCCTCGGCCTGATGCCGCGCCGCCAGTTCGCCATCCTTTAGATGACGTAGGGCCGCCAATTCGCCCGTCAGCTCGGGCACCCGCGCCACATCCACCTGCATCGAGGCACAGGTCTGGCGCAGCTCAATATTCTCGTGCCGCAGGTCCTCAACCACAGTGGATTGCTTGCGGGCCGACAACCAGAGCACTGCAAACAAGACAGTTGCCGCAGCAAAAGCCAGTGCGGCCAGCGGCCACAGGGTAGGATCTATTTGCACGGGGAGGCTCCCTGTTTTGTGCTTTGGCGCTTAGGTGCGCCCAAATAACCGTTCAATATCGACTAGTTTCAATTCAACATAGGTGGGGCGGCCATGGTTGCATTGGCCGGAATGCGGCGTTGCCTCCATCTCGCGTAGTAGGGCGTTCATCTCTTCGCCGCGCATGCGTCGACCCGAGCGGATCGAGCCGTGACAAGCGACCCGACTGAGGATCGCCTCGACCTTGGCCTGCACCAATTGGCTGCTGCCCTGGTCGTCCAGCTCATCCAGAATATCCCTAATCATCGCCTCGGCGTTGACCTCGCCCAGAATGGCCGGGGTTTCGCGCACCGCCACGGCACCGCCGCCAAAAGGCTCGATCCTCAAGCCGAACTTGGCCAACTCATCGGCCACCTCAAGCAGACGGGCGCTGTCGTTTTCGCTCAACTCAACAATCTCGGGGATCAACAGCGCTTGCGCCGCCACGCCGTTTTCCGCCATTTGGCGTTTCAGCTTTTCATAGACCAGCCGCTCATGCGCCGCGTGTTGATCGACAATCACCATGCCGTCGGCGGTCTGGGCAATGATATAGTTCTCGTGCACCTGCCCTCGTGCCGCACCCAGCGGCAACAGCTCGGCCCCGGGCACAATGTCTTCACCCGTATGTAACGTCGGACCCGGGGCATCGATCAGCTGGCCGCTATAGCTCTCGGACAGTTCAGCGAATCCCATGCTGGGCGGTATGTCTACTGGACGCTGACCGGCATAAGCTGCGCCGCGCGCGCCCATCGACGGGCGGTCCATCTGATAAACCCTTGGCGCGCCGCTGCCGGTGGGCTGTTCCGGCCGCATCGCCCCCAGGGTGGCCCCACCCACGGTGGAGGAGGCCCGGTGCCCCGCTTCGGCCAGAGCGTGGCGCAGGGCGGACACGATCAAGCCACGGGCAATACCGGGATCACGGAACCGCACTTCGGATTTGGCCGGGTGTACGTTAACGTCAACCATTTCGGGGTCGCAGTCGATAAACAGTGCCGCCACCGGGTGACGATCACGGCTCAGGAAATCGAAATAGGCGCCGCGCAACGCACCCTGCAGCATCTTGTCTTTTACGGGCCGGGTGTTGACGAACAGAAACTGCGCCACCGCTGCGCCGCGTGAATAGGTCGGCAACGCCGCATAACCATACAGCCGGATACCGTCGCGAGTAGCGTCGATCTTCAGCGCATTCTCGGCAAACTCGCGCCCCAGCACCGAGGCCAGCCGCCCGTGCAATGCATCAAACAAATCACCGCTTAGCGGGTCGGCGCGAAAGGTGACCCGCCCCTGCCCGCCACCCGAGACATCGCGCAGGGTAAAACCAATCGAGGGCTCGGCCATCGCCAACCGTTTGATCACGTCCGAGATCGCCTGCGATTCAGCCCGGTCGGTTCGCATGAATTTCAACCGAGCCGGGGTGGCGTAGAACAGATCCGATAGTTCCACCACGGTGCCAGAGCGCAGCGCAGCCGGGCGGACAGGTTCCAGTTTGCCACCGGCGACCTTGATCGTGGCCGCCTCGTGCCCTTCGGCACGGCTGGTGATACTCAGCCGCCCGACAGCGCCCAGACTGGGCAGTGCCTCGCCGCGAAAGCCAAAGGTGTGAATGTTCAGTAGGTCCGAGCCGTCGATTTTTGAGGTCGCGTGGCGCGACAGCGCCAGTGGCAGATCCTCGGGGGACATGCCGCAACCATCATCAGTGATCCGGATCAGGGTCTTGCCACCATCGGCTATTTCAATACCGATCCGGGTGGCACCTGCATCAATGGCATTCTCTACCAGTTCCTTGACCGCCGAGGCCGGCCGTTCCACCACTTCACCCGCCGCAATCCTGTTGATTGCGGTATCATCCAACTGGCGGATAACCGGGCGCGATGTGTCGCGGATTTTGGGGTCGGGGATGCTCATACCGCTAAATTTAGCATAATTCGGCGATTCTACCAGTCGAATAGCAGCTGTGAAACCTGCCCCACCCATTGGTTCGATGGGGCGCTGAGTTACACGCCGACGGGTGCGCCACTGCGATTGCGGCAGGGGCCAAATCGGGCGGCGATTGCCAAAATCACACCAGAAACCGTTGCAATCATACCCGCCGCACTGACAGCATCCTGCGCGCCCAGCCACAGCGGGCCATAGCCAGCCAGGATGTATCCCAACAGCGCCGAGAGCACCGCAAAGCCGACACTCCAGGCCACTTGCCCCTCCAGTTGGTTCGACATCATCCGAGCCGCAGCGGGCGGGCAGATGAACATGGCGATGACAATAATCGATCCCACCGCATCAAAGGCCGCCACTGCTGCGACGGCGGCGGTGATCACCAGCGCCAACCCCAGCAGGTTGGTGCGAATACCCAGAGTGCGGGCGAATCCTTCGTCAAAGGTTGAGATCTTCAGCACGCGCCAGAACAGCGCGATGAACAGAGTGACCGCCAGAAGCGTCAGCGCCATGCGGGGCAGCTCGACCGGCAGATGCGCCAATGCCTGCGCGTCCAGCAGGGATGACCAGCCCACAGCGTCCAGCCAGATCAGGCTTTCCAGATTGCCGTATAGCGCATGTTCCACGTCCAGATGCACCGCCGAGGTATCAGTTTGTTCCAACAACAGCACCCCACCGGCAAACATGGTGGTGAATACCACGCCCATCGCAGCACCCGGTTCGATCCGGCCCAGACGCCGGATTGCCTCGATCAGCACCACCGCAACCACCGCCGCGCCAGCCGCGCCCAGCATCATTGGTCCAGCCGTTATGGCCCCGGTCAGCAGAAAAGCCACCACAATCCCCGGCAACACCACATGGCTGATAGCATCGCCGATTAGCGCCTGTTTGCGCAGCAACAGGAAATTCCCCGGCAGCGCACAGGCGACGGCAGCAAAGATGCCAATCAACAGCGGCGTCAGCGACAAGGGGACAAATTCTTCACCGCTCATGCCGGGACCTCTTGCGGGCCGCCAATTAGGCGGTCAATTTCGGCGATCTGGTCGCAGGTCAGCACAGATTCGATCTTTCGCAGCCCATCATACAACGCCGCTGCGGCCTCGTGTGTCTGATCGCTGCGCACTACTGCCCAACGATGCTCGTCCCGCAAAGCCTTGGCCGCACTGGCCTTGCCTTTGTCGGTGGCAACGCCGTCGGCGCGCACCAATCCGCCCTTGCGCAGCAAACGAAGGGTCAGGTTTTCATAAATCGGTTGCCCCTGCGCCAGCGCCAGCAATCCCTGCCGCAAATGCACCCGTCGTTGGAATTTGAAATGCCGCAGGATCGCTGCCAGCACGCCTCGATTGGGGGCAAACAGCAGCGAGATCAGGAATAGCGCAAAGCTCATCAGCACGATGATTGGCCCGGTGGGCAGGTTCGGAGCCGAGGCCGACATCGCGGCGCCAACATAGGCCGACAAGCCGCCGAACAATCCTGCCAGCAGCACCACATGGTCGGAACGTTCCGTCCAGAACCGGGCAGTCACAGCAGGGATGATCAACAGCGCCACGATCAGGATCAAGCCGACGATTTTCAGCCCCACCACGGTAACAGCCATCACCAGCCCCATCACCGCCATGTCAATCTTGCTGACCGGCAGGCCACGGGCAGCGGCATATTCAGGGTCAAACGCCACCAGCGTCATTGGTCGACGGATCAGCAGGATCAACAACAGCGTCACCGCTCCGCCAACTGCAATCACCATGGCATCGGCCCAGAGCATCCCGGCGGTTGATCCCAACAAGAACCCTTCCAGCCCAGCCTGACGGCCCACGCCCATGGTCTGGATCACCGTCAGCAGCACAATGCCAAAGCCAAAGAACACCGACAGAACCGAGCCAATCGCGGCATCCTCGGCCAGTCGGGTGTTGCGTGTCAGCCAATTCAGGCACCACAAGCCCGCGCTCGCCGACAGCGCCGAGCCGAGCAAAAGCCCAATCAGGTTGCGGCCATCGCCGCCGAAACTGGCCATCAGGATAAAGGCCAGACAGACGCCGGGCAGAGTCGCGTGCGAAATTGCATCGCTGACCAGTGCCCGTTTGCGTAGGAACAAAAAGGTGCCGGTAACCCCGGCAGAGACCCCCAACAAGGTCGCACCAATTGCCACCAGCGTGGCGTTATACCCAAGCTGCAACAGCAGAGCGTCGATCAGCATGAGATTATCCCATCGCCAAAGCGAGTTTATCCACCTGAGCCGTGGCCAGACGTCCACCATAGGCGGCCTGCAGAGTGTCAGCCGTAAATGCCTCAGCCACCGTGCCTTCGGCTACTTTGCGGGTGTTGATCAGGAAAACATTGTCAAAATACTCGGCCACGGTGGCAAGATCGTGATGCACCACCACAACCGTCTTGCCTGCTTCGCGCAGCGATTTCAGCACACTGATTATGGCCTTCTCGGTCGCGGCATCCACCCCCGCAAAAGGTTCGTCCAGCAGATACAGATCCGCCCCTTGCGCCAAAGCCCGCGCCAGAAAAACCCGTTGTTGCTGGCCGCCAGACAGTTGACCAATCTGACGAGTGGCAAAATCGCCCATGCCAACTCGGTCTAAACACTCGATCGCCTTGGCGCGGTGCTTGGCCCGCAAACGCCCCAACAGGCCAAGCTCACGGTACAGGCCCATCAACACCACGTCGATCACCCGTGTCGGGAAATCCCAATCGACACTGGCGCGTTGTGGCACATAAGCAATGCGGGCCCGTTGTGCGTCCAGCGTTTTGCCAAACACCTGCACCTGTCCGGAAACCGGCGGCACAATGCCCAGCGCGGCCTTTAGCATGGTGGATTTGCCAGCGCCGTTGGGACCGATGATCGCTGTCATCTTGCCCGCCTCGACAGTCATATCCACCGAGAATACTGCAGGTTTTTGACCGTAGGAAACGGTGAGACCTCGGATCGCCAGTGGGCTGTTCTCCAACGCCTGCCCCTGTTTCACCTGTCCATCACTGCACGCCAGATCCAACATCCTTAGGACCCCGCCGACAGTTTGCCCGCCATGCCACGCTCTGGCACGTCAGCGCCCAGTGCCCCGGCGATGGTTGAAATGTTGTGGTCCAGCATGCCGATATAGGTGCCCTCATAAGAGCCATCCGCCCCCATAGCATCCGAGAACAGCTCGCCGCCGACCTGCACGTCATGCCCCTGTGCTGCAGCCCCTTCGATCAAGGCGCGCATCGAACGGTCCGAGACCGAGCTTTCGACAAACACCGCAGTGATCTGGCGCTCGACCAGTAGGTTCACCAACTCTCCGATCCGGTTCAGACCGGCCTCGGACTGGGTTGAAATGCCTTGAATGCCCAGCACATCAAACCCGTAGGTCTGACCAAAGTAGCCAAAGGCGTCATGCGCGGTGACCAGCACCTTGTTGTTATCCGGCACAGTCGCCAGCACGGCCTCGCCATAGGCAATCAACTGGTCCAGATCCGCCAGATGGATCTGCGCATTGGCAGCAAAGACGTCAGCGGAGTCCGGACGGGCCTTGGTCAGCGCCTTTTGCACTTCGACCACCACCAGTTTCCACAACACCGGTGTCATCCAGACGTGCGGGTCATATTTGTCAGCATAGGTGTCATGGCCGCGCAGCAGATCCTTGGGCAATCCCTCGGCCACCGCCACCACTTGGCGTTTGCGCGCCAGATCGTGAAAGAAGTCACCCATCTGCGCCTCAAGGTACAAACCGTGCCACAATACCAGGTCGGCCCGGGTCATCGCCACGATATCCGACCTTGTTTGGCGGTAAGCATGTGGATCAACCCCTGGCCCCATCAGCCCGCGCACCGTGACCAGTTCGCCGCCTACCTGGCGCGCCGCATCAGCGATCATACCCGTTGTGGCAACGATTTTTAGCGGAGCCTCGGCACGCGCCTGCGCAGCGACCATAGGCAAAGACATCACGATCATCAGCCCTATCAGGGCAAGCTGGCGAATCCACATGGGCGGCTTCCTTCTCAAACATCAGTTGTCGGGAATATGAGAACCGTTCTCAACTAAGTCAATGCAATTGAGAATTATTCGCAAGAAAAGTTATTTTTGTCCATCTAGTCAAATTTTCTGTGCGGAATGCGCGCCTCTTGCTTGCGAAGAAGCCGCTCTCATGCCACCGTTACGCACAAGCTTTCGAGGACACGTGATGGACAGCCAAACAGCAGAACACACCGCGCAGCTGCCGCAGGTGACGGAACCGCGCAATCCTGGCATGGCGCTGGATCTGGATTGGGTGGCCAATGTGCAGGCCAATACCTCTGCCATTGAACGCCGCGCTGCCAGCCTGCCCGGTCGGCGCAGTGTTAAAAAGGACTATCAAGCCGCTTGGCTGCTCAAGGCGATCACCCTGATCGACCTGACCACCCTATCCGGTGACGACACGGTTGGCCGGGTCCGCCGTTTGTGTGCCAAGGCGCGCCAGCCGGTGCGGCCGGAATTGCTCGACGCACTTGGGGTCGACGGCATCACTACAGGCGCGGTCTGCGTCTATCACGATATGATCGCCCCTGCGGTGCAGGCGTTGCACGGCTCCGGTATTCCGGTGGCGGCAGTCTCCACTGGCTTTCCCGCCGGGTTGTCGCCGTTCCACCTACGGCTGGCCGAGATTGAGGAAAGCGTCAAAGCCGGCGCCAAAGAGATCGACATCGTGATTTCCCGCCGCCACGTGCTGACGCAGAACTGGCAAGCTCTCTATGATGAGATGAAGGCGTTCCGCGCCGCCTGCGGTGATGCCCACGTCAAAGCGATCCTCGCGACTGGTGAGCTGGGTACCCTGCGCAACGTCGCCCGGGCCTCACTGATTTGCATGATGGCTGGGGCGGATTTCATCAAGACCTCAACTGGCAAGGAAAGCGTCAATGCGACCCTGCCCGTATCCTTGGTAATGATCCGCGCCATCCGCGACTACTTTGACCGCACTGGCTATCGCATCGGCTACAAACCGGCTGGCGGCATCTCCAAGGCCAAGGATTCATTGGTCTATTTATCGCTGATCAAAGAGGAACTGGGGGATCGCTGGTTGATGCCGGACCTGTTCCGCTTTGGCGCCAGCTCGCTGCTGGGTGATATCGAACGCCAGTTGGAACACCACGTCACCGGCGCCTATTCGGCCGGCTACCGCCACGCAATGGCATAACGCCGGTTCGGCTCTAACCGGAATTTTCAAAAATTCCGGACCGTTTTCTGTCAAGAAAACGGATACAGAACAAAAGGTTGAGACAATGACCGTCAAAGAGATTTTTGAAACCATGGACTACGGCCCCGCCCCCGAAAGTGCTGCCGAGGCTTTGGCCTGGCTGGTAGATCAAGGCGACCGTTTTGGCCACTTCATCGATGGCGCCTTTACGCCTCCCGCTGACGGTTTCGACAGCCGCAACCCAGCCACCGGCGAGGTACTGGCGACACTAACGCAAGCCAGCCAAGCTGACGTCGATACCGCCGTATCCGCCGCCCGCAACGCCCAGCCAGAATGGGAGGCCCTAGGGGGTCCAGGCCGCGCCAAATATCTCTATGCGCTGGCCCGCTTGTTGCAGAAACATTCCCGTCTGTTTGCGGTGCTGGAAAGCCTGGATAACGGCAAGCCAATCCGCGAAGCGCGCGACATTGATATCCCACTGGCGCAGCGGCATTTCTATTATCACGCTGGCATGGCACAACTGATGGACAGTGAACTGCCCGACGCCCAGGCACTGGGAGTTTGCGGCCAGATCATCCCATGGAATTTCCCGCTGTTGATGTTGTCGTGGAAAATTGCACCTGCACTGGCGATGGGCAATACCGTGGTGCTGAAACCCGCTGAATACACCTCGCTGACTGCGCTGCTGTTTGCTGACATCTGTTTGCAGGCTGGCCTGCCCGCAGGTGTGGTCAATATTATTACCGGTGATGGCGCAGTGGGTGAAATGCTCGTGGCGTCTGAAGTCGACAAAATTGCCTTTACCGGCTCCACTTCCGTGGGCCGCCGCATCCGCGAAGCCACCGCAGGCAGCGGCAAGGGCCTGACGCTCGAGCTGGGCGGCAAGTCGCCCTATATCGTGTTCGACGACGCCGATATCGATTCGGCGATCGAAGGATTGGTCGACGCAATCTGGTTCAATCAGGGCCAGGTCTGCTGCGCGGGATCGCGGCTGCTGGTGCAAGAGGGCATTTCCGAGACCTTCCACGCCAAACTGCGCGCCCGGATGGACAAGCTCCGCATTGGCAACCCACTGGACAAATGCATTGATGTCGGTGCTCTGGTGGATCCGGTACAGCTGAACACCATCAGCGAAATGGTCGCCGCCAATACCGCTGGCGACATGTATCAGCCACAGATCAAGATGCCCGAGGGCGGCTGTTTCTACCCCCCCACCCTGATCGAGGGACTGACCCCGTCAGACACCCTGATGCAAGAAGAAATCTTTGGCCCGGTGCTGGTCTCGACCACCTTCCGCACCCCGGCTGAGGCAGTGGAGATGGCCAACAACAGCCGCTACGGGCTGGCCGCAACCCTGTGGAGCGAGAACATCAATCTGGCGCTGGATATTGCGCCCAAACTGGTGGCGGGTGTGGTTTGGATCAACGGCACCAATATGTTCGACGCCGCAGCCGGCTTTGGCGGTGTGCGCGAAAGTGGCTTTGGTCGTGAAGGCGGTTGGGAAGGGCTCAGCGCCTATTCCAAACCCAAAGGTGAGACCAAGCCACTGGCTCTGGTCAAACCGTTCAAAGGCGACGGCGCACCGACAGATCCGCTGGACCGCACAGCCAAAATGTATGTTGGCGGCAAACAAGCCCGTCCTGACAGTGGCTATTCACAGGCTGTCTATGGGAAATCCGGCGCTCTGCTGGGTCATGTCGGCATTGCCAGTCGCAAAGACGTGCGCAACGCGGTCGAGGCGGCGGCAGGTGCCAAAGCCTGGTCCAAGACCACCGGCCACCTTCGGGCTCAGATCCTGTATTATATCGGCGAAAATCTCTCGGCCCGCGCGAGTGAGTTTGCCCAGCGCATCGACAGCATGACCGGCGAAAACGGTGGTGCAACGGAGGTGGAAACTTCGATCCAGCGCCTGTTCTCAGCTGCGGCCTGGGCCGACAAATACGATGGTCAGGTCCATAACGTGCCGATTCGCGGTGTTGCGCTTGCCATGAAGGAACCGGTTGGAGTGATCGGCGCACTTTGCGCAGACGAGGCGCCGCTGCTGGGCTTGATCTCGGTGATGGCCCCCGCCATTGCCATGGGCAACCGCGTGGTCCTTGCCGCCTCGCACCCCTTCCCGCTGGCCGCCACCGATTTCTATCAGATCCTGGACACCTCGGATGTGCCCGCAGGCGTGGTCAACATCCTGACTGGCAACCACACCGAGGTTGCCAAGCCGCTGGCTGCACATCTAAACGTCGATGCTGTGTGGAGTTTCTCGTCGAGCAACCTGTCCTCGACCATCGAGGCCGCGTCAGCAGGCAACTTGAAGCGCACCTGGGTTAACAACACGCAAGCGATGGACTGGTCCCAGGATCACTCAAAACGCTTCCTGCAAGCGGCAACCGAGATCAAAAACATCTGGGTGCCCTACGGCGAGTAACTCCCGCCCGGAAAAACAACAGGCATTGCCATCTTAAAAATCGATAGCGATGCCCTTTTTCTCCCAATCTCCATACCGCGCAGGATCCAGCCCATCCCGTCCGCCCAGTTCTTTGGGTGGCGGTGCCTTGGCCTCGCCCGCCTTGCGACGTTCTTCGGCCTCGGCCAATGCACGCACAGCCGCTGGCGGTAGGGCCGTTTTATCAGAAGGTGTTTGATCGCTCATCGCGGGTTCCTTTATGCTGAACCCATGATATACGCCCCTGTCCCGCGGGAACAACCCGCATGCCCCCGCCCGCTTTAGGAGCACACAATGTCCAAACCCGCCACCCAATCGGCAACTCAGGCGCGCCGCAGCGCAATCTACTTGCTGGATCAGGTGCTTGGTGAAGGCCGTCTACTGCCAGAAATTCTCGCCTCTGGTGCGTTGGACAAACTACCGCCCGAAGACCGGGCACGGGCGCAACGATTGGCCACACAAACCCTGCGTGGGCTGGAACGCGCTGACCGTCTGCTGAAAAAGCATCTGCGCAAAGTCACCCCTCTGACCGTCCACAACACACTGCGGGTGGGAACGGTTGAGCTATGCCAAGGCGCTGCCGCGCATGGTGTGGTGAATTCCATGGTCGAAATCGTCTCCAAGAACCGGCGTCACGGCAAGCTCAAAGGCTTGGTCAACGCGGTGCTGCGCAAGATGGCAGATGAGGGTCCGGCTGGATGGGAAGAGTTGCGGGTACCGCGACTGCCGAAATGGTTGCGCAGCCCGCTGGCTCAGGCCTGGGGCAATCCTGAAATGCTGGAGATTGAAAAAGCGCATTTCAACGGCGCACCGCTGGACATCAGCAGCAAACCCGGCGCCGATCTGACTGATTTGACCCATTTAGATGGCGAGATTCTGCCAACCGGATCCATCCGGCTCGCATCAGCCGGGCAGGTTTCCGCACTCCCCGGGTTTGATGACGGCACCTGGTGGGTTCAGGATGCTGCTGCAGCGCTGCCCGCACAGGTGCTGAACATAAAGGCTGGCGAAAGTGCGTTGGATCTTTGCGCGGCTCCTGGCGGCAAAACGCTGCAAATGGCGGCCGCCGGCGCCAAGGTCACAGCCGTAGATATCTCCAAGGGTCGCATGGCGCGCGTACAAGAAAACCTGACCCGCACTGGGTTGGTGGCGTCTTTGATTGTAGGCGACGCGCTAGAGCAGACGGGGCAGTACGATGCCGTGCTGCTTGACGCGCCGTGTTCGGCCACTGGCACCATCCGACGTCACCCCGACTTGCCCCACGCCAAAGACGGCAGCGAGTTTGGCCCCCTGATCGAACTACAGGCCCAGATGCTGGCCCACGCCTGGACTCTGGTTAAACCCGGCGGACGGTTGCTGTTTTGCACCTGTTCACTGCTGCCGGACGAGGGAGAATGCCAAGTCGAAGAAGCCTTGGACATGTTCCCTGACATGTCCGTTGACCGCGATGCACTGGATCTGCCCGGTGTTGATCCAGCTTGGATTACCGAAGAAGGTGGGCTGCGCCTGCGCCCGGATTACTGGGCCGATCGCGGCGGCATGGATGGGTTCTACATGGCCTGTCTGCGCAAAGCCGCCTGAGGTTCAAGCTCTTCGTATTCAACGGTGACTTGCGACAAAGCCCGCGCTATGCTCCGGCGGAAACGCCAACAGAGCGTATGAGGCAGAGAGTATGTCCAGACACGATAGATTAGCGAGCCGGAGCACCCGCTTGATGAACCGCCTGTATGCGCGCCTGTCGCGCAGACAGAGGGCGGCGACCGGATTCGTCTCGCAACCTGAACCGCGCACCATCGGCAGTTTTGCCCGTGGTCGACAGCTGGTGGCCGGCAACTTGCTATTTGCTGGCTATCTGGTCGAATCACCCACCACCGGATTGTGGGAAGTCGAAGCCCCAGACGCCGCCTTTGATGCTGAACGCAACGGGTTCTCCTGGCTTGACGATCTAGCCTCGGTCGGGGACTTGCCCGCACGCGAAAAAGCACAGAAATGGTTGTGGGGTTGGATCAAGGCCCATGGCAAGGGTCGCGGCCCCGGGTGGTCGCCGGATCTGACGGGCCGCCGGGTGATCCGGTGGATCAACCACGCGCTGTTCCTGCTGCGCGGCCAAGACAAAGACGCCAGCGATGCCTTTTACCGCTCTTTGTCACAACAAACTTGGTTTCTGTCACACCGCTGGCAAGGTGCCTCGCCCGGCCTGCCCCGTTTTGAAGCCCTGACTGGGCTGATCTATGCCGGGCTAGCGTTGGAGGGCAGCGAAGAGCTGGCGGACCCAGCGATCAAGGCGCTGGCGCTGGAATGCGAACAACAGATCGACGATCAGGGCGGCCTGCCAACCCGCAGCCCCGAAGAATTGCTCGAGGTGTTCACCCTGCTGACATGGGCAGCGGCGGCATTGCACGAGGCCGGGCGTACGGTGCCACTGGCCCACACTGCCGCCATCGAACGCATTGCGCCAACCCTGCGCACGCTGCGCCACAGCGACGGTGGACTGGCCCGATTTCATGGCGGCGGTCGCGGGCTAGAAGGCTGGCTGGATCACGCCCTGGCTGCCAGTCATGTGATTGAACGCCACGCCGACGGTCTGGCGATGGGGTATGCGCGCCTGTCAGCCGGGCGCAGCTCGGTTATTATTGACGCCAGTGTGCCTCCACTTGGCGCTGCTTCAAACAACGGTCATGCCTCGACGCTGGCGTTCGAGCTGACCTCGGGACGACGCCCCTTTATCGTCAACTGCGGATCGGGCGAGGCTTTTGGTGTTGAATGGCGCCGCGCAGGGCGAGCCACTCCGTCTCATTCCACTCTCTGTATCGAGGGGCATTCCAGTGCCCGGCTCAGCCCGCCGCAGAAGGGCAGTGGCCATGAGGCGCTAATCGAATCACCGGATCAGGTGCCGGTTGAGCTGAGCGAGATTGCGAACGGTTTTCGCTTTCAGGGTGGCCACAACGGCTACGAACGTCATTTTGGCCTGACCCACGCGCGCACCCTGGAGCTGTCTTATGACGGTCGGACATTGTCCGGCGAAGACATGCTGCTGGCCATGGAAGACGGCTCTAAACGGACATTCGACAAGGCAATGGACGCCCTGTCGTTGGGTGGTGTCGGTTTTGATATCCGGCTGCATCTGCACCCCGAGGTAGACGCAGCACTTGATCTGGGCGGCTCTGCGGTCTCGATGGCGCTCAGAAGTGGTGAAATCTGGGTGTTTCGCCATGACGGCCATTGCACGCTCAAGCTGGAACCCAGTGTTTATCTGGAAAAAACTCGCCTGAAACCACGCGCGACAAAACAAATCATTCTATCCGGACGAGCAATGCAGTATGCGACCCGCATCCGGTGGACGCTAAGTAAAGCCCAAGAGACAGCGATTGCCGTGCGTGACCTTACTCGGGATGACCCCGAGATCTTTGAATGAGCCTGTAAAGGACTGCCCAATTATGACCGACCTTCACCCCGTACGCCGTGCGTTGCTTTCTGTTTCCGACAAGACCGGCCTGATCGAGCTGGGCCAGGCGCTTGCTGCGCATGGGGTCGAATTGCTGTCGACCGGCGGCACCGCCAAGGCACTGCGCGATGCCGGGTTGCAGGTCAAAGATGTCTCAGACATCACCGGTTTTCCGGAAATGATGGACGGTCGCGTCAAAACTCTGCACCCGATGGTGCATGGTGGGCTGCTGGCGCTGCGTGGCAATGATACCCATGTTGCGGCGATGCAGGAACATGGCATTGTTGAAATCGACCTGCTGGTGGTGAACCTCTATCCGTTTGAGGAAACCGTCGCCAAGGGGGCCGATTATAACACCTGCATTGAAAACATCGACATTGGTGGCCCGGCAATGATCCGCGCGGCCTCGAAAAACCACGGTTTTGTCAACGTCGTGGTCGATGTCGAGGATTATGACGCCCTGCTGGCTGAACTGGACGCCAATGACGGCCAGACCAGTTACAAGTTCCGCCAGTGGTTGTCACAGAACGCCTATGCCCGCACTGCTGCCTATGACGCAGCGGTTAGCAACTGGATGGCAAATGCGCTGGAGCTAAAGGCCCCGCGCCGCCGCGCAGTTGCAGGTCAGTTGGCGCAGACCCTGCGTTACGGCGAAAACCCCCATCAGGACGCCGCTTTCTATCTGGACGGATCGGCCCGTGCCGGAGTTGCCACGGCTACTCAGATCCAAGGCAAAGAGCTGTCGTATAACAATATCAACGATACCGACGCCGCGTTTGAGCTGGTGTCCGAGTTCGACGCCGCCAACGGCCCTGCCGTGGCAATCATCAAACACGCCAACCCTTGCGGTGTGGCGCAGGCTGCAACCCTAACCGAAGCCTACCAAAAAGCCTTCGACTGCGACCGCACCTCGGCCTTTGGTGGCATCGTGGCGCTAAACATGCCGCTGGACGCAACTACCGCGCAAGAGATCGTGCAGATCTTTACTGAAGTGGTGATTGCACCGGGTGCCTCTGACGAGGCGAAAGCGATCTTTGCCTCCAAGAAAAACCTGCGTCTGTTGCTGACCGATGGCCTGCCCAATCCCAAAGACATTGGCATGACCACCCGTCAGGTGTCAGGCGGAATGCTGGTGCAGGACAAAGACGTGGGCCACCGCGCTATGGACGATCTGAAGGTTGTGACCAAAGTGGCCCCAACTGACGCGCAAATGCGCGATCTTCTGTTTGCCTGGAAAGTGGCCAAACACGTCAAGTCCAATGCAATCGTCTATGTCAAAGACGGCCAGACTGTTGGCGTCGGCGCTGGCCAGATGAGCCGCCTGGATAGTGCCACCATCGCCGGCATCAAGGCAAAGCGGATGTCGGACGTACTTGAACTGGACGAAAGCCTGGCCAAGGGATCGGCTGTTGCGTCTGATGCGTTCTTCCCCTTTGCGGACGGCCTGCTGGAAGCTGCCGCTGCGGGTGCTACTTGCGTTATTCAACCCGGTGGGTCGATGCGCGACAACGAAGTGATCGCCGCTGCGGACGAGGCCGGACTGGCCATGGTGTTCACCGGCATGCGCCACTTCCGTCACTAAAGGGGTCAGCAAGGGCATGGGCACACGTTGGATGATCTGGGCCGCTTTGGCGTCCCTGTTGCTGGATCAGGCAAGCAAATATCTGGTGATACACTGGATGCAGCTTTGGCGGGTCCGCAGCATCGACGTGTTGCCGCCCTTGCTCAATTTTCGCTACGCGGAAAACGTCGGCATCAACTTTGGCTTGTTCGGCGATGGTTCGGACGTCATGCGGTGGGTCTTGATCGGTGTATCGCTGGTTATCTGCATCGCCGTTGCAGTCTGGGTTCGCGGTTGGCATCCATCACGCTGGATGCAGCTTTCTGCGGGTTTGGTCATCGGTGGAGCCTTGGGCAATGTCGCTGACAGGCTAATGTATGGCTATGTGCTGGACTTCCTCAATATGTCCTGCTGCGGTATCAACAATCCCTTTTCTTTCAACGTGGCGGATATCTTTATCTTTGCCGGGGCCGCAGGCCTAATCTTCTTTGAGAACCGGGGCAAAAAGGCCACGTGACCTTGGTGTTAAATTGCTGTAAAAGCGCGTCAAACAGGCAGGAGTACGGGGCCATGCGGATCCCACTGGGTGTAATAATTGTGACCACAGCAGTGGCCCTGGCGGGCTGCGGCTCAGATGGCCTGCGCGAGTTGCAGCAACCCAGCACCGGTCCGGATGAATTTCTGGTGATGCCGGCCAACCCGCTGACCCCGCCTGAAAACTATGCCGCCCTGCCCGCGCCCACGCCGGGTGGTGCCAACCGGACCGACCAGAACCCACAGGCCAACGCAGTTGTTGCCCTGGGCGGCAACGCTGCAGCGCTGAACGCCGGTGGTGCCATTCCAAGCAGTGACGGCGCTCTGGTCACCGCCTCCAGCCGTTATGGGGTTGATCCCAGTGTGCGGGCGTCCCTGGCAGCCGAGGACGCTGCGTTCCGCAAACGTGAGCACAGAACCGCTCGGTTCAAACTGTTCAACGTCGATCGTTATGAAGAAGCGTATAAAAAAGAAGCGATCAACCCGTTTCAGATCAATCATTTGTTCCGCAACTCCGGCTTTGCCACCCCATCGGCACCTCCCGGACAATAGCGCTCACATTTTCGACAGATCGGTCGCTACATAGCTTGACCGCGACCAGTAAGACCCTGAATTATCAGGTGGAACATGTCTGGGCCCAGATTGCGGGTGTTATGTGCAAAACGATAGCATCTGGCGGGCCTGCGTATAACGAGGAGGATACCGCATGATCAGACGGATTGCATGGGCGAGTGCATTAATCTCGACCAGTTGGGCTGCCGCCGCAATCGCGGGCGAGGAGCTGGTATCCAGTTTTACCCTTGGCAACGGCATGCAGGTCGTCGTCGTCGAGGATCACCGCGCCCCAGTGGTGCAGCACATGGTTTGGTACCGGGCTGGCTCGGCGGACGAGCCAAAGGGCCAATCCGGGGTAGCGCACTATCTGGAACACCTGCTGTTCAAGGCCACTGAGAACCTGGAATCTGGCGAAATATCAGCGACGGTTGCGGCCAACGGCGGCAAGGACAATGCTTTTACCAGCCACGATTACACCGCCTATTACCAGCGGATCGCTTCGGATCGATTAGAGCTGATGATGAGCATGGAAAGCGATCGCATGGTCAACATCCGCCTGACCGAGCGCGATATCGAAACCGAACGCGAAGTGATCCTGGAAGAGCGCAACCAGCGCACCGACAACAATCCCCGCGCGCTGTTCCGGGAACAGTCTCAGGCTGTGCAATACCACAATCACCGCTACGGAGTGCCAATCATCGGCTGGCGTCACGAGATGGAAACCCTCGACATGGAGGACGCCCTGTCCTTCTACGGCACCTACTACGCCCCCAATAACGCCATTCTGGTGGTTTCGGGCGACGTAGATCCCGATGAAGTCAACCGCCTGGCCGAGCAATACTATGGTGTGATCCCAGCCAACCCCGACCTCCCCGAGCGGCTGCGTACCGAGGAGCCTCCGCAAACCGCAGCCCGACGGTTGACGTTCAAGGATGCCCGTGTGGCCCAACCTTATGTGCAGCGCTCGTATCTGGCACCGGAACGCGACAGCGGCGCACAGGAACAAGCCGCAGCGCTGTTTCTGCTGGCAGAGTTGCTGGGCGGCGGCACCACGTCATATCTGGCCAACGCGCTGCAGTTTGATCAACAAACCGCCGTCTATACCGGCGCGTTCTATTCCGGCATGTCGCTGGACGACACCACGTTCTCGTTCCTGATCGTGCCCAGCGAAGGCGTCTCTCTGCAAGAAGCCGAAGACGCATTGGACCAGACCTATGCCGCCTTTCTGGAAGATGGGGTAGATGCCGATCAACTGGATCGGATCAAACTGCAACTGCGCGCCTCGGAAATCTATGCCCGAGACAATGTCGATGGCATCGCCAACCGTTATGGCCGGGCGCTGACCTCGGGTCTCACGGTCGAAGACGTGCAAGCCTGGCCTGACATTCTGCAAGCCGTCACTGCCGAGCAGATCATTGCAATTGCCAAACAAGTACTCCAGCCCGAGGTTTCAGTAACCGGCTGGTTAATGCGGGACGAGGAGGTCACCCAATGAAGGGTCTCAAGCTAATAACCGCGGCACTGGTTGCCTGTGCTCTTGCCATTCCCGCTTGGGCGGAAGTGAAAATCAAAGAGGTCACCTCCCCTGGTGGCATCACCGCCTGGCTGGTCGAAGATCACTCGATCCCCTTCACCGCGCTCGAACTACGGTTTCGCGGCGGCACCTCACTGGATGCGCCGGGCAAACGTGGTGCGATCTACCTGATGTCCGGCCTTCTCGAAGAAGGCGCCGGCGAGTTGATGGCGCAGGACTACGCTAAAGCACTCGAGGCTCTGGCGGCGTCGTTTTCCTACAACACCAGCAATGACACCGCCTCGATTTCTGCCCGCTTCCTCAGCGAGAACCGTGATCAGGCGATTGCCCTGCTGCGCGATACCATCCACCAGCCGCGCTTTGATCAGGTTGCCGTCGACCGGGTACGGGGTCAGGTGCTGTCGGGGCTGCGCTCGGATGCCAAAGACCCCAATGACATCGCCGGGCGCGCCTTTGCCGCCATGGCTTACGGCGATCACCCCTATGGCAGTGACGGCAAGGGCACCATCGACAGTGTCACCGCACTCAGCCGTCAGGACATCATCGACGCCCATGCGGCGGTATTTGCCAAGGACCGACTTTATGTTGGCGCAGTAGGCGACATCGACGCCGACCAGCTAGGCGCCCTGCTGGATACTCTGCTTGGCGATCTGCCGGACAGTGGTGCAACAATCCCCGGCCCGGCCAAAGTAACCATCACCGGCGGCATCACCGTGATTGATTTCGACACCCCGCAGTCGGTGGCATTGTTTGGCCAGATCGGAATCGACCGCGACGACCCAGATTTCTTTGCCGCCTATGTGATGAACCAGATCCTCGGCGGCGGCTCCTTCAAAAGCCGCCTGATGCACGAGGTGCGTGAAAAACGAGGCCTGACCTACGGCGTCTATTCCTACCTGGTGCCGCGCGACCTGGCAGCGGTCTACATGGGCTCGGTCGCCTCGGCCAATGACAAAGTGGCCGAGGCGGTGCAGGTGATCCGCGACGAATGGCTGCGCATGGTCACCCACGGCGTCACCGAAAAGGAACTGCAGGACGCCAAAACCTATCTAACCGGCGCCTACCCGCTGCGGTTTGACGGCAACGGCCCGATTGCCTCGATTATGGTGGGCATGCAGGTGCAGGGCCTGCCCATCAACTACATCGCCACCCGCAACGACAAGGTAAACGCCGTCACCCTTGAAGACGTGAACCAACTAGCTGCTGAATTGATGGAGCCCGAAGGCTTGCATTTCACCGTGGTTGGCCGCCCGGTAGGGCTGGAAACCAGCAACTAAAACCAGATAGGGCGCCGCATGAACCGCGACGCCCCATCTTCTTCTTGTTTCAAATACCTCCGCCGGAGGCAGCGGCCCAAGGGCCGCACTTTTGACCCGAGCTACAGCCCCAGCACATCCACCATATCGTACTGACCCGGAGCCTTGTTCTGCCCCCACAGCGCCGCCTTTAGCGCCCCACGGGCAAAAATCGATCTGTCAGTCGCCATATGGCGCAACACGATGCGCTCTCCCGCTGCGGCAAACAACACGTCATGTTCGCCAACAATATCGCCGCCACGAATCGCGGTGAACCCAATGTCGCCACGCTTACGGGCACCGGTGATCCCGTCACGCCCCCGGTCCGAAACATCAGCCAAGCTCACGCCACGTCCCTCAGCCGCAGCTTCACCCAGCATCAGCGCCGTGCCCGATGGCGCATCAACCTTATGATGATGATGCGCCTCGATCACTTCGATATCAAAATCCTCGTCCAGCGCCGCCGCGACCTTTTTGGTGAGCTGCACCAACAGGTTCACACCCAGCGACATATTTCCGGCCCGCACAATCACTGCGTGACGCGCGGGGGGCTCCAGCCGGGCGATCTGTTCCTCAGACATGCCAGTGGTGCCAATCACATGCACCGCCCGCGCCTTCGCCGCCAGCGCCGCAAACTCCAGTGTGGCCTCAGGGGCGGTGAAATCAATGACAGCCTGCGCATTAGCAAAGGCCTCCAGCGCGTCATCAGTAACCGTCACACCAACGGCCGCGCCGCCCATGGCCTCGCCAACGTCCTGACCAACCCAGGCGTGACCCGAGCGTTCGACCACGCCAACCAGTCGCGCCTTATCACTGTCCAGCACCGTTCGGATCAGCATCTGCCCCATCCGCCCCGATCCACCGGTAATCACGATCCCTGGCTTATCCGTCATCTGCCTTACCCTTTTCTCACAAGCTGCTTTTTTCCTAACCGCTCTGGCACCGCTTGGCAAAGCCTCGGTTAAGGCTTAGATCGGAACCATGGCTAAGAAAAAATTCAATGATGGTGCTCCTTCTCAGCGACAGCTGCGCGTTGGCGAACTCATCCGACGCGCATTGTCGGACGTGTTGGCGCGTGGTGATCTGCATGATGCCGAGCTGAACCGTCTCTCTATCACCGTCGGCGAGGTGCGAACCTCTCCCGATCTCCGTATTGCAACTGTCTATGTGCTGCCGCTGGGCGGCAAGGGCAAAGAGGACGTGCTGAAACTGCTCGCCAAGAACATCGGCGAGCTTAAGCGGCTGGTGTCCAAGAAAACCGATCTGAAACACACGCCCGAGTTTCGCTTCCGTCTGGACGAGACTTTTGACCGGATGGATGAAACCGATAGGTTGCTCAATCAGGACGCGGTGCGCCGCGACATCGACGAGTGATCAGGGCGCTGCTGGTACTGCTGGCAGCGCTAAGTGCTGCCCCTGTTGCGGCACTGGACTGCACTGACATCACCTATGACGGCAATCGCTATACGGTCTGCGAGGTCAACGCTGCGCAAGAACAGTTACGGATGTTCCTGCGTGATGAGCAGGGCAAGGTGTACGGCCAGTTTTCGTCAATCAACGCGGCACTGGCGGCTGAGGGCAAGGAGTTATCCTTTGCCACCAATGCCGGCATGTACCACGCAGATCGCTCGCCTGTTGGCTTATATATCGAAGACCAACAGCAGCAGATGCGGCTGATCCCTAATGCCGGCCCCGGCAACTTTGGCCTGCTACCCAACGGGGTGTTCTGCATCCGCCCCGATCGCGCCGATGTCTATGAAAGCCTGACCTATCGCGATTCGGGCATCAACTGCACCCACGCCACCCAATCCGGTCCAATGCTGGTGATCGACGGAGAGCTGCACCCCCGATTCTTGGTCGATTCGAATTCGTATTACATCCGCAACGGAGTTGGCACCTCGGCCGATGGCAAACGAGTCGTTTTTGCAATCTCACGCAACGCCGTCACCTTTCACCAGTTTGGCCGCCTGTTCCGCGACCACCTGGATCTGCCCAGCGCGCTGTATTTCGACGGCAACATATCACGCTTGCACGCGCCCTCGGTTGGGCGCAGCGACAATGGTTTCATGATGGGACCGATTGTGGGCGTGGTTGACGAAATGGCGGACTAGCCACCCGGGCCATCGGTGCGTGCCAGCACGCACCCTACACTGGTCAGTTGGGTCCCCTAAAGTAAAAGCTCACCCCCTATTTTCCAAACTTTAATTGACAGCCCCTCACCCTTAAGCTACCCCGCGCGCCTCACTGTAATTCGGGGAACGACATGGCACGCAAACGCAAAGGCCGCGATATTTCTGGTTGGCTGGTGGTCGACAAACCCGCCGGCATCACCTCGACCTCGGTGGTGAACAAGGTCCGTTGGGCACTTGAGGCCAAGAAGGCCGGCCATGCGGGCACTCTCGACCCCGAGGCAACCGGCGTGCTGGCCATCGCCCTGGGCGAGGCGACCAAGACGGTTCCCTATATCACCGACGCGCTCAAGGCCTATCGTTTCACCGTGCGGCTGGGTCAGGCCACCAATACCGACGACACCGAAGGCGAAGTGATCGCCACCAGCGACGCGCGCCCCTCGGATGATGAGATCATCGCCGCCCTGCCTCAGTTTCTGGGTGACATCATGCAGGTGCCACCAAAATTCTCGGCGGTGAAAATCGACGGCCAGCGCGCCTATAAACTGGCCCGCGATGGCGAAGATGTTGAACTGACCGCGCGCCCGCTTTGGGTCGAGGAACTGCTGCTGGTGGATCGCCCCGACGCCGACCACGTGACGCTGGAAATGACCTGCGGCAAAGGCGGCTATGTGCGCTCTATCGCGCGTGATCTGGGTGCGTCACTGGGCTGCCACGGCCACGTGCGCGACTTGCGCCGGACCTGGTCAGGGCCGTTTGAAGTTGAAAACGGGCTGACCCTTGCGCGGATCGAAGAGCTGGCCCGCACCCCGGAACTAGACACCCACATTCTGCCGCTGGAAATTGGCCTCGAGGACCTCCCCGAGCTGAAATGCACCCCCGAAGGTGCCGCCAAGCTGCGCAACGGCAACCCCGGCATGGTGCTGGCCGCCACCGTGGAATACGGCGACGAGGCCTGGGCCTCGCTGGATGGAGAGGCTGTGGCTGTTGGGACCTACAAGGCTGGCGAATTGCACCCAAGCCGGGTGTTTGTCCGCTAAACTGTTTTGCCCGGCGCCGCCGCCGGGCAGCGCTTTATGTTCAGCTTGCCTTGTCCCCGTCGTGATGGCATCCCATCTATATGATCACTCGCAGCCACACCAAGGGCGACGCGCCCTCAACCGCGGTTTATTCCGACTGTGAGGCCTATCGCTATAGCCTGACCCGGATCTGGGACTCCAGCGGGCCAAAGGTGATGTTTGTGATGCTGAACCCCTCGACCGCGACCGAGGTCCAGAACGACCCAACAATTGAGCGCTGTGAACGCCGCGCCAGGCTGCTGGGGTTTGGCGGCGTCCGGGCCACCAATATCTTTGCCTATCGCGCCACCGACCCACGTGACATGCGCGCCGCAACCGATCCTGCCGGACCAGACAACGAGGCCACAATCCTTGAGGGGCTCGACTGGGCCGATCAGGTGGTCTGCGCCTGGGGCACCAATGGCGCGCATCGGAACCAAGGGCCCCGTATCGAAGCGCTGCTGCGCGCCCGTGGCCAGATGCTGCACCAATTGGGGCTAAGCAAGGCTGGCCACCCCAAACACCCACTCTACATTGCCTACAGCCAAGCGCCTCAGATCTGGGAATAGCCCTGGTACGACATCGGCTTCGTTAACCTATGTTCCCGATTTGTTTTGCCGCATGGCACCCAAAATGCTTCACTGACCCCGTGTTAATGAGTCTCCATGGGTGTGGGGTGAATAGATGATCTGGTTGGCAAGTCTTCTTGGCCTGATGGCCATGGGTGGTGCAATATTCGTCAGCGATGACGACGTTGAAAACAACAGTGACGAAGAAGATGTGGTCGAAGGTAGCGGCCACCCTGAGTCCGGCGGAGCGGTGCAGCCCTTGTCCGACCTGCTGCCCGAGAGTGGTTCCTCTCAGGGTAATGATGTCATCTCTGGCAGTTCCGGTGATGACAGCTTGGCCGGTGGCGATGGCGATGACCAAATCAACGGCTACGGCGGCGACGATCTGCTGTACGGCGGCAGCGGCGGTGACCACCTCTATGGTGGCGATGGGGCCGACACTGTCGTCGGCGGCGACGGATCAGACCTGATGCACGGCGAAGCTGGCGACGACCAGATGTTTGGCGGTAGCGGCAATGACAGCCTGTTTGGCCATTTCGGTGCTGACCTGATCGAGGGTGGGGCCGGCGACGACACAGCCCATGGCGGTCAGGATGACGACACTCTGTTTGGCGGCATCGGCAATGACGCGCTACATGGCAACTACGGCAACGATAGCCTGTCCGGTGGCAGCGGGTCGGACACTTTATTCGGCGGCATCGGCGATGATCTAGTGTTGGGGGCCGACGACGGAGATGAGCGCGATTACGTCAACGGAGGCGACGGCGATGACACGCTGGTCGCAGGTTCCAACGATGTGCTGACCTTGGGTGCTGGCGCAGATCAGATTATCACCGGCGGTTGGATCACCGAAGGCGACGCCATCGAGATCCTGGATTTCGACTCCACCGAGGATCAGTTGGTTCTGCTCTGGGATCTGCAGGATCAACCCGACCCGGACATCGAAGTCGAAACCGACCCCGATTCCCCTGATCAAAGCGTCATCCTGATCAACGGCACAGAAGTCCTGCGGGTCAACGCCTCGGCTGGGCTGACCGACGCAGACATTGTATTACTGGATCAGAACAGCAGCGCCCTGTTCGAGCTACCGCAGGCCTGAGACAAAATACCTTTGCCATTCTCCTCAGAACCGCCTATATCCGCGCATCCGCCATGGATTCGCGCATTTGTGCTGCCTTTGGTGGGGACTACTCCATGGGCCTGTGCTGGACGACATCCCGGCCTGCGCCATTCACACAAACCTTATAGGAGACCCCGATGTCGATCACAGTTGAAGAAAAAAATCGCCTGATGAAAGAATTCGCAATCAAGGAAGGCGACACCGGTTCGCCAGAAGTCCAGGTTGCCATTCTGACCTCGCGCATCACCACCCTGACCGAGCACTTCAAAATCCACAAAAAAGACAACCACGGTCGTCGTGGCCTGCTCAAGATGGTTGCCCTGCGTCGTAAGCTGCTGGATTACACCAAGTCGAAAGACCTGGCTCGTTACCAGGACCTGATCAAGCGCCTCGGCATCCGCCGCTAAGCTATTCGATCCATCTGGATCTGAAAACACCCGCTCAGATTTGAGCGGGTGTTTTTCATTGGGCAAAGCGCCACTACCCCCCCGGGCCTATGCGCAACATCAAGGCCAACAACCGGTCCACGTGTTTATCTTTGGTGCGAAACGACGACAGACTGATCCGAAACGCCGGTCGATCCTGCCAGACAGAGCCGCCAAACCACGACGTTCCGCTGTCTTGTACCTGCTTCAGAATGGACAGCGTCGCGGCATCATTCGCGCCCCGCACCAGCACCTGATTCAACACCACTCGGTTCAACACTTCGAAACCCGCCTCGGACAAGGCCGCAGCGATGCGCTGAGCTTGGGTGTGATGAGTTTCGACCATCTCTGCCACACCGTTTCTCCCCAATGTGCGCAATGCCGCCCAGATAGGGATACCCCGCGCCCGACGCGAAAACTCTAGCGTCAGGTTCTTCTGCGCATCCGCCGACGCGGTAGAGTAAGCCGCGTCGCTGTTCATCACCCGCGCCAACGCCTGTGGGTCGCGGCAGATCGCCATCGCCCCATCATACGGCGTGTTCAGCCATTTGTGGCCATCGGTGGTCCAGCTATCCGCCCGGTCAATCCCATCGGTCAGATCGCGCAGCTTCGGAGCCGCCCGCGCCCAAAGGCCAAAGGCCCCGTCCACATGCACCCATGCGCCCACCGCTTTGGCCTGAGGAATAATCTCGGCAAAATTATCAAACTCGCCCGTGTTTACTTCGCCGGCCTGCAAAACCAGAATTGTCTGTGCGTCCATCGGCGGCAGCTGATCCGGAATGATCCGCCCCTGCCCGTCAACCGGCGCTTTTAAAACCCGCGCCCAGCCAAATCCCAAGATCTGCAGCGCTTTACGTACCGTGACATGAGTCGATGCCGGAACGATCACCTTGATCTCAGGCGCGCCCATCAACCCATCGTTCACCACATCCCAGCCCAAACGGTCCAACAAAGCAGCCCGCGCGGCCGCAAGGCAGCTTAGCCCGCAAGCCGTTGCCGAGGTGCCAAAAGCCACGGCGCTGTCACGTGGCAGGTCAAGAATATCCAACACCCAGCGCCCGGCCTGCTTTTCCAGCACATCCGCCACAGGGCTGCCGTCCTGGGTCGAAGCGCATTGATCCCAGGCCAAAGCCAACCGTTCGGCCGCCGCAGCCACCGGCAGACTGGCCCCAATCACAAAGCCAAAATAATTTGGCCCGTTCGACGCCACGGTTGCAGGCGATCCCAGCTCGTCCATCAGTTTCACTGTATCACCCGCAGGCAAGCCCACTTCTGGCAATTGCTCAACGAACCCAGACAAAGCGGCACGTTCCTCAGCGCCAGGAAACACCCTGCGCGTTTCAATACCCGCAATATAGGCTTGGGCGCGCTGATCAGCCTCCTGTAGAATCTCCTGCTCATTCATGGCATTCTCTCCCTGTGATGCGATTCTATATCGGAATTGATCTATATAGAGACTTATCAATATGAACAAGCCGCTGCCTGATCTTGTCCCATCGCTGCGCGCACTGGCAAACCCACAGCGCGCCCAGATTATGGATTGGCTGCTGGATCCCCCAGCGCATTTCCCGCCGCAACGAGATGGCGATCTGATTCAGGACGGCGTCTGCGTTGGCTTCATCACCGACAAGACGGGCCTGACCCAACCAACCGTGACCTCGCATATGAAAATACTCGAGTCCGCCGGGCTGGTGAGCTCCAAAAAGATCAAGAACTGGGTGTTCTACAAGGCTGATCGCGGCGCGCTGGATCAAATCGCACAGGTTTTTGGACAGGCAGCCAGTCGCAGATAGGCAAATTTTAGGCCCGCATTTTTGGACCGGAAAACGTGACCAGCAGGGCTGCCAAGGTAATCGCAAAGACCCCCAGCAAACCCAACGGTCCTGGCACCTGCGAGAAAAGCACAATGTCAAATCCAAGCGCCCAGATCAGTCCGGTGAAATCAAACGGGGCTAAGGCGCTGACCGGAGCACGCGCAGTGGCCTCGTTGGCGACGATATGGCCGATCCCACCAATCAACCCAGCCGCAATCAGCAATCCAAATTGTGGCCACGACAAATCTGGCCAGCCAAAAGGCAAAGATGCCAGCCCTGCCAGTGCAGCAACAACGGCGAAATAAAAGGCGATTGTTGATGATCGTTCCGTAAAAGTCATTTTCTTGGTGTGCACCCGGACAAAAGCCATCGTAACAGCAAATGCCAATCCAGCCGCCACCCCAATAACCGCGCCTTCGCCGGGCAGCGAGAGTGCCTCCCACAACAGCGCGATCACGCCGCCGAAGCCAACAAATACGGCTACAAATATGGTCTTAGTCAGTTTCTCACCCAGCATAACCGCGGCCAATGGCAAGACCAAAACGGGTGCGAGGTATCCAATGGCCTGTGCGTTTGCGACAGGTAAGTAAGCCAGCGACACAAACGACAGGGCCATTGAGAAGGCACCAAACAAGCTGCGTACAACGTGCAATTTCGGTTGCTGCGTGCGCAGCGCCTGCGGGAACTCGCCTCGGAGCGCCATATAAAGGCAAATCGGGATCAGTGCCACAGCCGAGCGCCAGAATATGATCTGCCCCAGTGCCGCGTCCTGCGCCGCCGCATGAACCGCCGCCGACATTGCGGTCATAAGAAATGCCGCAAGCAATCGCAGCCCAATGCCTTGCAGAAAATGTCTTTGTTCCAAATCTCTTTTTCCAATGCCGGGTCCGGGTCGAACCCCATTTTGTCAGCACTAATCGAACAACGTCTAAGACAGGAACATCACGTCTACAATTACACAACACAGCACTCTCATCGGATCACACGGACCTTTGAGACCTTCATCCCACGTGAGGTCATTTCGTATCTAAAAACCTTGGGGGAATAGACCCCGTGCTTGAAGTAGAAGTACCGGGATTTATAGGCCCCCTTGATGGACGGGCTTTTATAGGTGCCACTGTTTTGCATCACATCATCAATCCACACCGTCACAACAAATCCGCCTAGCCCGTCAAATTCGACCAGAACCTTCAACTCCTGCTCTGTTCCATCCCGCATAAGTCTGCCGCGTGAAATTCGCGAGGATAGCCTTGTCCTGATGCAGCGCTTGCCCGAGTTCTTGTTGATCTCACTCACCATCTCGATGTGACCACTGACAAGCACAGTGAGCTTTAGGGGGGGCGCGCAGCCACTTCGCCCGTCGTGAATCTGAAAAATATCAAACTTTTCCCGCTTTCGCGTGATCATCGAAACATTGGTTCGGAACAGATACGCTCCTTTTTGGTTGGGAGATATCTTCGCTGACCTGATCTCGGCGCGTTGTTTCCAACTGCCGCTAGAGCATTTGTTTGCGCTGGTTCGAAAGGTCCAGACATTAGCGCGTCTTTTGATCGCACCTTTGTCGACTCGGCAGGAAATGCTCCACTGGTTCAGCGGTATTGCCTGCGCCGGAATGACCTGAGCCAAGACCAGCACAAGCAACGCCACTATGAAAAGCTTTAGCTCGATGTAAGTCATTGTCGAAATCCCATGCGTTTGGGACAACGTAAATGCGGATTGGTGTTCGTCAAGAAGACCGGCAATTCTTCTCTTGCACGCCTCCCAACTGCATTGAACCTTTCTTTTTGTCCAAAAACCCTATAACGCGAGGAAATCTGGAATGGGGCATCCGAGACCCGAGCCCCAGGTACGAAGGATAGGGTCGCGAGCAAGGGCTCGCATTTTTCCGGCCAAAGGGGATACGCCCCTGCAGCCTACGTAGGAAACGTGATGTTTAACGTGACTAAGAAATCGATCCAGTGGGGCGAAGAAACGCTGACACTGGAAACCGGCAAAGTTGCCCGTCAGGCTGACGGCTCGGTCATCGCCACTCTGGGCGAGACCAGCGTTATGGCCAACGTGACTTTTGCCCGCAAGCAAAAGCCCGGCCAGGACTTCTTCCCCCTGACCGTGCATTACCAAGAGAAATACTATGCCGCTGGTAAAGTACCAGGTGGCTTCTTCAAGCGTGAGGCTCGCCCCACCGAGAAGGAAACTCTGACCGCACGTCTGATCGACCGTCCGATCCGTCCGCTGTTTGTTCCTGGCTTCAAAAACGAAGTTCTGGTGATGTGCACTGTGCTGTCCCACGATCTGGTCAACGACCCAGACATGGTTGCAATGATCGCTGCTTCGGCTGCGCTGACCATCTCGGGTGCTCCGTTCATGGGCCCGATCGCCAACTGCCGCGTTGGCTTTGAAGATGGCGAATACGTTCTCAACCCAACAGTTGACGACATGCAGGACCTGCGCCTGAACCCTGAACAGCGTCTTGATCTGGTTGTTGCCGGCACCAAAGACGCCGTGATGATGGTTGAGTCCGAAGCATATGAACTTTCTGAGGCTGAAATGCTGGGCGCTGTCAACTTTGCTCACGAGCAGATCCAACCCGTTCTGGACCTGATCATCTCGCTGGCCGAAGATTGCGCAAAAGAGCCGTTCAACTTCGCTGCCCCGGATTACTCGGACCTGTTTGAAGCTGTTAAAGCTGCTGGCGACACCGCAATGCGCGCCGCCTTTGCGATCAGCGACAAGCAAGAACGTACTTCAGCTGTTTCTGCTGCCCGCGACACCATCAAGGCTGCATTGAGCGAAGAGCAACTGGACGACGCGAATCTTGGTTCCGCTCTGAAAAAGCTCGAAGCTGGCATCCTGCGTGGCGACGTTGTCAAAACTGGCATTCGTATCGACGGTCGTAAAACCGACGAGATCCGCCCAATCGTTTCGGAAACTGGCCTGCTGCCGCGGACCCACGGTTCGGCACTGTTCACCCGTGGAGAAACTCAGGGTCTGGTTGTCACCACTCTGGGTACCGGAGACGACGAGCAGTTCATCGATGCACTGCATGGCAACTTCAAATCCAACTTCATGCTGCACTACAACTTCCCGCCCTATTCGGTTGGTGAAGTTGGTCGGGTCAGCGGCCCAGGTCGTCGTGAAATCGGTCACGGTAAACTGGCATGGCGCGCCCTTCAGGCTGTTCTGCCCGCTTCGACTGATTTCCCATACACCATCCGTTTGGTGTCCGAGATCACCGAATCGAACGGTTCCTCCTCGATGGCTTCTGTCTGTGGCGGTTCGCTGTCGATGATGGACGCTGGTGTGCCTCTGAAAGCTGCTGTTGCAGGCGTTGCCATGGGTCTGATCCTGGAAGAAGACGGTTCCTACGCGATCCTGTCCGACATCCTGGGCGACGAAGATCACCTCGGCGACATGGACTTCAAAGTGGCCGGTACCGAAAAAGGTATCACGTCGCTGCAGATGGACATCAAGATTGCCGGCATTACACCGGAAATCATGGAGAAAGCCCTGGAGCAGGCCAAAGCTGGCCGTGTTCACATCCTGGGTGAGATGGCCAACGCACTGACCGAAGCTTCTGACTTCTCGGTTCACGCGCCGCGCATCGAAACCATGCAGATCCCCACCGACAAGATCCGTGAAGTCATCGGATCCGGCGGTAAAGTGATCCGCGAAATCGTCGAAGTTTCGGGTGCCAAGGTCGACATCAACGACGAAGGCATCATCAAGATTGCATCGCCAAACGCCGATTCGATCAAGAAAGCCTACGACATGATCCACTCGATCGTGGCCGAGCCAGAAGAAGGTGCCATCTACACCGGTACCGTTGTCAAAATCGTCGACTTCGGCGCTTTTGTGAACTTCTTCGGCAAGCGCGACGGTCTGGTCCACGTGTCTCAGATCGAAAACCGCCGCCTGAACCACCCGTCAGATGTTCTGAAGGAAGGCCAGGAAGTGAAAGTAAAGCTGTTGGGCTTTGACGATCGCGGCAAGGTTCGCCTGTCGATGAAGATCGTCGACCAGTCCACTGGCGAAGAGATCAAACCAGAAGAGTAAGCCAACCCGGTTTTACGCTTTTGAGAATTACGGAGGCCCCGCTGGCAACAGCGGGGCCTTTTACTATAGGGGGGGCAGTGCAAGTTAAACACGCGCCAACAATTCAATCAGCCGATTAGTGTCGTGCATCTACAATAGATAACCGCAGGCAATTTTTTAATGGGCTTGCCATGAGACGGGGCACCAAGCCTGGCCACTGTCATTCCAATATTCAAAGAAAACACAAGTTTTGTTAAACGTTTTCAGGGCAAAAAACGACAAAATGCACGTGACAAGCACAATCATAAAAATAGCCGCCTCACTCAGTATTTCCGGTGTCTTCCTTCGCAATCTCCATAAGTAGAACGAGCACGAAAAGGGGATTCCGATGAGAAAAAAGTCGATTACGAACGAATGCCATTTCGGCGCTTTCCAGAAAATGAACGGGCTTTCATGAGGATACAGGAATGTCGAAATGGATACTGCAATACCCACGGCAAGCAGTAGGCACCAAGCCCCCATAATCCGCCTGCTTTTCGGGTAAGTCGGCAACATCACAAGGATTGCGAAGGGGATCACAGGCAACAACAATACAATCACGAAGACAATAGGAACCAAAATCTCCAATTTTTATCCTTTCACGGAACCGCAAGTTTACAGTTACGTCCCATCCTGATCCACAATCATCGGCATACAGGCACAAGCCCTAAGCGAATTCACATAGAGCGCCGCGCCAGCAGCAGCCCCGGTGAGTGCAATCGCTACGGCAAACATCCATTTCACAGTCATTATTCGATCCTTCTCTTGCGCGGTCGCAACAGCCTAAAACTGCAAATACCGCTTCTGCGCCCAACCTGTCTTGTCGCCCAACACAACGGCGCACCACTCTTGCCCACTGGCACCCGCAACACAGTCCATCACCGACACCCTAACGGTCGGCGATATCGCGACCGCTGTGCCGGCTTCTTCGGATGGTGCCAAACGCAGCATCAGGAATGTATCAATAAGCACCCCTGTGACCTGAGCCCACTGCTGCGGGTGCGAAGGATCACCTTCACGCAAATAGACAGTCCGGCCATACCCCTGCAGGCAGCCCCAAGTAACCTGACACCATAAATTGTGTAGGCGTTGCCTGCATTTCCCCTTTACCACTCCGGTGGCCGAACTCGGCAGAACACCCGTGACTGTCGTATTCATACGAGGCCGCGAATGTAGCGTCAGCACTATCCCTGATGGGATACCGTCAACAAACAGCGCCCCGTCAAGCGCGGCACAGCTAGCATAAGCTTCTTTTGGCAATGGTGGGATCAGCTCAGCAGGTGGCGCCTGTTCAGCCAGACAAACACCGGCAGGCAGACAAAGGATCAACCCTAAAATTATGTTTTTCATGTTTCCGCTTCAATACCGGTGAAATCTGTTCTCAATCTCTGGTGCCTTAGAGCAATGACAGTTTGTGCCACAAGACAGCGCATAAACCTTAGTCCAATCCCCTGCAAAACCAACCAAAAACCAATCGTAGCGCACTCGCCCCCTCCCCACCTCATTATCACCGAAACGCAAAAACGGAGATGCGACATGGAAAATCTGAAAACACTCACCCTGGTTGGCCTGCTGATTGGTGCCCCTGCTCTGGCGATGGCAAATATCTCGGTCGGCGACACAGTCGGCACTGACGCGGCCGAAATCCGCGCCGTCGTCGAGGCGCAGGGTTACACAGTGAGTGAAATTGAAATCGAAGACGGCGAGATCGAGGTTGAAGTCCTGCTGGATGGCGTGGAAACTGAATTGGTTGTAGATATGACCACAGGCATCGTCACCGAGATCGAACTCGAAGACGACTAATCACAAACGCATAGGGAGCCACATGCAGAAATCCGCCTTATTCTGGCTCTGGCTCCTCTTGGTGGTGCAGGTCTCCTGCGCCACTTTCTTTGTGTTTGACGCCGTTGCCGATTGGTCTGGGACTGAACAACCAGCCAATTCCAGCCCCTACCATGCCCTGGAACTGCTGGTGGCGCTGGCGTTATTTGGCGGCTTACTGGCCACCATTCTACAGATCCGCGCCCTGGCACGCAGACACCAGCAGATCAGCCGCCAGCTCGACGTTGCTTCGGGTGCTTTTGCCCAGGTGATCGAACAGCAGTTTGACGACTGGCATCTCAGTACCGCCGAGCGCGATGTCGCCCTTCTGGCGATCAAGGGCCTGGCGGTGGCCGAAATCGCCGCCCTGCGCCAAACCAAAGAGGGCACGGTCAAGGCCCAATGTGCCGCCGTCTACCGCAAGGCGGGCGTCACCGGGCGGCTGCAACTTCTCAGCTCTTTCATCGAGGAGCTGCTGGCCGAGCCCCTGCTACCTGCCGATCAGCCCCTTGCGACCTCCCTCACCTAGGCCTGCCTTATGCGCTCTTTTATCATTCACATGTCATCCAGCACCGCGCGGCGGCACAATGCCGAACAGCTCTGCGCCAGCCTCCCCAATGGAGAACTGGTCGAGGCGGTGAACGGGCGCGATCCGCAACAGATCAACTCGGTCGACCTGCACCCCGGCAGCCTATACCGCCCACACTACCCCTTTGCGCTGCGCCCGGCGGAAATTGGCGTCTTCCAAAGCCACCGAAAAATCTGGCAGATGATCGTTGACCAGAATCTCGACTATGCCCTGATCACCGAAGACGACCTGCAAATCGATCCCTTGCGTTTTGCCTCTGCCCTGCAGATCCTTCGCACTCATGCCACCGCCGACAGTTACATCCGCCTGCCGGTCAAACAACGTGAGAAACCGGCGCAGGTATTGGCCGAACAGGATGGCCAATACCTGATCCTGCCAAAAACCATCGGCCTGCAATGCATCTGTCAAGTGGTTGGCGGCAAGGCCGCGCAACGTTTGCTCGCCGCCACCAGTAGCATTGACCGCCCCGTCGACACCTTCCTGCAACTGCACTGGCTGACCAACCAACCCGTCCATGCCCTGCTTGGCGTCGGTAACCGCGAAGTCGCTGCACAAATTGGCGGCTCCACCATCCAGTCCCACATACCGGCCCGACACAAACTTGCGCGCGAACTCAAACGCGGCCTCTATCGCGCCCGGCTCTGGGCACAGTCCCAAAAACCACAGCCCTAGCCCCGCTCTTCATCTGGCTAAAATATCCTCGGAGGAGAATGTGGCAAAGCCTATAGGCTTTGCCACAGAGGGGGCAGACAGCCCACTCTTTGTCTTTTACTTTGGAGCCTTGGTCTTACGCAGATAAGGGAAGATGGTTTCAAACTCGCCAAACTTCGCTTTGGCATCCTCGTTGGACACTGCCGGTGGAATGATTACGTCTTCGCCCGGCACCCAATTGGCCGGCGTCGCAACACCCTTGGTCGACATCTGCAACCCGTCCAGCGCCCGCAGGATCTCGGCAAAGTTACGACCCACAGTCATCGGATAGGTCATCGACAGCTTCAGCTGCTTGTCCGGCCCAATGATGAACACCGACCGCACGGTGGCACTATGCGCGGGCGTACGTCCGTCGGGCATATAGGCTTCGGCGGGCAGCATATCAAAGGCTTTGGACACGGCGAGGCCATCGTCAGCGATGATCGGGAAATTCGCAGCAGCGCCTCCATAGTTCTCAATGTCGGTCTTCCACTTCTTGTGGTCCTCGACACCATCAACCGACACGCCCATCACTTTGGTGTTGCGGGCAGCCCATTCGTCAGCCAACTGCGCCACGGCTGAAAATTCCGTTGTGCAAACCGGGGTGAAATCTTTGGGATGGGAAAAAAGGATTGCCCAGCTGTCGCCGATCCAGTCGTGGAACGTAACAGTTCCTTGGTCAGTTTCGGCGGTGAAATTCGGAACCACATCGTTGATGCGCAGGCCCATGGCAATCTCCTATCATGTCAAATTACGAGTCGTATGAACGACTAGTTAAGTACTATTCCGCAACGTTACATCCCCTTAACCGCCACACCAGCGGAAAACACCCACCCCGCTCGTCGATACAAAAAAGGTCGGCCGTGCAGCGGGTTATTCTTCGGGTTTCCCATTGTCGGTCAAACGGTAAAACAAGGTCTCTTGCCGAGACACGATCCCAGTGACAGAGTGGCGCCGATTCCCCGACCGTTTGGTTGGGAACACAGTCTGTTTGGGAGAACAGGACATGATTGAAAAACGTGATTTTTACATCAACGGCCAGTGGGTCGCCCCGTCGCAAGCCAATGACTTTGCGGTGATTGATCCCTCAACCGAGGACGCCTGCGCGGTAATCTCGCTAGGCAGCGAGGCGGATACCAACGCCGCCGTTGCTGCTGCCAAGGCCGCACTGCCGGGCTGGATCGCCACCCCGCCTGCCGAACGCATTGCAATGGTCGAAAAACTGATCGAAGGGTACAAGACCCGCGGCGAAGATCTGGCTCAGGCGATGTCTGCTGAGATGGGTGCCCCCATAGATATGGCACGCAGCCAGCAAGTTGGCGCCGGCATCTGGCACCTGCAAAACTTCATCCGGGCCGCCAAAGAGTTTGAGTTTGAAAAGCCGCTTGGCGACCACGCCCCCAATGACATGATCATCCACGAGGCCGTTGGCGTTGCAGCGCTGATCACGCCGTGGAACTGGCCGATGAACCAGATCACACTCAAGGTAGGCGCGGCTGCGATTGCCGGCTGCACCATGGTTCTGAAACCATCCGAGCAAAGCCCGCTGAACGCGATGATCTTTGCCGAGATGATGGACGAGGCTGGTTTTCCGGCTGGTGTCTTTAACTTGGTCAATGGCGACGGTGTGGGCGTCGGCTCATCCCTGTCCTCGCACCCGGATGTCGACATGGTGTCCTTTACTGGATCCACCCGTGCGGGCACGGCGATTTCAAAGTCCGCCGCAGACACCCTGAAAAAGGTGCATCTGGAGCTGGGCGGCAAAGGTGCCAACGTGATCTTTGACGATGCCGATGAAAAGGCTGTCAAACGTGGTGTGTTGCACATGATGAACAACACCGGTCAAAGCTGCAACGCACCCAGCCGGATGCTGGTTCAGCGTGGCGTTTACGATCAGGCTGTTGCCACCGCTGCCGAGGTTGCCGCCAAGATCAGTGTTGGCCCCGCATCGGAAGAAGGTCGCCACATCGGACCGGTCGTCAACGAGCTTCAATGGGGTAAGATCCAGGATCTGATCCAGGCCGGCATTGATGAAGGCGCCAAGTTGGTCGCCGGTGGTACCGGTCGCCCGGACGGTCTGAACAAAGGCTTCTACGTTAAACCCACCATTTTCGCAGATGTGAACAATCAGATGGTTGTCGCGCGTGAGGAAATCTTTGGCCCGGTTCTGGCGATGATCCCTTTTGACACCGAAGAGGAAGCCATCGAGATCGCCAATGACACGCCTTATGGCCTGACCAACTATGTCCAGACACAGGACATGGGTCGCGCCAACCGGATGGCCCGTCAGTTGCGGTCAGGTATGGTTGAAATGAACGGTCAGGCCCGCTCTGCCGGATCGCCCTTTGGTGGCATGAAGCAATCCGGCAATGGCCGTGAAGGCGGCAGCTGGGGCATCGAGGACTTCCTTGAAGTCAAAGCCGTTGGCGGCTGGGCCGCCGAATAAGCGACTTGCCACAAACATCAAAAAGCCGCCCTGTTGGGCGGCTTTTCTTCTTAGTCCCAGTTGTTCAGACCAACCGCACCGACACACCGCCATCTGCCAGCACCGGGCTGCCAGTGACAAACCCAGCCCGATCCGACAGCAGGAACATGGCCACCTGGGCGATCTCTGCCGGTTGCGCCATCCGTTTCAGCGGATGCAGCCCGGCAATGAACGCATGGGTCTCGGCATCATCGCCAGCCATCGCCGTCAGAGTACCACCGGGTAATAGCGTGTTGGCCCGCACACCGTCCGCTCCGTGATCTGCCGCCAGCGATTGCGCCAGGCCAACCAGCCCCGCCTTGGCCGCCGCATAAGCCCCCATCCCCGGCATACCGCCATTGGAATAGCCAACAAAAGATGAGGTGAACAGGATCGAGCCACCGCCGCGTTTCACCATTGCAGGAACCTGCGCTTTGGCGGCGTAAAACCCACTGGTCAGGTTGGTTTCGATCACCGCGTTCCAGGTCTCGGCGGACATCTCGCCAACCGGCCCCATGTCACCCATCATCCCTGCGTTGTTGAAGGCCCCGTCCAGGCCGCCAAAGCTTTCGGTGGCCAGATCCACCAAGGCCTGAGCATAGCCGACATCCGTGACGTCCCCGGCCAGCGTCACCGCGGTACCGTTGCTTTGGGTGATTTGCCCGGCGACCTGATCCAACTCCTTACCCCGTCTAGCCCCCAGCACCAGGTTGGCGCCTTCCGCTGCAAACAACAATGCCGCTGCCGCACCAATGCCGCTGCTGGCCCCGGTGATGACGATGGTTTTGTCTTTGAGTTCCATAATGTGTTTTCCCTGTGATAATTCACAGGGCCACATGACCGCCCAACGCGGCACCCGGCGACCCGTTTCATGCGCACCCAGTCAGCTGCTGCAACAAGGCGCAAGAAACGGATCGTGAGGGTCAACCGGGCGGCATCAGCTCGACCATCAATTGCGGCACCCCGTCCGAGGTTTTGCTGACCGAGCAGCCATCCCAGCCGATTGTACCGCTGACCCGCTGGCGAAAGTTCGAGAAGCTGTCAAACGTCACCACATCGACCGGTTCATCAAAATGCAGGGTAATGCGCCGTTGCTCGCCCTCACCCAACAAGGTCAGGCCGCGGATGGTGGCGGTAAACCCCCGACCCAGATAGCGGCCCTGCACCCGCTCACCAACCCGCAGATGCAGCCTGTTGCCGGCCTGAGCACAGAGCGTGTTCCAGTCTCGCATCCCGTGCTGCTGCGCCAAAAGTTCCAGCGATTTACTGTGACCGATATCAACACCGCTGGATCGCAGTTTTTCACGCAGACGTTTTGCCTGCGCCTTTAGCTCCGCAACTGGAGCCAGATTTGAAGTATTCATCATCTTTGCCTCGTCTAATCAAACGGGCGCGCAATTTTCGACGGGGCTCGCATTGCCATCCGGCGCACCTTGATTGGGCGTAAGATGTAGATCAAGCAGGTTTCACCATAGCCAAATGGCCGCGAGCGGCAGGGACCTGAACCTGGGCCCTCTTACGCCGGTGCCCTACCCTTGGTCAATCCTTGACTGGTCTTGCACCGGGACACGACATATGAAGGGCAAAGCCGATTTTTCAAAGGACCGCGCCGTGATCACTGCTCGCCTGCATGGACGACTGGGAAACCAGATGTTTCAATATGCCGCTGCTGCCGGGCTGGCTGCGCGCCACAACGTGCCCGTGGCGCTGGATACGCGCGGTGCGCTTTCGCGGGGCGAAGGCATACCAACACGGGTGTTTGATCTGGATCTGGCAGACCCCACTGAACTGCCGCCGCTGAAACAACAGGCTCCGGTACGGTACGCATTGTGGCGTGCCTCGGGTACTGCCCCACGTTTTCGTCGTGAGCGGGGATTGGGCTATAACCCCGCGATCGAGAGCTGGAGGGATGGGTGTTATCTGCACGGGTATTGGCAGTCCGAGCGGTACTTCTCCCATATCGAAAACCAGATCCGCGCGGCGTTTACCTTTCCCGAGTTCTCTAATTCCCAGAACGCCGAAATGGCGGATCGCATAGCGGGTGGTACCGCAATCTCGCTGCATGTGCGGCGCGGCGATTATCTGACCTTTGCAGCACATGTTCTGTGTGATCAGGCCTATTATGAGGCGGCTCTGGAGCGGGTGCTGGACGGATTGCAGGGTGATCCCACCGTCTACGTCTTCTCGGATGATCCGCAGTGGGCCAAGGACAACCTGCCGCTGCCTTGCAACAAGGTTGTAGTGGATTTCAACGGTTCGGAAACCGATTTTGAAGACCTGCGCCTGATGAGCCTGTGCCAACACAACATCATCGGCAACAGCTCGTTTTCCTGGTGGGGAGCCTGGCTGAATCAGAACCCTGACAAGCGTGTGGCCGGGCCTGCCAGCTGGTTCGGCGACCCCGCGCTGAGCAACCCGGATATCCTGCCTGCCAGCTGGATCAAGATCAGCGCTTGAGGCGGATCGTAAGTTGACTCAACGTTAGGTTGTTTCGCGCGCGAAACATATTATGTGAAGCCACATCCGGAAATCACGACACAGGGCCACGCCTGATTGAGTTTAAAAGTCAGGCTTGGCGCGGAACTTGATCGATTGGCTGGTTTCAGGATGCTTGACCCGCAACTCCTGCGAATGCAGCATCATCCGGTCATGTTCCCGCGCCTCCCCAACAGCATACAGCGGGTCCCCCAGAATAGGATGCCCCAGCGCCAGCATATGCACCCGCAGCTGATGTGTACGTCCCGTCTTTGGCGACAGACGGACGCGGGTTTCATTGTCGCCGTATTTGACCACATTCCAATCCGTGATCGACGCCTTGCCGGTGTTATGACAAACCATCTGCCGTGGCCGGTTGGGCCAGTCCACGATCAGCGGCAGATCAACTGTCCCGGCTCGCGGCTCTACCCGGCCCTCGACACGAGCGACATACACCTTACGGGTGGTGCGTTGTTCAAACTGCATCGACAGGTTCCGCTGTGCGTGTGGCGTCAGGCCAAACACAATCACACCCGAGGTATCGCGGTCCAACCGATGCACCAGCAGCGCCTCGGGGAACGCCACCTGCACCCGCGTCAGCAGGCAATCGGCCAGGTGCTCTCCCCTGCCCGGCACGGACAACAATCCGGCAGGTTTGTTCACCACCACAATCTGGGCGTCGGTATGCAGGAACTCCAGAGGGTCCTGCGGCGGGGTATATTCGCTTGATACTGCCATAAGCGCCTGCCTAGCGCCTGCGGACAGCGGGGGCAAGTTCCCGTCACGTCGTGCTTGTCGGATCGGCCTGCCCGCCGCAGGATCATGCAAAACGGGAGAGAATGATATGCATCCAACAATCAGCCGCATGATGGAAGTGGTGGCCAAGGGCGACGACAGCCTAATCGCAGACCTGCTGGCCGAAGATGTTCGGTTTCTGCCGCCCACCTACTGGAAAACCTGGACTGGTCGTGAACCAGTGGCAGCGGTTCTGGGGCATGTCGGCAAGGTGTTCAGCGATTTCCGCTATCGCCGGGTCATGGGCGACGGCAACGATTGGGCGCTGGAATTCGAGTGCAAGGTCGGCGTTCTGGACGCTGTTGGCGTCGATCTGATCACCCTGAACAGCAACGGGGTGATCCAGCAGTTCGAGGTCGCAATGCGCCCTTACAAATCCGTCGGTGCGTTGCGTGAAGCGATGAATGCACGGGTGATGACGGATGCGCGGTTTTTGAAGTTTCGCGACGCACTGAAGTGATCGCGCCGGACCAGCTCCTGCGCCTACCACTATTACCTGTGCTCCTGGCGCAGGCCCTTTGGGTGCGCCACCGCGCGCAACTGTTGCCGGAACCCAAAGGCCTGCGGTCCGGAACTTTTGGCGACGGCCCACCGCTGCGGCTGTTGATCCTGGGCGACAGCTCAGCAGCCGGAGTTGGCGCCCAGACCCAGAGTGAAGGCCTGAGTGGACAGTTGGCGGCCCAGCTGGCGACACGGTATCAGGTGACTTGGCAGCTGGAGGCCAGCACCGGTGAAACAACCCGAACCGCACTGGCCCGGCTGCAGGCTATGCACACCCAAACATTCGACTGCGCGGTCGTTGTACTGGGGGTCAACGATGTCACTCGCGCTACTACCAAGGCTCAGTTTGTCGCCCGGCAATCCGCTCTGTGGCAGTTGCTGACAGATCGATTTGGAGTGCGCCAGATCGTATCATCAGGAGTGCCGCCGATGCAGAAATTTCCGCTGCTCCCCCAACCTTTGGCTTGGGCATTGGGCCGACAGGCTGCGCGGTTGGATGACGGGTTGGCGGCGCTGGCCGCCAAATCCGCTGGCGTCAGCCACTTGCCAATGTCGCTGCCACAGGATTCTGACCTGGCTGCGTCGGACGGCTTTCATCCCGGACCCAAAGCTTACGCGATGTGGGCCGAGTCTCTGGCGCAGGAAATCCAGTAACTTCCCGCCCTAAGCAGGCTTGCTGCTGCGCATCTGTTTGACCAGCGACACTGAATAGATCACCAGCGCGGCCCAGATCATTGGGAAGGCAACCATGCGCGCACCGTCGAACTCTTCTCCAAAGGCAAAAACAGCGATCAGGAAAATCATCGTTGGGGCGATGTATTGCAGAATCCCGATGGTCGACAATCGCAGCAGTTTAGCGCCGTTTGCATAGGTAATCAGAGGCACCGCCGTGGCAACACCACATCCCAACAGCAGCGCGATGTTCATGCCGCTATCGCCCATATGTCCAGTCCCGGTGATCGAAAGATAAATCACATAGCCCAGCGCCACCGGCAGCAGGATTAGCACTTCGAGCATAAAGCCCTGGTTGGGTCCAACCGGCAGTGATTTCTTGAAAAAGGCGTAAAAACCCCAGGATAGGGTCAATCCAACGGCCACCAGCGGCAATCCTCCGGCAGCTACGGTCAAAACCACCACCGCTCCAGCGGCCAGCGCAATCGCTACCATCTGTATTCGGTTGGGCCGTTCGCCCAGCAACATCGATCCCAGAAGGACGCTGAACAGAGGGTTGATGTAGTAGCCCAATGCGGCATCCAAAGCATGGCCGTTGGCAATCGACCAAACGTAGATCCCCCAGTTGACCGAGATCAGCGCCGCCGTAACACAGGCCATCAGAAGCGTCTTGGGACTGCGCAGCGCTGCCTTCAGATCCTTGGTGCGGCGCAGCACGATCAGCAACACACCCGCCACCGGTACCGACCAGATCACCCGATGCGCCACAACCTCAGCCGCCGGGATGTGCGACAGTGCCTTCATGTACAGTGGCAACAGGCCCCACATCACATAGGCGGACAGGGCAAAAGCCAATCCGCGCAGGCTATCGGTATTGTTGGGGTTGGGGGATGACATCAGGCTTTCCTTCCAGCGTCAGCTCAAAGCAACATCAAACAGCAGCGCTGCAATCACCAGGCAAAGCGGGCCGTATAGATTTTGGTCGAGACGGGCAAAAGGTTGCTCGGGCACCATTGCGCGCCAGTGCGGCACATAGGCGGCAAGCCCGCGTGCCGAAAATACAATGATCATCGCAACCAGCAGAATTCGATACATTTGCGGCAGCAGAAAACCCGGCATCATCCCGGCAAAGGCCAGCACAACATGGGCCGCCCCGGTAAGTACAACCGCAACCAAAAGGCTGGCCAACCGTGGCGGCATGGACTGGATGTCCTTGCTGCCCACCACGGTTCTAGCCAGGGTTTTCTCATCCCCTTTGGGCCAATGGCTACCCAAGGCCCAAAGCAGATGCAGAGCAGCAATAAGCAGCAGTACAATTGCAACGATTATTGCGCTGAAAGGCATCATGTGGAGGGCTTTCTATTTGACTATGCTGCCGCATGGCTCTCACCAAACGGCAGCACATTCAACAGAAATCAGACCTTCACGCGCTCGGACTTAGGATCATACATCGGCTTCAACGAAGCCTCGGCTTTTACCCGTGTCCCCATCACGTCGATCTCATAACTCGATCCCAGCACATCCGCAGCGCTTTCACCCTCACATGGCACATAACCCATGCCGATGGCTGCACCCAGCGTGTGACCGTAGTTGCCCGAGCTGATGTAGCCTACAATCTCGCCGTCGCGGAGCAGCGGTTCGTTGTGGTACAACAGCGGTTCGGGATCACTCAGCTTGAACTGCAGCATGCGGTTCTTGGGTCCGGTCTCTTTGCGTTCTAGCACCGCCGCCTTGCCGATGAAGTCTGGCTTGTCCGTCTTGACCGCAAAGCCAAGGCCAGCATCGATCACGTGGTCCTCGCAGGTGATGTCATGACCAAAGTGGCGAAACCCCTTTTCGATCCGGGCGCTGTCCATCATGTGCATTCCACACAGCTTTAACCCCATGTCCTGCCCTGCCTCAAACAGAGTCTCAAAGGCATGGCCTGCCATTTCTGTCGGAATGTACAGCTCCCAGCCCAGTTCTCCGACATAGGTCACCCGATGCACGCGGGCGAGGCCCATGCCCAGTTCGATCTCCTGTGCAGTACCAAAGGGGTTCACTGCGTTCGAAAAATCATTGGGCGACACTTTGTTCAGCAAGGCACGGGCATTGGGCCCCATCACCGCCAGCACGCCCTCGCCTGCGGTGACATCGGTGATCACCACGCGATGGTCGCCCAGATGACGGTTCAACCATGTCTGATCAACCAGTCGAGTGATGGCCGGTGTCACCACCAGATAAACAGTTTCCGACAGGCGGGTCACGGTGACATCCGCCTCGATGCCACCCCGCGGGTTCAGAAACTGAGTATAGACAATTTTGCCCACCGGCACCGACAGATTGGCGCCACAGACATAGTTCAAAAACGCCTCGGCATCGGGGCCTTCGACCCGCAGTTTGCCAAACGATGACATGTCGTACATACCAACGTTTTCGCGCACAGCACGGTGTTCTGCAGCTGAGTTTTCGAACCAGTTCTGCCGTTTCCAGCTATACTGATATTCTCGTTCCTGGCCTTCATTGGCAAACCAGTTGGCGCGTTCCCAGCCGCCCAGTTCGCCCATCACGGCGCCTTGCGCCATCAACTCGTGATGAAACGGCGTACGACGCACCCCGCGTGCGGTGGCCTTTTGCCGGTACGGGAAATGATCGGCATAGAGCAGACCCAAGGTTTCCTTGGAGCGCTCAAACAGATAGGTTTTGTTGCCCTGAAACGGGTGCATCCGGCTGATGTCCACATCGCCCAGATCAAACGGTTTCTGCCCCTCATCCATCCACTGCGCCAGCGCCATACCAGCACCGCCAGCTGACTGGATGCCAATCGAGTTAAAGCCAGCCGCAACCCAGACGTTATCCATCTCAGGCGCTTGGCCCAGATGATAGGCATCGTCCGGGGTAAAGCTCTCAGGCCCGTTAAAGAAGGTATGAATACCGGCCTCTGCCAGCATCGGCATCCGCTCACAGGCGGCCTCGAGGATCGGCTCAAAGTGATCGAAATCTTCGGGCAGCTGGTCGAATTCAAACTGTTCGGAAATGCCTTCCATGCCCCAAGGTTTGGCATTGGGCTCAAACGCGCCCAGCAGGATCTTGCCGGCGTCTTCCTTGTAGTAAGCACATTCGTCCGGCACCCGCAGCACCGGCATCTGGGTCAGGCCGGGAATGGCCTCGGTGACAATGTAGAAATGTTCGCAGGCGTGCAGCGGGACATTGGTGCCAGCCATCTTGCCAACCTCGCGGCCCCACATACCGGCACAGTTCACCACCATGTCAGCTTCGATATGACCTTGCTGCTGGCCATCGTCGCTGACCCAGTCCACACCTGTCACCCGGCGGCCCTGCTTGGCCATGCCGGTCACCTTGATACGCTCCTTGATCAGCGCACCGTTCTGCCGTGCACCCTTGGCCAGCGCCAGCGCGATATTGCCCGGGTCCGCCTGCCCATCAGTCGGCAGCCAGACACCGCCGGTTACCCCATCAAGGTTCAAATGTTCGTAGCGCTGTTTGACCTCGGCTGGAGAAAGCTCCTCGGCAGGCACACCAAAAGCCCGCGCCATGGCAGCACTGCGGCACAGCTCTTCGCGGCGTTCCTCGGTCAATGCGACTGAGATCGATCCAACCTGTCGCATGCCGGTTGCAACACCGGTCTCTTCTTCCAGTCCCCGGTACAATTCCGCAGAATAACGCGCCAATTTGGTCATGTTGGAACTGGCTCGCAGCTGACCAATCAGCCCAGCCGCATGCCAGGTGGTGCCCGAAGTCAGCTGTTTGCGTTCCAGCAGCACCACGTCCTTCCAGCCCAGTTTGGCCAAATGATAGGCCACCGAACAGCCGATAACGCCACCGCCGATAATCACCACACGGGCCTTGTTAGGAAGATCGCTCATGACATTGCTCCAGACTTCGAATTCAGCCCCAGCTTGCCATGCCCCGGATTAGAGAAATGCGTCATTTCCGCCAAGTTTTGACGGTTATCCTCCAACTTCAGGACTGACATCAGGCTCTCGCCCCGCTGACCGTCGACGATTACGAAGGGCCAGCGGGCTGAGGCCAAACTGGGCTTTGTACTGCCCGGAAAAACCACTGGGAAAGCCACAGGCTAGGCCAATCTCACTCACACTAAGGCTAGTATTGAGCAGCAGGTTGTTGGCCTTGCTCAGCCGCATTTCACGGTAAAACCTGTTGGGCGTGGTGTTCAGGCTGGTCTTGAACTTACGTTCAAGCGAGCGGGCAGAAATACCAACCCGTGTACCCAACTGCGAAATTGGCACCGGGTCTTCGATATTCTCCTGCATGATGCAGATGCACCGATCGAGATCCGAATCGCCGGAAGCCCCCGCCCGAGCACCGCCAAATGGCTGTCGGGTCGAGAAATCACGGATCTTGTCGTGCAGCAGCACATTGGTCACCGTCAGCAAGCTTGCAGCCGAGATATGCCGCCCCATCAGGGCCAGCACCACATCCATGGTGGCGCCCATACCCGCGCAGGTCACAATCCGCCCGTCTTCGCTGGCCAATGCTGTACCCGCCTCAAACAGCCCGCCGCGCTCTCGCAACAGCGCCGAGTTTTCCCAATGGGTAGACAGGTGCTGCGCTGCGCCGCCTTGATCCTTGATGTAGCGGCTGGCGGCCTCGGCCAAGAGAAACACCTGCGCCCCGCGATAGGTATAAGCCGAGATCAGCCCCGGCAACGACAGCGCCGGGGAGTCGGGGTCACTGTTGCCAATCACAAAGACGTAGTCGGCACTGGGCCTGTCCACAAAGGGGGCCGAATTGACAAACGCCTCGCACCGGCTTTCCACCATGCCCCCTTTGGCGGATCGATAGGTCCAGTCAAACGGTGGCTGCGCAGCAATCCGATTGGCGATGCGCAGGGCATCAACAATGGCGGCGACCTCAAGCAACACAAATCCATCGGCAACGATAATGTCGATCTGCCAACTACTAGAGGCTTGCGGGGCGCTGATGTTGGTGGGATTAGGCATGACATAAGTCCTAGAACATCCCCAGTGAAACCCGCAATGATAATTCAGGCATCGTCGAGCAACGGAACAAAGATATGGTGATCGGTTTTTCCTGGCAAGCTGCAACGCTGTACCTGATGGTGATCAACAGTCTGACCATCCTGCTATTTGCCGTCGACAAACGCCGAGCGCGACGTCGGCAATGGCGGATACCAGAGCGAACCTTGCTGGTTTTCTGCCTTGTTGGTGGAACCATCGGAGCCTATTGGGCGCGCGGAAAATTTCGCCACAAAACCCGAAAACAACCCTTTTCAACGTTATTGCTCAGCATCGCCGTACTGCAGGTCCTTGTTATCGCATGGGCTATTTGGCTAATGCTATCGGGAAAATACCTCTGACAAAATACCTGTCAGCGCATCAGCATCCTGCTGTGAAAACGCATTTGGCGAATTGCTGTCGATGTCAAAGACTCCGATCAGAGTGCCGATAGCGTTAAAGACCGGCAGCACCAGTTCCGACCGGGTCGAACTTGCGCATGCAATATGTCCGGGAAATGCCTCAACATCCGCAACCAATTGAACCTCACCGGTGCGAGCCGCAGCGCCACAGACCCCACGCGAAAATGGGATTTTCAGGCAGCCGTGACCGCCCTGATATGGGCCTATCTTCAACAGGCCGGGTTCAGTGACACGGTAAAATCCGGTCCAGTCAAAGCGGTCATCGCTGTGGTGCACCTCGCATGCGACAGTGGCCATCAGCGCCACTTCATCCGTTTCTCCTTCGGTCAGGGCAGCAATGGTCTTGGCAAGGAAAGTGTAGTCGACACGCATATTAGAGCCTTTGGGGTAGAGGGCGGGGGCCAGCCCCCTTTTGACCTGTCGGCCAAATCACCCCCGGGATATTTTTGGCCAGACGAAGATCAGACCCGTTCAATGGCGATGGCGGTGCCTTCGCCGCCGCCAATGCAGATGGCGGCAATACCGCGCTTCAACCCTCGTTTTTCCAGCGCGTTTAGCAATGTGACGATGATTCGCGCACCAGAGGCTCCGATCGGGTGACCAAGTGCGCAGGCACCGCCGTTGACGTTGACGATATCTCGGGACAGGCCCATTTCGCGCATAAAGGCCATCGGAACGACGGCAAAGGCCTCGTTGACCTCCCACAGATCGACGTCATCTTTTGACCAGCCAATCTGGGTCAGCAGTTTTTGCACCGCAGGCACGGGCGCGGTGGTGAACAACGCTGGCGCCTGAGCATGGCTGGCGTGGCCAAGGATCCTGGCGCGCACGGTCAGGTTCTGGGCCTCGGCGGCCTCAGCTGAGGCCAGCACCAGGGCAGCCGCACCGTCAGAAATCGACGAGGCATTGGCTGCGGTGACCGTCCCATCCTTGCGGAAGGCGGGTTTCAGGGTGGGGATCTTTTCCGGGCGCGCCGATTTTGGTTGTTCGTCGGCATCGACAACGACATCACCCTTGCGGGTTTTGACCGTGACCGCAGCAATCTCGCCCTCAAAAGCACCGATTTCTTGCGCCTGCAGCGCGTTGGACAAAGATTTCAGTGCAAATTCATCCTGCTCATGGCGGCTGAACTGATAAGTCTCGGCGCAGTCCTCGGCAAAGGAGCCCATCAGGCGACCCTGGTCATAAGCATCTTCCAACCCGTCGAGGAACATGTGGTCGATCACTTGATTGTGACCAATCCGAGCACCACCGCGCATCTTGGGCAACAGGTAGGGGGCATTTGACATGCTCTCCATGCCGCCTGCGATCATGGTATTGGTGTGACCCAAAGCGATCTGATCAAAGGCCATCATCGTCGCCTTCATACCCGATCCGCACATTTTGTTTAGAGTGGTGGCGGGCACGTCTTCGCCCAGCCCACCGGCAAAACCAGCCTGACGTGCCGGAGCCTGCCCCTGGCCAGCCGGAAGTACACAGCCCATCAGCACTTCGTCGACGGTTGTTGCCCCTGCACCTTCCAAGGCAGCGCGAATCGCAGCGCCACCAAGATCGGCAGCCGCAACCCCATCAAACACGCCCTGAAACCCGCCCATTGCTGTGCGAGCGGCGCCCGCGATCACAACCTCTTTCATGCTCTTCCCTCCATTGCCTAAACCTTGCATACAAAATGGTAAGGATTGCGGTCTAGTCTGCAGTACAAACAAATACCACCTGGGGGAAAATTATGAGCCTGACCAGCACTATGAACGACAGCACCCAAATTGTGACGGTGAACGCCGAACGTATTGATGCGGCTATTGCTATTCAGTTCAAGGAAGACATGCGCAGCGAAACCGAAAGCGGTGCCAGTCGGGTCATTCTGGACCTATCCGAGGTGAAATTCATTGATTCCAGTGGCCTAGGGGCCATTGTCGCGGCAATGAAACAGCTCGGCGCGAGCCGCAAACTGGATCTCGCAGGCCTGACTCCTATGGTAGACAAAGTATTCCGATTGACCCGCATGGATACAGTTTTTGATCTTTATGCTTCACTGAACGATGCCACTGCGGTCGGCAATACTTGATAAATGGATTTGAGGGCGCATTTAGCGCGGAGTGAAAACTCGATGGTTGATTCCTTTGCCTGCACGTTTCTGGCCACAGAACTGGATGCCCGCAGCGGCATCTGCTCTGTAGTAGAACAGCTGCGGGTCATGGGGCTGCCCGAGGCGCACGCAAATGACGTACAGATTGTACTGGCAGAGGCCGTCAACAATGTTGTCGAGCATGCCTATGCCAGTGACCTCCCCGGCGACGTGCGCATTCGATGCAACCTGAATAAAAAGCAATTGTGGATCAATATCCACGATGATGGAGGCCCGCTGCCGGAGGGGAAATTGCCTGCAGGCAATCCTATCGATCTGTCTGTCCCCACCGAAGAGCTGCCCGAAGGTGGATTTGGCTGGTTTCTCATTCGCGAACTCACAAGCGAGATTCAATACATACGTAAGGACGGTAACAACCAGCTGTCTCTGTGCTTTGAAATCAGCACTGCTGGCATTTAACTCACAGATAGTACAGTCTGCCCGCCACAAAACTGCCGCAAAATGGGCAAACCGTCGCCAGAACTATGTGCAATACCTTTACGCGTAGCTGCTCAAAGCTTCCCTCGGCGCCGCGTTCAACAGCCCCCACCCAGTGCGCGTCGCCGGGGAATTCCCCTTCCAAACAAATCACTAACCCCTGCGGCCAGCCACATCGCGTCAAATTGATATTTGCCGATTGCGTTCCAGTGACCAGCTTCTAATCTCCCCATGATGATCAAAGGGAGAGAGCATGCGCGATTTTCAAACTCCGGGCCGGTCGGCGGTCTTTGCTGAAAACGGCCTCTGTGCCACCTCACATCCGCTGGCGGCTGGGGCGGCCATTGATATCCTGAAACGAGGCGGCAATGCCATGGACGCGGCGATTGCCGGTGCGGTTCTGCTAGGGATATGCGAGCCACAGATGACCGGCATCGGTGGGGATTGCTTTTTGCTTTACACCCGCCCCGGCAGTGACGAGATCCACGCGCTCAACGGATCTGGCCTAGCTGCTGCGGCGGCCAGTGCGGCTGAGTTGCGCGATCAAGGTTTGCAAACCGTGCCAGTGTCCAGCCCCCATGCAGTCACCATTCCTGGGGCGATGGATGCATTTTGTCACCTGGCCGAAACTGAGGGAAAGCTAGGTCTTGATGCGCTGCTGCAACCGGCCATTCACTATGCGGATGCCGGGGTTCCGGTGGCGCCTCGGGTGGCTTTCGACTGGGCCAATTCAGCGCAGACGCTGCAAGGCACCGCGCGGCGGGACTATTTGTATGATGGTCAGCCGCCACGTGTAGGTCAGATATTCCGCTCTCCCGGTCAGGCTGAAGTCCTGCGCCGCGTTGCCCGCGATGGTCGTGACGCCTTCTACACCGGCGAAATTGCCGAGGACATGCTGGCGGCGCTGACAAAGTTGGGCGGCGTGCACAACAAGGACGATTTTGCCAAGACCACCTGCTCGACTTCAATCCCGGTGAGCGGTGACTACAAAGGCACAGAGCTGGTTGAGCATCCACCCAACGGTCAGGGTGCCACGGCGATCCTGATGCTCAACATTCTGAAACATTTCGACATTGCAGGCATGGAGCCTTTTGGTGCCCATCGCGCCCATATTGAAGCCGAAGCAGCCAAGCTGGCCTATGACGCCCGCAATCGCTTTATCGCTGATCCTAATCACACGGCGCGCCTGCAGCACATGCTGTCCCCCGAAACAGCAGCAAAACTGGCAGGTTTGATCAATCAAAACCGCGCCATGCCAGCCGCAGCACCACTCAGCGAGGCCGTGCACAAGGACACCATCTATATCACCGTAGTCGACAAGGATCGGATGGCGGTGTCGTTGATCTATTCCATCTTCCATGGGTTTGGATCTGGCATTGCCTCGGACAAATTTGGTATTTTGCTGCAGAACCGAGGGGCGGGGTTCACGCTAGAACCGGGTCACCCAAACGAGCTGGGCGGCGGCAAGCGGCCGATGCACACCATTATTCCCGGCATGCTACGGCAAAACGGCCGGGTGGTCATGCCCTTTGGCGTCATGGGTGGGGCCTATCAACCCCACGGCCATGCACGGCTGGTTTCCAATCTCAGTGATTTTGACATGGATCTTCAGGCCGCAATGGATGCGCCGCGGGCGTTTTGTGATGGTGCAGTGATGAATGTTGAGCGGGGGTATTCCGATACTGTCCGCCAACAGCTGGCTGAACTGGGCCACAACGTCGAGATTCCACAGACAGCCATCGGTGGCTCACAGGCAATATGCATCCGGGACGACGGTGTACTGGAAGGCGCGAGTGACCCACGCAAGGACGGTTGCGCGCTGGGGTACTAACCACAACTAACAGTGTAGGGTGCATGCTGGCACGCACCTTCCGCGCGTCAGTTCAGCTGGAAATGCAACGGATATGTGCCGTCTGAAAACGGGCCGAACATGTCTGGGATATCCGGATGATCTACCGGCTCGCCGGAATAGTCGGCAACCAGGTTCTGCTCCGAGACATAAGCCACGTAATAGCTTTGGTCATTTTCAGCGAGCAAATGGTAAAACGGCTGCTCTTTCTTAGGGCGGCTTTCCTCGGGGATCGCCTGATACCATTCATCCGTATTGGTGAACTGGGGATCGACATCAAAAACAACACCGCGAAACGGGTGCTTTTTGTGGCGGACGACCTGCCCCAAGTGATATTTCGCGCGTGTTCTCAACATAGTCTTGCTGCCCCTATGTTCTACCAGTAACCCGTAACCTAGGACCTTGTCCAATAAATGGCAGGATTATTGGGGAAACAGTCTGTGGACCTTTCTTTGACAGTGCTCGAAATCGTAGCACCAGTATTTATCCTCGCGGCCCTTGGGTTTGGCTGGGTGAAATTTGGGTTTGAGTACCGCATCCAGTTTGTCACCCGACTGGCGATGACACTGGCGGTGCCCTGTCTGATTTTCACCGCTTTGATGAAAACCGATCTGGAAAAAAGCACACTCAGCACCTTTTTACTGGCCTGTCTGGCGGGTTATGCGGTGATCGCAGTGTTGGGGCTCGCCCTGGTGCGGATCACCGGCCTGGACCAACGCACCTACCTGGCGCCGCTCATTTTTGGCAATACCGGCAACCTCGGCATTCCCCTTGCGTTGTTTGCTTTTGGCGAGGCCGGGCTTGGCTATGCAGTCGTCGTTCTGGCAGTCACCTCAGTTTTGTCGTTCACCATTGGTATTTATCTGGTGGCAGGCAAAGGCTCAGGCGGTAAGGCGCTCAAGGAACCCATGGTCTGGGCGACATTGTTGGGTGGTTTATTCCTGTGGCAGGACTGGCATACGCCAACATTTCTGACCAATGCGCTGGATCTGATTGGACAGATGGCCATTCCGCTGATGTTGATCACCTTAGGCGTTGCCGTGGCACGTCTGACACCGGGAAAAGTTTCCCGCGCCGTCCTGCTGTCGCTGGTGAAACTGCTGATCTGTGTCGCAGTGGGCTGGGGGATTGGGCTGTTGTTTGGCCTGGATCAGGTGGCCTTTGGGGTGCTGGTTCTGCAACTGGCAACGCCTGTGGCTGTCACCTCTTACCTGCTGGCCGAGAAGTTCAACGCGGATTCCGAGGCGGTTGCAGGCATGGTCGTGGTTTCAACCCTGATATCAGTGGTTGCCTTGCCGCTACTGTTGGCCCTGTTGTTGTAAATGTGAATTTATACACAAGGTTTTTTTTGATATAGTTTGCAAAAAAATAAAGTAGGCAGAGGCAAATGAGCAGAATCATGACCGCCTTGATCGCGTTGTTGATCATGGCATCCTGTGGCGGTGGCCATAACTCCCCCCCGCGCAATCTGGACAATGCGTGCAGCATTATCACCCAGAAACCAGACTATCTAAAAGCATTCCGCGCCGCCGAGCGCCGTTGGGGTGTGCCGGTGCATGTACAAATGGCAACCATCTATCAAGAAAGTCGCTACCGCTCTGATGCGCGAACACCGCATAAATATGTGCTGGGAATCATCCCTATGGGGCGCGTGTCCAGCGCTTATGGTTATTCGCAAGCTCTGGACGGCACCTGGGATGAATACCGCCGCGAGGAAGGTAAACGGGGCTCCAAACGGAACCGCATTCAGCATGCGACCGATTTTATCGGCTGGTACATGACCAAAACCCGCGAGAAAAACGGCATTGCCCTATCAGATGCACGCAATCAGTACCTAGCCTATCACGAAGGTCACACCGGCTATGCCCGTGGCAGCTACAAGTCCAAGTCCTGGCTGTTGCAGGTGGCAAACAAAGTCGATGCACGGGCGGATATGTACCAAAGGCAACTGGCCAACTGCCGCAAGTTCAACTGAGCTCGCCAAACCTAAGGGCGCATTGCCCGGCAACGCCGGGCTGCGCCTAACCTTTCCCCGGAAAGGCACAGCTCTGATTTAGACAATTTGCATTATTCTGTGTGTCCACAGTCTGTTAGCGCGACTGATCGTTGACCGACGTGCTGAACAATCTGGGCGACAACCGCATACCGGTTTCCAGAGCACCCAGGATCACAGTGGTTTTACCGCCGGCATTATCGTGCACCACCCATTTGCGCAGCTCTACCGGTTCACCGGTGAACATCAGCTCAAGATTGCCATAATCGGGGTTCTCAGGGTCCTGCGTATTCACCACCGTGGTGGTGCCGTCAAAGCCATGCCCAACCACCATATTGGCGCGATTCAGATCAACCCGCCGGGCCAAGATCACTGACAGCGGCGTACGCTTAAGAGGATAGGTTTCCGGTGGTTGGTTTGATTTACTATCGAAAATTGCCACCGATCCGGCACCGGCAACCACTGTGCCGCTATCGGGTGGATCATATTCAAACCGCATCCGTCCCGGTCGGTGAATATACAGCTTGCCAGTCGACAAGCTTCCATCATCATTGATCTGGGTAAAGCTGGCTTTTGCCGTGGTCATGGCGTTGAAGTAACCAGAAATATCATTCAGGCTCAGCCTCTCGGCAGCCCAGGCGGCGGGGGCGCAGAGGGTCAGCGCCAGAGCAAATGCAATCTTTTTCATAGATCCTACATAAGCCCTGTGCGCCAGATGTGAAGAGCGGCGTTACTGCTGCTCAGGTATTAAGATTTCTCTTTTACCAACGTGGTTTGCAGGCGAGACAAGGCCCTCGTCCTCCATCTTCTCGACCAGCCTCGCGGCCTTGTTATAGCCAATGGCAAGTTTCCGCTGAATATACGAGGTCGAACATTTGCGGTCGCGGGCCACAATCTGCACCGCAGTGTCATACAGCGCGTCTTCGGTAGTGGTGTTGCCGCCGGTCAGCCCCAGAACCGCATCAATGTTGCTGGCGCTATCATCATCCGGAGCATCCAGAACGTTGCTCATGTATTCCGGCGGGCCAAAGGCCTTGAGGTGATTGACGACCTCCTCGACCTCCTCATCCGAGACAAAGGGACCGTGACAACGGGTGATCTTGGCGCCACCCGCCATATAGAGCATGTCGCCCATGCCCAGCAGTTGTTCAGCACCCATTTCACCCAGGATTGTGCGGCTGTCGATTTTCGAGGTCACCTGGAACGAAATCCGGGTGGGGAAGTTGGCCTTGATGGTACCGGTGATCACATCAACCGATGGGCGCTGTGTGGCCATGATCAGGTGGATCCCCGAGGCCCGCGCCATCTGCGCCAGACGCTGAATGCAGGCTTCGATTTCCTTGCCAGCCACCATCATCAGGTCGGCCATCTCATCGACGACCACCACGATATAGGGCAGCACCTCGGGTGCGAATGCTTCGGTTTCGAATAGCGGTTCGCCGGTGTCATCGTCAAATCCGGTCTGCACCGTGCGGGTGAACATCTCGCCCTTGTCCAAGGCCTCGCGCACCCGGCCGTTGAAGCCTTCGATATTGCGCACGCCCATTTTTGACATCTTACGATAGCGGTCTTCCATCTCGCCGACGGTCCACTTCAGCGCCACAACTGCCTTTTTCGGGTCAGTTACCACTGGCGACAACAGATGCGGGATGCCGTCATAGACCGACAGTTCCAGCATCTTGGGGTCAATCAAGATCATCCGGCATTCAGCCGGTGTCAGCTTATACAGCAGTGACAGGATCATGGTGTTGATCGCCACCGATTTACCGGACCCGGTCGTACCCGCGATCAGCAGGTGAGGCATCTTGGCAAGGTTGGCAACAACCGAGTCGCCGCCGATGTCTTTGCCCAGTGCCAGTGGCAGGCTCATGGTGCTATCGCCGAAATCACGCGATGCAAGGATCTCGCGCAGCACCACTTTCTCGCGGTTCTCGTTAGGCAATTCGATACCAATAACCGAGCGGCCGGGCACCGTGGAAACCCGCGCAGACAGGGCAGACATCGAACGGGCGATATCATCGGCCAGACCGATCACCCGGCTGGCTTTCAAACCCGGCGCTGGTTCCAACTCGTACATGGTGACCACAGGGCCGGGACGAACCGCAACGATCTCGCCCTTGACGCCATAATCGTCCAGCACGTGTTCCAGCATGCGGGCGTTTTCTTCCAGCGCCTCATCACTCAGGTGGTGGCGCTCGACGCTCTCCGGGTTGGACAGCAGGTTCAGTGGCGGCAGTTCAAAACCGTGGTCACCGTCCTCGAACACCAAGCCGGGCTGAGCCTCGGCAATGGCACGGGTCGAAGGCACTACTGGCTTTAGCACCGGCTGTTCAACCACCGATTTGCGTGGCTCGGCCACCGGCAAGTCCATCGGTGCGCGCGGCATCGCTGCCTGCGGCATTGGTGCGATGGACACCTCATCACCAAAGTCGTTATTTTGCGGGGCCATGACGGGCGGCTGCACATGATGTGCTGTCATCGGCGGCTCAGGTGGCAAACCATCCAGCGGCGACTGGGGATTGAAAACCAGCGGCTCTGGACGGCGGCCGCGTCCCTTGGTCAGGGGTAGGTTGGGGTCTTGCTCGGGCGGCAGATCGGCGGCGCGGCGTTCACGCACAGCATCGGCAATCTTGGCTGCGATCCGGTCATCTCCGGGCATACCATCCAGTTCAACTGTCGAATGCTGCTCAACCAACTCTGGTTCCGGCATGGTCATCGGTTCGGACCGGCGGATCAGGGACGGCATCCGTGACAGCAGCCCACCACGTTCGGGTGTCGGTTCTTCGACAACGTCTTCGATGACAGCCTCGGACGCAGGAACCACGCCGTAGCGGTCCATGGTTTCGATCACTTCGGGTTCACCAATCTCTTCGGCTCCGGCGCGTTCAGCCCGCTGAGCACGATAGTTCATCGCAGCGTGCAATCCACCGGTTGCACCACGCCCCAACAGGGTCGCGAGGGCGCCGTAAGCCATGATCACACCAATCACCATGAAGCGGCCGGCGCGGGCCAACTCAGGGCGGGTAAAGCCCAATACAAAAGCCCCAAGAGCCAACATGCCCAGCGCGGTCAGCAGCGTCATCAGTTTGACAGTAATCACATAGCTGATCGGCGACAGGGTCAGAAAAGCGCCCATCACTGTGTCGCCAAACAACCCACCTAGACCAAAGTTATGCGTGACACGCCAAATCTCATCGGGAACCAGAGTGGCGGCGTAGACAGAACAAAGAGCAACCGCAATTGGTGCAAAGATCATCCGGGTCATCGCCCGATCTTCGCCCCAGTGAAGGGCAAACCGCGCACCCCACATCAGCAGGATCAGCGAAATCGCCCATGCGCCCTTGCCGACAATCATGAACAGCAACGCGGTAATGGAGGCACCGGGACGTCCCATCCAGTTTTGTACTGGAGCGTCAGTCGACACCCACCAATTGGGATCTTCCGGCGTATAAGAACCGATCATTGCAGCAGCCATCAGGCCAGAGACGATCAGCAAAATGCCGATCAGTTCTTTGCCTCGTTTTTCGATAGCTGCTTGCATATTACTGTCCAACAGCGGGTCGCGACTGCGTGTTTCAAATGCCATGCCTACCTCGGTTCCTCATTTGGGCCATTGCCTGCTGTTTTCGCAGGTCTTGTGCCCAGTCTTTTTCTATTGGCGAAGCGGTTGCCGACTGCTCGGGCTACCGCTGCGCAATTCTAGTACAGACAGTCGCGCAGCAACGTCAGCGCGGTCTGTGTTTGATCTTTGGACGCCACCAGAGCGACCCGGATATAGCCTTTACCCGGATTTTGCTCACCTTCGCCCTGCGCCAGATAAGCGCCGGGAAGAACCCGCACGCCAGTCTGTTGCCACACCTTCAATGCAGCGGCCTCGCCGTCCTTGACGGGCAGCCACAGGAAAAAGCCAGCATCGGGCGATTTATAGCCCGGCAACCCGGCAAAAACCTGATCTGCGATCTCGTATTTTTCGACATAAAGCGCACGGTTTTGTACCACATGTGCCTCATCCGACCAAACGCGGGCTGCTGCGGCCTGCAATGGCAGTGGCAAAGGCGCACCGGAGTAAGTGCGCAGTTGCCTGAGTTGGGCCATGTTCCCGGCCCCACTGGCAATAAGCCCCGAGCGAAGGCCCGGTAGGTTTGATCGCTTGGACAGCGAGTTGAACAGCACCACACGGTCCGGGTCGGCGCCCAGTTCCTGTGCCACGGTCAGCGTACCAACTGGAGCGATGCTTCGGTAGATTTCCGAGTAACACTCGTCTGCAAAAATTTTGAAATCGTATTTCTCGGCCAGTTGGATCAGTTGGGTCCAGTAGGCGCGGTCAGCCACTGCACCCTGCGGGTTAGCAGGTGAACAGATATAGGCCACGGCAGTTCGATTCAGCACATCTTCGGGCAGGCTGGCATAGTCCGGCAGATGGCCAGTCGCTTCGGTTGCCGGGACAAAAATCGGTTCAGCGGCCACGGACAGTGTCGCCACCATGTAGACCTGATAAAACGGATTTGGGATCAGAACCGCTGGTTTCAAACCGTTTTTCTGCTCAGGACACAGCGCCATTGCCGCGTTGTACAACCCCTCGCGGGTGCCGTTCAGCGCCATCACTTGCGTGTCTTTGTCCATCGCCACGCCATACCGACGCTGGATCCAGGCGCTGATTTCTGCACGCAACTGATCCGTGCCCTCATTGGGCGGGTATTTGTTAAAGCCTGCTGCGTTTTCGACGATTACATCGGTAACCCACTGAGGAAACTTATGTTTCGGCTCACCAATAGTCATATGTACCACATCCCCGCCGGGGGTGTGATGATCCAACAACGCCCGCAGACGCGGAAACGCATAAGCCGGAAGGTTCGAAAACCGCTCGGGGAAATTCATTGTCATAGCCTCAAGTCCGGGATCATTATCGCCCCGTTTTCCATAAGATACAGGTGTGGCAGCGATCCGTCCAGCCGCCCACACCCAGTCATTTGGTTAATGTGGCTTTCAGGCCAAGGCTTGCTCCATCGCCATACCAACGCGCAGCAGTGCTTCTTCACGGTTAGGCTGTCCCAAGACCTGCAGCCCGCAGCTGGGCGTGCCGGTCGGCAGCGACAATCCGCACAGCCCCATCAGGTTGCCGATACGGGTATTGCGCAGCGCCATCAGGTTGGCACGAACGTAATAATCGTCGTCGGTCAGCAGCCGTTGCATATTCGGCGGTAAGATCGGCGAAGTCGGACACAGCACACCATCAAAGCCCGAAGTCACCTGATCCCAAACCATGCGGACCTGCTCTAATGCTGCCCAGGCTGCCACATAGTCTGCCCCCAAGACGTCGCCGCCCGCGCGGAACCGCTCCAGAATTGCAGGGAACATCAGGTCGGGCGAGGCTTCGATGACGTCTCGCCACAACCCGTAGGCTTCGGTTGTGAATAATACACCGCTCAGCGACATCGCCTCGGCCAGTGCGGGTACTTCAAGCGGCACAATCTCAGCACCGGCATGGCGCAGACGCTCCAGCGCCGAATCATGGGCTGCTCGCACCGTGTCATCCAGATCGTCTTGCACCAAAGTTTGCAGGTCGGCAAACCTGCGACCCTTTAGGTTGGCACCGCGCAAGTCCGGCGCGGCCTCACCTTCCAGTACGCCGAGAAACAGTGCTGCATCTTCGACGGTTCGGGTCAGGGGGCCGACTGTATCGAACTTCAGGCACAGCGGCACCACGCCCTCAAGACTAACGCGCCCGGATGTGGTTTTTAGTCCAACCAGATCGTTCCATGCTGACGGGATACGCACCGAACCACCGGTGTCCGAGCCAATTCCGCAGGCGGCCAAACCAAAAGCAACCGAGGTGGCCGCTCCCGACGAAGATCCGCCCGGAACCGCATCGGCATCGTTGATACAAGGCGGCGTTTCTTTCACCGGATTCAGCCCTAACCCGGAGAACGCCAACTCGCTCATATGGGTTTTGCCCAGACAGACGGTGCCCATCGCGGTTGCATTGCGCAGCACCAGCGCATCTAGGTCCGGCACCCGCCCCAGCAGCAGGTCAGACCCTGACTCGGTGCCGACACCAGCGCTGTCGAACAGGTCTTTCCAACTGATTGGCACGCCATCCAGCAGCGAACGGCGTTGCCCTGCGCGGGCGCGGGTGCTGGCGGCGGCGGCCTCGGCCAAGGCGCGGTCATGGGTAACACGCGCATAGATGCGGTCACGCATCGGATGAGCATCTATGGCGTCCAGATAGGTCCGGGTCAGTTCTAGCGGGTCAATCTCGCCACTGCCAATTCCACGGCCCAGATCCGCCGCGCTCATCCTCAACCAATCCAACATATTTGATGCGCTCCCTTAACTGTCAAAGCGACGGTAGCGACACTGCTCCCCATGGACAATCCCGAACACAAGCGCATAGTGCGGCGCATGAAAAACACATCCGATATCCTGATCGTTGGTGGCGGGCTGAACGGCCCTGCACTGGCCTTGGCCCTAGCGCAAACCGGTTTCTCTGTCACCGTGATTGACGCGTTGCCACAGGCCAAATTGCAAGACGAGGCATTTGACGGTCGCGGCTATGCGCTGGCGCTGGCCTCGCAAAGGTTGTTGCAGCAGGTTGGGGTCTGGCAGCATGTCGGCGATGAGAACGCGCAGCCGTTGTTGGAAATCAAGGTCACCGATGGCCACGCCGGACAAGGCCCATCGCCCTTTTTCATGCATTTCGATCATGCCGAGATCGAAGACGGCCCAATGGGCTATATGGTCGAGGACCGTTATCTGCGTCGCGCCCTGATTGCCGCGATGGAGGCTGAGCCTAAGATCACCCTGATCAATCAGCGCCGGGTCGAGGCGCAACAGGTGGATGCCAGCGGTGTCACGGTAACCTTGGACGGCGGCGATACTCTGCGCGGGCGCTTGCTGGTCGGATCAGATGGGCGCAAAAGCGGCACTGCCACACGCGCTGGCATCAAGCGTAGCGGCTGGGAGTATGGTCAGACCGCGCTGGTATGCGCCATCGAGCACGAGAAGCCACACCATGGCATTGCGCATCAGTTCTTTATGCCACCCGGACCGCTGGCGATCCTTCCGCTACCGGGCAACCGTTCGTCCATCGTCTGGAGCGAGAGCACCGACACTGCGGCAGCAATCCAGGCGCTGGATGATGCCAATTACATCGAGGCCCTGCGGCCCCGGTTTGGCGATTTTCTGGGTGACATCAAACTGGCAGGCAAGCGGTTCACCTATCCGCTGAACCTGACCATCGCCAATGCTTTTGTTAGCGACCGCATGGCGCTTGTTGGCGATGCCGCACATGGAATGCACCCGATCGCCGGGCAAGGGCTGAACGCTGGGTTACGGGATGTAGGCGCGCTGGCTCAGGTTCTGACCGAAGCAAACCGCCGAGGAGAGGATTTCGCCTCGGAACTGGTATTGCAGCGTTATCAGGAGTGGCGGCGGTTCGACACTGCGACGCTGGCAGCGGCGACCGATGTGTTCAACCGGCTGTTCTCAAACGACAACCCGGTGCTGCGCTTGGGTCGTGATATCGGCATGGGGATTGTCGGAGCCTTGCCTGGCCTGCGGCGTGGCTTTGTGCGCGAAGCTGCCGGGCTGACTGGCGACTTGCCTAAATTGTTGCAAGGCAAGGGGATCTAGAAAGGCGGTCGAGAAGATCAATCTAGAACGCGGGCTTCATCAACCAGCATCACTGGAATGCCATTGCGGATTGGAAAAGCAAGACCCGCAGCTTTCGAGACCAGTTCCTGTTCATCCACATGGTACTCCAACACGGTCTGGGTCTGCGGACAAACCAGCGATTCAAGCATGTGACGGTCAAAGGCAGGTGTCTGGGTCTCATTCATTGCAGCATTTCCTCGCTGGAACCGCCAAGCAAGGCGAATTCGATCAGAGTGGTCAGGGTTTCCCGTCTTGTTGCAAGACCGGGCGCCTCGAGCAAGGCCTGTTTGTCCTCGGGGTCAAAGTCCAGCATCATCGACAGCGAGTTGATCAGTAACTCGTCATCCGCCTCCTTCAGGGCCTCCCAATCGGTCGACAGGCTGCGCGACATAAAAAACCGCTCCAAAAGATCAAGGAATTCTGGTCGGTCAAATCTGCTGTCGTCCTCGACTTTGCCCAAATCGCGATCATACCCGTCCCAGCTGACCTGGCACCGCCGATAAGGTGAAAATCCGTCGGTTTCCTGTTCAATCCGAAACCGGCAAACTCCCGACAGAGTGATCAGATACCGTCCATCCTCGGTTTCAGAAAATTGCGTCACCCGTCCAGCGCAGCCAATGTCATGCAGATTGTCGTCATTGCTCTGCCCCGAAAAAGGCTGCACCATCCCGATCAACCGCTCAGATGTTTTCAGAGTATCTTCCAACATCTGCAGATACCGCGGTTCAAAAATGTGAAGCGGCAGCCGGGACCGGGGCAACAACAGCGCCCCGGGTAGAGGGAACACGGGAACCGTGTCCGGTAGGTCAGTGACTAAGATCATTGAAATGAGATTAGCCCTAGCACGCGATTAGGCAAATATCATTGAGCTCAATTTACGGCGACCGTTAAGAACAACCGGATCTTCCGGCCTTAATGCATCAAAGACCGTGAACAATTGAACCTTGGCAGCACCATCGTTCCATTCGCGGTCCCGCCGGAACAGTTCCAGCAGTTCTGCAACAGCGGCTTCGGCATCGCCTGTTGCATGCAGCGCCTGGGCCAGGTCAAACCGGGCCTGATGATTGGCCGGGTCGGCGTCCACTGCGTTGCGAAGTTCAGTGACGGGACCCGCATTTTCAGCTTGCCGCGCCAATTCTATCTGCGCCCTGACGGCTTCGATCTCAGAGGCGTCTGCAATCTCGGCCGGGGCCCCGTTCAGCACAGCCTCGGCCTGATCGGCATCATCCAGAGCCAAATGCGCCCGCGCCAACCCGGCATAAGCCGCCGCGTTTTTGTCATCTTCGCCAATCACCGCAGCAAAAATCTGTGCCGCGTCTTCGGCTTCGCCTTCAGCCAACATGGTTTCAGCGGCTTCCAGAGCCTCGCCCAGGCCACCATCAGCTGCCCCGCCACCGGCCTCGACGACACGCGCGACAAAGGCATCAATCTCAGACCCAGGCAGCGCGCCCTGAAAACCATCAATCGGCTTGCCCTGGTAAAAAGCAAACACCGCCGGGATCGACTGAACCTGCATCTGGCTGGCGATCATCTGGTTTTCGTCGACATTGACCTTGGCCATTGTCACCGCACCCTTGGCACGTGTCACTGCGGCCTCAAGTGCCGGGCCCAAAGTTTTGCAGGGACCACACCATGGCGCCCAGAAATCCACAATCACGGGGGCCGTTTGCGACGCCTCAACTACGTCCTGCATAAAGGTCGCCTCGGTGACGTCCTTGATCAAATTTGCTGCCGGTGCGTCGGCACCACCGATAATATCCATCATAACCTTGTTCTCCACATCGAACTTGCCCCCTATATGAAAGCTGCAGCCCCAGAAACCAAGAGAGAGTTGACCTATTGCACCGCCCCCGAATGGATATTTTTGCGCTTTCTGAACGAATGATGGCAATGGACGAGCCATTATGGGCCAAACACGCCAATCCACTGAGCGTTTACAGCCGCATGTCAATTCTGCCGCTGATGTCACTGGCGGTGATCAGCCGCGTCTGGCTGGGCTGGTATGCGCTTGTACCCATTGCCCTTGTTGTCATTTGGATTTGGTGGAACCCGAGGGCGTTTGGACCTCCAAAGACAACCAATAGCTGGGCCGCTCATGAAACATTCGGCGAGAGGATATTCCTGAACCGGGCCGCTGTTCCCATCCCTTCACATCACCGCCAATGGGCCGTTGGTTTGGGCCTCACGTCGGGTGTTGGGATTGCGCCCTGGTTCTACGGGCTTTGGTCCCTTGATTATGGCTGGGTTCTCTTTGGCCTAGCCCTGATGATCGGTAGCAAGTTGTGGTTCGTGGACCGGATGGTTTGGCTGTATCAGGACATGAAGGATGCTGACCCAAGTTACTCCCGCTGGCGGAAATAGACGTGGGTTTCCAACGTTCAAAAGCCCCATCACTAATGTAGGGAACCAAATCTCCCGCGCCTGCAGAAACATCGGCTTCGCCGATCCAACCTGGCAGACTTGGGCGTGGCGCCGCGCTCTGCGCGGCGCCACGCCCAACGGGAGGAGAGCTTCCGACGGGAAGTCGACGACGGGCGGGAGATTTGGTTTACGACAGAATCATAGATCGAAGCTGGCGAACACTGGCGCGTGGTCGCTTGGTTTTTCCCAACCGCGCACATCCCGCAAGACCCGGCTGGAATGCGCGGCGGTTGAAATGTCAGACGTCGCCCAGACGTGGTCCAGCCGCCGCCCCTTGTCGGCAACGTCCCAATCTTTGGCACGGTAGGACCACCAGCTGTACAGCAGGCCCTCGGGGATATCCTGACGCGTGATATCCACCCAATTGCCAGCCTCCTGAACCTCCGCCAGAAGTTCAACCTCAACCGGGGTGTGGCTGACCACCTTGAGCATCTTCTTGTGGTCCCAAACATCGTCTTGGCGCGGCGCAATATTCAAATCGCCCACCAGAATGGCCTTCTCGGGCGTCTCGCGCTGAAACCAGTCACGCATATCTGTCAGGTAATCGAGCTTTTGGCCGAATTTCTCGTTGATCTCGCGATTGGGTTTATCACCACCGGCAGGCACATAGAAATTGTGGATGGTAACGCCGTTTTCCAACCGCCCCGCGATATGGCGGGCATGGTCCAGGCCGCCAAATTCCTGACTACTGACTTCCTCGATTGGCAAACGGGACAAGATCGCCACCCCATTATACCCCTTCTGACCCCGTGCAACCATGTGGTGGTAGCCCAGTTCGGCAAAGCCTTCGGTCGGGATTAGATCGACCGGGCTTTTGCACTCCTGCAGGCACAAAACATCCGGCCCCTGTTCAGCCAAGAGTTTCAGCACCAGAGGTTCACGCAGGCGGACCGAGTTGATGTTCCAGGTGGCAAGAGTAAAGGGCATGGGTGTCTCGTCTGTTGGGTCAGGTCAATTTTGATCGAGAATGCCCGCCCGCGCGACCCGTTTCCAGCGCCAATTGGCTAAGTGATGAAATTTCCAATGTGATGTGAAATTTTCTTGCGGTTTTTCATTTTCCAGTTCAAATGGCCCAACGACCAAGAGATATCGAAACGGAAACAGCACATGCCTGCAGTGTTGGGGCGACGCCCCGGACACCCTTATAAAAAGGCCTTTGACTGGTGGCCACCGCCACGGACCGCATAGCGGGCTGAGGCCCAAGCTCTGTTTCCTTTGACTAAATTTCTTTTGGAGTCCCAAAATGAACAACGCATCTTTGCGTCCTGATACTGCTATGGTTCACATCAATTGGCAGGACGGCACGTCTGCTGATTTTCCCTATATTTGGCTGCGCGACAATGACCCGGCCGCCTTTCACCCACAAACCAAAGAACGCATGAGCGACCTGACAGCCATCAAGCTGGATGTAAGCCCCGAGAGAATCGAGGCCAATGACAAGACCTTAACGATCTGGTGGGACGGGGATGACACTGTCAGTGCCTTTGATATGGACTGGCTGCGTGCCCGCAGCCCGGGGCAACGAGCCACCGATCCTGCTCACACAGGTTTTAACCTCTGGCGTCAGGATCTCGGCGCCCAAGCCATCCCGCGCGCCGCAGCGGATAAGGTGCTCGGATCTGACGCTGCCCTGCAAGACTGGCTGGTTGATACCCAGCATTACGGGATTTCAATTGTCCATGGCCTGACGGACAGCACCGACGCTGGTATGGACGTTGCGCGTCGCATCGGCTTTCTAAGGGAAACAAATTTTGGTCTGACCTTCGAAGTGCAGTCAAAACCCAATCCCAACAATCTGGCCTACACCTCGTTTGCGCTCCCTCTCCACACCGATCTGACCAATCAGGAATTGCCCCCTGGGTTTCAATTCCTGCATTGCCTGGCCAATGAAGCAGAGGGCGGTGGCTCGCTGTTCTGCGACGGCTATGCGATCTCCGAAGATCTCCGAAACTCAAATCCCGAAGCCTTTGAATTACTGTCCACCATCTCGATTCCATTTCGGTTTCATGATGATGCAACTGACATCCGGAGCCGCAAGAAGGTTATCAATCTGGATGAAAACGGTCAGGTGATCGAAATCTGCTTTAATGCCCATATTGCTGACGTCTTGGACCTAGAGCCGTCCCTGATGGTTCGGTATTATCGCGCCTACCGCCAGTTTATGATTATGACAAAAGACCCTGCTTATTTGGTAACGCTCAAACTAAAGGCAGGCGAAATGGTTGTTTTTGACAATCGCCGTGTCCTGCACGGGCGCGGGGCTTTTGATCCGCAAACCGGGTTCCGTCACTTGCACGGCTGTTATGTGGACCGTGGAGAATTCGAAAGCCGCCTGCGCGTGTTGCGGCGCTAATCAGGACAAAAAAAGGCCGGGCGCGAAGCCCGGCCAAGTCCAACAGGGAGGTGCATATCATAACCCGGATATGCGCGGGGTCTTGTTAGAATATAAGTAAGACTACATTTGCCTTTTTAAATACCGAGACCCAACATTTGTTAAGCAACCAGCCGATATCCGCCGGATTCGGTCACCAAAAGCCGCGCATTGGACGGATCCGGCTCAATTTTCTGACGCAAACGATAAATATGAGTTTCCAACGTGTGGGTAGTAACCCCAGCGTTATAGCCCCATACCTCGTGCAGCAGCACCTCACGTCCCACGACACCGTCGTTTGAGCGATACAGGAACTTAAGGATATTGGTCTCTTTCTCGGTCAGACGAATTTTGCGGTCGTCCTCGGTCACCAAGATCTTCATCGAAGGTTTGAACGTATATGGCCCCAACGCAAAGACGGCGTCTTCTGATTGTTCATGCTGACGCAACTGCGCACGAATGCGGGCCAACAGCACCGGAAATTTGAACGGCTTTGACACATAGTCATTGGCACCCGCATCCAGACCCAGAATGGTATCAGCGTCGCTGTCATGACCGGTGAGCATCACAATTGGCGCTTTGACCCCCTGCTTGCGCATCAGGCGGCACAGCTCGCGCCCGTCAGTGTCCGGTAGACCAACGTCCAGGATGATCAAATCATACAGCGCTTCCTTGGCGCGCTCCATCGCACTTTGACCGTTGTCCGCTTCGAACACGTCAAAGTCTTCGGTCATCACCAGCTGCTCGCTCAGCGCCTCGCGCAGGTCTTCGTCATCATCAACCAGCAGTATTTTCTTGAGTTGTGCCATCTGGAACCCTCCTGTCCTGTGTCTCACACATGAGTGCCGCAGATCGAAACGGCAAGATTTGCTGCAGAGCTTTCACGCGCACGTGTTTTGTGCACGGGAATTGTTTCACTTTCCTTCCAATTAGTCATAGGTAAAACCTGCTTATATTTCATCCCATACCGGAATCCGTTGATGAGTCTGATGCCCTCCATGATCGAACTGCTGGCCCGCGCTCGGGTAGATCTGCGCATGGGGCTGCCAGTGGTGTTGACCGGTGACGGTATTGCGGCACTGGCTATTGCCGCCGAAAACCTAACCGTCCAGCGGCTGTCGGATCTGCGCGCCGTCGGAGAGATCTCGCTGGTGCTGACTGCACGGCGGGCCGAGACCCTCAAGGCCCGCGCCTACGACGGTGACATTGCCCGCATTGCTGTTCCCAAGGATGTGGATCGCAGCTGGATTCATGCCATGGCCGACCCGGCAGATGATCTTAACTCCCCCATGAAGGGCCCGTTCAACAGCCTGCGTTCTGGCGATGCCGAGCTGCACCGGCTGGCAATTGCCTTGGTGAAATCCGCGCGTCTGTTGCCGGCCGCATTGCTGGTTCCTGTTGACGATGCAAGCGCATTTGCAGCCAGTCACGGACTGACCCTGATCAGCCATGCCGCCGCCAAACCATTGCTAAGCCAAAGCTCTCCACTGCATCCGGTTGCCGCCGCCCGCCTGCCGGTCGAAGCTGCCGAAGCCGGGCGGCTCCATATTTTCCGACCCGAGGATGGCGGTGAGGAACATTATGCCATCGAAATTGGCCGCCCCGACCGCAGTGCCCCGGTCCTTGCCCGACTGCACTCGGCCTGCTTCACTGGCGACGTTCTGGGTTCGCTGAAATGCGACTGCGGCCCACAGCTGCGCGGCGCTCTGGCGCAAATGGGAGCCGAGGGCGCGGGCGTGTTGCTCTACCTCAACCAAGAGGGGCGCGGCATCGGACTGGCCAACAAAATGCGCGCGTATTCCCTGCAAGATCAAGGATTTGACACGGTCGAGGCCAACCACCGTCTGGGGTTCGAGGATGACGAACGCGACTTCCGGATTGGCTCGGAAATCCTTCGCAAGCTGGGATTCGATCAGGTACGACTGCTGACCAACAACCCCAAGAAAATTGCCATGATGGAACACACCGGCATCAAGGTGGCGGAACGTGTGCCCCTGCAGGTCGGCGAAAATGACTTCAACCGCGCGTATTTGGCAACCAAAGCCAGCAAGTCCGGACACCTACTGTGACCCCGGATGATCTGGTGCTAACGCCTCGCGGAGTTCGTTTTCAGGGTCGCCTTCTGCCGTGCTCGATCGGCAAGGGAGGCATTTCGTTAACCAAACACGAAGGCGACGGCGCAACCCCGGTCGGACAGCATAAGATCGTGGGGATGCTGTACCGCCCCGACCGCATCGCTCGTCCAGCAACCTGGGCCGAGCCTATCGGCCCGCGCGATCTGTGGTCTGATGACACGCGCGACATCGCCTATAACCATCACGTCCGTGTCCCATATGAGCACAGCCATGAACACCTGCGGCGCAGCGACCCGCTGTATGATCTGATTCTGGTCACCGATTGGAACTGGCCCGATGCCCAACCGGGCCGTGGATCGGCGATCTTCATTCACCAGTGGCGTCGCCCGGGATATCCAACCGAAGGCTGCATTGCGTTTTCCCGGTCCAATCTGCATTGGCTGGCAGCACGCGTTCAACCCGGAACAAGGGTTATTGTTCGACCCCTTGGCTAGCCATCACACAGCCAAGGGAATTCGAATTTTTCAGCTTCAATAGTCGCGTTGACCAAAGATCGCCGACCCGACCCGCACATGGGTCGCCCCCTGAGCAATTGCCAATTCAAAATCACTGCTCATCCCCATCGACAGGCCCTCCAGCCCGTTTCGAGCCGCAATTTCGGCCAATAAGGCAAAATGCCCCGAGGCCTCCTTGCCCGCCGGAGGAATGCACATCAGACCCTTGATCGGTAAATCCAGCGCCCGACATTCAGCAATAAAGGTATCTGCACCAGCCGGAACAATCCCGGCCTTTTGATCTTCTTCACCGGTGTTCACCTGAATAAACAGATCCGGGCAATGACCCAGTTCTTGCGCCAGACGCGCCAATGCTTTTGCCAGCTTGGGGCGATCAATGGAATGGATGGCGTGGCACAGCTCCATCGCCTGACGGGCCTTGTTGGTCTGCAGCGGTCCAATCAGATGTAAATCGACACCTTCGAAACGCTGCATAAAATCCGGCCACTTACTCGCAGCTTCCTGCACCCGGTTTTCACCAAAACAACGTTGTCCCTGCTCCAGCACCGCCGCGACCCGCTCATCAGGCTGCACTTTGGAGACAGCAATCAACGTCACCGCGCCCGGCTCACGCCCGGCGGCGGCCTCGGCCTTGGCAATGCGGGATTTGATTTCAATCAGTGACATACCTGCCCTCATATCTGTTTGGGGCAGAGAAACACTGTTTGGGCGCAAAAGAAAAGGGCGGCCCTCGAAAGGACCGCCCTAA
>MAAY01000006.1:0-284 GCA_002162795.1 Rhodobacterales bacterium 56_14_T64
GAACAAAATAGAAAAACACCATTTCGTTGCCCGCCGGAAGTCCGCTTTTTGAAATCTCACGGGCCAGGCCTGCGACTTCAGCGCATTCACACCTTCCGCCCTTCGTGTCTCCGCACTCCGTATGCAGGCAATGCGCTATCGCAGCGAATGGCATGTGTAGATGGCTGCCCAAACCGGACATTGACTTGGGCTACTGGGTCAGGCGGCAATGCGGATAAACTTGTCTTTGCCATCTAGGAGGAAAATGACTTCTCTCAGCTCGAAAGCGGGCTTGACGCCACGAC
>MAAY01000006.1:425-75161 GCA_002162795.1 Rhodobacterales bacterium 56_14_T64
ATCATACGGCGTCAGTTGCAGTCCACGGGTAAGATCCTGTTCAAAGCTAGTAAAGTCTTCTCCAACCATATCGTTAGAAAATTCGTCATCTCCTATAAGAGCACGCGCCAGATTTCGTTTTCGTGTTTCGAGCAAGAAGGCAGATAAGCGATCACAGAGCTTCAGAAACTGCTCATTGTCTACTTCGACATCTGGATTGTTTACTGATGTCATTCTGGTTCCCCCGAAGTGGGTTCGAACGCTACGCATCCAGCTATTGGATTACCAACCAGCTGAGCTGGTCGTTCAGCGAGTAGAAACGGCGTCTATGATTGATATGAGCTTATTCGAATCCATGCAGAAAGATTGATCGAAACCAAAATTCAGTCAAGGTCAGCAGGATTGGCACTAAGGGTAATACGCTCTCGCAAAACACTGTTTCGCGATGTTCGCGAACCCCAGTAAAACAAGGGTACGCGAAATTTTGGGCGTTTTATACCTGTAGAAACTGGCTTAACTCACCCATTTGGACAATATATGCATGGTTTAACATCAGTCCACGCTGCCCTAGCCGCATTTAGAGTGGCCACAGCTTCGACAGGTCATGCAGCCCTCGACCATCTGCATATCGAACTGACCACAGCTCGGGCAGGCTTTGCCACGCGGCGCGCCCAAGTTCACCACCTCGGCGGTGGGGTCTGTTTTCAAACCCATGCCCTCGCCTTCGATAAATCCGGTGTTGATCATATGCGTCTCAATGACGCCGCCAATCGCCGCCAAAATCGAGGGGATGTATTTCCCCTGTACCCAGGCCCCACCGCGCGGATCAAAGACCGCCTTCAACTCCTCGACCACAAAGGACACATCACCACCACGACGAAACACTGCCGAAATCATCCGGGTCAGCGCCAGCGTCCAGGCATAATGCTCCATGTTCTTGGAGTTGATGAAGACCTCAAACGGGCGCCTATGGCCGCTCAGAATGATGTCGTTGATGGTCAGATAGATCGCGTGCTCGCTGTCCGGCCATTTCAGCTTGTAGGTATGACCCTCCAGGCTCTGCGGCCGGTCCAGCGGTTCGGACATGTAAACCACTTCAGCGCCATTGCTGACCTGAGGTGCATCTGCAGTTTCACCCGGTGCCTTGTCCGAACTTTCGCTAACCGTCAAAACCGAGCCAGTCACATCGTTTGGCCGGTATGTTGTACAGCCCTTACAGCCTTGATCCCAGGCCTGCATATAGACCTGCTTGAACTCATCAAAGCTGATGTCTTCCGGGCAATTGATGGTTTTGGAAATCGAGCTGTCGACCCATTTCTGCGCCGCTGCCTGCATTTTCACATGCTCGGACGGGGCCAGTGTTTGTGCATTGACGAAATAGTCGGGCAATTCTTTGTCGCCAAACTTATCGCGCCACATCTGTACCGCGTAGTCGACCACTTCTTCTTCGGTGCGACTGCCATCTTTTTGCAGCACCTTGCGGGTGTACGCATAGGCAAACACCGGCTCGATTCCCGAGCTGACGTTGCCCGCGTACAGCGAAATGGTGCCGGTCGGCGCGATCGAAGTCAGCAGCGCATTGCGGATACCGTTCTCACGCACGGCATCGCGTACATCCTCGTCCATCGCCATCATGGTGCCGGATGCCAGGTAAGGCTCGGCATCAAACAGTGGGAACGCCCCTTTTTCTTTTGCAAGATCCACCGAGGCCAGATAAGCGGCGCGGGCGATCGCTTTCAGCCAAGCTTCGGTCTGACGCGCCGCCGCGTCCGAGCCATAACGCAGCCCAACCATTAGCAAGGCATCAGCCAATCCAGTGACCCCCAGCCCAATACGGCGCTTGGCCATGGCTTCGGCCTGCTGCTGCGGCAATGGGAATTTCGAAACATCCACCACGTTGTCCATCATCCGCACGGCAGTGGCGACCAGATCGATCATCATCGCCTCGTCCATTGCAGCGCCCGTCTCAAACGGCTGCGACACCAGACGCGCCATATTGATCGAACCCAGCAGACAGGCGCCATAAGGTGGCAGTGGCTGTTCACCGCAGGGGTTCGTGGCCGAGATATTCTCGATGTAGCTCAGGTTATTGGCCTTGTTGATCCGGTCGATGAAAATAACACCCGGCTCAGCAAAATCATAGGTCGCCTGCATGATCTTGTTCCACAGATCCAGCGCTTGCACGGTTTGATAAACCCGACCATCAAACACCAAGTCCCAGGAGCCATCCGCCTTGACCGCATCCATAAAGTCATCGGTGATCAGCACCGACATGTTGAACATGCGCAGACGTGCTGAATCGGATTTGGCCGTGATGAAATGCTCGATATCCGGGTGATCGCAACGCATCGTCGCCATCATCGCGCCTCGGCGCGAGCCGGCCGACATGATGGTGCGACACATCGAGTCCCAGACATCCATGAACGAAAGCGGCCCCGAGGCATCCGCCGCCACGCCTTTGACATCCGCACCGCGTGGGCGAATGGTCGAGAAATCATAGCCGATGCCGCCACCCTGCTGCATGGTCAGTGCCGCTTCTTTCAGCATGTCAAAAATGCCGGACATGCTGTCAGGTACCGTTCCCATCACAAAGCAGTTGAACAGCGTCACCTGACGTGCGGTGCCGGCACCAGCAGTGATCCGGCCAGCTGGCAGGTACTTAAAGTCCTCCAGCGCTGCATAGAACTTGTCTTCCCAAGCCGCCGGGTCTTTCTCCACCTTGGCCAAATCGCGGGCGATACGACGCCAGCTGTCTTCGACGGTGACATCAATGGGGGTACCATTGGCCTCCTTGAAGCGGTATTTCATATCCCAGATTTGTGCGGCGATGGGGGCAGCAAAGCGGCTCATTTAACGATTCCTTCAGGCTAGCGGAGCGGTCTCGATACAACAGGCACGGCGCGATTCTCAACGCTAAATCGACGTGTCCCCCGTGATTTTTTGCACAGTGTACCACAATACCTTGTTGCTGCCCAGATAGTGGCTACAATATACAGTTAGCCCTATGGACGACTCTGTGGATGACCGGTGGATAACTTAATGAACCTCATAAAACTCTCCGTTGGCTCGGAAAGTGTCGAAACCTTGATCGATTGGCAGGACATGCGCCGGGCGCAATCCGCCGATGGATTTGCACGTCATGTTACCCGTATGTGGCCGAAACGCGAGGCCGAGATTGTCGCTGGTGGGTCAATTTATTGGGTGATCAAAGGTGCCATTCAATGCCGCCAGCGCATCCTGCGCTTTGACGAGATTATCGGCGAGGACGGCATCCGCCGATGTGGTTTTGTCCTTGATCCCGAGATCCACCGCACCCAAAGCGCGCTGCGCCGACCCTTTCAGGGTTGGCGTTATCTCAAACCAGAAGACAGCCCGCTCGACCTGCGCGTTGGGCAAGCCACCGAGGAGTCGCTGCCACTCGAGATGAACCAGGCTCTGGCTGAAATCGGGGTGTTGTGATCTCGGCGGCCACCGGAAAATTCGAATTTTCCGGCCCGGAATTTTTGAAAATTCCGGGCACCGTTTAGATCTTGATGAAATCAGGCCTCGCCGCGCAACAGGGCCAGCATCTGCTTCAACGCCAGCTTTTCTTCTGCCGAGACCGCCGCAACCCGGCTGCGCCACAGAGTGGCCTGTGACTTCAGCACCGGCCCGGCGTTCAGGATCTTCAGGTGGTTGGCACGCAGGGTTTCACCGGTCGAGGTGATATCCGCCACCATCTCGGCGGTCTCGTTCTTGACTGTTCCTTCGGTGGCGCCCTGACTGTCCACCAGCTGGTAATCAGCAACCCCGCCGTCCGTCAGGAACTCGCGCACCAGCCGGTGGTATTTAGTCGCGATCCGCAACCGATGCCCGTGGCGCTTGCGAAAGGCTGCTGCCACTGCGTCCAGATCATCCAGCGTATCCACGTCGATCCAGGACTGCGGCACCGCCAGAATCAGATCGGCCTGGCCAAAGCCCATTACCTCGATCTGTTCCACCTGTTGTTCCCAGCGTGGCAGTTTCTCATGCACCAGATCGGTGCCGGTGACGCCAAGGTGAATACGCCCGGCAGCCAGTTCACGCGGGATTTCGCCCGCCGACAGCAGTACCAGATCAACCCCCTCAACGCCGTCCACATGACCGGCATATTCGCGATCCGATGCACTGCGCGACAGGGTCACACCGCGTTTTTCAAACCACTTAAAGGTTTTCTCCATCAGCCGCCCCTTGGACGGCACACCCAGCTTGAGGCTCATGACGATGCCTCCTCTAGTATCAACATCAGATCCGGGCGCAGCACGCCGCCAACAGCGGGAATTTCCGCCCCCTGCCCCAGCTGCCGGGTCAGCGCATCATAGCGGCCACCACTGGCAATCGGCGGCAGATCCGGGCGGGTTTCAGCGTAAAAGCCAAATACAAACCCATCGTAGTATTCCATCGAGGTCCGACCATAAGAGGCCTCGAAATCGAGGTTCTCGACGTCCACGCCACGGGCCGCCAAAGCCGCAGACCGCGTTTCAAGCCTGTTCAGTGCAGGACTGATCGCAGGCAAATCAACCGCAATGTCACGCATCTGTTCCAACGCGTACGGCACCGTTTCGCGCACCGACATCAAAGCCTCCAGCGCCAGCAACTCGTTCTCGGCAATCACAGCCGAGGTCGCATCGGCACGCAGGGCCTCGATCCGCTCGTCAATTTCAGAACGGCTGCGCTTGCCGACCTCCGGTCCCGCCCCGGTCAGCGCGCCATCGGTAGATAACAACGCCTGACGCGCAGCCGGAACCGGCGTGCGGCCGGAAAAACGATCCAGCAGCGCCCGAAACCGACGCGGTCGCCAGATATGCCGCATCAACGCGGCCTTGCGCCGATCCGAGGTATTCAGCCCCAGTACCGCCGCCATCAAGATACCAATGTCTCCGGTCGCCGCCCGCAGGTTCAACCCCGACACAGCCTTGGCCATCAGCGCGAACACTTCCGCATCTGCCGCTGAGGAATTGTCGCGGTCAAAGATCTCGTATCCGACCTGAACATATTCATTGGCGCGATCGGGATCCTGCTCTTGGCGCCGGAACACCTCGCCTGCATAGGTATAACGCGCCGGTTCAGCGCCTTCGTGCATATGCATCTGCACCACGGGCACGGTGAAGTCCGGGCGCAGCATCTGTTCGCCGCGCAACCCGTCCGAGGTCACATAAGCGCGTGCACGAATATCCTCGCCGTATAGATCCAACAGCAATCCAGCAGGCTGCAGCAGTGGCGGATCAACCACCAATGCACCAGCCTCTTCGAACCCGGCTTGCAACTTTGCAGCCCGGGCGCGGATTTCAGAACTATTCAACATTTTTAGTCCTGCCCATCCAGAATTTCACGCACCTTGGCGACCAGATCACCGCGCGGCACTTCGAACTGGCTGGGCCGTTCCTTCCACTCTTCCAGCGTCGCGCTTTCGGCAATCTTGGACCCCAGGATCAGGTCTTTGATTTGCACCACGCCCTTTTCCTTTTCATCACCACCCTCGATCACAGCAATCGGCGAGTTGCGCTTGTCCGCGTATTTCAGCTGGTTGCCAAAGTTCTTGGGATTGCCCAGATAAACCTCCGCGCGGATACCGGCATTGCGCAGTTCAGCCACCATCGCCTGATAATCCGCCATGCGTGTCTTATCCATGACAGTCACCACAACCGGGCCTTTGGCCTCTGCGGTGATGCGACCCTTTTCGCGCAGCGCGGCCAACAGCCGGTCAACACCAATCGAGACCCCCGTTGCAGGCACTTCCTGCCCGGTGAATCGCTTGACCAGATCATCATAGCGACCACCACCGGCAACCGAGCCGAACTGCCGCTTGCGCCCCTTGTCATCCAGGATCTCGAATGTCAGTTCAGCCTCGTAGACCGGCCCGGTGTAATAGCCCAAGCCCCGCACAACCGAGGGATCAATCATTATCCGGTCAGGACCATAACCTTGAGCCTGCAACAAACCAGCGATTTCTCTCAGTTCATTGACACCCTCGAATCCAACACTCGATTGACCAACAATTTCGTGCAGGTGATCAAGGATTCGCGTTGTCCAAATCTCTCTTGCTTCACTATCTTGATAAATCTCGGGGGTATCTCGAAACTCATGCGAAACCGAATAGCGTGCACGATCTAATTTATCTGCACGATCGCTGTCCCCTTCTGCCAACGCATTGGATGCTTCAATTGATAACTTGTTCTGAACGACTGCAAAAGAGTTTACAAAACCAAGAACCGGCTCAATCTGAGCGTCGCTTAGCCCAACACCGTCAATATAGGCCCCGGAGGCATCTAAACGCCCTTTCCCAAGAAGTTGTCTGACGCCGGCTTCACCGACTTTATCAAACTTGTCGATCGTTCTAAGAACAGCGTCCCGTTGTTCGCCATCATTCAGCCCCATGGTTTCCAGAACGCCATTAAGAACTTTCCGGTTATTGACGCGAATTATGTAGTCACCACGTGCAATGCCAACTGTCTCCAGCGTGTCCGACAGCATCGCGCAGATTTCGGCATCCGCTGCCATGCTAGCCGTGCCTACCGTATCCGCATCACACTGATAGAACTGGCGATAGCGTCCCGGTCCCGGCTTTTCATTGCGCCACACAGGCCCCATCGCATAGCGACGATAGGGGGAGGGCAAATCATTGCGGTGTTGCGCATAAACACGCGCCAGCGGCGCCGTCAGATCATACCGCAGCGCCATCCAGTCGCCGTTGTCTTTCTCGTCGAATTCCTGCCAGGCAAACACGCCTTCGTTGGGGCGATCCACATCCGGCAAGAACTTGCCCAAAGCCTCGACCGTTTCCACAGCGGCACTCTCCAGCGCTTCAAACCCATATCGATGATAGACCCCGGCAATCGCCTGCAGCATTTCGGTGCGCTGAGTAACCTCTGCACCAAAATAGTCGCGAAACCCCTTAGGCGTCTGGGCCTTGGGGCGAGGAGCTTTCTTTTGCTTGGCCATGGGTCATGGTCCCTTTGGGTCTGTTGTCGCCGCGGGGTCTATCCGATGCATGTAACAGGGGCAAGGTATTGGCGTTGGCCTACAGTTGCTCTGTCGGTGGTTCCCGCCTATGACAGCCCCACAATCCGCAGGAGATCCGCATGCAAAACCTCGAAGAACAGATCGCCCATCTGACCCGCACGGTAGAAGACATCAGCGACGTCATGGCCCGCCAGCAGAGCGAAATTGCAACGCTAACCCGCCGGGTCCAAATGCTGATGCAACGCGAAGCCGGACGCGACCAGGATGGTGGTGGCAGCGCCACCTTTGGCAACGAACGCCCGCCGCACTACTAGAGTAAAAAACCGTTTGCATGCCTACAACATGCAAACTCTGCTCAAAGACCGACCACAAGTCAAAAAGAGCGCCACAATTTCCAGCATTCGCCGCGAAGAGCCCAAAAATTCGCAGTTCCCCTTTGTGCCCTGCGCTGCAACACGGCAGTGAGACGTCATAAACTGATTGAACGTAGTACCTCCTCCCACTGCGTTTGATCTAAAAAGTGGATTTCGCGCAAGACCTCCTCCCTTTGCGTCGAGCCCATTAGAACGAAGTCCAACAGGGCGTGGCCAGACGGGAAACCGGCTGGCCACATTTTTATTTGGGGGATGCTAAAGACCTGACCATTAAAGGCATTCGCCTGCCCAAGGGTTGTCAGATCATAGGTCGGCTCCTGCCTCTCCCAGCACCATGATCACGGTCAACACAGCTTCCGCTTAGGCGATGCCCCCCCCGCCGGCCGCTGGCATCGGCCCCGGCCACAGCGGTATCAATGCCTTCCAGTCCCGGTTTTTCCTTGATTTGGGCCCTACTCCGCCGCATGTTTAACCATGTTTTTTTTTGCTGACGGGTCAGGTCAGCATTGTATTTTTTTGTACGAGTTTGCTCAAGGAGAACTGCCATGGCCCCGTCGAAAGACCCTATCAAATTGGTTGAAGACACAATTGTGCAGCACCAAGAACGTGTACTCAAGTTTTACAAAACGATTTGGAAGCAGGTAAAATCCCTTTTGACACCCCTGCAGAAATTCCTGAAAGATCTGCTTTCGGCGGCCAAAGACCTGATCAAAACTGTCGGCAAGAAAGTCATCAACCACCTTACATCAACCATCCGCAGGATTATAAACTTCCTAGCTCCCATTGAAAAATTGCTGAAAGACGTCATTCAACTGGGCAAACGTATTTTGGCGACCATCCGCAAAGAGACCGACAAGATCAAAGTCATTCGGTTCTTAAAAACAGTGGTGCGCAAATACGTCGAATTTATCAAGAAGGTCGCCAGCCTGGTTTTTGATCTGTGGAAAGAGATCGGCATTCTAGATGCTGCAGTTGCGGTACTTGATACCTTCAGCACGGTCCTGAGTTTCATATTCAACTGGATCAGTGCGTTGATCAAAGGGCTGCTTTCCACAGTGAAAAAAATCAGAACCATCCTGAACAAAGCCGTAAAGTGGTTAATCAAAGAGCAAAAAGACGCGATACGGCTGGTCAAAGACGTGGGCAAGCTGAAGGTTCCGTAGATCTAAGATCCGTTCTGGTTCAACCCAGTCTCGAAACAGACGTCCGATCAAGCCCAGGTCAGTTTCTGCCCAGTCAGACATGCCATCAGGGCATCTTCAGGCAATTGACCAAGCTGTTCAAAAAGGGCGAACGCGTCAAACTTGGTCGTCATTTCAACAAACTGATTGTCTTTGACCCGCGCCATCATCAGCCCCCCAACTGAAACTGGCGTAATCCCATAAGGACCCTCTGACGTCATGACGTATTCAGCAGAACACCAATCATCGCCTTCCATGAACCGAATGACTTCCATCTCGAATGGGCCGACCAGTTGGTGAACAATTTTGATTAGCTCCGGCAGCTCATTACGAGGGGCAAGAAATCCATCAAATTCGGTGTCATCGGCAATTTCTGGAGAAAGAAATTCGTCCAGAGCCGAGGCATCCCCATCAACCCAGACGCGGGAAAACCAGCTCTGCATCAGTTCGAGTTTAGTCATATTTGCATTTATTCGGCCGTCGCAAGGATCATGCATCGACCTTTCCCCATAAGTCATATTTCACATGTATGAATAAGCTAGCAACCTACAGCATGCTTAGAAAGATCAACGAGCATCTTTTCTTTCGCTGTTGCCGAGGAATATGCGGTGAAGTCCCGTTCACGCCTCCCCCGGTCAGGCGCGCCCCTTTTGGCGGGCTAGCATTCCCCACAGACGGTCGATGTCCATCTTACTGACATTGGCAAAATCCCCAATAACGAGTACACAAACCAAACCGTCCCAGCATCGAGGGTATTTTGAACAAGCTCATTATCACGGGGGCAAACGGTGTCGGAAAAAGCCACCCTGCTGCGAGAATGGCGAAGGTTCGGCCTGAAATTCCCATTGTGTCATTCGACGCAATTAAACTCCGAACAGCCTGGCAACAACGACCACGCCCGGAAATCGCTTTGTCATTGGACAACAAACTCAAAGGCGACTCTTGGATTTTAGAAGGCGGTCCCAGTCTTTTGCCCCTCGCGGTTACAAAAGCCGACGCATTGATTTGGCTGGATCCACCTGAATTTGTCCGCGCTTGGCGACTGGCTGCCCGACCATGGAAATCTATTGGCAAAACCCGCCCAGAACTGCCATCAGGAAACGTCGATTGGCCACTTCAGCAATACAAGTTTGCATTCCGCAGCCTTAAGAACAGATCCAAATTCCAGTCATTCATCTCAGAAGTTTTTCAAAGCAGTGAACATCTGGAAAAATGGCACTGTAACGATGCAAGAGACATCGAAGACCTCATGAGCAAATGGACAAAGAACACCAACTGATCACCTGTTGTCTTGTCCCCTCAAATCTCCTCAACATCCAGCACCCCATCCAGCGATTTGATCGCCCCCTTGATCTGCGGATTGATCGGGAAATACTGGCCTAAATCCAGTTCCACATCGCCCGGCAAGGTCGGGTCCTGCAGATACATCAGCACCTCGCCTCGGCTGGCGTTCTTGGCGGCGGCTCGCGCCTCCTCCAGCACGGTAGCTACGGTAGAAACCGCTGCGACCTCGGTGATATAAACTCGCAGGCTGCTGGCTCCGGCGTCGGCCACGGCGGCGTCGATGGGGCCAACAGATCGCGCCAACAGTTTCAGCTGATCGCTTTCCATCGTGGCCTCGGCGGTCAGCACCACCTTGGCGCCGGTCTCCAGATGATCCCGGCTTTTCTCTAGCGCTTCGGAAAACAGCGTCACCTCAAAGCCGCCGGTGGTGTCCGACAGCTGGGCAAAGGCAAAGCGGTTGCCGCGCGCGGATTTACGTTCCTGCCGTCCCGCCACCACACCGGCCATCTTGGCCAGGAACGGCCCGCGCCGCGCCTTTTCCATCACCTCGTCCAGCGTCATCACGCCCTTGCGTTTCAGCGCGGGCATGTAGTCGTCTAACGGGTGACCGGACAGGTAAAAGCCAATCGCCTTGAATTCTTCGCTCAGCCGTTCCGCAGGCAACCAGTCGGGGGTACCCGACAGACGTGGTTCCGGCAGGTCCTCACCCGCATCGCCAAACAGCGATACCTGGTTCGAATTCTTCTGTTCGTGGATCGCAGCTGAATAGCCCACCAGCGGTTCCAGGCTATCAAACACCCGGCGACGATTGGGGTCCAACTGATCAAACCCCCCAGCCCGCGCCAGCATTTCCAAGGGCCGCTTGCCGACCTTTTTCAAATCCACCCGGCGGGCAAAATCAAACAGAGTGGCAAAGGGTCGCTCACCGCCATCCTCGCGCCGCGCCGCAGTGATCAACCGCATCGCCTCGACGCCAACGTTTTTCAACGCGCCCAGCGCATAGACCAGCTCGCCGTTGATCACGTTGAACGTGGCCTCGGACCGGTTCACGCAGGGCGGAACGTAAGGCAGGCCAAGACCCTTTTTGACCTCTTCAAAATAGACCGCCAGCTTATCGGTGAGGTGGATATCACAGTTCATCACCCCGCCCATGAATTCAACCGGGTGGTTCGCCTTGAGCCAGCCAGTCTGGTAGGACACCACCGCATAGGCCGCCGCGTGGGATTTGTTAAAGCCGTAGTTGGCGAACTTTTCCAGAAGGTCAAAAACTTCCGAGGCCTTCTTGGCCGGCACGCCGTTTTCCATCGCGCCTTTTTCGAACTTGGGACGCTCCTTGGCCATCTCAGCGGCGATCTTCTTACCCATGGCGCGGCGCAGCAGGTCAGCGCCACCCAGCGAATAACCCGCCATCACCTGAGCAATCTGCATCACCTGTTCCTGGTAGACGATAATGCCCTGGGTTTCGGCCAGCAGGTGGTCGATCAGCGGGTGCACCGACTCAATTTTCTTGAGCCCGTTTTTGACCTCGCAATAGGTCGGGATGTTCTCCATCGGGCCGGGACGATACAGCGCCACCAGCGCCACGATGTCCTCGATACAGTTGGGCTTCATCCGTTTCAGCGCATCCATCATGCCGCTGGATTCCACCTGAAACACCGCCACCGTCTTGGCCGCCGCGTACAGTTTATAGGTCGGGATATCATCCAGCGGGATGGCGTTGATCTCGTTCACCGACCCCTCGGGCGGCTCATACAGCTGAGTACCATCGGCGGCGACATGCAGATCGCGCCCCTCGCCCTTGATCAGGTCCACGGCGCTTTGGATCACTGTTAGGGTTTTCAAGCCCAGAAAGTCAAACTTGACCAGCCCGGCCTGCTCCACCCATTTCATGTTGAACTGGGTCGCCGGCATGTCGGATCGCGGATCCTGATACAGCGGCACCAGCTCGTCAATCGGACGGTCGCCAATCACCACACCCGCCGCGTGGGTCGAGGCATTTCGCAGCAAGCCTTCGACCTGCTGGCCATAGGTCAGCAGACGGTCCACGACCTCTTCGTTGCGGGCTTCTTCGCGCAGGCGCGGTTCTTCTTTCAGGCTGTCGGCAATCGACATCGGCTTGACGCCCTCAACGGGGATCAGCTTGGACAGGCGATCCACCTGACCATAAGGCATCTGCAGCACCCGGCCAATGTCGCGCACCGCCGCCTTGGACAACAGCGCGCCAAAGGTGATAATCTGCCCCACCCGGTCGCGGCCATATTTCTGCTGCACATAGCGGATCACCTCTTCGCGGCGGTCCATGCAAAAGTCGATATCGAAATCGGGCATCGACACCCGTTCCGGGTTCAGGAACCGCTCGAACAGCAATGAGTAGCGCAGCGGGTCAAGGTCGGTCACCGTCAGCGCATAGGCCACCAATGACCCAGCACCCGAGCCCCGCCCCGGCCCCACAGGAATATTGTGATCCTTGGCCCATTGGATGAAATCCGCAACGATCAGAAAATAGCCAGGAAACCCCATGCCCTCAATAATATCGAGCTCGAAATCCAGCCGTTTTTGGTAGTCCTCGACCGAGACCGCATGTGGGATGACCGCCAGACGACCCTGCAGACCCTCATTGGCGATGCGGCGCAGCTCGGCCACCTCGTCATCGGCAAATTTGGGCAGGATCGGGTCGCGGCGATAAGCCATGAAGGCGCAGCGCTTGGAGATCTCCACCGTATTTTCAATTGCCTCGGGCAGATCAGCAAACAGGGTTACCATTTCCTGCTGAGACTTAAAGTAGTGCTGCGCGGTCAGGCGGCGGCGGCCTTCGGCCTGATCGACATAAGCGCCTTCGGCAATGCAGATCAAAGCATCATGCGCCTCGTACATCTCGGTCTTGGGGAAATAGACGTCATTGGTGGCGACCAGCGGCAGATCCATCGCATAGGCCATCTCGATATGGCCCCGCTCGGTTGTTTTTTCCGCCTCGGGTTGGCCGCCTTCGCCGGGATGGCGCTGCAACTCAACATAGAGCCGATCCGGATAAATTGATTTCAGCCGCGTCATCAGCTCTTCGGCGGCGGGGCGCTGGCCTTGTTGTAGCAACATACCAACCGGCCCGTTCGGACCACCGGACAGACAGATCAAACCTTCTGAGTATTGCTTCAGCTCTTCAAGCGTCACCTGCGGCAGCTGGTGCCCCTTGTCCACATAGAGACAAGAGTTCAACTTCATCAGGTTCTCGTAGCCCCCCTCGGACTGCGCCAGCAGCACCAGCGGCGCCGGGACCTTGGGCTTCTCGCCGGGGGCCGGGGTCAGATAGGTCATATCCACCTGACAGCCCAGGATCGGCTGGATGCCCGCCTCGCTTAGGGTGACCGAAAACTCGAGCGCCGAGAACATGTTGTTGGTGTCGGTGACCGCAATGGCCGGCATTTCGGCCTGCTTGCACTGATCGGGCAGCTTTTTCAGCCGCAACGCCCCCTCTAGCAAGGAGTATTCGGTGTGCGTACGCAGGTGAATGAATCGGGGAGAATTGGTCATGACGCCAAACTAAACCATCGCAGGGGTCGGAATAAAGGTGATTGTGGCTTCGCCTTTGCCCAATTAATGAGCGGTCATTATATTGACTTATTTGAAAGTCTTATTATCAGTGTGCTTGATCGACATCAATCAAGCCTCTGAATTAATGCGACAATCGGCGAATCTCAGAGGCCTATTCCCTTGAAATACGCAAGTAATTACTGCAGTGCAGAATGAGTTTTCCTTGCCAGATTGCCACAGGGCTTCCTAGGCTGGGATCAGCAACAGGCCCGCCACTCTTTCTACGTCGCATCGAAGGAGGGCAATTTAGCCAAAACACTGTAACGCGACGGGTTTCTACTATGGAGATCACCTTTCATCTAAACGGTGAAGAGGTAACGCTTTCGGGCGCCTCACCAACAGCCACACTGCTGGACTGGCTGCGCGAGGATCGGCTGTTGACCGGCACCAAAGAGGGCTGCAACGAGGGCGATTGCGGTGCCTGCTCAGTCATGGTGACAGACGGTCGCGGCTCCAAGGCGCTGAACGCCTGCCTGTTGTTCCTGCCACAGTTAAACGGCAAATCCATTCGCACCGTTGAAGGCGTCAGTGGCCCGGATGGCACGCTGCATCCGGTGCAAGAGGCAATGATCACTCATCACGGCTCGCAATGCGGGTTCTGTACCCCCGGATTTGTGATGTCGATGGTCACGGCGCATAAGAACCGCGCATCGGATCACGACGTGCAACTGGCGGGCAACCTGTGCCGCTGCACTGGCTACGCCCCGATCATCCGCGCTGCCGAGGCAGTTCAGGATATGCCGGTTCCTGTGTGGATTGCTGATGAAACAGTGGTGCGTGAACCCGCGCCTGCGGCGCAGAACCACTCACCCTACGCCCCGCGCTCAAGCGATGAACTGGCGGCGATCTATGAACAGACCCCCGAAGCGGTGCTGGTGGCCGGTGCCACGGATGTGGCGCTGTGGGTGACCAAAGGGTTGCGGGATCTGGATCAGGTCATTTTTCTGGACGGCTGTAGCGATCTGAAGCAGATCGAAATCACCGAAGACGAGGTGCGTCTGGGCGCCATGGTGGATATGAACGCCATGCGCGAGGCAATTGCACCACTGCACCCATCCTATGGCGAGATGATCCGCCGTTATGCCAGCCAACAGGTGCGCGCCGCCGCAACGGTAGGTGGCAACATCGCCAATGGCTCGCCGATTGGCGACAACCCACCGGCGCTGATCGCGCTGGGGGCGACATTACACCTGCGCAAAGGCAACACCCGGCGCTCGCTGCCGCTCGAGGATTTCTTTGTCGATTACGGCAAGCAGGACCGCGCGCCCGGCGAGTTTGTCGAGGCGGTGAGTTTTGCCCGCCAACCCGATGACTTGCGCTGCTACAAGCTGTCGAAACGGTTTGATCAGGATATTTCCGCCGTGTTGGGCGCGTTCAACGTGACCATCAAGGATGGCATCGTCACCAGCGCCAAAATCGCATTTGGCGGCATGGCGGCGACTCCGAAACGCGCCAGCCATGTTGAGGCAGCACTGCTGGGGCAAGCCTGGACGCCACAGACAATCGAGACCGCACAGGCTGAGTTCGACAAAGACTTTACCCCGATGAGCGATATGCGGGCCTCGGCCTGCTACCGGCTGGAAACCGCGCGCAATCTGCTGGCCCGCTATTATGCTGATATGAACGGCGAGACGACGTCGGTGCTGGAGGTCTCGCTATGACTGTCGCCAAACCCCTGCCCCATGATGCCGCTAAACTGCATGTGATGGGCACCGCGCGTTATGTGGATGATATTCCCATGCCCGCCGGCTGCCTGCATCTGGCCTTTGGCACCTCTGCCATTGCCAAGGGGCGCATCACGGCCATGGATCTGGATGCAGTTCGCGCCAGCGACGGTGTGGTTCTGGTGATGGTGGCGCAGGACTTGCCGTTTACCAATGACGTCTCGCCCTCGATCCATGATGAGCCACTGCTGTCAGATGGCACCGTGCATTATGTTGGCCAGCCGCTGTTTCTGGTGGTGGCAACCAGCCACCGCGCTGCCCGGGTTGCAGCCCGTAAGGGGCAGATTGACTATACCGAAGAGACGCCCCTTCTGACGGTGGATCAGGCACTGGCCGCTGACAGCCGGTTTGAGGACGGCCCGCGGATTTATCAAAAGGGCGATGCCAAATCCGCCATCTCTGCTGCACCACGAACCGTTGAGGGCGTGATGGAACTGGGCGGTCAGGAGCATTTCTATCTGGAAGGTCAGGCCGCATTGGCGCTGCCACAGGAAGATGGTGATATGCTGGTGACCAGCTCAACCCAGCATCCAACCGAGATCCAGCACAAAGTGGCCGAGGCCATTGGCGTGCCGATGCACGGTGTGCGGGTTGAGATCCGCCGCATGGGCGGTGGGTTTGGCGGCAAGGAAAGTCAAGGCAATGCGCTGGCGGTAAGCTGTGCCATTGCTGCACGTGCCACCGGCAAGCCCTGCAAGATGCGTTATGACCGTGACGACGACATGGTGATCACCGGCAAGCGGCATGATTTTCGGATCAGCTATCGCGCCGGGTTTGATGATGATGGCCTGCTGAAAGGGATTGAGTTCACCCATCTGGTGCGCTGTGGCTGGGCACAGGATCTGTCGCTACCGGTCGCAGACCGCGCCATGCTGCATTCCGATAACGCCTATGCCATCCCGGCCATTCGCATTGAAAGCCATAGGTTGAAAACCAACACCCAGAGTGCCACCGCCTATCGTGGGTTTGGCGGCCCGCAGGGTATGGTGGGGATCGAGCGGGTGATGGACCATATTGCCCATGATCTGGGGCTGGATCCGGTCGCGGTGCGGCAGCTGAATTATTATGATGCGCCGGGCGCTGATCAGGGGGGCGCTGCCCCCCAAACCCCCCGGAGTATTTCTGGCAAAAAGAAAGACAATACCACGCCTTATGGCATGCCGGTGAGTGATTTTGAGCTGCACGGGATGACCGCGCAACTGTTGGAAAGCTCGGATTATGTGGCGCGCAAAGCTGAAATCGCGGAGTGGAACAAAGGTCAGGATCAGCTGAAGCGGGGGATTGGCTTTTCGCCGGTGAAGTTTGGCATTTCCTTTACCCTGACACATCTTAACCAAGCCGGGGCGCTGGTGCATGTCTATCAGGATGGCTCGGTGCATCTGAACCATGGCGGCACCGAGATGGGACAGGGATTGTTCCAGAAGGTGGCGCAGGTGGCGGCCTCGCGGTTTGGTATTGGTATGCATCTGGTGAAAATCACTGCCACCGACACCGCCAAAGTGCCCAATACATCAGCAACTGCGGCCTCGTCTGGGTCGGACCTGAACGGCATGGCGGTTCAGGCAGCCTGTGACACCATTCGCGACCGGATGGCGGAGTATTTGGCTGAGCGTCATCAGATCACTCCGGCGCAGGTGCGGTTTGAGGATGGCATGGTCATTGCCGGCGGCGATGAGATGACCTTTGAGGACGCCGCGATGCTGTGTTATCAGGGTCGCATCAGCCTGTCGGCCACCGGGTTCTACAAGACCCCCAAGGTGGAGTGGGACCGGATCAAAGGTCAGGGGCGGCCGTTCTTCTACTTTGCCTATGGGGCTGCGATCACCGAAGTTGTGGTGGACCGGCTGAGTGGTGAGAGCCGCATTCTACGCGCCGATATCCTGCATGATGCAGGGGCCTCGCTGAATCCGGACCTGGATATTGGTCAGGTCGAAGGGGCCTATGTGCAGGGCGCCGGCTGGCTGACCACCGAAGAGCTGGTCTGGGATGGTAAGGGTCGACTGAGCACCCATGCACCGTCGACCTACAAAATCCCCGCCTGCTCGGACCGGCCAGACGAATTTAATGTCGCATTGTGGGACGGGCAGAACCGCGAGGATACTGTTTACCGGTCCAAAGCGGTGGGGGAACCCCCATTCATGTTGGGCATCTCGGCCTATCTGGCGCTGAGCCATGCTGTTTCCGCCTATGGCGAGAGCTATCCAGCGCTGGATGCGCCGGCCACTGCAGAACAGCTATGGTCGGCAATCCGGAGGGTCCGGAATGGGGTTTGATCTGGAGGGATTGCGCGCCGCTGTTGCGGCGCATGGCCAGGTGACCAGAGTGGTGATCGCCGCCATCCGTGGCTCGTCGCCGCGTGAGGTTGGCGCTGCCATGCTGGTGTGGCAGGACGGCCAGTCCGGCACCATCGGTGGCGGCACGCTGGAGTATGAGGCGGCGAATACGGCACGCAGTCAGGCGCAGGATAGCGTTTTGAGCAAACACGCACTGGGGCCCGATCTGGGCCAATGCTGTGGCGGCGTGGTGACAGTTTTGAGCGAGATTTACGATGCGGCGCGGCTGGCGGCGCTGGATGAAGAGATGATAGCCCGTGTGGTCAAAGCGGGGGCTTCCAGCGCCATGCCGATAGCGGTCAAGCGGCTGCTGGCGACAGCCCGAGGTCAGGGTGTCCGCCCTGAGCCGCAGCTGATTGAGGGGTGGATGGTGGAACCCGTGCACCGTCCCGAGGTGCCATTATGGATCTGGGGCGCGGGTCACGTTGGTCGCGCCTTGGTTGATGTGCTGTCACCGCTGCCCGAGTTTGCCATTACCTGGGTCGATACCGCCCCTGAGAGATTTCCCAGTGATATTCCGCTGGGCGTTGTGCCTGTTCCGGCAGCAGATCCGGCGCTATTGGTGTCACATACCCCTGTAAATGCACAACATCTGATCCTGACCTATTCCCATGCTCTGGATCTGGCGTTATGCCACAGCCTGCTGGGGCATGGCTTTGCCTTTGCCGGATTGATCGGCTCGGCCACCAAGTGGGCGCGGTTTCGCTCGCGTCTGGCTGGCCTGGGGCACAGCCCCGAGCAGATCTCTCGGATTACCTGCCCGATTGGCGATCCCGCCCTGGGCAAACACCCGCAGATGATTGCGGTCGGCGTCGCAGCACAACTGTTGCGGCGTGACATGACAGAAGCGTTAAAAAAGGATCATCGCGCGTGAGTGTTCCATTGCTGAGCCTGCAAGGGCTGACCAAAGCCTATCCCGGCGTCGTGGCCAATGACTCTGTTTCCTTCGACATCGGCGAAGGCGAAGTACATGCCCTGCTGGGCGAAAACGGCGCTGGCAAATCGACCCTGGTAAAGATGATTTATGGGTTGGTGAAACCGGATAGCGGCCAGATGCTGCTGCGCGGCACGCCTTATGCGCCGCCTGAGCCGCGCGCCGCGCGCGGAGATGGCATTGCCATGGTGTTTCAGCACTTCTCGCTGTTTGATGCGCTGAATGTGGCCGAAAATATCGCTCTGGGCATGGAAAACCCACCTGCGATGAAAGATCTGGCCGCGCGCATCCGCGAGGTATCCGAGTCTTATGGATTGCCACTGGACCCCTATCGCACCGTCGGCGATCTGTCGGCTGGCGAGCGCCAGAGGGTCGAGATTATTCGTTGCCTGCTGCAGGACCCTAAGCTGTTGATCATGGACGAACCGACCTCGGTGCTGACTCCGCAGGAGGTGGAAATCCTGTTCCAGACGCTGCAGAAACTGCGCTCCGAGGGCACCTCGATCCTGTATATCAGTCACAAGTTGGAAGAGATCCGCACCCTGTGTGATCACGCAACCATTCTGCGACTGGGCAAAAACGTTGGTGAATGCACCCCGGCCGAAACCTCGGCCCGCGAGATGGCCGAGCTGATGGTTGGCTCGACCTTGCATACACCGGAACGCGCAGGCCGCGAACTTGGCGACGTGGCGCTGGATATTTCAGGCCTGTCGGTACCGGCACCTTCGGCCTTTGGCACCGCCTTGAAAAATATGCATCTGTCCGTGCGCAAAGGAGAAGTGCTGGGTATTGGCGGGGTAGCTGGCAACGGTCAGGATGAATTGCTAAATGTGCTGTCTGGGGAAACCCTGACCGAGGCAGATGCAGTCAAGCTGAATGGTGCGCCAATTGGTCAGTTGGGCCCGGTGGAGCGTCGCCGTCTGGGCGTGTTAGCTGCGCCCGAGGAACGTCTGGGTCATGCAGCCGCGCCGGATATGAGCCTGATTGAGAACGCCATGCTGACCGGCGCTGTGCGCCAGGGGTTAGAGACCAACGGCTTCCTAAACTGGGGCGCTGCCAAGGGGTTTGCCGAGAACATCATTGAAGCCTTTGACGTTCGCACACCGGGGCCGGAAAACGCGGCGCGGTCGCTGTCGGGGGGCAATTTGCAGAAATTTGTCATTGGTCGCGAGGTGCTGCAGGATCCGGATGTGCTGGTGGTGAATCAGCCGACCTGGGGGGTTGATGCGGCTGCGGCGGCTGACATTCGCCAGTCGCTGCTGGATCTGGCCGACAAAGGTGCTGCGGTGATCTGTATCAGCCAAGATCTGGATGAGCTGATGGAAATCTCCGACAATTTCGCCGCGCTGAATGAAGGGCGGCTGAGCGCGCCACGCCCTGCTGCCGGGCTGACGGTGGATGAGATTGGCCTGATGCTGGGTGGAGCGCATGGCATGGAGGTGGCGCATGACTGATCTGTCGCGTCTCGGTTTCGCCTTCGGCGAGAGTATTTTTGAAAAGATGAAGCAGAGGATCGCGATATGATCAGGCTTGAGAAAAGGCCGCAACCGTCGCGCGCCTGGTCGCTGGCGACTCCGCTGGTGGCGGTGCTGGCCACCATGCTGTTTGGTGGGGTGTTGTTTGCGGTGCTGGGCAAAGACCCGGTTGAGGCGATCCGTACCATTTTTTGGGAACCGCTGTTTGGCGAGTTTTCCTTCTACTACCGCCCGCAATTGCTGATCAAAGGTGCGCCGCTGGTGCTGATTGCCATTGGGTTGAGCCTGGGCTTCAAGGCCGGCATCTGGAATATCGGCGCCGAGGGACAGTATATCATGGGCGCCATCGTTGGGGCCGCGGTGGGGCTGGCGTTTTACCCCTATGAAGCCTGGTACATATTCCCGCTGATGGTGATTGGTGGTGCCTTGGGCGGATGGGCTTGGGCGATGATCCCTGCCGTGTTGAAGGTTCGCTTTGGCACTAATGAAATTCTAGTGTCACTCATGCTGGTCTATGTGGCCGAGCAACTGCTGGCTTCGGCGTCGCTAAGGTTTCTGAAAAACCCCGAAGGTTTTGGCTTTCCGGGGTCGCGTAACTTGCAGAGTTATGAGAGTGCATTTAACGCCGATCTAATCGAAGGTTCGGGGATGCACTGGGGTGTGGTGGCTGCGCTGATTGCAGTGATCTTTGCCTATATTTTGCTGAACCGTCACATGTTGGGCTTTCACATTCGCCTGACGGGAGAAGCGCCACGTGCAGCAAGATTTGCCGGAGTTAATCCTTCGCGGTTGATCCTGTTGTGCCTGGGCATGTCCGGGGCACTGGCCGGGTTGGCCGGGTTGTTCGAGGTTTCCGGACCAGCCGGACAGATCAGCATTGATTTCAACGTTGGCTATGGCTTTACCGCAATCATCGTAGCCTTTCTGGGCCGTCTTCATCCGGTTGGCATTCTGCTGGCCGGCGGATTGATGGCGCTGACCTATATCGGCGGCGATATTGCACAATCCAATCTGGGCCTGCCCTCGGCGGCGATCCAGGTGTTCCAAGGCATGTTGCTGTTCTTCCTGTTGGCGTTGGATCTTTTAACCAATTACCGCGTGACCCTGCGCACATCGGAGGTGGCGTAATGGATCTTTCCGCAATCAATCCCGTCCTGCTGATCGCCTCGTTGATGGTGGCAGCAACCCCAATCCTGCTGGCCGCAATTGGCGAGCTGGTGGTGGAGAAATCCGGCGTGCTGAACCTTGGCGTCGAGGGCATGATGATCATCGGCGCGGTCAGCGGCTTTGCCATTGCCGTTGAAACCAGCTCGCCCTGGCTGGGGTTCATTGCCTCGGCGGCGGCAGGCGCGGTGTTCTCGCTGCTGTTTGTGCTGCTGACCCAAGTGGCGCAGGCCAATCAGGTGGCCTCGGGGCTGGCGCTGACGCTGTCTGGTCTGGGGCTGTCGGCGCTGCTGGGGCAGAACTATGTTGGCATCCGCCCGCCACAGATGGGCAAGCTGGACATCCCGCTGCTTAGCGATCTACCAGTGGTTGGCCCGATCCTGTTTGGCCATGATCCAATCCTGTATATTGGCATTGCTCTGACCGCTGGCGTCTGGGCCATGCTGAAATTCACCCGCGCCGGTTTGGTTCTGCGCGCGGTCGGCGAAAATCACGATGCAGCCCATGCGCTTGGATACAAAGTGATCCGTATCCGTATTCTGGCGATCATGTTTGGGGGGGCCTGCGCTGGCCTGGGTGGCGCCTATATCAGCCTGATCCGAGTGCCACAGTGGACCGAGGGCATGACGGCCGGTGTTGGCTGGATCGCTCTGGCGCTGGTAGTGTTTGCCAGCTGGAAGCCTTGGCGTGCCCTGCTTGGTGCCTATCTTTTTGGCGGTGTCACCGTCGTACAGCTTAATCTGCAAGCAGCAGGCGTTGCCATTCCGGTCGAATATCTGGCAATGTCACCCTATGTGATTACAATCGTTGTGCTTGTCATTCTTTCCGCCGACAAAAGCAGCGCACCAGCTGCCTTGGGCCGCAATTTCCACGCCTCCCGCTGATTTGCGGGGCGCGCACTAACCTGCCCCTTTTATCGGGGCCAAACAAAAACCAACTGGGGGAAACCTTTATGAAACTAACTACTCTTCTGACCAGCGCCGCGATGGCCTTGGGACTGGCCACCGCTGCGGTGGCTGCTGACAAAACCAAAGTGGGCTTTGTTTATGTTGGCCCCGTCGGCGACGGCGGCTGGACCTATGAACACGATCAGGGCCGCAAGGCTGTTGTCGCTGAGTTCGGCGATGCGGTTGAAACCGTCTATGTCGAAAACGTTGCCGAAGGCCCCGACGCCGAGCGTGTAATGACTCAGATGGCACTGGAAGGCGCTGACCTGATCTTTACCACCTCGTTTGGCTACATGGATCCAACCATCAACGTTGCCAAGAAATTCCCCAACGTGAAGTTCGAGCACGCCACCGGCTATAAGCGCGCCGACAACGTGTCGACCTATTCGGCTCGTTTCTATGAGGGTCGCGCCGTTCAGGGCACCATCGCGGGCAACATGACCGAGAGCAACATCGTCGGCTACATCGGCTCCTACCCAATCCCCGAAGTGATCCGCGGCATCAACTCGGCCTATATCCACGCCAAGAAGGTCAACCCTGACGTTCAGTTCAAAATCGTCTGGGCCTTTACATGGTTCGACCCAGCCAAAGAAGCTGACGCTGCCAAGGTTCTGATCGAACAGGGCGCTGACGTAATCCTGCAGCACACCGACTCCACTGCACCTCAGGCTGCGGCTCAGGCGGCTGGCAACGTGATCACCTTTGGTCAGGCATCCGATATGTCCGAGTACGGCCCCTCGCCGCGCGTTTCGTCAATCATCGACAACTGGGCGCCGTACTATGTTGCGCGTACTCAGGCAGTCATGGACGGCACATGGGCATCCACGGACACATGGGATGGCATCGGCGCTGGCATGGTTGGCATCGGCGAGATTTCCGACGCGGTACCAGCTGATGTGAAAGAGGCTGCTTTGGCTCTGAAAGCGTCACTCGCTGACGGTTCATACCACGCCTTCACCGGCCCACTGAACAAGCAGGACGGCTCGGTCTGGTTGGCTGACGGCGAAACCTCTGACGACGGCACTCTGGCTGGCATGAACTTCTTTGTTGAAGGCATCGAAGGCGACATCCCGCAGTAAGCGGATCGCTTGCGAATTAGGAAAGGCCCGTCAATTTGACGGGCCTTTTTTGTTTGGGGAAACTATCAAGAAACGCTAGAAATAATGTCTGCAATTGGGGCCAAACCGCTTTTCGCCGCACCAGAAGTCGTAGCTGCTCTCGAAGCCAATTCGAACGAAGACGGCACGCTCACCTATTGCCTTGCTGCGCCTCAACAGCGGCACGACATCGATTAGGTAATGCTTCTGTTACACTGAACTGAAAGAAGGCGACTGGCTCTTGTTTGGGTTCCAAATTCGGCAAAACTTGACGCCAGACGTTGGCAAGTGAAGGCTGGCTCGCCAGAACTACACCGTTTTCGAGACTGTTGCAGCGGGCAACAACAAAGCCTGGTTGGGAATGGTCGGTAAGGTCCACACTCCCTGGAACATTCATTGCTGCTTCAAACCAATTTTCGGATGCCGCGCTTGCTTCCTCCCATTCCACCCAGTCTTGCCAAATATCTGTAAATTCGGTCTGGAGATCAGGATGACGACCCCACAAAATACACGACGAGACAATTCTTTGGAGCGGCAAATACATTGCCATCAAACTACCCTCAGATGTTTCCACGCGGAGCCTCAGACGACGTTCGTCTTCATCAAGCACTGACCCGATACTTCGCAACGGCGCGTCTGAACGCTGAACAACGCTTGCTTCACAAGCTGAAAATGCTTCATGCAGCGACACTTCCGCCATTAGTTCGCTAGCCGCAAACAGCGACGTCGAGATTGCAATTAGCAAGGTATTTGAAATAAAGATACGCATGGTCACGGTGATGCTCAATGCTATTCATGTTACTCAACAGACACTAATTAGGCAGCTAAATAAGTACAATATTGAATCAAAGCAACCGCCCCCGGCGTAGTCCTTTTGGTCCAACGGCATTCTGGTGTAAGCGGTCCAATTTTAACTTCCCCAAACATCAACGCCGGATCTTGGGGACGTACAAAGCGCCTTCGTCGTGTTGAAAGCACGCCTATGGCGTGACGGGAAAGTCAGGCGCGAACAGCGCTGCTTCGCTTCATCGCCCAAGAACGATCAGAAGGCTGCCGTCTGGCTACCCATCCACGCAGAACTTTGCCAATGTCGAGTAATGCTCGCCACCCTTGATCTCGTGCAGCGTGGTCGGGGCTTTGATGGCTATTTTCAGCGCTTCAGACATGGCCAATGGTGACCAACTGTCCGCGGTGCCGTGCCAGAGGTCCACGGGGCATTGAATGCTGGGTAAAACCTCGGTCCAGTCTCCAACATAGGCCGTCAGCATTTGACGATACTGTAGCGGGTGTTTGCGATAACTGTTCTCCAAGGCGCGTTTCAATAGGAATTGAACCTGCGGATCCTCAATCAATGCCTGTTCCTGCGACCCGCATTTCGCAAATAGCGCTTTGATCAGCAGCCCCGGCGCCAGGCGTGCGGCGATCCCTTGAGCGACCGTTGCCATTGCTAGGCGTCTGGGGTGATCGCGCGCCATTTCAAACACTGGCGCACCAGCCATATGCGGCAGGAAATCCCCCAACTGTAACGGCGCTGCGGGCGAAATCAGGCTAAGTCGGCCCACTTCCTCGGGACGCTCCGCCGCGATTTTGCAGGCCACCATCGCTCCGATGGAAAAGCCGATCACATGTATGTATCCACGTGCGTCTGCGATCAGCTTGTCAAATTGCGTCACGGTTTCGTCCAAAATGTTGTCTACATCCCGTCCTGCCTCCAGCAGTTTGGGCGCCACAACGCGCGTGCCTGGCAGCAGACCCTCAGAAATCAGATTGGCATCTGCCGGGCTGCCGGGAAGACCGTGGCAAAAGTAGACAGTTGGAACGGCGGTGAGTTCTGACATTGCGCTCTCAATTCAACAATTTCCTGGCAACCTAATGAATACGACAATACGTGTAACACGGCGCAATGTCACAGGGCGCAGAGCAACCGTGGTGCTAGGGAACCATTCTTGCGGAGCAAACGAACAGATAATCGCCCGCTTGACACCCTGCCCCCATTCCCGCATCACGTGTGCACAGGGTCTGAGCCCCTGCCGCTCGCGGGCATATGCCTTGGTGAAGCCTCAGATAGAAAAACCTGACGTCCGTGTCTCTTGCGGTGTGTTGGCAATGCGAGCTCCGGCCTGAATTCCGCATCTGAACATTGAACGAGGTTTTAGATGTCTCAACAACTCTCCCCCGCAGGTGCTGCGGGACAGGTTCCCGGCGATGGGCAACCTGACAATATCTACCTGTCCGACGCAATCCTGCCACTGTTCCTGAGAACAGCCCTGCCCATCGTGCTGGTGATGCTGGTGAACGGATTGTTCACCGTGGTGGATGCCTATTTTCTGGGGGTCTATGTCGGCAGAGATGCCGTGGTGGCCGTGACCCTGATGTTCCCCCTGTATATGATGCTGGTCGCGCTTTCGACACTGGTGTCCAGCGGGTTCTCATCGATCTATGCCCGCCGGATCGGCGCCGGAGACCGGCAGGAATCACAGGCGGTTTTTGCCAGTGCAATCCAACTGTCGCTGCTAGTTTGTGCTGTCCTGATCATCAGCTTCGCAACGCTTGGGTCCCAGATGTCACTGTGGGTGGCAAACGGGTCTCAGCTGCTGGCGGATCTGGGTCGGGGCTATATGGCGATCCTGATCTATTGCTCGCCGCTGGTCTTTGTGTTGGGCATCAATTCAGACGCTCTGCGCGCCGAAGGATTGCTGACAGCCATGGTTACAATCAGCCTGTCCTCGGCCATCCTGAACATCGCCTTTGACTGGCTGTTTGTGGTGAAAATGCACTGGGGCGTCAACGGATCGGCCTATGGCACCGTGTTGTCGCAGATCTGCGCCATGGCCGCTCTGTTGGCTTACCGGGCTAGATCAGGCAGTGGGCTGCCAAACCTGAATATGCCGCTCATCCCCCGTCACTGGCCCGCACTTCTGGCGCTTGGCACACCATCAGGGCTTGGCTACATTGGCTTTTCAATTTCGGCGGCTGTCACCCTGTATTGCCTGCAAGTCTGGGCTGGGGACAATTTCGAGCCCACAAGCGGCGCATTGGGCATCATGACACGTCTGACGACCTTTACCTACCTGCCGCTTCTGGGCCTTAGCTTTGCCTTTCAGACTATCGTTGGCAACAATGTCGGGGCAGGCCAAGTGAAGCGCGCGCTCACGGCCACCAAGCTCGCCATCGCTGTGGCCTTTGTATATTGCGTGGTCATTCAATTTGGCTTCGTGGTGTCCGCCCCCTGGATCGGAGGTGTCTTTGTCAACGACAGCGCAATCCAACAGGAACTGGCCCGCATCCTGCCGATTGCCACGATGACATTGTTCCTGTTTGGGCCACAGATGATGGTTGCACGCTATTTCCAAGCCATCGGAGACGCCCGTCGGGCGGCCCTACTGACCCTGACCCGCACCTTTGCCTTTGTCATCCCCCTGACGCTGGCCTTGCCTTATCTGATCGGAGAACCCGGCATCTGGTACGCCGGGGCGGTGGCCGAGCTGCTGACACTGGCTCTGACGGCTGGCGTTCTGATCCGCCTGCGCAAAGGCGCGTAATCCCAAACCAAAAAAAAACGAAACAGGCCCCGCAGATGCAGGGCCTGTTTCAATTCATCTATAAGGGGTTAGTGCCCCGAGAACACCAATTGTTGCACCGGCAACAACAACATCTGGATACGCAACAACAACGCGTGAACGACACCAACAGTGTCGACCATATGCAAAAACAGCCATTCACCAGTGCCAAGATCAGGATTGTCCAGAAGATCGTGATTGTTGGTATAGGCATTGGCCAAACAGGTACTGCCCGGCAGAATATCATGCGCCTGGCCCTCGTAGACCGGCTCCATGAACACTGTCACCGTACCCGGGCGACCGGTATCCTGAGGATCACGCAGCGCATCAGTGGGTCTCATCTGCCCAGACGGGATGACGCTTTGAACCCCAATCACCACCATTGGAATGATGGTGAACGGCTTGCTGAAGCAGCCCATCTCGGCATACATGCCCGGCTTGATCACATTGGCGGTCAGCTGCCCAAACCCGGCAGCAAAGCGGTCACGGTCGGTAAACTCGTCCGGCAGCAGCAAGCCAGCCGGGCGCAGGATTGGGTTCACGTAATCCCCGACCTGCAGGGAAAATTGCTCGACCCGACCCGAGACCCCAGCATAGACAATGGTCTTGGCCAGTTCGGCCTCGGCCTGATCCAGAGCGGCAGATGCGCTGGCCTGTTGCGCCGGGATCAACACCCCGATGTTGGTTTCAACCGCAGCCTTGTTGGCTTGGGCCGCATCCAATTCACCCTCGCGCCGGGCGACCAGGTTTACCAACCGATCAATCTCGGTTTGGCGCACCGCACTGGAGCCGCGTTCCTTCAACTGCAGGTTCCGCGCCAGGTCATCGTTTGCCTGCTTCAGCGCCGCTGTAACCTGATCAATGCCCGCTACGGCCGCAGCGAGATCGGTGGCAGCCACCGCCTGCAGCGCCGCAACCTCGTTGATCTGCGCCTGCGCCGTTGCCACCGCTGTCTGCTGGCTGGCGTCCTCTAGCTGGAACAAGACGTCACCAGCGGTTACATCCTGATTATTCTCGATCATTATGGCACTCACCCGGCCGCCGGTTTCCGGCAGAATGGTGACGGTGCGGAAATAGTTCGACACGCTGGTGGTGGCAGGGTGGTAGTAAAAGATCGTGGTTATCAGCGAGATGGTCAGGATCGCGCAGGCTGTAATGCCCCAGCGCAGCTCGTACCAGACAGAGAACAAATTAATCTCGACCCCGATCCGCTTACCCTGAACGTAGCGACGAACCAGATAGTCGGGCAGCACTGTCAACAAAGAGCAGAAAAAAAGTTCAAACATTGTTCTCTCCCTGCGGCTGTTGTGTCTGTTGCGGGGCTGGGGCTGGATCAGGTACAGGCGCGGGGTCTTGGACCTGCTCTTGCTCTACCGCCTGCACCCGCTGGTTCAATGCCTCCAATGATCCCGCAATCGACTGAAGCGGAGACAGGAAGTCCGGCATCCGAAAGGCCGCGACCAGCAGTGCGATCACCCAGAAGATGTTGTTATGGGTAAACAAAGCCAGCAACGCCAGGATGCCGATGACCTGCATCTGCGCATGATTGTCTGAATGCGCCATATGCTCTGGGATTGCGTGCAGCTTAAAATAGAGCGAGCCAATGCCAAGCACCAAGAGGATGGTGATCACCGTCATGGCAGTGAACAGCGGGTCACTGCCGTCGGGGCCTGGCAGGTACCCGGGGATATGCCCCGTCGCCATAGCATGGGTGGTGGCGGTGGATGTGGACACGGCTCTTCCTCCAAAAATTGAAACGTTTAACGATTGCTTTGCCGCATATTGGCACTGGAACTGGTTGAAATCCAAGTTGTAATTACCCGCTGTTGATTTCGACGTTTCTGCTTTTCGACCCGAAGGTGCCGTGCGATGGTTCGCCATACGTGTATTTGCGGCCACTAAAGCGGCCAACAGACCTCGATCACAGGACGTTTTTCATGACCGATTTTATTGTCATCGGCGGCGGTATCGCCGGTATTAGCGCTGCTGCGCGGCTCTCAAGCCACGGCACAGTCACCGTATTGGAAATGGAAGAGGCGCTGGGATATCACGCTTCAGGCCGATCAGCCGCGATGTTCGAGCAGAACTATGGCAATGCCTCCACCGTAGCGCTCAACCGCGCCAGTGCTCAGTATCACCACCATTCAAACGGCGGTTATCTGACCCCGCGCGGGTTGCTGCTGGTGGCAGACGCCGATCAGGCACAGGCGTTCACCGCCGAGCTGGATGAGCTGAACCTGCATGAGATCACGCTGGACGAGGCCGTCACCCGCATCCCGATCCTGAACCCCGAAACCTTGGCCTATGCGGCCTATCATAATGATGCGTTGGATCTGGATACCGACCGGATGATTCAGGATTTCGCCAAAGTGGTGCGCGCAAATGGCGGGCGGGTGATCACCAAGGCAACAGTTTCGGCCATCAACAAGGTGGATCACGGCTGGCAGGTCACTACAGGCGATAAGGTATATGACGGCAAACAGCTGATCAACGCTGCTGGGGCATGGGTTGATCAAATCGCTGAAATGGCTGGGGTCGCTCCCATCGGCATCACACCTCTGCGCCGCTCGATGGCCCGCATACCTGCGCCGGGTGGTCATGATGTGACTGGCTGGCCAATGCTGATGGGGGTTGGCGAATGCTGGTACGCCAAACCCGATGCGGGCAAGCTGCTGGTCTCTCCGGCGGATGCGGATTTGATGGTGCCACATGACGCCTATGCCGACGACATGGTGCTGGCTGAAGGGCTGGCGCGATACGAGGAAATGGTGACCGAACCGGTGACACGGGTGGAAACCAATTGGGCGGGACTGCGCAGTTTTGCCCCTGACAAAACGCTGGTGCTGGGCCCAGACCCGGATCAGCCTTCGTTCATCTGGTGCGCAGCGCAAGGCGGATACGGGTTCCAGACCGCCCCTGCTGCATCCCAACTGATCGCCGATCTGGTTGCAGGCAACAGGTCCGAGCTGGACGATGAGATCGTCTCGCAGCTTTCCCCGGCGAGGTTACGCTAATGCCCATTCGATCCGTTCCCGGCATGGCCTCGGTCGCTACGCCTGTGGATTGCAAGCTTTATGCCCCCTCGGCTGCCCGTAACCTGCAAGCGCTGGGTGATCTGTTGGCGCAACTGGCCCCTGAGCAGGGCCACGCGCTGGAGATCGCCAGCGGCACCGGGCAGCATATTGTTGGCTATGCCACCCGCCTGCCCGGCCTGACCTGGCAACCAACCGAAGTCGACGAAGTGCGCCGCGCCAGCATTGACGCCTATGTCAGCGAGGCGGGCCTGAGCAATATTCTGGCGGCGCAGGAGCTGGATGCCACGGCACCGGGTTGGGGCACGCAGCACCACGGGCAGGATATGATCATTCTCAGCAACCTGCTGCACCTGATCAGCGAAGGCGAGGCCAAGACCCTGATTTCTGAGGCCGCTGCCGCCTTGTCCCCGGGCGGGCAACTGGTGATCTACGGCCCCTTCATGCGCGGTGACGAGTTAACCAGCGAAGGGGACGCGACCTTTCACGCCTCGCTGCGTGCCCATGACCCCGAGACGGGTTACAAGGATGATTTTGATACCATGGACTGGCTGCAAGAGGCTGGGTTGGAGATGGTTGATGTCATCGAGATGCCCGCCAACAATCTGGCTCTGATTTCGAAAAAGTCAGCAGTCTGACTTAGATCAAGGTAGCACCGGCCCCCCTCACTTACACTTTCACTAAATTGAATATGTATAGATGAAGGATCCCCCATGAGCTGGCAAGACAAGTTGACCGACACCCGCAAGGGTTTGCGCAATCTGAACGGCGCCCTGCCCGAGGTGTCCCAGGCCTTTGGCGGTCTGGGCAAGGCTGTCAAACAAGGCGGTGTGCTGGACTACAAAACCAAGGAGTTTGTGGCGCTGGGTATCGCGGTGACCGACCGCTGCGAGGATTGCATCGGCTTACACATCGAAGCACTGGTCAAAGCCCAAGCCAGTCGCGACGAGATTGCTGACGTGTTGGGCATGGCCATCCAAATGGGTGGAGGTCCTGCTATGATGTACGCCGCCAAGGCAATGACCTGTTACGACGAGCTAACCACCTGAGGCGTTTTCCCTGCAACAGGTGGTGGCAGGTTTTTTTGAAAAATCTGAGCAAGAAAATTCGAATTGTCTTGGCAGTGTCGCACCGTCCCGCCTGATGTATTGATCGACGTCGCCGGGCCGCGCCCTCTCGCATAGGGAGGACGCGAGTTTTGCTACTTAAACACCTCGATCAGGGGTGTTCCGGTGGCGCCGCTGGGAGGTTTGGCACCTAGAAAGGCGGCAATCGTTGGGGCGACATCGATTGTGTGCACGCGGCGCTGTACCCGCGCCCGTTTGATCCCCGGCCCCATGATCATCAGCGGAACAAAGGTGTCATAAGACCAGGGCGAGCCATGCGCCGAGGCCACAGTCAACCCGTCAAAATCAGCCACAAACCAATGCGGCTGAAACACCACGTAAATGTCGCCCGACCGGTCTTTGTGAAAATTCGCCAACACCTGATCCGTCAGTGGCCCCGGCGCAATCGCGCCGGTGCGCAGCGCAGTGCTGGACACCGCCATGGCAATGCCCGGCAGTTTCTCCAGTTCCTCTGCCACTGCGGCCTCAACCGCCAACTGGTCCAATCCCAGATCGTCAATCACCGCATGATCAAGATAGACATAGGGGTTGGAGAAATTGCGGATCAGCGTTTCTCCGGCTCCGAAGTCCTGTTTGAGCCGGGCAAAGCCGGGGGTGGTGTCGATGTCGTCGAAATTGAAGGTGTCAGCCTCGATCCCCAGAGTTTTCAGGTAGCCGGGATGCTCGGGGGCTCCGTGATCGGCTGACAGCACCACCAGCACTTTGTTCAAGCCAATGGTCTGGTCAACATACCCCAGCAGATCCGCCAGAGTGCGGTCCAGATGGTGCAGATTGTCCTCGGCCTCCAGACTGGAGGGGCCAAAAATATGGCCAACGTAATCGGTCGAGGACAGACTGACTGACAGGTAATCCGGCACATCGTCCTGTCCCAAGTTTTCGGCAGCGATCAGTGCTTTGGCAAAATCCACGGTGATCTCATCGCCAGCCGGGCTGAGCGTCAGGCGGGTGGTGAAATACTTGTCATCCGCGAGGCCCCAGCTATGTGGGAAAGTGCGGCCAAAGCCGGGGAAATCGGTCTCCCACGGCTGGTCATCCCGGTCACCAAAATTGTATTTGTCGATATCGCCAAGCAGGGTCCAGTCCTGACCGGCGTAAGAGGCCACCATCCCTTTGTCCTGCCAATCGCCCATCCAGCTGGGATAGTCGTCGCGGTAAAACGTGCTGGTGACAAAGCGGCCTTCGGCTTTGGAGAACCAATAGGCTTGGCCAGCGTGGCCGGCCATTGCGATGGCCCCACGATCCTTGACCGAGACGCCAAACACTTTGGACGCCGGGCCAAAATGCAGGGCGATTTCGTCAGCAATGGTCGAACTTAGAATATTGCGCGGTGAGCGGCCATCGGTGGTGGCAGCGCGCTGGGTAGGGTCGATCTCACTGTTGGCATCCACTCCGGCAGCACCAACCAGCGGATAGTCGGCGTCCTGCACGTTATAGAATTGGGTCCCGGCGGTGCGGTCGAACCACAGATTGGCCACCATGCCATGCACCGCAGGCACCGCTCCGGTGGACAGGGTGGTGTGGCCCACAATGGTTTCGGTATTGGCGTGGCTGTGATGGGCATTGGCAAACACCACTCCGCCGCGCGTCAAGCGGGCAAAGCCATCATCGCCCATCCCCGCGCCGTAGCGGTCAATCAATTCACCGCGCAACTGGTCAACGGTGATCTGCAGGATGAGCTTGGGACGCTCTTGTGCCGCGCCAGCACCGGCAATCAGGCAGGCAGACGTCACCAATGATACAAAACAAAATCGCGCCATAATCGGCTCCCAATAAGTGAAATCAATGTTTCAAGCTTAGGCAGGCCGATCACCACGAACAACAGGTATTAGGAGCGGCAGCGCAATTATGCCGCCATGGATTTTTCCAGCACCAGAAATGTCATCATCCCCATTGGCGGCAGAGTCTTTTTCTCAACCAAAGACAGGGTTGGCTCTCTCAATACCGTGTCGACCTCAAAATCGGAATGCCAGCCCAGCAGGTTTGAAAACGGTGCCGATAGCCGCTCGACCGCAGCCAGAAAACCTTTGTCACGAGCAAAGTGGTTGGTGATCACGATGTGGCCGCCGGGTTTGCAGACCCGCGCCATTTCCGCGACCACCCGTTCCGGTTCTGGCACCACAGACACGATGTGCATAGCAGCGACAGTGTCAAAGTGGTTGTCGGGAAAATCCAGATCGCGCGCATCCATCTGCCGCAGGCTTTTGACGTGGCTCAGTTCTTTTTCACGCACCTTGCTGCGGGCCTTTTCCAGCATGTGATCACTGAAATCGATACCGGTGACGTTCATTTTTGCATCATAATATTGCAGTGCCAGCCCGGTCCCGACCCCCACCTCCAGCACTGTGCCAGCGCTGCGCGTATTGACATAGGCCACCGAGCGACGGCGACCGACATTGGTGATTGCGCCAAATGTTTTATCATAGACCGGTGCCCACCTCGCATATGAGGTTTTCACTGCATTGATGTCCATGGATCTACCCTTGCGTTGACTTAATCTTGCCGGACGTGCGCAACGCCCAGACAATACTAAAAATATAAATGATATTTAGAAATACCAGAGTGGCCCAGAGATAAGTCAGCAGCGCTGCTGCCAACAGGACCGCTCCGAGCACAAAAAACTTGGCCTTATCGCGCATAATGGCCAGGTTTTTGAACGAGTAGGTCGGAATGTGACTGATCATCAAAAGCCCGACACACACCGTATAGAGCGCCACCAGCAGTGGCGGGATCGACGGCATTTCAGGGAACAGGAATGAGACAAACATCGGCAACATGACCAGAAACGCGCCCGCCGGGGATGGTACCCCAACGAAATAGTTGGTGTCGGTATATTCATCGCCAGCTTTGCTGGAGACATTGAACCGGGCCAGACGTAACACGCAGCAGATCGCGTAGATCAGCACCGCGATCCAACCTGCCCTGCTCATGTCCTGTAGTCCCCAGACATAGAGGATCAGCGCCGGTGCGACCCCAAAGTTGAGGAAATCCGCCAGCGAATCCAGCTCGGCTCCGATCAGCGACTGCGCCTTGAGCAGCCGTGCCAGACGCCCGTCAAAGCCATCCAGCACACAGGCCAGCAGGATCAGATAGACCGCCCGCTCAAAATCACCCTGAAAGCCAAACCGAATGGCGGTCAGACCAGCACAGATGGCCGCGAAAGTCAGCAGATTGGGCAGCAGATGCACAATTGGCAGATCGGGTCTTGGGGCGCGGGAGCGGTCTGCCATGGCTTAACCCGTCCGCGCGACGCGGGCAGACTCTTGCGAGGTGAAATCGGCGATCACGGATTCACCGGCCACCATAGTCTGACCCAAGCTGACCAATGGCTCGACGCCCTCGGGCAGGTAGACATCCAGACGCGAGCCAAAGCGGATCAGGCCAAAGCGCTCGCCGGTCTGCATCACCTGGCCCTTGCTCACAAAACAGACGATCCGTCGCGCCACCAGACCAGCGATCTGCACCACGGCGATCTGACGCCCATCGGCCATTTCGATACACAGGCTGTTGCGCTCATTGTCGACGCTGGCTTTGTCCAGCGAGGCATTGAAGAACTTACCGGGGCGATAGCCAATAGCGGCAACCTTGCCAGCGATCGGCGTGCGGTTCACATGACAATTGAACACATTCATGAACACGCTAACACGGGTCAAAGCGACGTCTTCCATGCCCAGTTCGGCCGGTGGAACCGCTTTTTCGATCAGCGAAACAACGCCATCTGCCGGACTGACAAGTAGCCCTTCGCGGGCCGGTGTGGCGCGTTTGGGATCGCGAAAGAAATAATAGCACCAAACGGTAAGCCCAACGCCGATCCAGCCCAGGACATCAGCCAGCAGGAATAGTACAAAAGTGATCGCGGCAAAAATGGCGACAAATTTGCGGCCCTCGGGGTGCATTGGTTTAATAAAAGTATCGCGCATCCGCATGGAGCATGTCGCCTTTTGGTAAAGGATGGTCGCTTTTTGCCCGATCCCGATGGGAGGTACAATACGATTAATCCAGATTATGCGTGACCGGGGCCATGCGTCTTTGTTGGTTCAGCCCCGTTTACGCGGCGATGCGACAAACAGCAAAGAAATTTGACACAAAAGGACGTAAAACAGAATTTGCACCGCGCAACACGCAGCACCACAGGCCGGGCGGGTTTTCAATCTGAGAGCAACGACCATCAGCTGGTTGTTTTTGCTTGGTCAGTTCAACCGCTACAGACCCTGTTTCGGCCCTGCTGTTTGGCAAAATACAATTGCTTATCTGCACGTCGCTGAGCGTCTTGAACCGTTTCGCCACGCCATTTCTGCACTTGGCCTATGCTCACAGTAATGGTGCGGTCGGGCAAAATCTCGGCCTCGCTGATCCGACTGCAAATGAGCCCCGCCAAGACCTGTCCGTCGGTGTGGTCATCCAGCAAGACAAGGAACTCCTCGCCTCCGACGCGGAACAAACTGCCGTTGCTGCCCAGCAGGTCGAACATCAGCGAAGAGACTTGTTTCAGGACCATATCTCCGGTCGCATGCCCAAGGCTGTCGTTCACTTTCTTGAAGTGATCAATGTCGATCAACAGCACCGAGACACAGGTATCCGTCATCTGGTCGGCGATCTCGTCCAAGTGGCGAAGATTATAGCTGCCTGTCAGGGGGTCGCGGGTGCTGGCGGCCATCAGCTTGTCTTGCAGCTCGAGCGTCTTGCGGACCGAAAACCACATATAACCAGCGGTCAACGACAGCGCCAACACCAGCCGGATCGCCATTGTTGTATCGCCCTGCCACATGACCATCGCTGGCACTGTGGCCACCAAAGACAGCGAAACATAGAACCCAACTCCGCGTGGTTTCACCAGCGTGCCGCCAACAATAGTCGGAAACGCCCATAACGCCCCCTGTGAGCCAAAATACCAAATCGTAACAAGGATCGCGACATCCAACACGATCAGAATGGCCGGCACCGGGATCGGCAGCCACCTGCTGCGAACAAAGAAAAAGACATCCACTGCCAGCATTGCCGTCAGGGTGCTGATCAACGCTGCCAAAGCGTAATATCCGATGACTAAATTCTTTATGACAACCAGGATAGAAACAGCGATTGCGCACAGGCCAATGAAGAGATCGATCCGGGATTCTACGGTCCATTTGGGCGAACTAACCGGAGCGTCCCGCACTCGAAATTCTTCAATAGCCAACTGGACTTAAACCTTCGCAGAAACTTCGATCGCTTAAGTTGCCAGAAACACAAAAAACATCAAGCGTTTAATGGGAAACGCCCCCGGGAATTCCCCCAGAGGCGCAGCTGTTTTTCTATAAGTTTCGGACTAGTCCGGACTTGATCAACCGGTAACCCGAATGGTTTCATTCTTGGGGTCATAAGGGCTGTCACAGGTGACTTCTGCGTCCCACAACTGATCCATGATTTTGACCTTCAGCTTGGTGCCCGGCACTGCCAGCTCTGGTTTGACATAGCCCATGCCGATGCTTTTCTCGAAAGCCACAGAATAGCCACCCGAGGTCAGACGCCCCACGCGCTCGCCTTCAGGCGTGTACAGCACTTCGCGGCCCCATGGGTCGGCATCCGCCGGCCCATCGATCAGCAGAGTACAGCATTTGACCCGCACGCCAGTTTCAACCATGGCGTCTTTGCCGTGGAAGTCCTTGGACAGGTCGATAAAGCGCGGCAGGTCAGCCTCGGCTGGGGTCGCATCGCGGCCCAGTTCGGTGCCAAATGCGCGATATGACTTCTCAAGACGCAACCAGTTCTGGGCACGGGCCCCGACCAGCTTCATGCCGTGCTTTTCACCGGCTTTCTCCAGCAGGTCGAACAGGTAATTCTGCATTTCAATCGGGTGGTGCAGCTCCCAGCCCAGCTCGCCAGTATAGGCCACGCGGATCGCGTTGACCGGGCACATGCCCAATTCGATCTGACGGGCCGACAGCCATGGGAACCGCTTGTTGCTCAGCGCTGTGTCCGGATCAGCATCATTGATGATCTCTTTCAGCACGTCGCGCGACTTGGGTCCGGCGATGGCAAAGACGCCCCACTGGGTGGTGACATCCTGGATCTCGATGTAGCCGAATTCTTCCATCTTATCTTCGGCAGCTTTGCGCAGGAAGTCGGCGTCGTATTCAGTCCAGGCCCCGGCAGAGACAAGATAATAGTTGTTCTCGCCGTTGCGCACGATGGTGTATTCGGTGCGGGTGGTCCCGGCCGAGGTCAGCGCATAGGTCAGGTTGATGCGACCAATTTTTGGCAGCTTGTTGCAGGTGAACCAGTCCAGAAACTGAGTGGCACCGGGGCCCTTGACCACGTGCTTGGTGAACGCGGTTGCGTCGACCAGGCCAACACCTTCGCGGATGGCTTTGGCTTCTTCGACCACATATTTCCACCAGCCACCGCGACGGAAAGATCGGGCCTCGGCATCGTTGAAGCCAAGTGGCGCGTAGTAGTTCGGGCGCTCCCAGCCATTGACCCAACCAAATTGCGCGCCGCGCTCTTTCTGGCGGTCATAGGCTGGTGAGGTGCGCAGGCCGCGGGCAGCTGGGCGTTCTTCGTCTGGGTGGTGCAGGATGTAGACGTGCTCGTAGCATTCTTCGTTTTTGCGCGCGGCAAACTCGGTGGTCATCCAGTTGCTGCTGTAACGCTTGGGATCGAGGCTTGCCATGTCGATTTCGGCTTCGCCGTCCACCATCATCTGCGCGAGGTAATAGCCAGTGCCGCCAGCTGCGGTGATACCAAACGAGAAGCCTTCGGCCAGCCACATGTTGCGCAGACCCGGTGCCGGGCCAACCAGTGGGTTGCCATCAGGGGTATAGCAGATCGGGCCGTTGAAGTCGTCCTTGAGGCCGGACTCGGCACAGGACGGCACACGCTCGGTCATAGCCATATACTGTTCGGCGATCCGGTCCAGATCCAGTGGGAACAAATCAGCGCGGAAACTGTCAGGCACGCCGTGTTCAAAGCGCGCCGGGGCGCCGTGCTCGTAGATACCCAGGATCCAGCCGCCGCGTTCTTCACGGGCATAGGATTCATTGTCTGCATCCCGCACAACCGGGTGCTCGGGGTTGCCCGCTTCGCGCCATTTGACCAGTTCGGGGTCCTTGTCCATGACAATGAAGGTGTGTTCAACCGGGACAGCTGGCATCTTGATGCCCAGCATTTTGGCGGTGCGTTGTGCGTGGTTGCCCGATGCGGTGACGACGTGTTCAGCGGTGATGACGAACTGTTCGTCGCTGGGGACCAGATTGCCGCCCTTTTCGACCATCTTGGTGCAGGTGACTTCCCAATGCGTACCGGTCCAATGGAAGGCATCGGCCTGCACCTTGCGCTGGATGTCCACACCGCGCTGACGCGCCCCCTTGGCCATCGCCATGGTCACGTCGGCTGGGTTAATATAGCCATCTTCGGTGTGATAGATCGCGCCCTTCAGATCATCGGTACGGATCAGCGGCCAGCGGGTTTTGATCTCGTCCGGGGTCAGCCACTCGTAAGGCACACCACAGGTTTCGGCGGTCGAGGCGTAGAGCTTGTATTCGTCCATGCGCTCGTCTGTTTGTGCCATGCGCAGGTTGCCGACCACGGCGAAACCAGCGTTCAGGCCGGTTTCTTCTTCAAGCGACTTGTAGAAATCCACCGAGTATTTGTGGATGTGGGTTGTCGCATAAGACATGTTGAACAGTGGCAACAGGCCAGCGGCGTGCCAAGTCGAGCCCGAGGTCAACTCGTCCCGCTCGATCAGCATGACATCGTCCCAGCCGGCTTTGGCAAGGTGATAGGCAATCGAGGTTCCGACGGCACCACCGCCGATGACCAATGCTTTGACTTGGGTTTTCATGAGGCCCGTTCTCCGGAAAAATATGACTCGCTTGGCTATGGTTATGCCTAAGCTGAGCGGCACGCGCGAAGTCCATCCGACGCAAAAACCGGCAAAACCGACCTCAGGTGGCTTTCAGCACCGGATTTGGTCGGGGAAGGGTTTGGATTTGAGTATTTTTGGCAAAAAGAAACTGCAGGTATTCTTGTTTCCAATTCAAGCCTTTCCTCGTGGGGGGAGGCTGGCAGACAGGAAAGGGCTAGCAGCTCAGGAGATTGCTGCGTCGCACGCAACCGCCGCCAGCCGGAGTGCTGTCGAGGCCCTTGTTGACGCGCACGCCGGTTCTGTCCTCGCGCGCAACCGGGTTGGCCATCACCTGGGGAATTGTCGGGTCAACAGGCGGTTCATCTTCAGTTGCCCCCCACAAGGCAGCCACGTCAGATATTGAACCCAGGTCAATTTTGCCACTGCTGTCTGACGATTCAAACCGGCTGCTGAAAATCTGGCTATATTGCCTTAGTCCCATCTGCCCAAATGGTATCTGGGCGCGGCGCGATTGCTGGCCATAGTCGGCACCCAGAACCACAAGGCCACACAGGGCGGCAAAGCAGGCATTCTGAGCGATCGCCATGTGGTCTCTCCTAAAAGCGCGATGTGAGGGGGATGGCCCCAAGTCACTGTAAACCCGAAAAATCCGGCGAATTTGAGGCATTTGCGGTGTTTTTTGGCCATGTCGCCAAATTGTTATGGTCCGGTTGCACTTGGGCGCCATTTACGCGGTGATGAGCAGATGCAACGTTCCAGTTATGTACCGCAGCTGTCCCTATCGACATGAACGGCCCAATGCGGACCTTGCTGGACGGCACAGTGAAGGTCCGGACGGTGTCCAATATGAACGTCTTAGATGCCACTAGTTGGCTCGGTTCCAAATTACGTAAGAACTTTTGAAAACCTCAGGAACTTGACAAAGATGTCTCTGACGGCACATTGACAAGACCAATATTTTCAATTTGAGGTGCTGATTTTGAAGCTAATTCTTATAACCGGCGCGTCTAGCGGAGTTGGTGCGGCAACTGCGCGGGAATTTGCGAAAAACGGCTCAAAGGTCGTCCTTGTCGCTCGCTCTGCGGATCGGATCCAGTCTCTTGGAGACGAGATCGGTGAGTTAGCCATTCCGGAACCCTGTGATGCTGCAGACTCCAAGGCGGTCGAAGCAATGGCCAAGCGCGTGAGGGACAACCACGGTGTGCCCGATGTTATTGTGCATTGCGCCGGAGCTGGACAATGGAAGACCTTGCTGGAAACAGAGCCGAGTGAAGTGATCACTATGATGCGAGCCCCATATTTTGCAGCGTTTTTTGTGACGCGTGCATTTTTACAAGGCATGTTGGATCGAAAGAGCGGGGTTATTATCAATGTGAACTCGCCAGCGTGTTTGATACCGTGGACGTCGAGCGTTGGATATGCTGCAACACGTGCTGCATTGCAGGGATTCCACGAAGCGCTTGCGCAGGATTTAGTCGGAACTGGAGTACGCAGTTGTCATGCAATTTTTGGGAAAATCAACTCGGCATACTTTGACAACAACCCGGGCGTTTTGGACAAAATGCCGATGATTGCAAAAACCGTGCCAACGTTGACCCCCGAAGCTTGTGCAAGGCAAATAACAAAATTGGCTGACCGCCCAAAACACCGCATTGTTTTTCCATGGGTTCTCAGAATTCATACTGAATTTGGACGACTGTTTCCAGGAACAGCGCGATGGCTGGTGCGACTTTAGAGTTTTCTAAAGCAAAGGCAGCTTTGTTCGCATAGCAGATCTTGGCGTAATTCGCAGCGAACTTCCGCTCTCCGCCCATTGTGGCAATTTTTTGTGACTGCCACTTTGATCACAATGCACCTCATGCCAGCCAACTCAGCTTATCGTCATTCCAAATTTCCGGCTGCTCAGCGCAGGGAATTGCACGCAGCTTTGGGCACCGTCAGGGTGGTGCCCCGTCGGTGAAATCTGCGCTCTTGTCATGTGCCAGACTAATAGCCCGGAAGCATATTTGGATGAAAAGGTGGCGCCACCGATGTGGACACGGACGGGGGGCTTACCCCGCGTGCAGAGAACCAGTTCATATGCGCCCCGCCGCAACCCGAGGCCCTGTTTCCGATGCCGGGGGTGAAAGTCCCGGCGATGATCGCGATCACGGGCACTCTGATAGAAAGACATTACGATGGTCCTGACAGGGCGTACGTTGTGAGCGCAACGCCCATGTTCAAGAGCTAGTTGCAGCTTAGAACGCCTGCACGGCGCACGCAGCCTTTGTCACTGGCGGCCTGATCATTCAGCCCTTTGTTGACAACAACGGCAGGAATGTCGGCAGCCCCCTCGTCCTGCTCTTGGCCAGCCGACAGGTGCTCCCCGAGACTTGTGCTGTGATCGGCATTATTCCCAAGACCGGAATCTTGGGGCGCGCCCACAATAGCTGCAAGCCTGTTGTCCGGCTTGTCATAACGTGTCTGCACGATGGCAAAATAGTCCTTCATGCTCAGTTCGCCGGGGCCAAGCCCGGCCTTATGGCTTTGCATATTGTAATCGACTGCAACCACGAACTGTGTGGCGACGAGGATAATCCCCATTGCTTTTCGCAAACCCATTCGGCCTCTCCCTTGGGCCGCTTTTCGACCCCGCCGCAGGAATACAGGACCACTTGGGGCAAATTATGGCAGGGACAGACCTTAATCCGACCCAGTTAAGGGCCGGATGGTCAGCTCTAGTCGATCAGAATTTTCCCCGGGTTCATAATATTGTCAGGATCCAGTGCCACCTTGATCGCGGCCATATAGCGGGTGGTCTCGCCCAGTTCTACCTTTAGATACGGGCGCTTGCCCTGGCCGATGCCATGTTCGCCGCTGCAGGTCCCGTCCATCGAAATGGCCAAATGGTTGAGCCAACTCACGAAGTCATCTGCGCGGGAGCACTCTTCGGCATCGTCCATATCGATCAGTAGCAGCGCATGAAAATTGCCGTCGCCTACGTGGCCAACAATTGTTGAGATCAGCCCCAAAGATGCGGCCTTTTCCTGTGCCGCACCGACACATTCCGCCAGCCGTGAGATTGGCACGCAGACATCGGTCGTGATGCCTTTTGCTCCGGGGCGGATTTGCAGCCCGGCCCAATACATGTCGTGGCGGGCCTGCCACAGCTTGTTGCGCTCTTCGGTGGTCGAGGTGGTGGCGATGTCAAAGCCGCCAAATTCTTCGGCGATGGAGGCAAAGGTCTCGGCCTGCTCGGCGACGCTGGCCTCGGAGCCGTGGAATTCCAGCAGCAGCAGCGGCGTTTCCGGCAGCTCCAGTTTGGAATAGGCGTTGGCGGCCTTGACGCTCATCTCGTCCAGCAGCTCGATGCGGGCCACGGGGATACCATATTGGATGGTCATCATCACCGCGCGACAGGCGTCATCGACAGTGCGGAACGAGCATCGAGCCGAGCTGATTGCTTCGGGGATGCCTTGCAGTTTCAGGGTAATCTCGGTGATCAGGCCCAAAGTGCCTTCGGAGCCGACCATCAGGCGGGTCATATCATAGCCGGCCGAGGATTTCTTGGCCCGCTGTGCGGTGCGGATCACGCCGCCGTCAGCCATCACCACTTCCAACGCCAGAACGTTTTCTTTCATGGTGCCATAGCGCACCGCATTGGTGCCCGAGGCGCGGGTTGCCGCCATGCCACCCAAAGATGCGTTAGCGCCGGGATCGATTGGGAAAAACAAACCCTTGTCGCGCAGGAAGGTATTGAGTTGTTCGCGGGTAACGCCGGGCTGCACCACAACGTCCAGATCCTCGGCATGGACTTCGAGGATCTTGTTCATATGGGCGGTGTCAACCGAGATGCCACCTGCGGGGGCGTTAACATGGCCTTCGAGCGAGGTGCCGGTGCCATAGGGGATGATCGGAACGCCATATTCGGCGCAGGTTTTGACGATCTGTGAGACTTCGTTGGTGTCAGCCGGAAACACCACGGCATCAGGCATCTGATTGACGATCCAGGTGGTGGTGTGGCCGTGCTGCTCGCGGATCGCCTCGCCGGTTTGCAAGCGGTCGCCGAAAAGCTGTTTTAGCACGCCGATGGCGGCTTTGATCCCGGACTCGTTGCGCGGCAGTGACGTGGCTTGCACCATGAGTAAACTCCTTTTCTGCGGCGCCCCTGCGCCGCAATTTCACAAGTTAACTTTATGGCACTGCTGAAACGGAGTTCAATAGCCACAAGCGGGTAGCTGCCGCTATTCTCCCAATGCCACACCTTCACGGCGCGGGTCAGCAGCCCCCAACAGATGCTCGCCGATTTCAATCGCATGCAGGCCGGAATTCAGTCCGCGAAGGTTTACATCGTAACCTAGCTCTGTCAGCGCGGTTTCCATCTCTGCCGCCGTGGTCCCGTCTTCCAGATCATAGGTACCAAAGCGGTTCACAGCATGCGGCAGGGACACCGCTTGTTGCACGTTCATGCCCCAATCCGCCCAGGCGATGATCGAGCTGGCGACATAGCCGATGATCCGGCTGCCACCTGGTGAGCCGATGGCCAGCACCGGTTTGCCTTCTTGCATCACAATGGTTGGTGCCATCGATGAACGTGGACGTTTGCCCGGTTCCAGCCGGTTCGCGATGGGAACCCCGTCGCGGTGGCTGCGAAAGGAGAAGTCGGTCAGTTCGTTGTTCAACAGAAATCCGTGCACCATTAGCCGCGAGCCAAAGGCGTTTTCGACCGTCGTGGTCATCGATAACACATTGCCGTATTGGTCGACGATCGAGATATGCGAGGTTGAGGGCAGCTCAATCGCTTCGTCGTCTGCCCACAGGGCGTGATCGAACTCGGGTGATCCCGGTGCAACTTCGGTCAATGCTGCCGCGCCGTCCAGCAGGGTCGCCCGTTGTGCCAGATAGTCAGGCTCCACCAGCCCCTTGGTTGGCATTGGCACATAATCGCTGTCGGCCATGTAGCGGCCCCGATCCGCAAAGGCGAGCCGCGAGGCATCGCCGATCAAGCGCCAGCTTTCCGGATTGTCAGCGCCCAGCGCTGCCAGATCATACTGCCCCAACATGCCCAAAATTTGCCCGACAGTCAGGGCGCCAGAGGATGGCGGCCCCATGCCGCAGACATCAAGAGCGCGATACGTGACGCAAACCGGCGCGCGTTCTTTGACCTTGTATACGGCCATATCCACCAAGGACAACACACCGGGATTGCCCGGTGCGTGGTTCACCGCGCCGACGATCTCGTCAGCGATACGGCCAAAATAGAAACCTTCGGCGCCCTTCTTTGCCAAGACACCCAGTGTATGGGCGTATTCATCATTGACCAGCAGATCACCAGCCTGCAGCGCAACGCCATCGGGCAGAAAATAATCGGCGGTTCTTTGGAACCGCGCCAATCGCTCGGCGTCGCGTTCGATCAACCCGGCCAGACGCGGCGACACTGTGAAACCATCCTTAGCCAGATCAATCCCCGCCTCAAACAGCGAAGGCCAGGGCGCGCGGCCCCAACGGCGATGGGCTTCCTCCATCAGGGCCGGGGTGCCGGGGGTGCCGACCGAGCGGCCACCAACCACCGCATCAAAGAACTTGAGCGGCTCGCCAGTTTCGTCCTGAAACAGAGTTGGGGTGGCAGCCAGAGGCGCGGTTTCGCGGCCATCCAGGGTTGTCAACTCGCCGCTGGCGGCATCGTACCAGACCAGAAAGGCGCCACCGCCCAACCCCGAGGACTGGGGTTCGACCAGTCCCAGCACTGTTTGCACCGCCACCATGGCATCCGCCGCAGTTCCCCCAGCGCGCAGGATCTCGGCGCCGGCTTCGACCGCGTGGGGGTTGGCGGCGGCGATCATCCAGTTATCCGACTGTACCGGTTGGCCAGCCTGTTTGGTCTGCAAGGCCTGTTCGACCGCCGGAGAAATGGCTTCAAACTGGCCTGTTGTTGCTGCTTCGGGCGCGACTGCATCAGCTGCTTGCTGCGACTGAGCTTGTGAAACAAGGGCTGAGCTTGCCAGCAGAGCGAGAAAAACGTGACGCATAATAACCTCCGACCAAAACGAATAAGTGGAGCCTAGAACCATCTTACAAAGAACTGAACCTCTATTGACACTCGAGCCGGGCCGATAGGCCGGGTCGCGCCTGACCGACCCAACTTCAGGCACGGATCTATGTCGTCAGGGTCTCATCCCATACTCCGCCAACACGTCATGCACAGCGCCATCGCGGTGCAGGGTTGACTGAAACAGGGAAAACCCGGCAACCAAAAATGATGGCAACGTGGCGGTAGCATGGTCGGCGATAAACCGCTCCAGACGCTCGGCATCTCGCCATTGTCCGCCACGCCCAAAGCGGGCCAGCGTGACATGCGGTTTGTAGCGTTCCCGTGAGAGGACCATCCCCGCACGATGCGCCGCGCGGCGCACTTGGCTGTGCAGGTCCTTCAACGCCGGACTATCAGCGATGCGGGCAAACAGGATCCTGGTAGCCTCTCCGCCAAACGTTCCCAGCCCGTCGAAATCTAGATTGAATGGCTGGATTTTCAGGGTGTCCAGCTCGTGGTGCAACTGCTCCAGCTGATCCTCTGCCTGATCGCCCAAAAACGCCAGGGTGAGATGTAGGTTGTCATCGTACACTGGTTTACCAACCGGCAGGGACGAGGTCAGATCTGACAGTGCATCGATCACATCCTCGGGCAGATTGATCGCCACAAATGCCCGCATTGCCGCCCCCTGCCCTAGAGCATCGACGGCACCACCTGATCCGGTGGTCGGTGGCCGTCCTCGAATGTCTTGATGTTCAACAGCACTTTCTCTCCCATCTCGATCCGGCCCTCAATGGTGGCCGATCCCATATGTGGTAGCAGCACCACATTGGGCTGTTCGCGCAGGCGCGGGTTGATGTTGGTGCCCTGTTCATAGACGTCCAGCCCGGCCCCGGCGATCTCGCCCGCGCGCAGCATCCGGGTCAGGGCCATTTCATCAATCACCTCGCCGCGCGAGGTATTCACGATCACCGCGTCCGGTTTCATCAGCTTCAGACGCCGGGCGTTCATCAAGTGAAAGGTGGACGGGGTCGAGGGGCAGTTGATCGAAATCACATCCATCCGTGCCACCATCTGATCAAGGCTGTCCCAATAGGTAGCTTCCAGTGCCGACTCGGTCTCGCTGCGCAGGCGTCGGCGATTGTGGTAATGCACCTGCATACCAAAGGCCGCAGCGCGACGGGCAACCGCCTGACCAATGCTGCCCATGCCCAGAATACCCAATCGACGCCCTGCCATACGGCCGCCCAGCAGCGCGGTTGGTGCCCAGCCCTGCCAATCGCCTTTTTGCATCATTGCCAGCCCTTCGGGGATGCGACGCACCACGGCCATGATCAGCGCCATGGTCATATCGGCGGTATCATCGGTCAGCACACCGGGGGTGTTGGACACCAGAATGCCACGCTGGCGGGCGGTGGAGACATCAATGTGATCGACGCCGGCGCCATAATTGGCAATCAGTTTCAAACGGTTGCCCGCCTGCCCCAGCAAACGGGCGTCGATGGTGTCGGTCACTGTTGGCACAAGAACATCCGCCTGTCCCATTGCCTCGACCAGTTGGGCGCGGCTTAGCGGTGTGTCCTCGCTGCGCAGAGTGACGTCAAACAATTCGCACAGCCGGGTCTCGACCGGTTCTGGCAACCGTCGCGTTACGACAACACTCAGACGTTCTCTTGCCACTTGCCCACTCCCAATGCATTTCATTTTAGCCTGCTTTGTGTCATCGTGGCGTAGGATGGCAAAGGGCACAAGAACCCTTGCACCCCATCGACGCCAAGTGACGCAGTTTTCTGGAACCAGCCCGCGGGGAAACCCGGCAGAGGCAACGGCATGAAAACGCTTCAGGCGCGGTGGTGAACAGGCAACGATGATAAAAAGCGAGCAGGCAGTGACAGTTTCGGTTTCAAGATTGCGCCTTTTGGTGGCCGCGCTTTGCGTGCTGCTGATGTCCACCCCATCGCTGATGGCTGGCAACCCTTCGCCAGATCAGATCCGCGGATCAGTGACCAACCTCCCCCTGCCCCGCTATGTTTCAATGAAGGCCTCGGAAGGCAACGTGCGACGCGGCCCTTCGCTGACGCACCGGATCGACTGGGTGTTCAAGCGCCGCCACATGCCGTTGGAAATCACCGCCGAATATGGCCATTGGCGCCGAGTTCGCGATCGTGATGGTGTTGGCGGATGGGTGCATTACGCGCTGCTGTCGGGCACTCGCACCGTGCTGATCGAAGAAGACATGCTGACCGTCCGTGCACAGCCCAATGAGAGTTCTCCTATCACCGCCGCCTTTGAGCTGGGTGTGGTGGCCCGTTTGGGATCTTGCTCGCAGAACTGGTGTCGCATTTCGGCCGGCGGTTATCGCGGCTGGGCCCCCAAGGTGAAGCTGTGGGGTGTGACCCCGAATGAGCTGCGCGACTAACGGTCTGCAACCGGACTTACGTCTTAAAGTCAGCTACTTGCCTGCCATTTGACCCTACCAGAATGTGCGCAAGCCGCACAACCGTTGCGTAAGTTGACGCAAATGCAGCTTTCCCCGGACCTCGGATTGACTCCGCTTCAAGCGCGGTTGAGAAATGCGCATCAATTACCTCTGACGGCCCAACAAGTGGTCGCAGGCGGGATGGTCATTTTTGGAGGATAAACCGTGATTTCATTGAACCGCCGCAAGGCATTGGCACTGTTGGGCGGCACCGTTGCTGCGGCTGGTCTGTCTACTCCGGCATTGTCGCAGGGGCGCAAGATCACTGTTGGTGCACTGCGTTTCACCAGCCACTCGGCCAGCTTTATCGCGCTGCAGCGGGGCTATTTCAAAGAGGCCGGTCTGGATGTTGAGCTGAAGTTCTTTCAGGCGGCGACTCCGATGGCTGTGGCGATTGCTTCAGGTGATGTGGACTATGCCGTGACCGCCATGTCCGGTGGTCTGGTGTCGCTGGCCGACAAAGGTGCAATCAAGATCATCGGCGGCGCGCTGTCCGAAGAAGCAGATATTGACGGTCAGAAATACCTGGTGTCCGACGCGGCGTTTCAGGCAGGCGTGACCAGCCCGGCGATGCTGGATGGCAAAAGCTATGGCATCACCAGTGCCGGGTCGTCGTTCCATTATATGGGGTCCAAGCTGGCGCAAAAGGAAGGCATCTCGATGTCGTTCAAGCCGCTGCAGAAGGTTGGCGCCATCATCGGTGCGCTGAAGTCGGGTCAAATTGATGCCTGGTCGATCGTGCCGCATATCGCCAAGCCGCTGGCTGGTTCGGGCAAGGTGCATATTATTGGCAATGTGTCGGACGTGATCCCGGATTATCAGGTCACCACTGTGTTTACTTCAGCCAAGAACGCGGCGGATGAACGTGGCATGACTGGCGATTTCCTGGCTGGCTTTTCCAAAGGAGTTGCGGATTACAACGCCACCATGATCGACCGTGCCCACGGCGATGACGGCGTCAACGAGATGGTCGATCTGATCCACAAGTATGTCTACGCCGACCGTCCGCGTGAAAAGGCGGCCAAGTCGATCATCAACGGCACCATGCGCCTGAATGATGGCGCGGCGCTGAATACTGCCTCGCTTCAGGATCAACTGAGCTGGTTCCAATCCGAAGATCTGGTTGGTGCTGACATCACGCTGGATACGGTTGTGGACAGCAGCTACGTCAAGACGTTGGGCTGACAACTCCTTCGCCCGGCCGAAAGGCCGGGCGGCGCCCGACCCTCCCCACGGGAGGGCGCTTCGCACCCACCCAGGGTCAGGCGCCTCCCTCTTTTCCTCGCTCATTCCGTCAGCTTCTGGAGCCTCGTTTATGGACATCCGCCTGTCCGCCGTCAGCCACCACTATGACCAAACCGAAGTGCTGCGGGACATTTCGCTGGAAATCCCATCCGGCAAAATCGTCTGCATTGTCGGGCCATCGGGCTGTGGCAAATCCACTCTGCTGCGGCTGATCGGCGGGCTGGAACAGCCCAGCGCTGGTGAGATCCTGCAAATTGGCTCGCCACCTGCCGATTGCCTGAACCCGCTGACCTATATCTTTCAGGATTTTGCCCTGCTGCCATGGCGCACGGTGCGTGGAAATATCTCGTTGGTGCTAGAGGATCATGGCATTCACGGTCAGGCGGCGGGCGACATCATAAACGACGTGCTGGCCCGCACCAAGCTGAGCGATTTTGCCGATGCCCTGCCCAAACAGCTGTCCGGCGGCATGAAACAACGGGTGGCGATTGCGCGTGCATTGGCGGTGAACCCGGCGGTGATGCTGATGGACGAGCCGCTGTCTGCGCTGGACAGCCAGACTCGTGAATTGCTGATGGATGATCTGGTCAACCTGTGGAGCCGCACGCCGTTCACCGCTGTCTATGTGACCCACAATCTGGCCGAGGCCGTGCGTCTGGGCCATTCCATCATGGTGATGTCGCGCCGTCCCGGCGAGATCCGCGAGATCGTGCATTTGGATACACCTCTGCATCAACGCGGACTGGGTGATGCCGAGATGGAAGAGAAACAGAAATACCTGTGGCACCTGATGCGCGAAGAAGCCCGCGCAGCGGATGCGGAGTTAGTACATGTCTGAAACCTCAAACGCAGCTGAAATTCGCCATGTCCCGTTTCGCGGCGGTGGCTTTGCGCCCTCTCCACGCCGTTGGGTCGGGTTCGCCGTCTTTGTCGTACTGATTGCTCTGGCCGAGATTGGCACCCAGACCGGCTTCATTACGCCGCTGACGCTGCCCAAACCTTCGGACGTGCTAAAAACCTTTGGTGAGCTCTACAGCTCGGGTCTGCTGTGGAAACACCTGAGCGTGTCGCTGTCTCGACTGGTAGTTGGTGCCGCGCTGGGGGCCAGCGCCGGCATTGCTGTGGGTGTGATGATCGGGCTGTTTTCATATGTGCGCGCCGGGTTGCTGCCGCTAGTGGCGGCGCTGTTCCCGATCCCCAAGATCGCGCTGCTGCCGCTGTTTGTGATCTGGTTTGGCATCGACGAGGGATCAAAGTACGCGCTGATCGCTTTTGGCACCTTTACCCCCACTGTGGTGGCCACCTATGGCGCGGTCGACAATGTGGATCGCAACCTGATCCGCATGGGGCAGAGTTTCAATCTCAGCTGGATGTCAATTGTGCGCAAGATCGTGCTGCCCGGCGCAATGCCCGGTATTCTGTCAGGGCTGCGCATCAGTCTGGCCATTGCTATCATCCTGCTGGTCGCCGCCGAAATGCTGGGTGCCGAGTATGGTATCGGGGCCTATATCCTAGAGGCCGGGTCCCTGTATGATCTGGAACGGTTGTTCGTCGGGGTCGCTATCCTGTCAATTCTGGGTGTTACACTAAGCGCCTGCATCGGCATGATCGAACGGCGGTTGTTACGCTGGCGGGTTTAAGTTTTGCCGGACAGGTAGGTCAGGCGCGTCCTCTTCAACAAAAACAAGACAAGGAACACCACATGGCCTGGATCAAAACCGTCTCTTATGACGACGCCGTAGGTAAGCTAAAGATGCTGTACGACCGGGTCAAAGGACCGGATAACAACGTCGACAACATCATGATGATGCACTCCTTACGCCCCCATTCGATGGAGGGGCATATGGCGATCTACAAATACGTGCTGCATCACACTGGCAATACGGTTCCCAAGTGGTTTCTGGAAACGCTGGGCGTTTGGGTCAGTCGGTTGAACGATTGCGATTACTGCGTCGAGCACCATTTCTCGGGACTGCAACGGCTGTTGCAAGACGATGCCAAGGCCGACGCGCTGCGGGCCGCGATAGAGACCCGCAACATTGCCGCGGCTCCGCTGGATGAAGGTCAAAGACTGGCGATGGACTATGCCCGCCAGTTGACACGCGATCCCGGCGGCATGACACAAGACATTGTGCTGCAACTGCGCGCGGCGGGTTACACTGATGGAGAAGTGCTAGAGATCAATCAGGTCACCGCCTATTTCAACTACGCCAACCGCACTGTGCTGGGACTGGGTTGTTCAACCAAAGGTGATATTCTGGGGTTGTCTCCTAACAAGTCGGAAAACCCCGACGACTGGAGCCATAGTTAGGCCCAAAGCCCGCTACTCCTGTAGTTGCTGTTCAAACTCTTGCTGAATGCGGCGCAACTCTTCGATGGCGGCGCGGATGTCGCTGCTGTCGATGACATTCACCTCGACATGGTCGCCGCTACGAGACAATCGTCGCCGCAACAGGCGGTCGCGGTGCTCTGCGGATCGGAACTCCAGTACTTTGAAGACCTCAACCGGCCGCGAGAACCCCTTTGGGTTTACTTCGCCAACGGATTCGCAGGCCACATGTTCAGATATCAAATTACAGGTGCTGTCCGAGATCAGCACAGAACCCGGTTCGGCCAGTCCTTCCAACCGGGAGGCCAAGTTCACCGGTCTGCCGAGAACAGTGTAATCGAGCCGCTTGTCCGAGCCGAAATTGCCCACCGTGCAATATCCCGAGGTAATACCCATCCGCACCATCATCGGTTTTGGCACACCCAGTTTTTTCCAGTGGCCCTGCAACTCGTCAACGCGTTGCTGCATCAGCAGCGCCATTTCGACCGCCTTTAACGCGTCTTCTTCTGCCCCATCACTTTCAGGATCGCCAAAAAACACCATCACCGCATCGCCAATGAACTTGTCGATGGTGCCGCCACATTGAATCGCAATCGACGACATTTCCGACAGGTAAGAATTGATCACTTTGGTCAACCGCTCGGGTTCCAGGGTCTCGGACAGATCGGTGAACTGCTCGATGTCGGAAAAGAAGATGGTCAGGTTTTTGCGTTTGGTCGAGGTGCCGCCATCCTGTTTGCCAGAAAATATGCTATCATAGATCTGCGGCGACAGGTATTTGGCCAGTCGGGTGGCAAGATGTTCCAGCTGGGCGCTCTTCTCCTCGATGATCTCGCGATCATGGATTTTCTGTTCTAGCAGTTCCTCGCGTTCACGGCGCAGGGCCCATTCCTCGGTGCGGTCAACAAATTGTCCCTGAATACCGTTCAGATAGGAAAAGCTGGGATCTTTGGTCCGCGCTGACATCAATGCAAAGACCCGGCTGTTGCCGTTGTCTGAGATATGAATTTCCGGAATCCGCACAGATCCGTGTTCACGGATACCTGAGATCCAGGTGTCGATCTGCGCGCCGGGAACCCGCAGTTGCTCCAGCACGTCGGGGAAATAGGCGTTCGAGACATTGCCCAGCACCGGAAAGAAGCGCAGGAAGTTATCGTTCACCTTGAGGATTTCAAAGTCCTGATTGGCGTAATAGGCTGCTGTGATGGCATTTCTGAAGTTGAAAAAGCTCAGATCAATGATGTTGCTTTGATTAAATAGATCTTCGGCTTTCATGATGGTTTCTCCTGAGACATATCCAGCTCAGTGCGCATGGCAAAATCCAGCTTCCACTGCGCCCGCTTGCCAGTAACGGCACCCCAGGTGGTGACGCAGTAAGGTGTGAAATAGGTCAGCATCACTTTCCAGACCGGCGGCAGTTCACCAGTGAACACCTGATCACCGTGGTTTATCAGCGTCAGGATGGAGCCAACCACCAGCGCCGTCGCCACGGCCTTTTTGGGAGTTCCATCGCCAAAGATCATATGCATCACAGGAGGTGCGGATTGATTGCGTGCCTTGGCCTTAGTCATCAAAATGTCCTCTGCGTGAAACACTGGCTTACAAATGAATCCAATTCATCCGCCAGCCCGTGAAGTCAGAGCTGGAGTATTCTGGCAGTCTAATGAAGCATTTAGAAAATGCATGGACTAAATTTCAGGTATCTGGGGCGGTTTTTTCTGCAGGCAGGTTCGAAGCTAAATTGGACCTTCAATTTTACTCTGACAAATACGGCAACCACCCATCATGCTCAGTTGTTTTCCGACAGCTCAGGGCAGTCGACTCATGGCGACAACCACACAATACTTGCCGTTCGCGTCACGCACATTTCAAAAGTTGAAACACGCTAAAAGTGAACCCCCGCTCACGCACTCACCTGAAACCGGAATTCGTCCTATTTTATTGGGCAAAACAGACATTTCCACACGCAGCTAAGAAAATATTAGGAGAGGGATCCTAGCGGTTATTCAAATATCGCTCCCCGCAAAAGGAATCCGCCTACTATGCCCGCTGCTCTTTATCGCCTTTCAACCCGCATCTACGCCGTGATTGCCCTCGCGCTGTTCATGGCGGCCATGCTTACATTCCTTCTGCTGTCACGTGCTGTCGACAACGCATATTCGATGCGCGAAGCTGAGCTTCACAATGCAACGGATACAGCCATTAGCCTGCTGGCTGCGCTTGAGGCTCGGGTAGAGTCTGGCGAGCTAACCCGTGAAGAGGCTCAAAAGCTTGGACACGACCAGCTGAACTCGCTGCGATTTGGAACGGCCGGGTACTTTTTTGTCAACGATACCAATAACATTGTGCGAGCCCACCCATTTAAGCCAGAGTGGGAAGGGACCAACAAGGCAGATCTTGAGGATATCAACGGCCTGAAAATCTTTCAGGAGATGCAAAAAGTCGCCAACGGCCCCTCTGGCGCTGGTCCAGTCCGTTATTGGTTCCAAAAACCGAATGCAGACGAACCCGAGCAAAAGATTGGTTACGTTCAATTGTACAAGCCCTGGGGCTGGATTGTCGGAACCGGGTCCTATGTATCCGATATCGAGGCAAGCCTGAGCTGGATGCGCAATGCAGCCTTCGCCACCCTAGCCGTCTGCCTGCTGCTGCTGGCTGGTGCGGGTTTCATGATTGCGAGAAGTGTGACCGGCCCCTTGGCCGCGTTGCAGGCTAGAATGCAGAGCATGGCAGATGGGGAAACTCATTCTGAAGTGCCAGCAACTGACGTACAGAGCGAAGTTGGTGAAATGGCGAAAACCGTCGAAGTGTTCCGCCAGTCCATGCTGCAACAGCAGGAAATGGAACGCAGCCAGGCCGCACATGACGAGGAGAGGCACCGTGTTGTTGAAACCCTAAGCCGTCAGTTGTCGGCCCTGTCCTCGGGCGATCTCACCGTGAGCATCAGCGAATCTTTCCCTGCGGATTACGAGACGCTAAGACACGATTTCAACAAGACCCTGGAAACACTGAATGGCACAATTGTTCAGGTCATCGAATCTTCTGAAAGCATCCGTAGCGGTGCCTCTGAGATCACCCAGGCCTCGGACGACCTGTCACACCGCACCGAAAGTCAGGCTGCAACCCTGGAAGAAACCGCCGCCGCGCTTGAAGAAATGACGGCCAGCGTTCGCTCGGCTGCCGAGGGTGCACGCAGTGTTGAAACGGTGATGAACGAGGCCAAAACCGAGGCCAAGGACAGCGGAATCATTGTGCAAAGCGCTGTTGAGGCGATGCATGAGATCGAGCATTCATCCAGCCAAATCTCGCAGATCATCGGTGTGATTGACGACATCGCCTTTCAGACCAACCTTCTGGCGCTCAATGCCGGGGTCGAAGCGGCCCGCGCAGGTGAAGCAGGACGTGGCTTTGCAGTTGTGGCCTCCGAGGTGCGTGCCCTTGCGCAGCGCTCGTCCGACGCGGCGACCGAGATTAAAACTCTGATCGGCGACTCGACACAGCAGGTTGAACGCGGTGTCGATCTGGTTGGCAAAGCGGGCGGCGCCTTGAGTAATATTGTTCAGCGGGTGACTGATATCTCGCAGCAGATTTCCGGGATTGCCGAAGGCGCAAGCGAGCAGTCAACCGGCCTGAACGAGATCAATACTGGTGTCAGCCAGTTGGATAATGTCACTCAGCAAAACGCAGCGATGGTCGAACAAGCAACCGCAGCGGCCCAATTGCTAAGCGCCGATGCCACCAAACTGTCTGGTCTGGTGTCTCGCTTTACCATCAATGGCGGTTCTCGCAGATCCCCGGCGGCAAGTGCACGAGTGGTACCAATGACAGTTCCAACCTCTCATGGGGCGGATGATTGGGAGGCCACGACGGCAATCCCAGTGGCTGCCGCAGCAACCGGAGGCTCTGCCGCAAAGGATCTTTGGCAGGATTTCTAACCCAGCCAAGGGCCATAGCTGGAACAGTCTTGCTAACATGGATATCCCGCGCCCGGTGCGTCGGGATATCCATTTTTCTGCCGACAACACCAAGCGCGGCAATATGTTGCGATGAATATTGCCGCAGGCAATTGAACGTCGGGGCTGCTTGTTTTACATGAGGCCCATAACGTAAGCCGCAAGAGTCGCGAAACACGCCCCTTGTCCGGCACTATGGGATCCTCAAAGGCGCAGTTACACGGCGTCGATTTACCAAGCTTCCAAGATCGCTGAAAGGTTGTGAACTATGTCAGATAAATCTAACCCCGACGTATTGTATACCATCGTAGACGAAGCACCCGAGCTGGCCAGTGCATCGCTGCTGCCCATCATTCGCACCTTTGCGGCGGCGGCTGGCGTCAACTTTGGCACCAAGGATATTTCGCTGGCCGCCCGTATCCTTTCGGCCTTCCCAGACGCCCTGACCGACGCCCAGCGCCAGTCCAACGATCTGGCTGAACTGGGCACACTGGTGAAAACACCAGAAGCAAACGTCATCAAACTGCCGAACATTTCCGCTTCGGTGCCCCAGCTGGTTGCCGCAGTTACCGAGCTACAGTCGCAAGGCTACGCTCTGCCGGATTACCCAGAAGAGCCGTCAACCGACGCAGAAAAGGCTGTTCGTGCCGGATATGACGCGATCAAGGGCTCGGCTGTGAACCCGGTTCTGCGCGAAGGCAACTCGGACCGTCGTTCCGCCAAGGCGGTGAAAAACTACGCCCAGAACAACCCGCATTCGATGGGCAAATGGGCGAGCGACAGCAAAACCAAAGTCTCGTCGATGCCAGGCGATGACTTCTACGCCAACGAGAAAGCCGCGACCATCACCGCAGCCCAGGCTGGCGACGCCAAGATCGAGTTTGTTGGCAAAGACGGCGCAGTGACCGTGCTGAAAGACAGCTGGCCGCTGGAAGAAGGCACCATTGCCGATGCCACTTTCATGTCCGCCAAGGCGCTGGGAGCTTTCCTGGCTGACGCAATCGCTGATACCAAAGCTGACGGCACCATGTTCTCGTTGCACATGAAGGCCACCATGATGAAGGTCTCGGACCCGATCATCTTTGGCCACGCGGTCAAGGCATGGCTGGCGCCAGTGTTCGACAAGTTCGGTGCTGAACTGGATGCTTCGGGTGTGAACGCAAACTCTGGCATGGGCGACCTGCTGGACCGCGTAGCTGGCAACGCCGACATCATGGCTGCAATCGACGCCGTGAACGCGGATCGTCCCGGCATGTATATGGTCGACAGCGACAAAGGCATCACCAACCTGCACGTTCCGTCCGATGTGATCATCGATGCGTCGATGCCTGCAGTAATCCGTGCCGGCGGCAAAGGCTGGGACGAGTTGGGCAACAAGGGCGACACCAATTGTGTGATCCCGGATCGTTGCTATGCGACCATCTATGACGAATCTATCAACTTCTTCAAAGCCAACGGCGCGCTGGATGTAACCACCTGTGGTTCCGTTGCCAACGTTGGCCTGATGGCGCAGAAGGCCGAAGAATACGGCTCGCACCCGACCACTTTTGAAGCTGCCGCAGACGGGGTGATCCGTGTGGTTCTGGCCAATGGCGACACGCTGCATAGCCATGACGTCGAGGCTGGTGATATCTGGCGTGCTTGCACTGCCAAGAAAGCCCCAATCCTGAACTGGATCGAGCTGGCTCTGGATCGTCAACGTTTGACCGGCTCCGAGTCGATCTTCTGGCTGGATGCAAACCGCGCCCACGATGCGCAGCTGATCGAATATGTCACCCCTGCGCTGGCTGCGGCTGGTGTGGCTGACAAGTTCCAGATCATGGCCCCACGCGAAGCCACCGCGCAATCGCTGAAAACCATCACAGCTGGCAATGACTCGATTGCTATTTCCGGTAACGTTTTGCGGGACTATCTGACCGACCTGTTCCCAATTCTGGAACTGGGCACCTCGGCCAAGATGCTGTCGATTGTAAAACTGATGAACGGTGGCGGCTTGTTCGAGACCGGTGCTGGCGGATCGGCCCCCAAGCACGTGCAGCAGCTGGTTGAAGAAAACCACCTGCGTTGGGACTCGATGGGCGAATTCTGCGCCCTGGGTGAAAGCCTGAACTTCCTGGCCGACAGCCAGGGCAACGCCAAAGCTGGCGTACTAGGTGTCGCTGCCGAGGCCGCAACGCAGGGCATTCTGGACAACAACCGCTCGCCTTCGCGCAAAGTAGGTGAGCCTGACAACCGCGACAGCCACTACTGGTTCGCCCGTTACTGGGCCGAAGCGCTGGCAGCACAGTCAGGTGATGCCGCGCTGGCCGCTCACTTTGCTCCGATTGCGACCGAACTGGCTGCAAAAGAACGGCTGATCATTGGTGAGCTAGCGGCCGCACAGGGTAAACCGGCAGATTTGGGCGGCTACTTCCACACCGATCCAGCCAAGACCGCAGCTGTCATGCGTCCAAGTGCAACGCTGAACGCGATCATCGGCTAGGCTCTGTCTACATTAAAACAAGTAAAGGCGCCCTGATCTGGGCGCCTTTTTTCATGAAGACCAGCGGCTCAAAACACTGCCCAGGTGGTCCAATATTCAGTCATCTCAGAATCACTATTTGGCCCCCTCTAACCGGGCTGTCTTGACTTGCGCTCTGCTTGCCGCCGCCGCGATTTGACCTGAGATCCGCGTAACACCGCCAGATAAACCACTGATTGCAATCTATAATTGAGCAACCTCCTTTTAACTCCCCCTATTTAACGTCCTCGCAACTCTTTGAGAGCACCCTGCTCCATGGCCCCTGTTGAATTGTTCGGTCGTGTAAAAAGTAACCTTTTTAAAGAAAGATCCACCATCATGAACAGCCTATTGAAACTGTGGAACGGTCTTCGGTTGAGTGTAAAACTCCCGCTGTTAATTGCCTTGCCGACAATTATTTTGACCATGGCATCTGGCGCAATTTACGCCTTGCAGACCCACAGCGCCCTGCAGCATGACCGTGAAGCCTCCTTTTTCACGCTGTTAGACGAGCGTCGCCATGCGTTGAAGGACTGGCTGCATAGGTTGGAGACAGAAACCCGCGCTATTGGGGCAAGCAAAAGCGTTCAAGCTGCCCTGCACGAATTCGACGTTGCATGGCAACAATTGGGGGCCAGCCCCGGCGAGCATCTGCGCAATGCGTATATCGTTGAAAATCCGAATCCTGTTGGTGAAAAAGACGAACTGCTAAAGGCCTCAGATCAGTCGCTTTGGTCCGACTTGCATGCAGAATATCATCAAGGATTTCAGTCCTTCCAACGCGAGTTGGAATATTACGATCTGTTTCTCCTGAACCCCAAGGGCGACTTGGTTTACTCTGTCTATAAGGAAGATGATTTTGGAACCAATTTTCAGACTGGTCCATATAGCTCCTCTGGTTTGGGTGAAGCATTTCGTACCGGCCTAACACTCCCCGAAGGCAAGGTTCATCTGACCTCCATGGCGGCCTATGCGCCAAGTCACGGGGCGCCTGCGATGTTCCTTTCCACTCCGGTCATCAAGAACGGCCAATTGCTGGGTGTATTTGTGCTCCAGGTCCCCATCGACCACATGTCGGCCATTTTGGCGCAGTCCAGCATTCTGGGGGAAACCGGTTTGGTTTATCTGGTGCGCGAAGATGGCGTTGCCCTGACAGGGTCGCCACATGAAGGGGGACATAAGGTATTGGATCCCCTCCCCATTCTGCCACAGATTTCTGAATCTCTGTTGGAAGGACACCATGCTTTGTCCGGCGTCCAAGGGCTGGCAGGACAAGTTGTCGAAGCGGAATCAATTCCGGTGTCATTCCAGGACAAGACCTGGGGCCTTGTTCTGGAAATTGACAGTCGTGAAGCACTGACCGTCGAAAATGGAATGCTGCGGTCAGCTGCCATCCAGGTATTAGTGGTCTCAGTTCTCGTCGCACTTTTGTCCTGGCTTGTGGCACTTGGCATTTCGCGTCGGGTGACGGCATTGGCCAACAGTGTCAAACGTATCGCCCAGCAAGACTATGAAAGTCCGGTTGCCGGAATAACTGCCGGAGATGAGTTTGGCACCATCGCCAACAATCTGGAGGGGTTCAAAACGGATCTGGCCGCCGCATCCGAAGCCCAACAAGAACTTGCTGAAAAACAAGAGCAGCAACGCAATGTGGTGGAACAGTTGAGCCACGGCCTGGTTAATCTGTCCAATGGCGATCTGTCCAAGCCCCTGACGACCCCTTTCCCGTCCGAGCACGAGCAACTTCGCAAGGACTTCAATCACTCGCTGGAAACCCTGAACACAACCATTGTCGAAGTGATCTCATCGACAGACAGCATTCGCGATGGCGCCGCAGAAATCAGCCAGGCCTCTGATGATCTGTCACGTCGCACCGAAGGCCAAGCTGCGACACTGGAACAGACAGCCGCAGCGCTGGAGGAAATGACAACAAGTGTTAAATCAGCCGCCGAGGGGGCGCTCAGCGTAGAATCCATCGTCAACGAGGCCAAAGACGAGGCGGTGGAAAGCGACAAGGTTGTACAGCTTGCAGTGTCAGCGATGACCGACATTGAGGACTCCGCGGGTCACATCAGCCAGATCATCGGAGTGATTGATGACATCGCCTTCCAGACCAATCTGCTGGCACTGAATGCAGGCGTTGAAGCCGCCCGCGCTGGCGACGCCGGTCGCGGGTTTGCGGTGGTCGCATCCGAAGTACGCGCCTTGGCGCAACGGTCATCCGATGCCGCGATGGAGATCAAGGCACTGATCAGTGACAGTTCAAAACAAGTCGAACAGGGTGTTGATCTGGTGGGTAAAGCTGGCGAAGCCCTGAACAGAATTGTCACCCGAGTTGGCCATATATCGCAACTGGTGTCGGAGATGGCTGTGGGGTCGGCAGAACAGTCCACTGGCCTGGGCGAAATTAACATTGGTGTGACTCAGTTGGACCAGGTAACCCAGCAGAACGCGGCCATGGTTGAACAGGCCACTGCAGCCAGTCATTTACTGAACACTGACGCCAGCAATCTATCCAAACTGGTGTCGCGGTTCAACATTGACGGCAGCACCAATTCCAAGACCACTGGCTCCAACGGGTCTGTTTCTACTGCACCAACGGCGCATGGATCGGATTGGGACATTGACCTCGAAATGCCAACGCGCGCAATCGCGGTTAACGAAAGCCCGGCCTCATCGGATAACTGGCAGGATTTTTAACTATGCCGGGCTCAATTGCCACTCTGTCCAAAATGTTGAACTTACGACGCAGAAAGGCAGAAAGGCTGGCAATCAGATGCGAGGTAACTACTCATCTTTAAGGCGGTCTCTTCTCCGTAAAATTTCGGTCTCGCTGCTCATTCATACTGCCTTTCGCTCTAACGCTGGCCGTCTATCAATTGGCCGGGACCGCCGAACACCTTTTTTACACTAACAACTTGCTAGATTTGGTTCAGCCGAGGGAGGAAAATGATCAAATGGAAGGTCTTACGGGGACGTCGGAACCGGATCGGTCAATTCGAATAATCTACCGTGGCAGCGGCAGATGCGGGTTACGAAAATTCCGCCTCAACCAATGCCTAGTAATGTGATCAACACCTTGAAGCTAGCGTGCCAACAGATCCAAGCCATTCTGCAAGCAGGCAAACATCTGGACGAGCGCTATACTATTATGGCAGCGGCGGGAATAGCGACGGTTTGGGATCGGGATTGTGCGACGAGTTGATCGAAGACGTCGATTGAGGACCCATCCGAGGTAATTTGCATCAGCATGAACGTTGCCGAGGAGGCAAAGGGCATCAAAATTGCCCGTCGGTTCCGTGCCATGAGGGAACGTCCACCATGGGCGTCGCGCATGTCTCTCTGGCCCCGAGCGCATTTGATGGAGAGGCAGACTATCTGATGACGTGCCGTATCGAATGGAATTTCTGCGACGTCATCCTATATTGGGGGCATAAACAGCCCACAAATCGCCACAATCGGTCGTTGTCGAGGCACACCTGCTTTATGACCACGGTTACCGGAATATCAACCTGTCTGACGACAACTTCACGGTTCATCGTATTAGACCCCATGAGCTGCTCGAAACGCTAGCGACATGATCTGATGCTGGAGCAAGTAAGATCGTGAAAGCCGGGACCGTCGTCACCTCAGATATGATAGTTGGCTTTGACAGCGATAACCTGAACTGTTTAGAGCGCCAGTTTGACTTTGGAACATCGCTTCCCGTTGTCAATCTGCGGACCATAGTCCTTGTTGCGCCGATCGCGACACCGCGTTACGCAGAAATGAAAGCCGCAAGGCGCCTTTTCGAAAATGGCGTGACGGATGCCTTCCCTGGCTGCGATCTTTGGACCAATATCGAGCCCTTGCAAATGAGCCGCAACAATTGGCCGAGGGGGCCATTCGGCTGCTAGATACTCTGCTGGAGCCGGACAATGAACCGTCCAAGGCCCGTCCGAAAATCGCCAGGGATCTTGCTACGGCTCTGACATCTTTCCTGAACGCCAGTCTTTCCGTTCGGAAATTGTCAGCGGACCGACCAAATGCCACCCAGCAAACAGCCGGGCACAGCTATGCTTCGTAAATTGGCATTGTCGATGCAACTGCCATTTCGCCGTGAGGACTCACCTCGATGACAACAAGTCTTCGCACGGACGTACTGCGCATTATCGAACTGCGCTCGCAAGAGCGCCAGAGTACCGTGTTGGGTCGGCGAGGTCGCGAAAACCATTACACTGGCAGTCAACTGCTGACCAAGGCCAAAACTGCATCCAGCGATGGGATTATTGTTTTTGGTGAGAGGCCACATGTGCTTATTGCCGCGTTGCCGGTCGGCGAGGCGTTTCTGTTTGGGCTGCTTGCATTTTTGATTGGCGAAGGGATGCCATCGGCGCCGCAACCCTAAGCTAGATGCAGACCAGCGCAGAGAACCGGATATCGTTCTCGCAAGGCAGTGCCCTGTAAAACGCATAGCCTTTGCCCTGTGCAGACGCTGATTACCGCTGTACGCAGGATTAAAACGTTTGGGAGTGACATCCGACCACCACACCGCAATCCGAAATTTGCCAATGGGCTGCAAGCGGGTTCTGAGGGGGAGGATCTTGTAAGACAAGATTAACTGTTTCTCTCCCGCACCGGGTTGAGTGGTGGTGCGGGAAATCTGGCGCGGAGGGACTGCCGTATATTCAGGCTCATCTTATTAATGTGATGTGCCCCTCACGCTGTTGTTTGAGAAGACCGCTTAGGCGTCGTTGCCTTGTGGCGGCAGTGCCTCGGCCAACTCTTCCCAAGACTGTCCCGATGCCACCAGGCACGTTTGGCCATTGGGGGTGGTTACAGTGATGGTCCATGTTCCAGTATTTGCAGAGGCGAAGGTTTCGATCATCACTCCACGTTCACCCAGACCGACACTCTGGCGGCTTTCGCCATATGTCGTGGCCAAGCGTTCAACAACAGCCTCACGAGGGGCGCATTTTCTGTTCTGCTGTGCAGAGGCCTGCTGAGTTGCCATTGCTACAAAACCCAGGCTCATTGTCAGTTTGATCATAGAATTCATCATGGCTTTTTCCCTTTTAGGCTGCTGCTATTGTTGTTGTTTTTGTTGCTGCTCGCATGTCTTCAAATTTGGAGGTCAATTGGGCTGAAGGAAACCCAAGGAAACGGCAGGAGCAGATATCTACGTTGCTGAAGGCGTCTCTTAGGCGGACGCTGTTTTCTTCTTGCTTGAGATAAAAACCCTTGCTGACCAAACGGCGACGCAGATCTAGCCAATTGCGCGCCTTGGTGAATTCTTCCCAGAGATACATCCGGAGAGAGATTTCCATTTCAGTGTTCCAGCGATTGTTGCTGCGGGCACTGGCCCAGCCTGACTGCTTGAAGGTTACGTCTTGTGCTTCTTGCTCTATGGCGTGTTTGGCGAACATGACGGCTCCTTCAGTTTAGTGTGTGTCTCGGTGTGTGTCTGTACATATAAGATACATAAAATTGTCATCATTCGTCGAGACGTGCAAAAGGCAAAGGGGCCCCTCTTTCGAGATACCCCCTGTTCAAAAGGATAGTTTGACTAGCCGAACTGTGTTGTTCCCGACCGAATTCGCCCCCCATTTGGAAAGTATCATGCTGGTTGGCGGCGATTCAGACAGTTTGCGAAGATTTTTCCTGCTTCGGTGTAACGCCGAATTTGCGGGCGTATTCTCTACTGAACTGAGTCGGGCTTTCATAGCCGACCTCAAAGGCCACCGTCGACACGGTTTTTCCCTTGGACCTAAGCAATCGCTGAGCCTCCAGAAGACGCAGCTCTTTTTGATACTGTAGTGGTGTCGATGAGGTCACCGTTTTGAAATGCTCGTGAAACGTGGACTGACTCATACCGGCAGTGGCCGCCAGTTCAGCAACCGTAATGTTTTGATTATAGTCGGAGCGAATGCGCGCGATTGACTTGGATACGCGACTAGCCGGGCTTTCATGCAAAAGCAGCTGGCGCAGCATTCCTCCGTGTTGGGCGCGTAGCAGGCGGAAATGGATTTCTTTCAGAACCAATGGAGCCAGAGTTCGTGCCTCTATCGGGTTCTGAGAAATTCTGAACAAACGGGTCATCGCATCTACAAGACCTGCATCCGTTGCTGCAACGCTCATGGATTGCAGGCCGCCAGTGGCCATTTCAGTTTCACCAATATCATCATAAAGGCTGCGTGCCATTACCATGTCCAGGCGCAGCGCCAAGGACACGAAGGGAATGTCTGCTGACGCCTGAATGACTCCCGAAATCGCTGGCATCGTATGGCTTACAATCAGCGAGTCACCTGCGCCATAGGTTACGCGCCGCTCGCCCAGGTGGGCCTCTTTAACCCCTTGCAAGACCAGACACATGATAGGTTCATACAGTGTCGCCTCGTAAGCGGTGGTTTTTGGATTACTCATAGCAAAAAGACTATCAACACCCGTAGTACAGGCCTCGCCAAAGGCATTTTGCTGCTGAACATGTTTGAAAACCTCGGCAATCAGCTCTTTTTGCACCATTGGATCCTTCCCATCTGCCCTGAGCATATAAGGTTTCGATCAACATCACAGAACAGAAAAACCGGGGGGTCGGAGGATTGGGCAAGTTTTTCGGAGGATGAGGCAGGGAGAACGGCCCGCCGGTTGTTATCTGGAGCTCAACAATAAAAAACTGACCAAGCCAACGGGAGCCCCTAAGCCATGGCAATATCACTGAACCTAAACGGCCAGACCCATGAGGTGGACGCCGAGCCGGGAACCCCGCTGTTGTGGGTGATCCGGGATGAACTGAAACTGACCGGAACCAAATTCGGCTGCGGCGTTGCCTCTTGCGGGGCTTGTACCGTGCATCTGGACGGAGAGCCCGTGCGCTCGTGCCAGACCTTTATCGAAGACGTTGAAGGCTCCAAAATCACCACCATCGAAGGCGTGAACTCTGATGTATCCGCAGCGGTTCAGGCCGCTTGGGTTGAACTGGACGTTGTGCAGTGCGGCTACTGCCAGTCCGGTCAGATCATGTCGGCGGTGGGGTTGTTAAGCGAGAACCCAAAACCATCGGTCGAAGAAATTGACGAATACATGAATGGCAACGCCTGCCGCTGCGCCACTTATCAACGCATCCGCGCCGCCATTCAGCGCGCATCTGAAACACTGGAGGCCTGATATGACCATGAACACTTCTCGTCGTGGGTTCCTGAAAGGCGCCGCTGCTGCTGCCACAGTTTTGTATGTTGGCGCAGGGGCTGACGGTGCTTTGGCCGCAGGTTCAGAGCCAACCCAACTGAATCCCTTTGTCAGAATTGATGCAGATGGCACCGTAACTGCCATCATCAAACACTTTGAAACCGGTCAGGGACCTGCGACCGGCCTAACCAGTTTGATTGCAGAGGAACTTGGCGTCAGCATGGACGACATCCAGTTCGAATTCGCCCCCTCGGACGCCAGTAAATACAACAACCTGTTCTTTGGGCAGTTTCAGGGAACCGGTGGTTCCACGGCGATGGCGAACTCGTTCCAGCAATATCGCCAGGCTGGTGCTGCGGCCCGTGAAATGCTGATCAATGCTGCGGCACAGGCATGGGGCGTGGACCCACAAGCACTGGCGCTGGAGGACGGTATGATTTCCGGTGCTAGCAAATCGGTGCCACTTGCGGATTTCGTCGCTGCTGCAGCACAGATGGACGCTCCGGCAGAGCCGCGCCTGAAAGATCCCAGCGAATTCCGCGTGATCGGCAACGCATCGGTGCGCCGTAAGGATTCCCCCCCCAAGACCAACGGCACCGCCAAATACGCCATGGATATTCATCTGCCAAACCAGATGGTGGCAGTCATCATCCGCAGTCCGCGCTTGGGTGGAGTTGTGGCTGGATTTGACGATACCGACGCCGAAGGGATCAAGGGCTATATCCGCGCTGCTGTTCTGCCAAACCAGGCAGGCGTTGTGGTCTACGGCGAGCACACCTGGGCAGCGTTTCAGGCGCGCGAGGCCCTTTCGGTGGACTGGGACTTCTCAGCAGCCGAGGCGCGCAGCTCGGATCAAATCCGTGAGCAGTTGCTTGCGGCAGTGAAGGCTGACCCGGAATACATCGTAAACAAAGCTGACCAATCGGCAACAGCCGCGCTGGTCGACAGCTCGGACAAAATTGTAGAGAAAACTTTCTACTTCCCGCTCCTGGCCCATGCTCCAATGGAACCATTGACCTGCACCATCGAAGCGACCGAAGACGGTGGTATTCTGCTGCATGATGGCTGTCAGTTCCCGACCGGCCCTCATATGGCCTTGGCGCAGATTTTTGAACTGCCGATGGAGAAGGTCCGCATCAACACTATGTTTGCCGGTGGCTCCTTTGGTCGACGTGCAACTCCAACTGCTGATTATCAGGTCGAGGCGGCGTTGGCCTTTGTCATCACCGACCGCAGCCGTCCTGTGAAGCTGGTTTGGTCGCGCGAGGATGACATCACCGGAGGTTACTACCGTCCGGCCGTTGCACACCGCGTGCGTGTTGGGCTGGATGATGCAGGCAACATCACGGGTTGGGACCACCGTGTCGCTGCACAGTCGATCATGAAGGGCACCGCGTTCGAAGGTTTCTCAGTTCATGACGGCGTTGACCACAGCTCGGTCGAAGGTGTGGCCGATGGTCCGTATCAGATCCCAGGGCAGTTTGTTGGTCTGACCGACGTGGCCAAGGCAACGACGGTTCTATGGTGGCGCTCTGTTGGGCACACCCACACAGCCTATGTGATGGAAAGCATGATGGATGCCGCTGCCAAGGCCGCGGGACGTGACCCAGTCGAATTCCGTCTGGCCCTGCTGCAAGGCGGTGACCCCGATCAAGTTCGGACGGCAGCAATCCTGAAATTGGCCGCAGAGAAAGGCAATTGGGGCAATGCACCCGATGGTCGCAACCAGGGTATCGCCGTGCATAAAAGCTTTGGCAGCTATGTGGCTGAATTGGTGGAGATCTCGGGCAACGCCGAAGACGGGATCAAGATCGAAAAAGTCACCTGTGCGGTGGATTGCGGTATCGCGGTAAATCCGGACGTCATCACAGCCCAGATGGAAGGTGGCATCGGCTTTGGTCTTGGCCATGCAATGCGGGATGAGATCACCCTGACCGAAGGCGTGGTCGATCAGTCCAACCTTCCAGACTACGAACCGCTGCGGATAGGCGATATTGGCGCGATCGACGTGCACATTATCGCGTCCGCTGAGGCTCCGACTGGGGTTGGAGAACCCGGCACGCCGCCATCAGCACCCGCCCTAGCGAATGCAATCGCCGCCTCTGGCCCGCGTGTGACCCACCTGCCTATGGCCGAAAATGGGGTTGAATTCGTATAAAACCGTACCTGCACCGCGTGAAAACGCCTGGTGCAGGCACATTCGCGGGGTTTTCGCCCCCCGCCACGAGCCGATTGACCCAAACCGCTTAGCCCAAGGCTACCCGTGGGCGACCGCTGGCCTCGACAGTCAGCACGGCCTCGACAAACACTTGCCGCGATTCAATTTGCGCGGTGCGGATGTCGCGGTCCACATGTACATGAATATCCTCGGCCCCGGCCTCTGCTGCGGCATGCCGGGCCTGATCGGACAATACCTGTTCCAGCATTTCCAAAGCCGTATCAGAGCTGTTAAAATCCTCAGGCCCGCTTTCCAGGAACACCCGGTACTGGCCTTCGGCCGGCGAGCTGACGGTGCCACTGCGCCGCATGGCGATGCGGCCGACAACCGCACCAATGGCATTGGCCACACCAGCGTGCTGCGGCAGGATCATCCGGCAATGCAGATGCTCGCCCACCGCCGGATAATACGCAGGCGCCGACGCCCCCAGCCCCACCACATCAATGTTCAGCGCCGCATCCAAGGCCAGCAGACCGCGATGCCCCGCCAAACCGCGCCGCATCAAGACATGGCGTGCCAGTTGCGCGGCGGGCAGGCCAAAATCCTCGGTGTCTTCTTCGATTGCGGTCTCTAGCAAAGTCAAAGCTGTTTGTTTGGTCAGCTGATCAATGATCATGTTGGCCAAGTCTTGCGGGTCAGCTGCCAATACATCGCCACTGCCAATCCGACGACGGGCAAATAGCGTCAGCGCCTTTTCCGCCGCCGCCCGGTCCCAGCAGTTCAGCCGTCCCAACACATGACTTGCATCCGAAGGTGTTACCCCGGCCATCTGCACCAAGCCGCGATCCAGCAACCGGTTCAATGCCCCCTGCTCAACCCGGTTGCGCAGCACACCACCAACCGGATGAACCTGGTCCCCTAACCGTTGAAACAACCGCTGTTCGCGGTCCGTCAACCCGGTGGCTTCGGCGCCTTTCTGAGCCCGCACAAACCGCCCGTCATATTCACCAGGCACTGGCGCGTTCAATTGCCGGTCCAGCGCGGCATGCACCACGTCCGCCGCGTCGACGGCGATAAGGGACACCGGCAGAACCCGGCGCGGCCCCAGCTCCAAGCCGCCAGTCAAGCCCTCGCTTTTGACATGCACCTGGCTGTCACCGCCCAGGCCAGTGGTTCGCATCGCCACCGCTTCGACCATGGTGCGGAATCCGCCAACCCGCGCGCCGGCGGGATCAATCGTTGGCTGACCACCGCGCAGCACTGCCACATCCGTAGTGGTGCCGCCAATGTCAGCTACCAACGCGTTATCCACCCCGGTCAACCAGCGCGCCCCAACAATCGAGGCCGCCGGCCCGGACAGGATAGTCTCGATCGGCCGTTCCCGCGCTTGTTTGGCCGACATCAACGCGCCGTCTCCGCGCACCACCATCATCGGCGCAGAAATACCCAGATCCACCAGCGCGTCCTGCGCCCGGCCAATCAGCCTGTCGATCATGCCAATCAGCCGCGCATTCAACACTGCCGTCAGCGCCCGTTTGGGTCCGTTCAGTTTGGCAGACAACTGGTGCGAGCAGGTCACCGGAGCGCCAGTGCGCTCCGCGATAATCTGCGCTGCCTGCAGCTCGTGCGCCGGATTTCGGGTGCCAAACAGCCCTGCGACCGCAAAGCCGGTTACCCCTTCTGCTTCATCTTGCAGAAACCGCTCCAAGGCGGCCACATCCAACGGTGCTGCCTCAGCCCCGGCGTGGCTATGGCCGCCGTCCAAGACCAATGCGGGATCCCCCTTTAGTGCCTCGGACAACCCATGCCGATCCAGATCGTTGTGTTTGAAGCCGATGTAGATCAGCGCCACTCGGCCTCCCTGTCCTTCGACCAAGGCATTGGTGGCCAAGGTGGTCGATAGCGTCGCCATCGACACCTCCTGCGGCGCCGCAGCGGATTGGTCCAGCACAACCCGGATCGCCTCGCTGATACCCACGGCCAAATCCTGCCGCGTGGTCAGAGCCTTGGCTGAAGCCACCACTGTTTTGTCGTCACGGATTAGCACCGCATCCGTATAGGTGCCGCCGGTATCCACCCCTAATAACAATGCCACGTTTAAGTCTCCGATTCAGTTTCCGCCGACACTTCCCAATATGCGCGAAAATGGCAACTGATCTTGGGGGCTGTCTCGACTGAAACGACGGCTAAATGTCGCTGTGGCTGTCTGGACCACTGGTCTGAAACCTCGTGACCATCTGTAAAACAAAATTGGCAGGCCACTAAGTGGCCTGCCATTTGGTTACTCATCTCTCGAGAACTTGGGATTATTCAGCCAAGATCAGTTGGCAATATGGATTGGGGGATGTTCTGATAGCTGACTGGTCGCAGGAAGCGGCGGATTGACAGTGTACCAACCGAAGTGGCGCCAAAATTGGTTGAGGCCGGATAGGGGCCGCCGTGAACCATGGTGTCACAGACCTCTACCCCGGTTGGGAAACCATTGGCCAGAACTCTGCCCGCTTTGCGTTCCAGGATCGGAAGCAATGCACGCGCGGCATCTGCGTCGCCATCATCCATGTGGATGGTGCAGGTCAACTGCCCCTGCAGCGACTTGGCAACTGCCGTCATTTCGGCGGCGTCAGCCACGGTCACCAGCATCCCCAAAGGGCCAAAAACCTCTTCGCCTAGTTCTTCGTTCGCCAGCCAATCAGCGGCGGTTGTGGCGAACAGATAGGGTGTGGCATTGCGCAGATCGCAAGTGGTTGTCAGTACTGTCTGCACACCAGAGGTTGCTGCAACCCGGTCACGTCCCTGATGGTAAGCAGACGCAATACCGTCGGTGAGCATGGTTTGAGCACCGACCTGCTCTAGGCCTGTTTTGGCAGCTTCCAAGAATGCATCAGCGTCAGCCCCGGCCCGGACAACTGCAATACCTGGGTTGGTACAGAATTGCCCTGCCCCCATAGTCAGCGATCCAGCCCAGCCGGTGGCGATTTCCCCACCGCGTGACGCCAAGGCTTCGTCCATGATGAACATGGGGTTCACTGATCCCAGCTCGCCGAAGAATGGGATGGGTTCGGGACGTGCAGCGCAAAGATCGAACAAGGCACGACCACCACCCAGTGATCCGGTAAAGCCGACGGCCTTGATCAGCGGGTGCTGTACAACGGCCTGACCAACAGCGCGATTGCCGCCCTGAATTTGGCTGAATACACCGGGGTGAATGCCGCAGGTCTGGATCGCTGCGTCAATTGCTTGCGCCACCAGATCCGAGGTGCCGGGATGGGCGGAATGGCCTTTGACCACAACCGGGCAACCAGCCGCGAGCGCTGCGGCGGTGTCACCACCAGCAGTGGAGAACGCCAAGGGGAAGTTCGACGCGCCAAAGACCGCAACCGGGCCAATGGGACGCTGCATCATGCGAATGTCTGGACGTGGCATAGGTGCGCGATCCGGCAGAGCCTCGTCGTGACGACGATCAAGATAGTCGCCGGACTCGATGTGATCAGCAAACAGGTTCAACTGGCCGGTGGTACGTCCACGCTCACCGTTCAAACGCCCCTCGGGCAATCCCGTTTCCTTGCAGCCCTGAGCCGTGATGGCCTCGCCACGCTTATCAATTTCCTTGGCAATCTCGCGTAGGAACCGGGCCCGCTCAGCACGGCTGGAATAGCCATATGACCAAAACGCCTCTTCGGCTGCTTTTGCAGCTTGGTCTACCAATTCAACAGTGCCGACGGCAAAGCTGTCCGCCTCGCCTGTGACGGGTTCGTTCGAGAAAATGGCATCACCGCCAACCCATTTGCCAGCGATCAAGTGTGTTTTCTTAAGCATGATAGTTCCTGTCCGATATCATCTATTTCTGGTCCTCAAAATGACCAGCAGCAACCCAGGCGCCGCCCTGGTATTTCACTGCTGGATCATTCGGGTCATTCACTTCCGAAGTTATGTTCGGGTCATTGGCAAATTGCTCAGAACTGTCTTTGGGTTGCCAACCAAGATAGCTGGTCAGACTATTGTCCCACCAGGTCTCTTTATTGTTGGACATCCCATAAACCACGGCAAATCCGACGCGATCGGCAGCGATCACCCGTTTTGCCAGGTCCGTGAAGTCGTCAAAGCTGAGCCAAATTGCCATCATACGTCTAGTTAGCGGTTTCTCAAAACTGTAGCCAATCCGAACGCAGGCGGTTTCAATTCCAAATTGATCAAAATAGTAGCGCGCCAATAGTTCACCGAACCCTTTGGAAACGCCATATATACTATCTGGTCGCATTTCCGACGTGGCGTCAAGCCGAGTTTCGCGCTTGTGAAAACCAGTGACATGGTTGGAGCTGGCAAACATCACCCGCTTCACGCCATGCTTTCGCGCCGCTTCGTAGATATTGTAGGTTCCACGTATATTTGCGTTCAAAATGCTATCGAACGTGTTTTCAAGCGATATACCGCCAAGGTGCATAATCGCATCACAGCCCTCGACGAGTTGCATCACTGCCTCGGCGTCAGACAGATCACATTGAACCACCTCTTCACCCGAACCGGCAGGCGCCATTTCAATCAGGTCGGTGACCCGGAGCGTGTCATACACTCCGGCCAGGTTTTCCCTCACAACTTTACCAAGATTGCCGCCGGCACCGGTAAGTAGAACTCGAGACATAGAAATGTCCTCCAGAAAGTATTGATAGTCAGATTACCCAATCAGGTTTGGCAAAGTCATCGAGATCGCGGGCACAAAGGTCACCAGCATCAGCGCGACGAGAATCGCGAGGTAGAACGGCCAGATTGATTTGACAGCGCGCTCAATCGGCACCCCACCGATAGCACATCCAACAAACAGGCAGGCCCCAACCGGAGGCGTGCACAGCCCCAGCCCCAGGTTCATCAGCAGCATGATGCCAAAGTGGATCGGATCCATGCCAAGCCCAGTCGCCACCGGCAGGAAAATCGGCGTACAGATCAGGATCAGCGCCGCCATATCCATGATCATTCCCAGCACCAGCAGCATCAGGTTCAACACCAGCAGGATGATGATCGGATTGTCAGATACATAATACAGCAGCGAGGTCATCTTGGTCGGGACCTGATAAAACGCCAACAGGTAGCCAAAGGCCGATGCACAGGCGACCAGGATCATCACCATACCGGTCGTGCGAACAGCCCGGACAACAGCCGTGGTGAAGGCGGCCCAATCAAGGGAGCGGTACACAAGTGCCGTGATCCCAATCGCATAGATTGCTCCGATTGCCCCGGATTCGGTCACTGTGAACACGCCGGACAAAGCACCACCCACGATGATCACCGCAGTGAACAAACCCGGCAGTGCGGCGACTGCGGCGATGGCAAGCGGTTTCCAGCCAGCAAATTCCTCAACCGGGTAATTGCGGCGAATGGCGATCCAGCGCGCTGCAAAGGCCAGGCCTAAGCACATCAAAACACCGGGAATGATGCCGGCAATGAACAGTTTTGACACCGACATGCCGCCGCCAGCGGCCACAACATAAAGGATCATATTATGGCTGGGTGGGATCATGATGCCGGCAATGGAGGACGTCACGGTGACATTCACCGCATAATCGTCCTCATAGCCTTTTTCCTTCATCACCGGGATCAGCAGCGATCCAAGCGCCGAAACATCCGCCACAGCCGAGCCAGAGATACCGCCGAACAGCATCGACGAGAACACATTGACCTGCCCCAGGCCACCGCGCATCCAGCCAACAGCCGAGGACGCCAGCCGCACCAGCCGGGCTGCGATGCCACCGTGCAGCATCAATTCACCAGCAAAGATAAAGAACGGGATCGCCAACAGCGAGAAGACTGACACACCAGAAACGATGCGCTGGAAGGCAATCAACAGCGGCAGGCCCTCATAAGAGAACGCCGCGACGGCGGATAGACCGATGGCAAAGGCGACAGGGACACCGATGGCAATGCAAAAGCCAAAGAGACCAAGAAGAATAAACAAGCCCATTAGGTAAGATCCTCTGACTGGGAGTCTGCGCCCATCAGGCGAGCGTCTTCAGCGTAATCAGTATTAAGGTCATGGGAACCACTGCGCAGTTCTTGCAAGATGTTCCCAAGCGAAAAGAGAGTAATCAGCACGCCGCAGGCCACCACGGGAGCCGTGCGAAACCCCTCGGAGATATCCAGCAAGGGGATTTGTTGGGGCCAGGTAAACTGCATGAGCAGATAGGACTGCTTGGCCATCACCACACCAAACCCTGCAAGGATAAGATTGATCACGATATAGAGCTTTGATCGCTGGGTTGGGGACAGCATATTTGGCAGGATCTCTACGCTGAGATGCGTTTGTTCACGAATGCCGACTGATGCGGATAAGAAAGTGATATTTACCACTAGTAGCAGCGACAACTGCTCCACCCATGTGGGTGTCGAGTTCAGGATATAGCGGCCATAGACCAACCATCCGAATGTGACAACGAGAACGACAAGGCTGAGACCGGACACAAAGGTACATAAACGCGCCAGCCTCCCAAGTTCGCGGTCGAAGGCGTCAAACAGACCAGAGAATTTTTGCATTTACTTACCTTAAGTTTCGACCCGGTTCAGGCAGAATAGCTGCGGCCACCGTCCGGGCGAGCGACAAGCCGCGCCAAAAAGGCGCGGCTTGCTTTGTATTGTTGATCAATCAACAGCTTTGATGTCAGCGATATATTCAGCAAGGATCGGAGTCTTGGTGACGGCCATTTCGTAAACCGGCGCCATGGCATCCTGGAACGGAGCCTTGTCCGCGATCTCATTGAATGTGATGCCGCCTGCTTCGACGATTTCACGGCTCTTGACGGCACGCTTGGCCCACAGTTCACGCTGCAGTGTCGCACTTTCGACAGCGGCTGCTTTCACAATTTCCTTGTCGCCGTCGGACAGCTTGTCCCAGGACAATTTAGACATGCACAGGCATTCCGGCAGGATCAGGTGCTGCGAACCGGAGTAATACCCGGCAACCTCATAGTGGTTGGTGGATTCATACGAAGGCCAGTTGTTCTCAGCTCCGTCGATAACGCCGGTCTTCAGCGACTGAAACACTTCAGCGAAAGCCATCGGCGTGGCGTTGCCGCCCAACGATTCCACCATGCCAACAAACAATTCGTTGTTCATGACGCGGAACTTCAGACCATCAAGGTCGGCAGGCGTATTGATCGGACGGACAGTGTTGTAGAACGAACGCGCACCAGAGTCATACCACGCCAGAGCAACCAGGCCCTTATCTTCCATGGCGGTGCTCATCTTGTCGCCAAACGCGCCATCCATGACCCGGTGCATGTGATCCATGTCTTTGAAGATGAACGGCAGCGATACAACGTTAGCTTCAGGAACGATTGGTCCCATTGGGCCCATGTTAAAGACAGCAAAGTCGATACCGCCGATGCGAAGCTGGTTGATCGCGTCAGGCTGCGACCCCAGAACACCACCGTGGTAGGTTTTGCCGGTCACGCTGCCACCGGAGTTCTCTTCAACGAGGCTGGTGAACTTATCCATGGCAACAGACACTGGGTAGTCTGGAACGTGGATGTTCCAGCCGCGCAATTCGGCGCTCGCCTGTGAAACGGTTAGGGCCGCGCCGAACGCCAGAGCGCCAGCAAAAAGGGACTTTCGAGACATGAATGTCATAATTGTTTCCTCCTGAGTGCGCCTCGTCTCCACAAGGTCGCGTTTTTTGGTAACGTAACGAGTTATCACATCATGTAGTATCAATTGTCAATTTTTATCATACAACTTTCCGGCAAGATCCTAATACTCTAGGTTAAAGCTTGGACTAACCTTAGGAAATGTAGCAGTATCGCCTGCGGAAACTCAGACCAGACAGGACCAAAATGACAAAATCGGGCGCAGCAATCGACAAGAAGCCACGACAGAACCTGACCCAGAAAGTTGTTGAGGCACTAAAGCAGCGAATCAAAGACGGGGACATCAAGCCGGGGGACAAACTACCAACCGAGCAGAAACTCACGACAGAGTTCGGCGTCAGCCGGACGGTCATCCGGGAAGCCATTTCCGGCCTCAAGGCCGATGGACTGCTCGCATCCCGTCAAGGAGCAGGTGTTTTTGCGCTGGAGCCCAAGAAGCAAGACGAAACACTTGCCCTATTAAGCGAGAACCCCAAGACAATCGCCCACGTTATCGAAGCATTAGAACTGCGCGCCGCCGTCGAAATCGGCGCGGCAGAACTGGCCGCCCAACGGTGCTCCCCGGGACAAGAGGCTGATATTTATGCGTGCTTCAATGCATTTAGGAAGAAGGTCGACGCGGGCGAAGTATCCGAACAGGAAGATTT
>MAAY01000030.1 GCA_002162795.1 Rhodobacterales bacterium 56_14_T64
ATCATGGCCGAGATCGTGGGTGTTCCCTACACGGCGATCATGGCCACTGCCATTTTGCCAGCGCTGCTATTTTTCGGATCTGCCTTTGCGGTGGTGCATTTGCAAGGTATCAAAAACGGCATCTCCGTCAGTACCGAAAATCAGGCGAACGACCAAACCATGCGCCAGGTTTTGGTTCAGGGCATCCCTTTCATAGCGGCTTTTGGGATCCTGATCACCCTGATGTTACGGGGCTATTCACCGTTCAAGGCGTCGCTTTGGGCGATGGCAGTCCTGATCGTATCAATCATCGCGCAACGCCGTGGCATCGACCGCGAGTTGCTGGGTAAGCTCGCAAATGGCCTTTCCGAAGGGGGCCGCAGTGTGGTGACAATCTCTGCAGCCTGTGCGGCGGCGGGGATCATCTCGGGCATTCTTGGCATCACCGGCTTAGGCTCCAAGATTGCATTGCTGATCGACGTGGCCTCTAACGGATCGCTGTTTCTGGCGCTGTTTTTCACTATGGTGACGTCGATTGTTTTGGGGATGGGGCTGCCAACAACAGCGGCTTATCTGATCCTTGCAACTGTTGTCGCACCTGCCTTGGTCAAGCTGGGTGTACCTGCTTTGTCGGCCCACTTCTTTGTGTTCTACTACGGTTGCATCTCAACGATCACTCCTCCAGTGGCGCTGGCAGCCTATGTCGCGGGTGGCATCGCGGATGCCAATATCAACAAGGTTGGCTGGACCGCAGCTTCGTATGCAGTCACCAGTTTTGTGCTGCCGTTTGCCTTTATCTTTGGGCCCGGACTGTTGATGCAGGGCAGCTTTTTGGAAATCATCGCCGCTTGGGTCACTGGGTTCGCTGGCATCATGGCCATCGCAATCGCGGTGGTTGGCTGCCTATACCGGCCGCTAAACCCAGTGATGCGCCTTGTGGCAGGCGCCAGCGGATTGGCGCTGTTGTTTCAGGGGCCGGTTTCAGCATTGGCAGGGGCTGCGGCATTTATCGTCCTGATCCTGTTCGAAAGAAAACACGCCTCAACGCAATAGTAATATCTACTTTAAAGGAAATACCATGGCTCGTAGCTTTAGAAGAGTGGTCACTGGACACGATAATAAGGGCGTTGCAATCATTGAGAGTGATGAGGCCGCAACCCAAATCCTTCAACGCCCCAACCGGCCCGGGGTCACTTTGACCAATTTCTGGCTGTCTGACGGGACACCGACGGAATATGATGGTGAGGTCGAAACCTGCATAGGACCGCTGATCCTGCACCCGCCAGAAAACGGCAGCGTGTTTCGCTGTGTCGAATTTTTGCCGGAGGACCCGGAGGTTCTGGGCAAGCTGGACGGTAAAACGGCCTTTGCCGAAATGGGGGCTGCTGACAATATTGTCGAGAACGCCCGTCATCCGTTCATGCACCGCACAAATTCCGTGGATTATACCGTCATCCTGTCGGGTGAGATTTACATGATGATGGACGAGGATGAGGTATTGCTGAAGGCCGGAGATATGGTTGTGCAGCGCGGCACCAACCATGCCTGGTCTAATCGTGGGACTGAACCCTGTGTCATTGCCTTTGTGCTGGTCGACGGGGTGATGACACGTGACGCGCACGGTGACAGAAAAACGGGCATCCCGAAGCGCTAACAGCAGTTCAAATATACGGAATCCAAAGATGCTTGAACTCTACCACGGTGCAACAAGTGTATGTTCATCCAAGGTCCGTATCGGACTGGGTGAAAAAGGCCTGGACTGGAAAAGCCATCCCATAAACCTGGCCAAGGGCGAACAAAACACGCCCGATTATCTGCTCCTTAATCCTAAGGGTGTCGTTCCAACCGTAGTGGACGGTGACCTTGTGGTTGTCGAGTCCAGTGTGATCCTTGAATATTTCGATAGTCTGGGGACAGGCCCGCGGCTGATGCCTGAGGATCCACGAGACTGCGCCCGAGCACGGGTGTGGTTGGCAAGATGCATCGATGTCCATGCTGCCATCAATACGATGACATTTTCCACAGTGGGACGCAGTCGCATTTTAGCCTCCGTGACCCCAGAAGGTTCCGATGCCTCGATCCAACGTATGCCTAACCCGGCAGCAAGAACCAAACGCCGAGATTTGCTAAAAAATGGTTTGGAGTCTCTGTATGTAGCGGACGCATTTTTTGCTCTTCGCACCCTGTTCGACGAGATGCAAAAAGCCCTGGAACGGGGGCCATGGTTATTGGGCGAAGACTACAGTCTCGCGGATACGGCGCTTATTTCCTATGTAGACCGGCTCGACCGGCTGGGGTTCTCCGGATTGTGGGACAGTCGCACACCGCAGGTTGGGCGTTGGCTGACCGCATCGCGTGCGCGACCAAGTTATCAGGAGGGCGTCAGTGATTATGCTGGAGATGCTGATACCGACAGTATGCGGGCTGTGGGGGCAATGATCTGGCCGGACCTGCAACAAAAGTGGGAACGCTTCCTCTCTTTGTGATCAGTTAGGCGCCACCGGGGAGTAGCCGTTTCACGCTGTGGCGCGTCAGTATTCCCTTGTTGTGTATTAACGATGTTTCCGTAAATGCGACTGAAGAAGGGGCTTCACCATGAGGCTGACATGACAAGATTTTTCTTATCCGTTTCATCCGGCTTTGGAAGTGGCGACGGCGTTCAACGTTATGGGCACAGCTATGGCGGTCTTCGTATATTCAACGGGTCTCTGGAACTCAACGGAAGCCGTGTCAGTCAGGGGGAGGTGCATGTCTTCGCGAAGGGGACCGGATTGAAATTATCGGAACAGCAAAGACGCAATGGGTTCGGTTTGATCTGACGCGGGATGTGCCGGTTGAGCAGGCGCGGATGAGTGAAGAGATCTCTTTGCCGATGCCTATTGGTTCTACGGAAGTTCTGCTGCGGATGGACGAGGTCGAATTCCCACCGGGCGCGGTTGCTTCTCGTCATATCCATCCGGGGGATGGGATCCGATTTTTGACCAGTGGAAAGCTCAGGATCGTTTCAGACCATCATGAGGAGAAGGCCACGCCCGGCCACGCTTGGTTTGAGACGGCTAGTTCGCCTGTACGGGCCGAAGCCAGCCCCGATCACCCGATGACCAGTTTTGTCCGTCGGATGGTCCTGCCGACTACCTTTTCAGGCAAACCGACAATCAATATCCTTGATGAAGACGAGGCCAAACTGCCCCGGCATCAAATCACGCGGAGTCATTTCGATGAAATCGTTCACTTGGATGGGGGATAGGTATCCGACAGCGACGAGTCCCGCCAGCCTTGGTCGGGTTCTACGGATTCGGACAACAGGCCCGCAAAATGAATGGCTGCTATGGCGCAGTATTCATCTTTGTCCGACGTGTCGCCGCTGATGCCGATTGCGCCTATTGTGATGCCATTTGCGTCGCGTACCAATACACCACCCGGAACTGGGATTAGTCGCCCGTCAGAAGCCGCAGCAAGGGCGTTCTGAAAGGATGGGCGGTCGGCCAGACGATCACGGATCAGCCGGCTGGAGATGCCCATCCCCAGCGCGCCCCAGGCTTTGCCAAACGCCACATCAAAACGCATGATCCCCGAGCCGTCTTCACATTTGACGGCAATTAATTTGCCACCAGCATCCAAGGCGACGACGGTCAGTGGCAACAGATTTGCTTCCCTGCCAAGGCGCAGGGACTCGTCGACGATTGCTGACGCGTTGGTCAGAGATAAGCTAGTTTGAAGTCGCATGTGTTTCTCTTCATTTGTTGATCAGGTCGGGGAGCCACGTGACGATCTCTGGGAACGTCAGGAGCACCCCAATGGTCACCACATCGGCGATAAAGAACAGGGTGATACCACGGAAAACCTGGGTCAGGGAAATGTCGGGGCGCACACCGTTCACCACAAAGCAGTTCAGACCAATTGGCGGCGTGATCAGACAGACCTCGGCCATTTTTACAACAATGATGCCAAACCAGATCGAGTCAAAGCCGAGTGCCATCACTGCAGGGTAGACCACTGGCAAGGTCAGCAGCAGCATCCCAATTGCATCCATGAACATGCCAAGGACAGCATAGGCCAACAGAATGCAAATCATGATGACCATGGGCGGCGCATTGAGCGAGACAATCCAAACTGTGAACGCCTCTGGCAGGCCAGAGAAGCCAAGAAAGCGGACAAAAATCAAGACACCCCAGATCAGCGAAAAGATCATCACAGTGAGTTTAGCCGATTCCATCAACGATGCCTGAATGACTTTGAACGAGGCGCCATTCAGGATTGCGATCACAAAGACAACCGCTGCGCCCAAAGCGCCGGCCTCGGTTGGGGTCGCCCAACCGCCGTAGATGGCCGAAATGATGATCGCCACGATGGCAAAGATCGGCATCACGCCGGGTACAGCAGCAAAGCGGTCTTTCCAGGTGTATCCTTTGACAGCGGGGGCCTCATGAGGGCGTCGTATGGCCCAGATGATAATGATGGCCGCATAGATCAGCGCTGAGACGGCACCGGGAAGAAAACCAGCCAAAAGCAGGCGTCCAACCGATTCCTCTACAATAATCGCGTAGATCACGATGATGGCAGATGGGGGGATCAGTGTGGCAAGTGTGCCCCCCGCGGCCACAACCCCGGCAGCCAGCTTTTTGTCATAGCCATATTTCAGCATCTCGGGAATGGCGACGCGCGAGAATACGGCGGCGGTTGCGGTTGATGCTCCGGACACGGCGGCAAAGCCTGCGGTGGCAAAAACCGTAGCGACAGCCAGACCACCCGGCACCCAACCAACCCATTTGCGGGCAGCGTCAAAAAGTTGCTTGGTCATTCCGGCGTGAAACGCCATGAAACCGATGAAGATGAACATTGGCAAAACGCTCAGCGCATAGGTTGACGATTTTGCGTGTGGGATGGTGCCGATAATGCCTGCTGCTGGGCCCCAACCCAGCAGCTCGACCAGGCCAATCAAGCCAACAGTGGCGGCTGAAAAAAACCACGCGCACACCAATGAATATCAAAAATAGCAGCAGGCAAAGCGCCAACATGCCGACAAGAAACGGGTTCGAAAAACCAATACCAAAGATCATCGTCCGCCTTCTGCATTGTCTTCATCACCCATGATGTCATGGATTTCGTCTTGTGCCTGATCTGCAACATCTTTCACTGTAACCACCGCGATCGGGGTTCGGCTGGGATCTATAAACATCCGAAGGGATCCGCACAGTTGCAGCCCAAGCCGTAAGAACAAGATCGAAAACGCAATTGGCACCAAAAGCTTGGATGGCCAAACCGGAAATTCGGCATCAATTGTGGTGTCGCCAAGGGTGAGGGAACGCCAGAAATGACCACCGCTTTACCAAATCAACACGCCAACAATAAACAGGGCAACCAGGGTACTAAAAACTTCTGAGGCCCAGAGGGCCCGGCCACTTAGACGCCCGACCAGAAGTTCCAGTCTAATATGCGCACCCAGAGGTTGGCAGTAGGCCGCGCCTAGAAATGCCATGCTGGCCATCGAGAGTTCAACCAAATCGATGTAACCAGTGATGGGTACGTTAAAAACAGTGCGCGATACGATTTGCACAACGCCAAGCACCATCAATAGGAGAATTGCCAGCGCTGCGAAAAGGTTCGCGATGTCTTCGATAGGGGCAAGCCGCCTGTTTAGCAACGCGAGCGGATGTGTGGGGGAAGGAATTTTGGACACAAGATGCCATTCTATAAAAGAGCGGGCCTTTGCTAGTAAAGACCCGCGCTGGAGTTATCGCTTATTGGGCTTCATCGGCGTATTGCCACACCGCATCAAATAGAGCTTGTGAACCAAACTTGTCTTTGTTGGCCGCAATCCATTCATCCCAAACTGGCTTGCCTGCGATATCGCGGAACTCGGAAAGTTGTTCGTCGGAATAAGTGATCTCGGTCAGGGTTTCTTTGAACATCGGCAGGTTTATTGCGTCCTGCTCGGCATATGCCGCCTGTTCATATTCCATGACCATCTCACACTGGCTCATCAGAAAGTCCTGATATTGCGGCGGTAAGGCGTCATAGGCGGTTTTGTTGAAAACCCAACCACATTCCGAGGTGCCGGGCGACATATATCCGGTGAACCAATCGGCGCTTTCGTGAATTTTGAAAGCAACATGGGCATAGGTGAAGGGAAAAGCAGCCGCATCCAATGCGCCGCGTTGAAACGCGGTGGATGTTTCACCAGCGGGCAGGGTCTGTTTGACCGCACCAAGTTTCTCCATAGCACTGCCAAGCCCGCCACCGGCACGGACCCGTTTGCCGGACCAGTCGCTCAGGTCAGTTGGCGGGGGGGCACTGCCCAGAACTTCGTATTGCGGAAGCAAGCCAGAAACAAAAGGTACTGCGTTCCAGCGTTCCATATCGGTAACAATCGTTGGGTGCTCGAACAGTTTTGAGCGCACATGGCGATCTACTGCAGGGTCACCCAAGGGCAGGAAGGGCAAAGAGAAGACCATCCACGCGGGGTTTTTTCCAGGATGGTAGAAGTTGCAAATCGCAGCCCCTTCAAAAGCATTCAATTTCAGCCCGTCTAAATTCTCGCGGGCACCGCTCAACTGGCCGCCATAAAAGATCTTGATTTTAAATTTGCCGTCGGTAGCCTCGGCTGCCTTCAGGGCCAATTCTTCCATCCCGGCGGACAAGGCCCGTGGGTTGCCCCACATCGAGATTTTCTAGAATACGTCTGGTCCGTCAATTTCTGCAGATGATACTGCAGTGCCTGCCAGCAGGGATGCCAGCAGCACAGATTTTGTAAGCAATGAACGAATTCTCATGTCTTCCTCCCAGGAAACCATAGTTTAGATCGAATTTCGACAGTTTAGCATTAAAATCGATGATACCTTCAGAAGCTGTCTAATCACGTTTTTATTTGGGGTGCTCGGTTTTTGCAGCGCCCAGTTCCTTGGCTCCCTGCTTGGCCAGTGACTTGACAGCCGAGGATGTTGCCACGTCTCCGTCTGATGCATAGCTTTTGATATTCTGAGGAATCTTCGTTAAATCATAGAGATAGTTCACCATGACACCGCTGGATTGCGCCATTCCATTTTCAGAAAGATCGGCGCGTGAATGGACAAGATGTACCATTGCGCCATTGCCGAGGTGGAACCTTGCCACAGGATCGAGTGGTTTGCCGCTTCGGTGTTTCGCGTTCAACAAGTAGTAAGCCGCCAGCTTTGCCAGGGTGTCATCAGAGCTGTCATTCGCTGTCAGGGATTGTTCTTCCAGCCAACGCCCAAAGCCTGGAATGGGCGAGAGAGTGACGAATGTTTTGATGTTTGGCAGGTCGCTGGACAGATCTCGGACCACTTGTTTGATCAATGAATTGCCAAAGGATATGCCTGCCAAACCTGCCTGACAGTTGGAAATCGAATAGAACACAGCGGTGTCTGCCTCGACTCCTGACAATGGATGACGATTGTCAGACAGGACTTTTTGGATTGATTCGGGTACGCCCTTGGTCAACGCCACCTCGACAAAAATTAGTGGATCGTCTGGCATCGCGGGATGAAAAAAAGCAAAACATCGCCGGTCTTCGGGTTGCAGTCGCCGTCGCAGTTCATCCCAGGTCTGGATCTCGTGGACGGCTTCGTAGGCAGTGATTTTTTCCAGAATCGATGCCGGGCTGTCCCATGTGATTTGGCGCAGCACCAGGAAACCACGGTTGAACCAGCTTTTTAACAGGTGTGTCAGGTCAAAATCAGTACGCGCCAGTTCCGGCATTGTCTTAAGTTGAGCCAGCAAATCACGGCGCATGGCGACCAGTTCGGCAGTTGCGCCAGGGGCCTCGTTCAGCTTGCGGAACAGGTCTTGCCGTTTGGGTTCCGAGGTAGCTGCCAGGGCCTTGAAATTCTCTGGTGACCGGTCCAAACTATAGGCCGTAGCCGTTTCCACGATCCGCGCGGCGTCAACGTCGAGATCATCGTTCAAATAGGTAAAAAACGCTGCCTTTTCATCAGGATCTACCTGTCTGAAATGTCCAAGCGCAGCCGCCGCGAGCTGCAGTCCAGAGGTCTCAATGCGCTCGGATATAAGCGCCTGACACAGCTCGATGGTTGATCGAGAATCATCCAGCTTACGGCTGAAGGGCCTCCGGTCCATTAATGTGGTCAGCAGTTCGCTAAGAGCGTTAGTCGCTTGCATTTCGGCTTCCTCGTATCAGGCCAGAACGGCCTTGCCGGTTGACAGTCCAACGTTGATGGACAGGCTGCCTTCATTGACCAGCCACTTGCGCAGGGTAAAACTGCGTGCACCGGACACATGCATAGGGTCATTTAGCGCCACTTCGGTGGCTTCGCTCATCGATGCGGCGCGAAAGATGATCAGTCCTGATCCGGCCATGTTCTCTCCGCTGGAATCAGATAGCGGCCCTGCCAAAACCAAAACCCCAAGCTGTTCCAGCTCGCGCTGATAGGCGAGGTGGTCGGGCAAACTTGCCTTTACACTATCCGCTGTCTTAGCTGGCGTGGATTCCACCACAAACAGCTCTAAGGCCAACGCACCCCGTTCGCGCGCCGTATTTTTATAGTCAGTCCAAGCAACCATTGTCGTGCCTCCAGTTTCACCATTAGTATAAAATATCGATTTTATTTGACAAGATGCAAAAACCTCGCCAAAAATTGAGACACTCAGGGACGATCCTGGGGCATCAAAAAAAATGGCCGGTGCGATGCCGGTCCCTGAAATTGCAAGTTACGGCGGCACGGGGCGACAAATGAATACACTGGTAGGCGACAACCTAGAGGCGGCACGGGTCAAGGCACAGGAAACTTTTCGGGCTCAAAAAGCAGCCAAGCCTACGCTGGATCAGGCGTCTATTGATGTGATCTTGAGCAATGCTCGATCGCATTATGCCTGGCTGGATCGCCCAGTGCCTGATGAGTTGCTGCATCAGATTTACGATTTGACGGCACAGGGCCCAACCAGTATGAACACCTGCCCGGCGCGGTTTGTGTTTGTAACCTCGCCTGAAGGCAAAGCCCGGCTGGCTAAGTCATTGAAGGCAAAAAATATCGATAAGATGATGGATGCGCCGGTGACTGCGATCATCGCACATGATCTCGAATTTTGGCGCCAGCTTCCGTTCTTGTTCCCCCACGAAGACCGCCGCCCTCACTTTGAGGGCAAAGCCGAACATTCGGCTGAGACAGCTTTCCGCAATGGCACGCTTCAGGGCGGCTATTTCATGATCGCGGCCCGGGCACTTGGCTTAGATGTTGGCGCGATGTCAGGCTTCTCAAACCAGATCGTGGATGAAGAGTTCTTTGCCGATACATCGCTGAAATCGAACTTTCTGTGCAATCTCGGCTACGCCGACGAAAGCGCGCTGTTCCAAAAGCTGCCACGGTTTACCTTTGATCAGGCCTGCTCATACGCGTGAGGGATTTTTGATCATCCACTTTGCGACGGTCAATCTGGCGGAGGAGGAGCCGCCAGTTGGGACTGTAGGTCAAGCCGCAACAGACCACAGGGTCACAGAACGAGAATAATACCCCCGTTACCAACATGTATCATGATTGCGGGGCACTACGGTGGAGGTCAACGGGAGTAATCTCAGCGATCCTCTGAACCAAACCATCTAGGGAGGAAATGATGGCTGTTTTTTCAAAAGGATTGGCACTGGGCGCAATGATGGCAGGGCTGACGGCTGTGCCTGTTATGGCGACTGAGACCATCAAGGCGGTCGTCATTGACGGCTATCCGGCGCGTGCGCTTTGGGTCAAGGAGTTCTCGAACTTCTTTATTCCGGAAGTGGACAAGAAGCTGGCGGTGACTGGCAATTACCAGATGGACTGGCAGGAAAGTTATGGCGGCTCAATCGTAAAGCCAAAAGGCGTCCTGGAAGGGGTAAAGCTGGGTCTGGGCGACATCGGGATTGTCACCACGATCTTCCATTCATCTAAACTGCCAAGTCAGGCGATAGCTGCTGTGACACCTTTTGTTGCGGCTGATGCACGTGCTGTGGCTCAGGCCGTGGACGAGATCGCTAAAGAATTCCCAACGATGCAAAAGGAATTCGCCAAGCAAAACCAGATCTATCTGGCGACTGCTGTGGTTCTGGATACCTATCAGATATTCTCAACCACTCCGATCACTTCGTCCAAAGATTTGGAAAGCAGCAAGATTGCCGGTGCCGGTTTGAACCTGCGTTATCTGGAAGCTATCGATAATGCGGCCGGAGTACGTGGTGGTCTGACCGATTTCTACAACATGTTGCAGACCGGTTTGGTGAACCAGGCCATTCTGTGGTCCGAGGCTGCCAAGACTTTCAAAATTGCAGAAGTCGCGCCGCATATGCTGAGCATCGATTTTGGCGCGGTGAACTCAAAGACGGTGACCGTGAATGCCGACTATTGGGCAACCCTGCCTGATGAGGTGAAAACGGCGCTGCAAGAGGTTGCTGTGATGTACCGAGACCATGTTGCGGGCCTGACGATGGATCGTGCAGCAGCTAGCCGGGATGCCTATGTGGCTGCGGGCGGAACAATCACCGAGGCCAGTGCAGAAGATCGCCAAGCTTGGGCAAACGCGATGCCTAACTTGGCGGCTGAATGGTCGGCGACCCTGAATGACAAGGGTGAGCCAGGCACCGATATGCTGAATGCCTATCTGGGTAAATTATCCGACGCTGGCTACACCGGTGTGCGTGACTGGGCAGCTGAATAAGCTGACTTTAAACTAAGTGGAAAGGGCCGGACCGTGCTGGCATCAAATATTGCAAAATGGGTTCAGGGCCTTTCCAGGATAGGCGACGGTATAGCCATCGGGGCCAATGTCATTGGAACTGTGGTTGTGCTTTGCCTTGTTCTGATTGTTAATTTCGACGTCGTCGCAAGAGGGGTGTTCAATTCACCCTTCCTCGGCGCCGTCGAGGTTGTTCAATTCTCGATGGTCTTGATTGTGTTCCTTCAGTTGCCGGATGTGGTTCGGGTCAACCGATTGACTCGGTCAGATGGATTTCTGGTGGTAATTGGTATGCATCGGCCCAAACTGGCCGCCACGATGCGCCACGTCATCGATACAATATCTGCCATTTTCATGTCGCTGATTGCCATCGCGCTCTGGCCCGAGTTTCTGGAGATGTGGGAGACCAAAGACTATTTTGGCGTTCCCGGTGTTTTTACCGCGCCTTGGTGGCCTATCAAGCTGGTTATCTTCCTGAGTGCGACCCTGTGCACCATCATATTTGCACTGAAAGTACTGAGCCCCGCGACCAAAGCAAAGTTGATCAAAATTCCGGAACACGAGGAAAATAAATGAGTCCCATAGAACTTGGCATGTACTCGGTCGTTGCCATCGTCATCCTTATCTATCTGGGAGTTTACATTCCGATTGCGCTTGGTGTTGTCAGCTTTGTGTCGATCTGGTTGATACGGGACAACTTCGATCTGTCAATGAACCTACTTAAGATCGCGGTCAGCGACAGTGTGATGGAATACACCTTTGCCACTGTTCCGTTGTTTACCTTTATGGGACTTATCGTTTCAAAGGCCGGGTTGGGTGGCGATGTTTACGAGGTCATGAGCACCGGATTTCGTCGTGTCAAAGGTGGCATTGGCATGGCCACAGTGGGGGCCAATGCGGTCTTTGCGGCGGTCACCGGATCGTCCATTGCCTCGGCTTCGGTGTTTGCCAAAGTCTCGGTTCCGCAGATGCTGCACCATGATTACAATCCACGGTTCGCTGTCGGCGTTGTGGCCGGATCTTCGGTCCTAGGGATGATAATTCCGCCCTCGGCTATGTTGATCATCTATAGCTTTGTTGCCGAACAATCAGTCGGAGAAATGTTTTTGGCAGGCGTCGTTCCAGGTGTGATGCTGGCCTTAGCCTATGTCGGAGCGATCTTTCTGATGGGGCGCTTTTCCCCTGAGTTTGTTGGCGGTCGTCCCGCCTCGGACTATGAAATGATGCCCTGGGGCGAGATCGCATCCAAAATTCTGCCTACTCTTAGCCTGATCGTTGTCGTATTGGGCGGGATCTACACAGGTTGGTTAACCCCAGTCGAGGCCGGGGCGACCGGTGCCCTGGTGGCACTTGGCATTGCTCTGGCGAGACGGCAGATTTCGCTGCGTGGTTTTTGGGAGGCTCTGCTTGAGACCGGCCATATCACCGCATCCATTTTGTTCCTGATCACAGCAGCCTCTATCTATAGCCGGATGCTTGGCCTGGCTGGGTTACCCAATGAACTTGGTGAGATACTGGCCAGCAGCAACGTCAGCTTTTTTATGCTTATGGTGGTCTATGTCATCATGATGCTGTTTCTTGGCACGCTGTTGGATACAGCCTCGATCATCCTGATCGTGGTGCCGCTGTTTCTGCCATTGATCGAACCGATGGGGCTTAGCCTCGTTTGGTTCGGCATTGTCACTGTGGTTGGGGCCGAAATCGGTCTGCTTACACCGCCGCTTGGTATTTCCTGCTTTGTGATCAAAGCGACCCTGAATGACGATCGTATTAGCTTGAAGGATGTCTTCCTTGGGGCGCTGCCGTTTGCGGCTGTGATGCTTGTCGTGCTGATCCTGCTGATCCGGTTTCCCCAGCTCACCCTTGCAATTCTAAACTAAGAGGCGTCCATGCGCACCGTTACCAAAGACAATATCACTGATGTTTTCGCCACTTACTTTAGTGAGGAGGCTGACCCGCGTACCCGTGAAGTCCTGTTGGCGATGACCTGCCACATGCACGACTTTATCCGCGAGGTCGACCTGACCCATGACGAGTGGCGCAAAGGGCTTGAGTTCCTTGAGTGGGCGGGCCGTATCACCACACCTGAACGCAACGAATTTGTGCTGCTCTCTGATGTGCTTGGGGTGTCCTCGCTGGTCGACATGCAGCATTCTGTCGAAGGCGCAACCAGCTCGTCTGTTCTTGGGCCATTCCACGTTTCCAACCCACCGCAGTTGCCGGTTGGAGGCGATATGAAGCGCGATTTCGAAGGCGAGGTTCTATTGGCGGAGGGAACCGTGCGGGATATGGATGGCGCGCCAATTTCATTTGCGGAGATCGATATCTGGCAGACGGCGCCAAACGGGTTGTACTCCAGTCAGGACCCCGATCAGAATATCCACTCCTTTCACGGATTGATGAAAACGGACGAGAACGGGCGCTATGCCTTCACCACTGTGCGCCCGGTTAGCTATACGGTGCCTGATGATGGTCCCGTTGGCGAAATCCTGCGCGCCGCTGGACGCCACCCGTGGCGTCCCTCGCACCTGCATTATATCGTATCAGCCAAAGGATACCGCTCCCTTGTGACCGAGGTCTTCCCGGACGACGACCCCTATTTGGATCAAGACACTGTCTTTGGGGTGCGCGATGATCTGGTCATGAGCTATGTCATCGAACCCGCAGGAAGCTTCCCCGATGGCTTTACGATTTCCGGATCTGTCAGTGAGGCGTATTCGAGGGTTTCTTTTGATCTCGTCTTGGCGAAGGTCGTTCAGGAACCCTAAAAAGGGCACTGTCATGTGTGGACGTATATGGACCCCGCCCTTTTGCAACGCCTTAGTTAAAGCTGGATTGGCTTTCACGGCTACTGACGTATATCCAGCTTCTAAATGCGGTCCGCAGTATCGTCGCCGCGAGCCCAGATGGATTTCCGCCCGCTTCAGCCTGATTGGCTCCAAGGCATCGGCCTTTGCCTTGCCGGTCCACATATCAGGTTTAAGAAGCTACGGAACGTGTCATCTCACCATCTCTTACCAAGTTGCTGCAATTTTGTCGGGGATGTCCTCCTATTTTCGTTCTATTCTGTGCTCTTTTCAGACGGGTTGCGGTGTTTCGGGGCCACTGTAGTTCTCGTTCTTGGACAAGATAGACCAAACGATTCGGGCATTTTTGTTAGTAATAGCCACTGCGACTACATTTGGGTGTCGCCGCTTGCGTAACTGCGGGACGGCCCGCTGTCTGCCGATTGCATGGACTTGAACGTGGTCGAACCAGCGACAGACGTTTACCGTATCGAGCAACACAAGGACAACCGTAAACGCTTCTGGACCCGGTGCAACTGGCAGGCGCTCTGCCATCGATGTCACAGCCGGGAAACAACCCATGAAGTGTTCCATCACAAGGGGGGTATCTGAAAATTAAACGCCCCAAATAGCAAACCGGCCGCATAACCTTTTAAACCGCGGCCGTGTAATTGAGGAAAAAGACCCACCCCTGAAAGGAGGATGACAGGACGAAAGGCAAGAAGCCAAGCCTCAATAATGTCGTCCCGATGGAAGATGGTATTCAGCGACACGTGCTAGAGTGTACGTGGTCAGAGTTTTTGGGTCCAAAGGCGGCCTAAACTAAGAGAGCGTTTGGCTCATCTGGTTGTTTGCATTATGCGGCGCGTGTGCTGTGATG
>MAAY01000004.1:0-148 GCA_002162795.1 Rhodobacterales bacterium 56_14_T64
CTGCGCGAAACCAGACTGACCCCGAATCCGGCACGAGTACACATGAGCGACACAAGCACCGACGCAGGCAGCGAAACCGGACCCAGCCCATACCAGGTTCTGGCCCGCAAATACCGTCCCGAGACCTTTACTGATCTGGTCGGCCAGG
>MAAY01000004.1:186-14178 GCA_002162795.1 Rhodobacterales bacterium 56_14_T64
GATCGTATTGCGCAGGCTTTCATCATGACCGGCATTCGCGGCACCGGTAAAACCACCACCGCGCGGATCATCGCCAAGGGCATGAACTGCATCGGCCCTGATGGCACCGGCACCCCGACAACCGAACCTTGTGGCGAATGCGAACATTGTACCGCCATCATGCAGGGACGCCACGTCGATGTGATGGAAATGGATGCCGCCAGCCGCACCGGTGTGGGCGACATCCGTGAGATCATCGATTCAGTTGCCTATCGCGCCGCCTCGGCCCGCTATAAGATCTACATCATCGATGAAGTCCACATGTTGTCCACCTCAGCGTTCAACGCGTTGTTGAAAACGCTCGAGGAACCCCCCGAGCATGTAAAATTCATCTTCGCCACCACCGAGATCCGCAAAGTCCCGGTGACGGTCCTGTCGCGTTGCCAACGCTTTGACCTGCGCCGGATCGAACCCGAGGTGATGATCGCGCTGATCAGCAAGATTGCCGCGGCCGAAGGCGCAAAAATTTCCGATGACGCGCTGGCGCTGATCACCCGTGCCGCCGAAGGCTCGGCCCGTGATGCGACGTCCTTGCTGGATCAGGCCATTTCCCACGGGGCTGGTGAAACGTCAGCCGACCAAGTGCGCGCCATGCTGGGCCTGGCCGACCGGGGTCGAGTTCTGGACCTGATCGACATGATCCTGCGCGGCGACGCGGCTGCCGCGCTCACTGAACTGGGCGCACAATACGCCGAAGGGGCCGACCCGCTCGCGGTGCTGCGCGATCTGGCCGAGATTACCCATTGGGTTTCAGTGGTGAAAATCACGCCCGACGCTGCCGAAGACCCGACCATCTCGCCCGATGAACGGACCCGGGGCAGCAAAATGGCCGAAGCCCTGCCCATGCGGGTGCTGACCCGGATGTGGCAAATGCTGCTCAAGGCGCTCGAGGAAGTCTCGGCTGCGCCCAACGCCATGATGGCGGCTGAGATGGCGGTGATCCGCCTGACCCATGTCGCTGACCTGCCCAGCCCGGAAGAGCTGATCCGCAAGCTGCAGGACATGCCAACCCCGCCGCCTGCCCCCCCATCCGGACCGGGCGGCGGAATGACGACCGGTGGCGGCGCCCCCATGGGCAGCGCTTACAACACCGCTCAGACTGGCGCCGGCGGCCCAGTTGCGTCCGGCGGCAACGGTACAACGCTGGCCTTGGCGCCTCAGGTTGACACGGCATTGGCACGCTATCCCAGCTTTGAACATGTGGTTGAACTGATCCGCACCCAGCGCGATGTTAAGCTACTGGTCGATGTAGAGACCGGCGTGCGGTTGGTGTCCTATCAGCCGGGGCGGATCGAATTCACTCCGACCGACAGCGCTCCCTCCAATCTGGCGGCGCGGCTAGGGTCTAACCTGCAGAACTGGAGCGGCAGTCGCTGGGCGGTTGTGATCACTTCGGGTGGGGACGCCCAGACCATCGCGGAAAAAAACGACGCTGCCGAAAACGCCCTGCGCGCCAAGGCAACATCGCATCCGCTGGTGCAGGCGGTGCTGACCGCTTTCCCCAAGGCCAAAATCACCCGCATCCGCACCGCCGAAGAGCTGCAGGCAGAGATCGCCGCCGATGCCCTTCCTGAGGTCGAGGATGAATGGGATCCCTTCGAGGACGGATAACCGCTCGCATTTCTGCGTCACTGGTACTGCTTCCAGCCTCAGTTTTTGCTGAGGTCTGCGACAAGGAACGCCCCCTGTGGAACCCTGGAGACGGACCGGCAACGGCCTGGAATGAGCTGATTAGTCTGTCTGTCCTGCCTGTTCAACTCGCCCTGTTTATTCTCACCGCTATCGCCCTGACAGTACGGCAGCGCGTACTCTTTGCGGCGACAGCGGTTCTGTGGGGCCTTTGCGCGATTTACAAAGCTGCAAACTACCACGGTGTTATCATGGATGATGTACGGTATTACGCCATTAAAGAAGGTTGTATAGGCCCGCCGGACTTGTTCATTGCACTCGCAATTGCAATATGTGCGCTGATGACTTACGGCGCTCTGCGCCCTCGTACTTAGGAGAGATCCAATGCTCAAAGGCCTCGGCGGTCTTGGCGATATGGCCAAGATGATGAAATCAGCTCAGGAACTACAGACCAAAATGACCGAGATGCAGGACGACTTGCATAATGTCATGGTCACCGGCGAATCCGGTGCTGGCCTGGTCAAGGCAACCGCCAGCGCCAAGGGCGAGCTGAAAGCGCTGGACATCGACCCGTCGATCTTCAACAGCGACGACAAAGAAGTGGTCGAGGACCTGATCCTGGCAGCCGTCAAGGACGCGCAGGCCAAGGCCACAGTGAAAGCGCAGGAAGAAATGGCGCGCCTGACAGAAAGCATGGGCCTGCCCAAGGACGTCAAACTGCCGTTCTAAGGGTATGTATGTGTTGAAACCCCTGTTGTTCGCCCTGGCACTGCTGGCGCCTGCCACCGTGCAGGCCCAGGCCTGGGCGACACGCGAGGTCTGCAAAGTCACCTCGGCCGAGATTGACCCGCAAGTCCTGCCTGATGAGGTGCTGGCCAGCCTTCGGGCCGACGCGGCAAAAATGCCCAACCCTAGGGGGCGGTTTTGGCGCATCCAATCCCCTGACGGTGCTGTCTCGCACCTATGGGGCACCATGCATTCGAATGACCCTCTGATCCTGGATCTGCCCGTCATTGTGCAAAAACGTATTTCAGGGGCCCGGATGGTAGCGCTGGAATTTGATCCTGTGCTGTCTTCGCGCCCAGCCGTGCAAGACCTCCACGAACGGGACCTATTCCGCCCGGTCGACAGTACTTACAACTTTGATAATTCAGGGCTCGACCCTCTGATTGTTAATTGGATCCGTACACGATTGGAGGGTTTAGGCTGGGGCCGCGATGCGCCTGATCAACTGACGTTACCCTTCCTTGTTGAAAGTCTTCTGTCTGATCCCTGCGATGATTTCGCGTCAGGAGTGGTGCCGGATCAGGATAGTCTGATCCAAACTCTTGGGGCGATCGCAGGGAATGACATTATCGGCCTCGAATCCCCTGAAGCCCTGACTGACTACTTGAAAGACCCGCAGAACCAAGGCTCCGCTTTGTCCATTCTGGCTGTCTATGGCGCCTATCTAGATCCAATTTCCAGCACAAAGAATCGGGCTACAAACTTCGCCCTGTACCTGCAGGGCGAAACAGCCGTTAGTCGCCAGTGGGATCGCGTCACACTGACCCATATCTACGGAGAGGATCTGGCCGACTTCTACCTTCAACGCTCCGATGACTACTTACTGAACCAACGAAACAAGACCTTCCTGCAAACTGCCCTGCCCGACCTGCAACAAGGCGGCGTGTTCATGGCAATTGGATCATTCCATCTGCCCGGCGAACAGGGCATGATCGAGTTGTTGCGGCAGGCAGGTTACACTGTCTCTCGCATTCCCCTGCCCGGCGAGACTCCGGACGCACCCGCCAGAGAAACATTGAAATGAGCAGTTCCACCGACGACATCGAGATCCTGATTGCGCTGATGGCCAAGTTGCCCGGCCTTGGCCCCCGCTCGGCCCGACGTGCCGTGCTGCACCTGATCCGCAAACGCGCCCTGCTACTGACGCCCCTAGCCGATTCGATGAGCCAGGTCGCCATCACCGCCCGCGAATGCCTGAACTGCGGCAATGTCGGAACCTCTGAAATCTGCGATATCTGTCAGGATGAAAAACGCGCCAATGGCGAGCTTTGCGTGGTCGAAGACGTCGGCGATCTCTGGGCGATGGAGCGTTCCGGAGTGTTCAAAGGCCGCTACCACGTGCTGGGAGGCACCCTGTCGGCTCTGGACGCCATAGGCCCGGAAGAGCTGCGCATCCCGCGTTTGGTGGACCGGGTTACCTCCGAGGCCATCAGCGAAGTAATTCTGGCACTGAACGCCACCATCGACGGCCAGACCACCGCCCACTACATCGCCGATATGCTGCAAGGTCAGGCCAAGCTGACCACATTGGCGCAGGGCGTACCGATTGGCGGCGAGCTGGATTATCTGGACGATGGCACCATCACCGCCGCCATGCGCGCTCGCAAAGAAATCTGAACCGGCCTAATCAGGTTGGAATATGTTTCGCCGAGAAAGGTGCCCATTGATCAACCCATGGCTGCGCCTGTTCCAGCTCATACGCCAGCTGCAACAACAACGCATCCTGCCCCATCGGAGCATGGAACATTGACCCTACAGGCATTCCCGTCGCATCCGAGAACCCCAACGGCACATTCATCGCACAATCCCCAACTGCATTCACCGGCGAGGTCATGCTCAGGATATGTTCCAGCTCCAAACCTTTGTGGGCGAAATCATCCTGATGGCGGATAGATCCATACCGTGGCGTTTCCACCGGTGACGTGGCGCTAAAGATTACGTCGAAGTCGTCAAAGACACCAGCATAAGTGCCCGCCATACCGTCAAAGTAGGCCAAGCCCTGCGCAATCTGATCAGGCGTATAGCTCAGCCCTTCGATCATCATGGTTGCAGCCATGTGAGACAGCAATCCGGTTTCCAGTGGGCCACGCCCTGTGATGTCCATCGCGCGCTGCAACATCGGAGCAAACTTGGGCAAAAACGCCCAACGGAATCTCTGCGCATATTCCTCGCCATTGATCGGATGCGCGATTTCAATCACTTCATGGCCCAAATCTTGCAACAAGGCGGCAGCACGATCCTGTACCTCTGCAACCGAGTAGACGGGCGGCTCAAATCCACTGGCGCCCTGCCGGGTGTAGGCGATACGCAGCCGCCGCTGCGATGGGCCTTCGATAAACCCTATCGGCGCAAACTCACCTATTGGATCTTCGCAAACCTCCAGCAACGCGGCAGCATCGCGAACAGTACGGGAAATTGGGCCATTGGTTTTGAATACATCATGGCCGCCATAGGTTTCCCCCGACAACATCCGCCCGCGACTCGGCTTGAACCCAAACAAGTGACAAGCGCTGGTCGGCAGTCGGTTGCTGCCACCACCATCTGTACCATGCGCCAAAGGCACGATGCCCGCCGCCACAGCCCCGGCCGAGCCCGAACTGGACGCCACACAAGAGTAGTTCAAATTCCACGGATTGCGCGCTGCGCCGTACAGCTCGCTGTCCAGCCCATTGGCGAACTCAGGCACCACCGTGATGCCGACAATATTCAATCCCGACGTTTCAAGAGCCTGGGTATAGGCAACCGATTGCGCGGGAATATTGGCAGCAAGGAAGCGCGATCCATCGGTGCGGCGTATTCCCCCAACATCCACCATATCCTTGACCAGGAACGGGACACCGGCAAACCGGGTCTCGCGCGTCGATGATGCCGACCGCGCCCGCTCATAGGTTGGAGTGGCCATAAAATTCAGCGCCGGGTTCAAAGCCTCGGCCCGCCTGATAACCACCTCGGTCAACTCAGCCGCAGTGACTTCTTTGGATTTGACCAGTTCTGCCATTCCAAGTGCATCATAGGCGATGAACGGATCGTCCATCTGGATATGCGCCGGTGCAATCCCCGGGACAGCTGCAACACCTGCGGCAGCGGTTGAAGAGGCTAAAAATGCACGGCGGTTCATCATTGAAGGACTCCGAAAATCTCAAGTACAGGCCCAAGCTAAATAGCCGGTCCACAAAAACAACTGCCAGAATCAAAAAACCCGGCACAAGGCCGGGTTTTCACTAGACTTCAAACTGGATCAGACTTGCGAATCGTCGCTGTCGTCATCCTCGTCTTCGTCGCTACCGCCAGCCGGCAAGTTGAAGAAACTATCAGCATCAACCGGCGCGTCTTTGCGACGCTCATCCGCATCCAGACCACCCAGCGTAAAGGTCTCCAGACCTTCCATGCCGCTTGGGATCTTGGGCTCGGTTGTCATCTCCAGTGACTGTTCGGTGCTGACCAGCTTACGACGCTCGTCATCGCTCATCACGCCACCCTCGGCGGCCTTCTTGGCGGCGGCCTTCTGCACGGCTTGATCCAGCTCGGACTGCTTACACAGGCCCAAAGCAACCGGATCAATCGGCTGAATGTTGGCGATGTTCCAGTGGGTACGCTCGCGGATTGCCTGGATCGTCGGCTTCGTCGTACCCACCAACTTTGAAATCTGGCTGTCTGCCAGTTCGGGGTGGAACTTGACCAGCCAGTAGATCGAGGCCGGGCGGTCCTGACGCTTGGACAATGGTGTATAACGCGGCCCACGGCGCTTTTCCTCGCCTGCAGCAGCAGCGTAGAATTTCAGCTTCAGCTTATGCAGCGGGTTGCCCTCAGCCGCCACGATCTCTTCCTGAGACAGCTGATTGTTAGAAACCGGGTCGAACCCCTTTACTCCTTGGGCCACGTCGCCATCAGCGATACCCTGGACTTCCAGCTCGTGCAGATCCACGAAATCTGCAATCTGTTTAAAGCTGATGGTGGTATTGTCCACCAGCCACACAGCGGTTGCTTTGGCCATCAACGGTTTTGCCATGTGCTCATCTCCATTTACAACACATCTTCCCCGCCGCCTGAAATAGGCTGCCCCGCCTTAGGGGTCTGGTTTCCATTGTCGGGGAATTTGAACTCTATATAGTCGGGATGTTTGTATAAAGGAAGAGCTGAATGCGAAGCTTGATTTTGACAGTTGGATTGGCCCTTTGGGCACTGGCTGGTGGTGCCGTTCAGGCAGAGGGTGAAAAAGCCGGAGAGTTCGACTATTACGTTTTGTCACTCAGCTGGTCGCCCAACTGGTGTGAACTCGAAGGCGACGCGCGCGATTCTGACCAATGTAATCCCCGCCACGACTATGGCTGGACCCTGCACGGGCTCTGGCCACAGTTCCATCGCGGCTGGCCAACATACTGTCCCACTTCAGTCGCGCCACCGACTCGCCGGATGAGCAATCAAATGACCGACATCATGGGCAGCGCTGGTCTTGCCTGGCACCAATGGAAGAAACACGGCACCTGCGTCGGCTTGCAGGCGCAGGACTACTATGCCCTGATGCGCGAAGCCTATGCGCGCGTTGAACGTCCCGCGATTTTTCGCAAACTAGACAAGGACGTCACCCTCCCTGCCTCGCTCATCGAAGAGGCCTTTCTCAAGGCCAACCCCGATCTGGACAAAGACATGCTGACCGTGACCTGCCGAGACGGATACATTCAGGAGGCGCGCATCTGTCTGTCACGCGACCTGAGCCCCGTGCCTTGCGGCCGCGACGTGATCCGCGACTGCAACCTGAAGGATGCCCGCTTTACGCCGGTACGCTAACTGTCACAGACATTCCCTCTGCCTAAGAAATCTATCGTAAATTCCTTACCAAGGTGCGGATTGTTAGAAATCTTTCCGCCCACCAAGGCGTTCTTAAGGCGAGGGAAAAACACTGTTCACGGCCCTTTTCGCAACACTGTGAAGGAAAACAGCGTTGTTTATGCTATCATTAGACTAAGTGCCGCGCCCGGCGACTGCCCAGACGGCACCCTCCGTCATGGATAGTGAAAGGAGCCCGCACATGGCAAAAACGATTGGTAACCCTCTCAGCTGGCTGTTTCAGCACGCAGAAACAACCAGCCATCACATCTCAGCCTCGGTCGAACAAATGGGCAGCGAAGAGGCCCGCGCCATGCCGCAAGTGCGGCGATTAGAAATGTCAGACCTGAAATACGCGCTCAAAGCCGGGGTTGATGATTTTGCCGCCTGTCGCAGCGACGCCATGTTTCTGGTGCTGTTCTACCCACTGATCGGGCTGGTAATGGTGGTGATGGGGTTCTCGATGAACCTGCTGCCGCTGCTGGTCCCTATGATCATGGGCTTTGCCCTGATTGGCCCACTTGCCGCCGTTGGCCTGTATGAAATGTCCAGCCGCCGCGAAGCGGGTTTTGAGCCCAAATGGATGGACGCCTTTGACGTGATCCGCTCGCCGTCATTCGGGGCGATTCTAATGCTTGGGGTTTACCTTGCAGCCCTATTTTTCGTCTGGCTGGTCTGTGCCAACTCGGTCTTCGCATGGACTTTGGGACCCGAGCCGCCAGTCTCGCTTTCAGCCTTTGTCAGCGACACCTTCACCACCACAGCGGGTTGGATCATGATCATTGTTGGCAGCGGCCTGGGCGCTGTTTTTGCACTGGCTGCACTGGCCATCAGCGTGGTGTCCTTTCCACTGCTGCTGGACCGCCACGTTGGATTACCAATCGCCGTGATTACCTCGGTGAAGGTATTGCGCGCCAGCCCCGTTGTGACCTTGGCCTGGGGCGCGTTGATCGGCACCAGCCTAGTGGTCGCAGCGATTCCATTCCTGCTAGGATTGGTGGTCGTCGTGCCCATTTTTGGCCATGCCACCTGGCACCTTTACCGCCGTGCGGTCGAGTAACGACTAGCCTGGTTGAGACCGCAGAGGAATGTGGTTTCAACCGGGCATGATCTGTAGCAGGATATTTTACTGCGTCGCTTCCAATAGCAAACATCCCCAGATCTTGGAATTGGGGACGCGCGCCCCCAATTCCAAGACATCCGATGTCACGTACTGCTTTGTGTCGAAAGGATCAGTCCTGCCAGCGCCCTTCAAATCCTTGCGGAATAAGCAAATTGTCACGGCTGAGATTTTCTACCGACCGCACCCCGCACAGGCCCATGGAAAGTTCAAGTTCCTTGTGGATGACCTCCAGCGACTTGGTGACACCCGCCTCGCCCATGGCACCCAGCCCGTAGATATAGGCGCGCCCGATATAGGTTCCCTTGGCGCCCATCGACAATGCCTTGAGCACGTCCTGACCTGAGCGGATTCCGCTGTCGAGATGCACCTCAATCTTATCACCCACCGCATCCATGATCGCAGGCAGAGACTTGATCGAACTCAGTGCGCCGTCCAACTGGCGGCCACCGTGGTTTGAGACGATGATGGCGTCAGCACCGACATTCAGAGCTTGCTTGGCATCCTCGGCGTCCAGAATACCTTTGATGATCAGCGGCCCGTCCCACATTTTGCGAAACTCGCGGATACGATCCCAATCCAGCGCCTGATCAAATGATTCGTTGGTCCAATCGCCAAGCGACGAGGGATCCTTGACTCCTTTGGCATGGCCAACAATGTTGCCAAAGAACCGACGTTTGGTTCCCAGCATACCCAGGCCCCACTGCACCTTGGTCATCATGTTGGATACAGATTTCACCGTCAGCTTTGGCGGAGCGGACAGACCGTTCTTTAGGTCCTTATGGCGTTGCCCTAGCAATTGCAGATCCACAGTGATCACCGCAGCCGAACATTTGGCATCCTTGGCCCGGTCAAACAGGCGCTGCATGAAATCATCGTCTTTCAACGTATAGACCTGCAGCCAAAATGGCTTGCTTGTGTGTTCGGCGACATCTTCGATGGAGCAAATCGACATCGTTGACAGAGTATATGGCACGCCAAATTTCTCGGCTGCACGCGCAGCTTTGATCTCGCCATCGGCGTGCTGCATTCCAGTCAGGCCCACAGGCGCCAGCGCCACTGGCATGGCAACGTCCTGACCAATCATCTGACTCGCAGTCGAGCGCCCGGTCATATCCATGGCCACCCGTTGGCGCAGCCGGATTTGGTCAAAGTCTGTGGTATTCTCGCGAAAGGTCTGCTCGGTCCAGCTGCCGCTTTCGCAATAATCATAAAACATCCGCGGCACGCGGCGTTGATAAAGGCGCTTGAGGTCGTCGATATTGGTGATCACGGGCACTAGGCGGGCCTCCCTTTCAGCTTGGTAAGAATTATTTACCAATTCATCAAGGCAAGCGCAATGCCACAACCTGAGGTCCTTATTCAGCTCCGACAAAACGTGTGTATCCAGTCGCGCCCAAAACGGTCAGGCGACCTAAAGGCAAAGCCATGTCAGGCGACAAGGCTTTGCCTGATCAAGAAAGTCAGCCTGACTTAGGCGCGATGAGCACCGTCAGAGAGTGTTTTCACAAAGGCCAGAACCTCAGCCACTGGCTTGCCCGCGCCGATTTGACTGACAATGGCCGAGCCAACCACCGCCCCGTCCGAAATAGACGCAATGGTCTGCGCCCGATCCGGCGTATTGATACCAAAGCCTACAATAACCGGCAGATCAGTCGCCGCCTTGATGCGGGCAACTTCGGGCCCAACATCGCCGGCCTCGGCCTCGGCAGCGCCAGTGATGCCGGTGATCGAGACATAATAGACAAAGCCCGAGGTATTCTGCAGCACTCGTGGCAGACGCGCATCATCGGTGGTCGGCGTGGCGAGACGGATAAAGTTCAGCCCCGCCTTTTGCGCCGGAATGCATAGTTCGGAATCTTCTTCCGGCGGCAGGTCAACAACAATCAGCCCGTCAATTCCAGCGGTCTTGGCATCGATCAGGAATTTATCGACGCCCCGCGAATAGATCGGATTGTAGTAGCCCATCAACACAATGGGAGTAGTGTCGTCTGTCTTGCGGAACTCAGCGGCCAGATCCAATGTCTTTTGCAGCGTCATGCCGCCATCAAGTGCGCGCTGGCCAGCCAGCTGGATCGTCGGCCCATCCGCCATTGGATCGGTAAACGGCAGCCCCAATTCGATAACATCGACACCGGCTGATGGCAGACCTTTGACAATCTCCAGCGAGGTGTCGAAGTCCGGATCACCCGCCATCACATAGGCCACAAAGGCTTTTTTTCCTGCAGCCGACAGTTCGGCAAATTTGGCATCAATGCGGGTCATGATCGGGGCTTCTCCTATGTACCCGTTGGATGTGCCCAAATCCGGGAGGGAAATCAATCCCGACTGCGCAATTCCTGCCCCAAAGCACCAGTCTGGTTTGGCTGAAACGCCTCAGACACTGGCCATTTTGCCTGCGGGCGGCTATGAGCGGCGCAACTGCTGTATCAGGAGGCCGTTATGGGCTTTAAAATGGGAATCGTGGGCATGCCGAACGTCGGCAAGTCCACATTGTTCAACGCATTGACCAAAACCGCTTCGGCGCAGGCGGCCAACTTTCCGTTCTGCACAATCGAACCCAACGTGGGTGAGGTTGGCGTGCCCGACGCGCGGCTGGACAAATTGGCGGCGATTGCTGGCTCGAAACAGATCATCCCCACCCGGATGACCTTTGTCGACATCGCCGGCTTGGTCAAAGGCGCCTCGCAGGGCGAAGGCCTGGGCAACCAGTTTCTCGCCAACATCCGCGAGACCGATTCGATTGCTCATGTACTGCGCTGCTTTGAAGACGGCGATGTAACCCATGTCGAAGGCCGGGTTGATCCGGTTGCCGATGCCGCCACCATCGAGACCGAACTGATGCTGGCTGATCTGGAGAGTGTCGAGAAGCGACGTGCCAATCTGGTGCGCAAGCTCAAGGGCAACGATAAAGAAGCGCTACAGCAGGAACGCCTGCTGGCCGCCGCTCAGGCTCTGCTGGAAGACGGCAAGCCCGCGCGTCTGGTCGAGGTCGACGACGAGGACCTCAAGGCCTGGAAACTGCTGCAACTGCTGACCAGCAAGCCGGTGCTTTACGTCTGTAACGTCGGCGAAGACGAATCGGTCGAGGGCAACGCATTGTCCGCCAAGGTTGCCGAAATGGCCGCCGCCGAGGGCAACAGCCACGTAGTTATCTCAGCCCAGATCGAGGAAGAAATCGCGCAGCTTGATCCCGAAGAGGCCGAGATGTTCCTGGGTGAAATGGGTCTGGCCGAAGCCGGTCTCGACCGCTTGATCCGCGCCGGATACGAGCTGCTGCATCTAGAAACCTATTTCACCGTCGGCCCCAAAGAGGCCCGCGCCTGGACCATCCGCAATGGTGCCACCGCACCACAGGCTGCCGGCGTCATCCACGGCGACTTTGAAAAAGGCTTCATCCGCGCCGAAACCATTGCCTATGACGATTTTATCGCAGGCAATGGCGAACAGGGTGCCAAAGAAGCAGGCAAGATGCGCGCTGAAGGCAAAACCTATGTGGTGCAAGACGGCGACGTAATGCACTTCCTGTTCAACACTTAAGTCAGGAGACCCGTCATGGCCGTCAAAATGATCATCGACACTGACCCGGGTATCGATGATGCCATGGCGATTTTCTACGCCGCAGCAGCCCCAGATATTGAACTGCTGGGGCTGACCACGGTGTTTGGCAATGTCACAACCGCCATTGCCACCCGTAACGCTCTGCGGCTGCTCGAGGCAGCAGGGCTGGACCTCCCAGTCGCCCATGGTGCCGAAACGCCGCTGGTGCTGCCACCTTTTACACCCTCAGCGCAGGTTCACGGCGACGAGGGTTTTGGCGACATCCCAGCCGCCATGCCCACTGGTCATCCCATCGATGAAGATGCCGCCGATTTCCTATGCCGCACGGCGCGCGAACATAAGGGAGAGCTGGTACTCTGCCCAATTGGGCCACTAACCAATATTGCTTTGGCGCTACAGCGCGACCCTGAGTTCGCCCAAAATGTCGCCCGCATCGTGATCATGGGCGGCTCACTGAACGAGGGCGGCAATATTACCCCCCACGCCGAAGCCAATATCTATCATGACCCCCACGCCGCCGATGTGGTGTTTGCCTCAGACGCAAAGGTGGTGATGGTTGGCCTTGACGTCACGCACCGTATTTTGTGCAGCACATCCGACTTCACTGCCATCGCCGCACAAGCCCCAGAACTGGGTGGCATGTTGCAACAGATGTCCGTGTTTTACCTGAAGTTCTACGAATCTGTTGGCAAGTTTGACGGTTGTTCCCTGCATGATCCAGCAGCCGTAATCGCCTGCACCCACCCCGAGCTATTCGAGACGCGTCCTACACCGCTGCAGGTCTCTTGCGCGGGCGAAACCTCGGGCGCAACACTGGCTGCCCCGAACAGTGGCCGCGCACCAGTCGACGTCTGCACTGCCGTGCAGGCAGATGCCGTAAAGTCGTTATTTATCAATCGCCTGTCACTATTACCATAAAATGACTCCTTGCGCGCATCTCGACTCGCATCCCGCTGACCACAGTCCAACTTTCCACCCTCATCAGCCCACCACTATCCCTGGCCGTTTCTGACAAGAAAAATTGCAAAATCCCAGTTTTTGCCCTTGTTCTCAGAGCCACTGCGCTGCTAGACGGGTCAGCGGAGACGTGGCCGAGTGGTCGAAGGCGCTCCCCTGCTAAGGGAGTAACGTGCAAGCGTTCGAGGGTTCGAATCCCTTCGTCTCCGCCACCATACAGTTTTGGTCGCTTTGATTTGGTCGCCTTGGGCGGCCTTTTCTTTTTGTATACTTACACTTAGGGCGCCTTACCGATTACGTTGAGTTTCTTTCGGTTACGTCCATTTCGTACACTGTGTGGTATGAAATGTGGTATGTTTGGGATAATACTATCAGGTAAGTTGACTAAAAATCTCATCAAGAACCTAAGCACTGAGCTGTTTGAGCGCCCCTGACTCCGCCCAATCTGATGACTGGCAGAATAGATCATTCCACCTTGTATCGTTGCCCTTCGGCTGGTGGCGATGCTGGTGGACCAGCAAAGCACTGAGCGTGCTCCATCCAACTGCACGCGGTCGCGCCAGTTACTTGCAACGAGGTATCAGCAATGTTTCGTGTCTGAGTTACGACCTGCGCAAACTCGACAGCATGGCCAGTAATTACGTTGTCCTTCTGTGGATCATTCCAATGCCACACAACGCCCGACGGCCCTGTCAGTTCCAAATAGGGTGCTGGCTTTGGAGCCTCTTCTTTACGATTGAGGAACGTCCATCCAAAAGTCGCGTTACCCAGATGGGCAATGTTGCGGACACGGTCCTGTTCCTCACGTTCCAAACCAAGAAAATCGAACACCGCTTGGCCATGTGCCCATGTCTCCATTTGCCGGGCCGTGATCGAACTGAGCGCACTCATGTCCGGCCCGATCCACTTCAAACGTTCTTTTGGGTCGACCTGTGCAAAAGAGGCTGCGCAGGATTCTGAACCTTTGCACCAGGCATCGAACAACGACCGTCCTGACAATCCATCCAGCCAGGGAAATTGACATTCCAAAATGGTTTTCCCCAGTCGCATATCAGTGACGACAGGATCTATGA
>MAAY01000007.1 GCA_002162795.1 Rhodobacterales bacterium 56_14_T64
TCCGCGAGCGCGAGGCGCTGCAGGCGGCGATTGACGAATGTTATGACGCCGGTCTGCTGGGCAAAAACGCCTGCAAATCGGGCTGGGCTTTTGATGTGTTCCTGCATCACGGTGCCGGCGCTTATATCTGCGGTGAAGAAACCGCGCTGCTGGAAAGCCTTGAGGGCAAAAAAGGCATGCCGCGGATGAAACCACCGTTCCCTGCTGGTGCTGGTCTGTATGGCTGCCCGACCACAGTGAACAATGTGGAATCCATCGCCGTAGTGCCGACCATTCTGCGGCGCGGTCCCGAGTGGTTCAGCTCGTTTGGGCGTCCCAACAATGTGGGCACCAAACTGTTTGGCATTTCCGGCCACGTGAACAACCCCTGTGTGGTTGAAGAGGCGATGTCGATCACCTTTGAAGAGCTGATTGACCGTCACTGTGGTGGCATCCGCGGCGGCTGGGACAATCTGAAAGCGGTTATCCCGGGTGGCTCGTCCGTGCCGATGCTGCCGGCGGATGTGATGCGTGACGGCGCGATCATGGATTTTGACTGGCTGCGCGAACAACGCTCTGGTCTGGGCACCGCGGCGGTGATCGTGATGGATCAGTCCACCGATGTCATCAAAGCGATCTGGCGCCTGTCCAAGTTCTACAAACACGAAAGCTGTGGTCAGTGTACGCCGTGTCGTGAAGGCACCGGCTGGATGATGCGGGTGATGGACCGTCTGGTCAAAGGCACCGCTGAAGTCGAAGAGATCGACATGCTGCTCGACATTACCAAGCAAGTCGAAGGTCACACGATCTGTGCGCTTGGCGATGCGGCGGCCTGGCCGATCCAGGGTCTGGTGCGTCATTTCCGCGAAGAAATCGAAGACCGGCTCAAGGCCAGCAAGACCGGCCGTATGGGCGCGATGGCGGCGGAGTAAACCAGACAATGACCCCCACCGGATATCAGCTTGCAGAACTTAACATCGGGCGCCTTGTGGCCGATGTTGATGACGCACGCGTGGCGCCGTTTATGGATGCGCTTGATAAGGTGAATGCGATTGCTGAGCGCAGCGAGGGGTTTGTCTGGCGTCTGGTCGGGGAGGGCAATGATGCCACCGATCTGGCGGGGGAGGCAGACGCACGTCTGATCCCAAACATGTCAGTCTGGCGCGATGTAACCAGCCTGCAGGATTTTGTGTTCAACACCGTTCACAAGGCGTTTGTGATGCGCCGCTCGGAATGGTTTGAGACGTTAGACCACATGTTTTTTGTCATGTGGTGGGTGCCGGAAGGGCATCAGCCGACGCTGACAGAGGCTTATCAAAAGCTCGAAGCGTTGCAGAACTATGGGGACAGTGACCAGGCTTTTGGCTGGTCTTATCTGAAAGAAACACCGCTGTGGGATTCCCTCAGCCGTGTTTCCGCAGCGGAGTGATCCCCTTATGAAACGTGTCTTAATTCCCCTTCTTGTCAGTCTTGCGACGGCCTCTGTGGCCGAGACCAGCCTGCGTGATGAAAAGCAGATCAATGACGGTTTGATCGCGGTGGCGGTGGCCGATGCGATCCGCAAGAATTGCGGCGATATCAGCCCTCGTTATTTCCGCGCGATCAGCTATATGTCGTCGCTGAAACGCCAGGCCGGTAAGCTGGGCTATTCTGCGGCTGAGATTAAAGAATTTGTTGGCAATGATACCGACAAGGCGCGGGTGGCTGCGGCGGCACAGGAGTATCTTGTGGGCCACGGTGTCAGTGCCGGTGACAGCGCCAGCTATTGCGCCGCCGGGCGTGGTGAAATTGCCGCCGGAAGCACGTCCGGCAGATTGTTGAGGGCGAAATGACATCGACGTTGATGACCTCTGCAAGGATGAGCCTGGCGGCATTGCTGCTGGGCGCGCCGGCTTATGCGACGACGCTGGCCGATGACGCTGTGGTGTTTGACAGCATGGTGCAGTCGGTGGTGGTCACTGAGGTCGTCGGCGGTTGCCCCGCCATTTCGGTCAATCAGCGGCGGATGAACCGGCTGACCAAAAAGATGATGAAACAGATTTCCCGGAGCGGTTACAGCACCGGGCAGATTATGTTGCTGCGCGACGAGGCCTATCTGGCCCGGATCGCTGTGGCGGCGGATGAATTCTACCGCGCCAATGGTGTGGTCGAGAAAAATGAGAGCGCGCTTTGTGCGCTTGGCAAAAGCGAGATTGCCGGCAGAACGCCGATCGGCAAGCTCCTTCAGGAATAGGTTAGGTGACATGAGCGAGTTGCGCACAATCATCATTGACGGCAAAGAAGTGTCGGTCGATCCGGCCATGACCCTTATTCAGGCCTGTGAAGAGGCGGGCATTGAAGTGCCGCGCTTCTGTTATCACGAGCGTCTGTCGATTGCCGGGAACTGCCGCATGTGTCTGGTTGAGGTTGTGGGCGGTCCGCCCAAGCCCGCCGCCAGCTGCGCGATGCAGGTGCGCGATCTGCGGCCTGGTCCGGAAGGCCAGCCGCCGGTGGTGAAAACCAACAGCCCGATGGTCAAAAAGGCCCGCGAAGGCGTGATGGAATTCATGCTGATCAACCACCCGCTGGATTGCCCGATCTGCGATCAGGGCGGTGAGTGTGATCTGCAGGATCAGGCCGTGGCCTATGGTCTGTCGGGCAGCCGCTTCAATGAGATGAAACGGGCGGTGGATGATCTGGATCTGGGGCCACTGGTCTCGACCACGATGACGCGCTGTATCTCGTGTACCCGCTGTGTGCGCTTTACCTCTGAGATCGCCGGCATCACCCAGATGGGCCAGACCGGTCGTGGTGAAGATGCGGAAATCACCAGCTATCTGAACCAGACGCTGGAAAGCAATCTGCAGGGCAATATCATTGATCTGTGCCCGGTTGGCGCGCTGACTTCCAAGCCTTATGCCTTTACGGCGCGGCCCTGGGAGCTGAACAAAACCGAGAGCATCGACGTGATGGATGCGATGGGGGCGAGCATCCGCATCGACACCAAAGGGCGCGAAGTGAAACGCATTCTGCCGCGCAACCATGATGGCGTGAATGAAGAGTGGATTTCCGACAAAACCCGCTTTGTGGTTGATGGCCTGCGCCGTCAGCGTCTGGACACACCTTACATCCGTGAAAACGGCAAGTTGCGCAAAGCCAGCTGGCCCGAAGCCCTGTCGGCTGTTGCCAGCGCGATGAAAGGCAAAAAGATTGCCGGTCTGATCGGCGATCTGGTGCCGGTTGAAGCTGCTTATGCGCTCAAAACCCTCGTCGAGGGCCAGGGCGGTAAAGTGGAATGCCGCACCGACCGCGCCCGTCTGCCCGAGGGCAACCGCTCGGCCTATGTCGGGACTGCCAGCATTGCTGACATCGACAGTGCCAAAGCGATCATGCTGATCGGCACCAACCCACGTCTGGAAGCGCCGGTGATGAACGCGCGCATCCGCCGGGCCTGGATCAATGGTGCCAAGATCGGTGTTGTCGGTGAGGCGGTTGATCTGACCTATGAATATTTCCACCTCGGCACGGATCGTGCGGCGCTGGAAAAAATGGCTGCCAAACACGAGGGCGATGCCATTGGCAAAGACACCCTGGTGATTGTGGGGCAGGGCGCTCTGCAGGAAGCCGACGGCGAAGCGGTGATGAGCCAGGCGATGCGCTTTGCGGAAATCACTGAGTCCAAATTGCTGGTGCTGCACACTGCCGCCGCCCGCGTGGGCGCGATGGATATCGGCGCCACCACCACCGGCGGCCTGGAAGCGGCGCTTGACGGGGCTGAGGTGATTTACAACCTCGGTGCGGATGAGGTCGAAATCGACGCCGGTGCGTTTGTGATCTACCAGGGCAGCCACGGCGACCGCGGCGCGCATCGTGCCGATGTGATCCTGCCGGCCGCCGCTTATACCGAAGAAAACGGTTTGTTCGTGAACACCGAAGGCCGGCCACAGCTGGCGATGCGGGCTGGTTTTGCGCCGGGCGAGGCCAAGGAAAACTGGGCGATCCTGCGGGCGCTGTCGGCTGAGCTGGGCGCGGCGCTGCCGTTTGACAGCCTGGCGCAGCTGCGCAATGACCTGGTTGCTGCGGTGCCACATCTGGCCGGGATCGATCAGGTGCCCGCAAACGAATGGGCGCCCCTGCCGGTTGAGAAAATGGGCAAGGCGAGTTTCCGCAATGCGGTGAAAGATTTCTATCTGACCAACGCGGTTGCACGGGCGTCAGCGCTGATGGCGGAACTGTCCGCATCGGTTGTGGCGCGCGGCAAAGAAAAGCTCGCGGCAGAATGAACACAGGTGTCACATATGCGCTGGCGGCGGCGGGCTTTTTGCTGCTGTCGGGCTGTGTGACGCAACCAAACGTGGCGTTGGTCGACGACTACCGCCCCGTTTACAACGGAATTGAGACCCGTCTCTGGGATGGGGATCTGGTGAATTTTCGTGTGTCTGTGACAGGCGCACGGGACAACAATGATGTGGCCAGCTATGCGAAATGTGCGGCCGCGCAATACGCGCTGATCCGGGGATACGGATTTGCGCGTCATGTGCGGACAAATGTGACGCAAGAGGGTGGCGTTTGGCAGGGAGATGCTGTTTACACCATCTCGCCAGCGCTCCCGCGTGGAAGCAGGACGATTGACGCTGAAGTCACCGTCCGCAACTGCGTGGCCGAGGGAATACCGACGGTGTGAGAGGCCAAGCCATGATGGAATTCTTCACGACAACTACTTTGGGGATCGCTCTGCTGGTCACGGGACAGGCTTTGCTTGTTATTGTGCCGCTGTTTGTAGCGCTTGCCTTTCTTATGTACGGGGACCGCAAGGTCTGGGCCGCGGTCCAGATGCGTCGTGGTCCCAACCAGGTGGGTGTGTTCGGGGTTCTGCAATCCTTTGCCGACCTGTTGAAATATATCGTTAAAGAGGTCGTGGTGCCGGCCGGTGCGGATAAGTTCGTATTCTACCTGGCGCCGATGATGACCTTTGTTCTGGCGCTGATTGCCTGGGCGGTGATCCCGTGGAACCCGACCTGGGTGGTTGCGGATATCAACGTCGCGGTGCTGTATATTTTCGCGGTGTCTTCGCTGGAAGTCTACGGCGTCATCATGGGTGGCTGGGCGTCGAATTCGAAATACGCCTTTCTGGGCAGCCTGCGCTCTGCGGCACAGATGATTTCCTATGAGGTGTCGATCGGTCTGATCATCATCGGTGTGATCATCTCCACCGGGTCGCTGAACTTTGGTGACATCGTTGCGGCACAGGACGGCAATTACGGGCTGTTCTCCTGGTACTGGTTGCCGCATTTCCCGATGGTCATTCTGTTCTTCGTTTCGGCGCTGGCGGAAACCAACCGGCCTCCGTTTGATCTTCCGGAAGCGGAATCGGAACTGGTTGCCGGCTATCAGGTGGAATATTCCTCGACGCCGTTCCTGTTGTTCATGATGGGCGAACTGCTGTCAGTGGTGCTGATGTGCGCGCTGATCTCGCTGTTGTTCTTTGGTGGCTGGCTGTCGCCGGTCCCCGGCATTCCCGACAGCATTCTGTGGCTGATCGGCAAGATGCTGTTCTTCTTCTTTATGTTCGCGATGGTGAAGGCGATTACCCCGCGCTACCGCTATGACCAGCTGATGCGTCTGGGTTGGAAAGTGTTCCTGCCAATGTCACTGGGCTGGGTCGTACTGGTCGCATTCTTTGCGCAATATGGTGCCTTTGGCGGCGCTTATGCCCGCTGGGCGATCGGAGGCTGATATGGCAAATATCGATTATACCCGCGCGGTCAAATATTTCCTGATGACCGACATCATTGCCGGTTTCCGGGTGGGGTTTAAGTACTTCTTCGCCCCCAAGGTGACGCTGAACTACCCGCATGAAAAAGGGCCTCTGAGCCCGCGCTTCCGCGGTGAACACGCGCTGCGCCGCTATCCCAACGGCGAAGAGCGTTGCATTGCCTGCAAGTTGTGCGAAGCGATTTGCCCGGCGCAGGCGATCACCATTGATGCCGAACCACGCGAGGACGGCAGCCGCCGCACCACGCGTTATGACATCGATATGACCAAATGCATCTTCTGTGGTTTCTGTCAGGAAGCCTGTCCGGTGGATGCCATCGTTGAGGGGCCGAATTTCGAATATGCCACCGAGACCCGTGAAGAGCTGTTTTATGATAAAGACAAACTGCTTGCCAACGGTGAACGCTGGGAAGCCGAGATTGCCCGCAACCTGGAACTGGATGCACCGTACCGATGAGTGATTACACCAAACTTTTTGAACAGATGATGGAGCAGGGCCAGAAAATGGCGCGCGACATCAACCCTGCGCTGGAGACTTTCAGCGCGGCGGGGTTTGAAAAGCTGGTGCCCACCATGTCCAAAGAGATGATGGATATGATGTGGGGGACCGCGTTCAACCCCACCGGGCTGGATGCTAAAACCCGGCTGTTGTGCCTGTTGGCGGGTCAGACCGTCATGGGGGCTCTGGCCGAACCAATGTTTAAATCCACTGTTTCCCACGCGCTTGCGGCCGGGGCCAGTGAGAAAGAGATCGCGGAAGCGATCTGTCAGATGTCGGTGCTGGGCGGACTGCCTGCCATGACACGGGCGCTTGAGTTTGCTCAGGCGGTCTTTGCCGAGAATGAGGAGGGCAGCAAGTGACTGTCGCAGATATCGCATTTTACATCTTTTCCCTGACCCTGGTGACCGCCGGGCTGTTCACGGTTGTGGCGCGCAATCCCGTTCATTCGGTGTTGTGGCTGATCCTGAGCTTCCTGTCGGCCTCGGGTCTGTTCGTACTGCTGGGCGCTGAATTCGTCGCCATGCTGCTGGTGATTGTCTATGTGGGCGCAGTCATGGTGCTGTTCCTGTTTGTGGTGATGATGCTGGACGTCGATTTTGCCGAGCTGAAGGCCGAGATGGCCAAGTTCATGCCGCTGGCGCTGCTGATTGGCCTGGTCATTCTGATGCAGTTGGTGATGGGGTATGGCGCTTGGGAAAGCGCACATGGCGCGTCTGATCTGCTGGCCAATCCGATTACTGCGGACCACCACAACACCGAGGCCCTGGGCCTTATCCTTTATGATGAATATTTCCTTCTGTTCCAGCTGTCGGGTCTGATCCTGCTGGTCGCCATGATCGGCGCCATCGTATTGACCCTGCGCCATCGCAAAGATGTCAAACGCCAGGATGTCCTGGCTCAGATGTTCCGCGACCCGGCCAAGGCGATGGAACTTAAGGACGTGAAACCGGGGCAGGGGCTGTAAGTCAATGATTGGTATTGAACATTATCTCACCGTCGCGGCGACACTCTTCGTCATCGGCATCTTTGGGCTGTTCTTGAACCGCAAGAACGTGATCATCCTGCTGATGAGCATCGAATTGATGCTGCTGGCGGTGAACATCAATCTTGTGGCCTTCTCTAGCTTCCTTGGTGATCTGGTGGGGCAGGTGTTTACCCTGTTTGTGCTGACCGTGGCCGCCGCCGAGGCTGCCATTGGTCTGGCGATCCTGGTCTGCTACTTCCGCAACCGCGGAACAATCGACGTCGAAGACATCAGCGTGATGAAGGGCTAAGACATCATGGAAACCATCCTCCTCTTTGCCCCGCTCATCGGGTCTATAATCTGCGGGTTCGGCTATAAATACATCGGCGAGAAAGCCGCGATGTGGACCTCGACGGGTATGCTGTTCCTGTCGGCCTTCCTCTCGTGGATCTCGTTCCTGACATTTGATGGCGTCACCCAGCACATTGAAATCCTACGCTGGATCGAAAGTGGCTCGCTGTCGACGTCCTGGGGCATCCGTTTGGACCGTCTGACCACAATCATGCTGATCGTGATCACCACGGTGTCGTCACTGGTTCACCTTTATAGCTTTGGCTACATGGACAAGGACCCGCAGTGGAAAGAAGACGAAAGCTATAAGCCGCGCTTCTTTGCCTATCTGTCGTTCTTTACCTTTGCCATGTTGATGCTGGTGACCTCGGATAACCTTGTCCAGATGTTCTTTGGCTGGGAAGGCGTGGGCGTTGCCTCGTACCTGCTGATTGGTTTCTACTACCGCAAACCAACTGCCAACGCTGCGGCGATCAAAGCCTTTGTGGTCAACCGGGTGGGTGACTTTGGCTTTGCACTGGGTATCTTTGGCCTGTTCTTCCTGACAGACAGCATCAATCTGAACGATGTCTTTGCTGCGGCACCAAAACTGGCTGAAACTCAGCTGACTTTCTTGTGGACCGAGTGGAACGCTGCAAACCTGCTGGCCTTCTTGTTGTTTGTTGGTGCGATGGGTAAATCTGCTCAACTGTTCCTGCACACTTGGCTGCCTGACGCGATGGAAGGCCCGACACCTGTGTCTGCGCTGATCCACGCGGCGACCATGGTGACGGCCGGTGTATTCCTGGTCTGCCGCATGTCACCGCTGATGGAGTTCGCACCAGAGGCAATGGCATTTGTAACTGTGATTGGCGCGTCTACCGCGTTCTTTGCGGCCACCGTTGGTCTGGTTCAGACAGACATCAAACGCGTCATCGCGTATTCCACCTGTTCGCAGCTGGGCTATATGTTCGTTGCCGCCGGTGTTGGCATGTATTCGGCTGCGATGTTCCACCTGCTGACCCACGCTTTCTTTAAGGCGCTGTTGTTCCTTGGCGCTGGTTCGGTCATCAACGCGATGCACCACGAGCAGGAAATGACCGAATACGGGGGCTTGCGCAAAAAGATCCCATATACCTACTGGGCAATGATGATCGGCACGCTGGCCATTACCGGTGTTGGCATCCCGCTGACCCACATTGGCTTTGCTGGCTTCCTGTCCAAGGACGCGATCATCGAAAGCGCTTATGCTGGTGGATCCGGATATGGTTTCTGGATGCTGGTAATCGCCGCTGCAATGACCTCGTTCTACTCGTGGCGACTGATGTTCCTCACCTTCTTTGGCAAGCCACGTGGCGACAAGCATACTCATGATCACGCGCATGAAAGCCCGATGACCATGTTGATCCCGCTGGGCGTTCTGTCCGTTGGCGCTGTTCTGGCTGGCATGCTGTGGTACGGGTCCTTCTTTGGTCATGCTGATCAGGTGGGCAAGTTCTATGGAATCCCTGTTGCCGAAGCGTCGGCACATGGCGAGACATCAGATCACGGTGAAACCGATAGCCACGGCGAAAGCACTGGGCATAGCGATGACACGGGTCATGGTGAAGCCGCTGCTGAGGGCGAGCATCACTATGTGTTTGCTGGCGAACCTGGCGAAGGCGGACTGTACTTTGGCAAGGACAACACAGTTCTGGACGACGCACATGCGGCTCCGGCTTGGGTCAAGGTGTCACCGTTCATTGCGATGCTGGGCGGACTGCTGATGGCGATCTGGTTCTACATCATCAATCCATCGCTGCCCGGTCGTTTGGCGCAAGCTCAGAAACCTCTGTATCTGTTCTTCAAGAACAAGTGGTATTTCGACGAGCTCTACGACGCGATCTTCGTCAAGCCCGCAATGGCTTTGGGCCGGTTCCTGTGGAAAAGTGGTGATGGCAAGGCCATTGACGGCTTCCTGAACGGCGTCGCTATGGGCGTTGTTCCCTTCTTCACCCGTCTGGCCGGACGCGCACAAACGGGTTTCATCTTTACTTACGCCTTCTGGATGGTGCTGGGCATTGTTGCCCTGGTTACCTGGATGTCGATCGGCGGAGGAGCCCACTGATGGACAACATACTGTCTATTGTCACCTTTATTCCAGCACTGGCTGCGGGGATCCTGGCCCTGTTCCTGCGGGGCGAGGATGAGGCTGCACAGCGAAACGCCAAGTATGTCGCGCTGTTTGCCACCTCGATCACCTTCTTGGTGAGCCTGGGGATCTACTTTGAGTTTGATCCAGCCAACACCGGCTTTCAGTTTGTCGAACAGGCAGATTGGTTGCTTGGCCTGCAATACAAAATGGGCGTCGACGGCATTTCAGTGCTGTTTGTGATGCTGACCACGTTCGTGATGCCGCTGACCATTCTGGCCAGCTGGAATGTCTCCACCCGCGTCAAGGAATACATGATTGCATTCCTGCTGCTGGAAACTTTGATGTTGGGCGTCTTCATGGCGCTGGATCTGGTGTTGTTCTACTTGTTCTTCGAGGCAGGCCTGATCCCGATGTTCCTGATCATTGGCATCTGGGGCGGCAAAGAGCGGATCTACGCGTCGTTCAAGTTCTTCTTGTACACCTTCCTCGGCTCGGTGCTGATGCTGGTGGCGATGGTGGCGATGTTTGCTGATGCGGGCACCACCGACATCGAAGTGCTGATGACCCATACCTTTGCCTCGAATAGTTTTGAGGTCTTGGGCATTCAGATTACCGGCGGTATGCAGACCCTGATGTTCCTGGCGTTCTTTGCATCCTTCGCTGTGAAAATGCCAATGTGGCCGGTGCACACCTGGTTGCCGGATGCACACGTTCAGGCGCCGACCGCCGGGTCAGTTGTTCTGGCGGCCATCCTGTTGAAAATGGGCGGTTACGGCTTCTTGCGGTTCAGCCTGCCGATGTTCCCAGTTGGCTCCGAGGTGATGACCGACATGGTGCTGTGGATGTCGGCGATTGCCATCGTCTATACTTCGCTGGTGGCGCTGGTGCAGGACGACATGAAAAAGCTGATCGCCTATTCATCCGTTGCGCACATGGGCTTTGTCACTATGGGGATCTTTTCTGTCAACCAGCAGGGCATTGATGGCGCGATTTTTCAGATGATCAGCCACGGCTTTATCTCAGCTGCCTTGTTCCTGATCGTCGGAGTGATCTATGACCGGATGCACACCCGTGACATCAGCGCCTATGGCGGTCTGGTGATCCGGATGCCTGCTTATGCGCTGGTCTTCATGTTCTTCACTATGGGCAACGTTGGCCTGCCGGGCACATCCGGTTTTGTCGGCGAATTCCTGACCCTGATGGGAGCGTTCCAGAAAAACACCTGGGTGGCAGCGGTTGCGACCTCTGGGGTGATATTCTCGGCCTGCTACGCGCTGTATCTGTATCGCCGCGTCGTGTTTGGTGACCTGATCAAAGGTGGCTTGAAAACCATCTCGGATATGTCGATGCGCGAGCGGGTTATCTTTGCACCATTGGTGGTGATGACCATCCTGCTGGGTGTCTATCCAGCCGTGGTGACCGACATCATTGGCCCGTCAACCGAGGCGCTGGTCGCCAATTACAATCATTCTCTGGCCGCTGCGGATCTGACCCCAGCGACCCAGTCTGCGTCGCACTAAGGGGGCCGGGAAGATGATCCAAGCTGATCTCAACGTAATCTTGCCAGAAATGATCCTGGCCGTTTACGCCATGATAGCGCTGTTGTTTGCGGTCTATTCCAGCAAGGACAAGCTGGGGCCGCTGTTGATCTGGACCACCAGCGGCCTGATGGCCGTTCTGGCGCTGTGGATCGCCGGTAGCGGTAGCGGCACCAATGTGGTCTTTGGCGGCATGTTCGTTGATGACGGCTTTTCGCGCTTTGCCAAAGTGGTCATTCTGCTGTCGGCAGCGGCTGTACTGGTGATGGGGCAAGAGTATATGTCCCGCCGTGGAATGTTGCAGTTTGAATACCCTCTGCTGGTGTCGCTGAGCGTTGTTGGCATGATGATGATGGTCTCGGCCGGTGACCTGATGTCGCTGTATATGGGGCTGGAGCTGCAATCTTTGGCGCTGTATGTGGTTGCTTCGATGCGCCGCGACAGTGTCAAATCGACCGAGGCTGGTCTGAAGTACTTTGTTCTTGGCGCACTGTCTTCGGGTCTGCTGCTGTATGGCGCATCGCTGGTCTATGGTTTTGCCGGCACCACCAAGTTCGAGGGCATTATTCAGGTCGCACAACACGGCGAAGTCTCGATTGGGCTGCTGTTTGGCATCGTGTTCCTGATTTCCGGTCTGGCCTTTAAGGTTTCAGCGGTTCCGTTCCACATGTGGACACCAGATGTATATGAAGGCGCGCCGACTCCGGTAACTGCTTTCTTTGCATCGGCGCCCAAGATGGCCGCGATGGGTCTGTTTGCTCGCGTCATGCACGACGCCTTTGGCAACGCTGTGGCGGACTGGAGCCAGGTTATTGCTATGCTTTCGGTGATGTCGATGTTCCTCGGCGCGGTGGCGGCGATTGGCCAGCGCAACATCAAACGGCTGATGGCCTATTCGTCCATTGCTCACATGGGCTTTGCGCTGATGGGATTGGCGGCAGGCACGGCATTTGGTGTGCAGGCGATGCTGATCTATATGGCGATCTATGTCACCATGAACATCGGTACCTTTGCCTTCATCCTGATGATGGAAAAAGACGGCAAGCCGGTCACTGATATCGCATCGCTGAACCTGTTGTCTCGTCGCGAGCCAGCTAAGGCGCTGGCGATGCTGGTTCTGCTGTTCTCGCTGTCTGGTGTACCGCCTATGCTGGGGTTCTTTGGTAAGTTCTATGTGCTGCGCGCGGCCTATGATGCCGGTCTCGCTTGGTTGGCGATTGCCGGTGTGATTGCCTCGGTTATTGGCGCGTTTTATTATCTGCGCATCGTTTACTACATGTACTTCGGCGAAGAAGGAGAAGAGTTGGATCGCAATACTTCGCCAGTTCTGTGGGGTTTTCTGATGGCCTCCGCCGCAGTGATGGTCTTGGGCATTATCAACATGTTTGGTGTTGAGAGCGCGGCAGCGGCAGCAGCGGCAACGCTTGTTAACTGAGCAGCCTGACGGGCAATGTTAGAAAATTGTGACGCGCCCCTATGGGCGCGTCGCTTTTTTGTGTAAGGGCCTTCGGCGAAGGTATTTGAAACAAGAAGAAGATGAGGGTGGCATGCGGCAGTGGCCAGATGGGTATGGACGTCGAATCCTGATTGAGGTGGATAGCACCTTGAACGAGGCGGCGCGGATTGCTCCGACTTTGGCTGGGCCAGAGTGGATACTGGCACGGCATCAGACCGCTGCGCGCGGGCGCAGGGGGCGAGCCTGGAGCCATCCTGAGGGGAACTTGGCCTGCACCTTGGTGTTGCGGCCCGATGCCACACCGGCGCAGGCTGCTTTGCGCAGCTTTGTGGCCTCGCTTGCCTTGTTTGACGCCTGTGTTGCGGTCAGTGGTCGGGCTGCGGGATTTGCTTTGAAGTGGCCCAACGATGTGCTGCTGAATGGTGGCAAACTGGCTGGCATTTTGCTGGAGAGCGCTGGCATGGGGCGGGGCATGCGCCATTTGTTCATCGGTATCGGGGTAAATCTAAGCGATGTTCCGCCGGTTGGTCAGTTGGAAGATGGGTCACTGCGGCCGGTGTCATTGCTGTCTGAGACCGGGGCTGCAGTGACGCCCGAGGAGTTCCTTGGCGAACTTGCCGCGGCTTATGCGCAATACGAGCAACAGTTTGTGACTTATGGATTTGACGTGATCCGCAATGCTTGGTTGGCCAAGGCGGCCAAGCTAGGTGAGGTGATAACGGCGCGCACGGCGACATCACAGATCACTGGTACCTTTGAAACGGTGGACGGCGAGGGCAACCTTGTTTTAAACACCGCCAAGGGCCGCGTGAATATTCCTGCGGCGGATGTCTATTTTTAGGAGAGGCAAGGCGCGATGCTTTTGGCTGTTGACTGCGGCAATACCAATACCGTGTTTTCCATCTGGGATGGCGCGCGTTTTATCGGCACCTGGCGAACGGCCACCGAATGGCAGCGCACGGCGGATCAGTATTACGTCTGGCTGAGCACTCTGATGCGGTTGAAGGAGATTGAGGCAGATATCACCGATGTGATCATTTCGTCTACAGTGCCGCGGGTGGTGTTCAATCTTCGGGTGCTTGCGGATCGCTACTACAACACCCGTCCCCTTGTGGTGGGCAAGTCAGATTGCCTGCTGCCAGTGGCTGTTCGGGTGGATGAGGGCACGGCTGTGGGGCCCGACCGTCTGGTGAACACGGTTGCCGGATTTGATCACTATGGCGGCAATCTGATCATGGTGGATTTTGGCACCGCCACCACGTTTGATGTGGTTGCCGACGATGGTGCCTATATTGGCGGGGCAATTGCGCCAGGGGTGAACCTCAGCCTTGAGGCGTTGCACCAGGCGGCTGCGGCGCTGCCGCATGTTGACATTTCCAAGCCGCAGTCGGTAATAGGCACTAACACCGAAGCCTGCATGCAATCCGGCGTGTTCTGGGGCTATGTCGGACTAGTGCGCGAAATCTGTTCTCGGATCAAAGCCGAGCATGGCGTACCGATGAAAATCATATCTACAGGCGGGCTGGCGCCTTTGTTCCAGCAATCAGCACAACTATTTGACGCTTTTGAGGATGACCTGACCATGCATGGTTTGCAGATCATTCACAAATACAACAAGGAAAACGGTCTCGAAAATGAGCACTGAACGATTGATCTATCTGCCCCTCGGTGGGGCGGGCGAAATTGGTATGAACGCCTATGTCTATGGCTATGGCAAACCCGGCAAAGAGCGGCTGATCCTGGTGGATCTGGGCGTTGCATTCCCGGATATGGACAGCACCCCGGGTGTTGATCTGATCATGCCCGATATGACCTGGCTGAAAGAGCGTGCCGACCGGCTGGAAGGCATCTTTGTCACCCACGCACACGAGGACCATATTGGCGCTGTCGCCCATATGTACGGTCATCTGAACGTGCCGGTATATTGCCGCGCCTTCACCGCTAATATAGCGCGCCGCAAGATGAAGGAGCATGGCCATCCGGAAGAAGCTGTACGTACGGTATCTTCCTGGCCTGAGGTCACCAAGCTTGGCCCCTTCACCATCGGCGTGGTGCCGATGGCTCACTCGATTCCAGAAAGCGGCGGCTTGGTGATTGATACGCCTGCCGGACGGGTGCTGCATTCGGGTGACTTCAAAACCGATCCAACCCCGATTGTCGGCGAAGCCTTTGATCCTGATCTCTGGGCCAGCCTGGGCAAGGATGGCGTGCAGGCACTGATGTGCGACAGTACCAATGTGTTCTCGCCTAATCCTGGCCGCTCTGAGGTTGATGTCGGTCCCGAGATCACTAAGCTGGTTGGCGCTGCCAAAGGCATGGTTGTTGCCACCACGTTTGCGTCAAACGTTGCGCGGGTGAAAACCTTGGCTGAGGCTGGCGAGCGGGCAGGGCGTTCCATCGTCTTGCTGGGTCGTGCGATGCAGCGGATGGTCGAAGCGGCGTTTGAAACTGGTGTGCTGACCGATTTCCCCAAGCTGGTCAGCCCCGAGGATGCAACGCAGATGCCGCGCGAAAACCTGATGCTGCTGGTCACCGGCAGCCAGGGCGAACGCCGGGCGGCCTCGGCGCAGCTGGCACGTGGTAAATACCGTGGCTTGCAGATCAAAGAAGGCGATCTGTTCCTGTTTTCCTCCAAGACCATTCCGGGTAACGAGCGGGGCGTGATCAGCATCATGAACCAATTCTCGGAAAAGGGCGTGGATGTGGTCGATGACAGCTCGGGTCTGTATCACGTTTCGGGCCACGCCAACCGTCCTGATCTGGAGATGCTGCATGATCTGGTGAAGCCCAAGATGCTGATCCCGATGCACGGCGAGCACCGGCACCTGCGCGAGCACGCCAAGCTGGCGATCAGCAAGGGCATGGCAAGCGCTGTGGTGGTCAACGGCATGATGATGGACCTGACCGGCGATACCCCGGTGGTGGCCGAGTACATCGACACCGGTCGTACCTATCTGGATGGATCTGTGAAAATCGGTGCCATGGACGGCGTTGTGCGCGATCGTATCCGTATGGCGTTGAACGGCCATGTGGTAGTGACGGTCATTCTGGACGAAGACGACGCTCCGCTGGGTGAGCCTTGGTGTGATGTCAAAGGTCTTCCCGAGGTCGGACGCTCCAAGGGGGGGCTTGTCGAGGCGCTGGAGAAGGATCTGGATCAGTTCCTGAAGCGGTCCAACAAAAAGACCCTGCGCGACGATGACAAGCTGGAAGACGGGCTGCGGCGCGTTGCCCGGCAGACTGCCAACAACGAGATCGGCAAAAAGCCCGAGGTCACGGTGGTGGTCAGCCGGATGCGGTAGCCCTTTGGGCGCTGCCCAACCCTATAAGATGCAAAAACGCCCCGGTTGTTCCGACCGGGGCGTTTTCTTTTGGGCGTGAGTGGTGGTCGTGGGTTTAAGCGTGACGCGGGCGATGAAATAGGCCTGCAATCTTCTGTGGTAGTGCGGCTAACTTACGGCCAAGAGCGCGCATAATGTCGTGCATCGCCTCAGAGCGCAGTTGGCGCGCATGGGCCTCGATGCTGCGGATCTCGGCGGCGGTGAGTCTGGGGCTGTCAAATTGGGTCATGCTATCTACTCGCTGCATCATCAGTTGTTTGGTCATCTCACAGAGCAGATAAGGTGGATTGGTCTTGGTGACATCGCCCGTTTCAACATTGCCGCCATGCTGCGAGTGCAAACGTCCGGTTGCAGAATCAAAAAGGCCGCGCCCAGGGAAGGGCACGGCCAATGATAGCTCTTGAGCTGTCTGGATCAGACGGCGCGGCGCTCTTCAAAGCTAAGCGCGATAAAGCTAGGCAAGTGGTCGCCAAGGCCGATCACGGTTCTGCCGTTGTCGCGGCCTCCACGTGAGCGTTGATTGGACGAACGTGACGAGGATTTGTTGTCGTTGGATCTGGCCCGGTTGTTGTCATTCGACTTTGCGCGGCGGTCGTCAGCTTTGCTCTGACGTTCTTCCGGCTTGGCTTGGGCGTCCTGAGTGACTTCGGGCGTTTCGCTCGCCTTGCCACGGGTCTCGTCCGACTTAGATGCGCGACGGCTACGACCGGTGTATTTCTTTTCACCGCTGCTGCTGTCCTTGGCCTCGTCGTTCACTGTCACAGCCGCCGTTTCGGTCTTGGCCGATTTCAGCGGGTTCTCAAGGCGCGGAATTTCATTCTGAACCAAGCGTTCGATGTCGGCGAGGTTCTTCTCGTCCTTGGGAACGCAAATCATTATCGCAGTACCTTCGCGACCCGCCCGGCCGGTGCGGCCAATGCGGTGCACATAGTCTTCGGCGTGGCTGGGCACATCAAAGTTCAACACGTGGCTGACGTTGGGCACATCCAGACCACGGGCAGCCACATCCGAGGCCACCAGAAAGCGCAGTGACCCTTCGCGGAATGCATCCAGAGTTTTCATGCGCTGGCTCTGCTCCAGATCGCCATGTATCGGCGAGGCGTCATAGCCGTATTTCTTCAGCGATTTGGCAACGACATCCACATCCATCTTCCGATTACAGAAGATAATCGCGTTGGTGCATTTCTCACCTTCGTTATCAATAATGGTCCGTAGCAGTTTGCGTTTCTCACTGGCTTCGCGATCACGGCGCGAGGCTTTGAACATGACCACACCCTGAGTGATAGTCTCGGATGTAGTGGCTTGGCGTGCCACCTCAATACGGGCCGGAGCCGACAGGAAGGTATTGGTGATGCGTTCGATCTCGGGCGCCATGGTGGCCGAGAAGAACAGCGTCTGACGGGTCAGCGGGTTGGTCATGCCGAAGATGCGTTCGATATCGGGGATGAATCCCATGTCGAGCATCCGGTCAGCCTCGTCGACCACCATGACTTTGACGTCCGAGAGAATCAGTTTGCCGCGCTCAAAATGGTCCAACAACCGGCCTGGTGTTGCAATCAGCACGTCGACACCACGGTCGATCAGCGCGTCCTGCTCTCTGAACGAGACGCCGCCGATCAGCAGGGCCTTGGTCAGTTTCACGTGCTTGGAATAGGTGTCAAAGTTCTCGGCAACCTGGGCGGCCAATTCGCGTGTCGGGCACAGAACCAGGCTGCGCGGCATACGAGCACGGGCGCGGCCACGGGCCAGCAAAGTGATCATTGGAAGGGTGAAAGAGGCAGTTTTACCGGTACCCGTCTGTGCAATCCCCAAAACGTCGCGACCTTCGAGAGCAGGCGGAATCGCTTCGGCCTGGATCGGCGTCGGAGATTCGTATCCCGCCTCCTCGACTGCTTTGAGAACTTTGGGGTGAAGGTTTAGCTCAGAAAATTTCGTCATGTGTATCCGCGTTTCGCGGACGTTGACTTGGCCCGCACGTGTATTTGGTTGGCCGGACCCGGATGGTCTGTGTGCGTGTTGCACAGTAGGCTCGCGGCGGGAGATAGCAAAATCCCGACCAAGGGTCAAACAAAGTCGGTTCATATCGGTATACGAGGCGTTTTTGGGGCTTTTGGGAAACATTTCACCCGAAATTGGGGAAGTGTTTCCGACGTTTTTCCACCAACTGCAGATTGCGATTCTTTAACAGCCCTTCGTCTTGTAGCCGGGCGCGCAGATCCGGAGTGTCCGCGCAAATCTCGTCGTAAAAGGCTCGCAGGCCAGTCTCACCTTCTTCACTCTCGATTGTCAGCATAAGCTCGTGAAGGCTGACGCCGCCTTTTTCGCGTGAACGGTTGGGTTTCATCTCGGCTCGATAAGATCCTTTTTCCAGGCGATAGCGGTAGTGTGAAAACCAGTCGTGCCAATCCTTGCCGTGCAGGTGACACAGATCCACTTGCAGCAACTCAACCTGATTGGGATTGGTGTCATTTTTGACAAAGACATTGTGAATACGAAATTTCACGTCTTCGACACCGGTGCGGGCAAAGATCTTGCCTTGCTCGTGGCTTAGAAATCCGCCCTTAAGATAGTCGCCAAACCGGGGATACAATCGCTGGACGATCATATTGCGGGCGGGCGCCTTGGGGACATAGGCCTTGAACGAGGTACCATCCCCGCCCAGCGATTCAATTGGGCGTGATCTGGCGCAGAACACATCTTGTGGCAGGTTTGCAAGGACGTCCTGAAGCGGTTCCTCGCACCACAGAAATTCGTCCACGTCGATGTGGATCAACCAATCCACGTCCTTGGCCTGACGGCTATAGGCGCGAGTGGCGTTCAGGGACTGGCGGGCTTGATGTTTGACGGGGCGGGGCTTGCGGCGCTTTAGCCAATAAGCCTCATCACAGAGAGTCACCCGGATATTTGGATGCGCTTTGAGGAAGGGCATCGCGTCGGGGCAGGGGGCATCGAGGTAGATAAATAGACGATGGGCGCCTGCCTCAAGGTGATAGGCCGCGAAATTCAAGATGTCGGCGGCCTCGGCCTTGATGGTGGTGACAAGGCCCCAGCGGGTCATTCGATCAGGCTCCTTGCCCGACGGTGAGGCCGGGCAAAGTTTCATCGAAACTGAGAGGTAAGGTGTTGATTTCCGAGAAACCCCTCAAGCCATCATCTCTTTTGTAGAGGTCAGTTTCAAATCCGGGTAATCGCGCTCAACCCGGTCGATGTCCCACTGTAGCCGTGTCAGGTAGACGATGTCGCCGTCATGATCATGGGCAATGTGCTGCGGGTTGGCGTTGATAAACTTATCAAGCGCCTGCTTTTCTCCTGCAACCCAACGCGCACTGGTGAACTGGCTTTGTTCAAACCGCACTGGCAACCCGTATTCTAATTCGATCCGGCTGGCGAGCACTTCGAACTGCAGCGGGCCAACAACGCCGACGATAAAGCCCGAGCCGATCGACGGCTTGAACACCTTGGCAGCGCCTTCTTCTGCAAACTGCATCAGCGCCTTTTCCAAGTGTTTGGATTTTAGCGGATCGCCCGGACGCACGCTTTGCAACAGTTCCGGCGCGAAGGACGGAATGCCGCTAACACGCAGGGCCTCGCCCTCGGTCAGGGTGTCGCCGATGCGCAGCTGACCGTGGTTGGGGATGCCGATGATATCGCCAGCCCAGGCCTCTTCTGCCAGTTCCCGATCCGAGGCTAAGAACAGCACTGGATTGGATATTGTCATCAGTTTCTTGGAGCGCACATGGGTTAGCTTCATGCCGCGTTTAAAGTGACCCGAGGCCATTCGGACAAAGGCGACCCGGTCGCGGTGCTTGGGGTCCATGTTGGCCTGAACCTTGAACACAAAGCCGGTGACCTTCTTTTCTTCGGGCGCGATGTGGCGGGGCTGGGCAACTTGGATTTGTGGCTCGGGGCCGAATTTGGCAATGCCGTCCATCAACTCTTTGACGCCAAAGGAATTAATCGCGGAGCCAAACCAAATCGGAGACAGGGTTCCGTCCAGAAATGCCTGACGGTCGAGTGGCGGCAGCAACTCACGCGCCATTTCCAGTTCTTCCAGGAACGTCGCCAGTAGATGCTCGGGCACGTGTTCAGCCAGCTTGGGGTCATCCAAGCCATTGATCTCGATGCTTTCCGCAACCTTGTTGCGGTCGGCGCGGTCCATCAGTTCCAGCCGGTCGTGCAGGATGTCGTAACAGCCGATAAAATCGCGCCCAATCCCGATAGGCCAGCTGGCTGGGGTCACGTCGATGGCCAGGTTTTCCTGAATTTCATCAATAATATCAAAGATGTCCCGGCTCTCGCGGTCCATCTTGTTACAAAAGGTCAGGATCGGCAGGTCGCGCAGGCGACAGACTTCGAACAGTTTCTGAGTCTGGCTTTCCACACCCTTGGCGCCGTCGATCACCATCACCGCCGCATCAACTGCCGTCAGCGTGCGATAAGTATCTTCGGAGAAGTCCGAGTGGCCGGGGGTGTCAACGAGGTTGAAGCGGAAGTCCCCGTAATCAAACGACATTGCTGAGGCCGAGACCGAGATGCCACGGTCTTTTTCCATCTGCATAAAGTCGGAGCGGGTACGGCGTGCCTCGCCCTTGGCGCGGACCTGGCCGGCCATCTGAATGGCGCCACCGTACAACAGGAACTTTTCGGTCAGAGTCGTCTTGCCCGCATCCGGGTGCGAGATGATCGCAAAGGTGCGGCGGCGGGCAATTTCAGCCGGCAGTTCGGGGCGGTTTGAGGCGGTATCAGACATGAGCGCGCGTATAGGTAAAAATGGCGTCGGAGGCAAGGATGACGGCGGCGGCCCCCAAAGCAACGCCCGGCGGCAACGACCCTACCGCAACGAGGCGCGTTTCAGGGCGGCTATGGCGTCGGGGCGGTCCAATAATGCCTTTTGAACGTCCAACCCGTGGTCATCGCGGCGACCATGCGAGGTCAATTGCGCCGACAGTTGTTCCTGCAGTTCAGGCGGCAGGGCCGGTTTGGTAACAGGATCAATCAACAGGGATTCTGCGGCGATGCCCTCGGCGTAGATGATGTGATGGCGGTCGAATAGGATTTGGAAATAGTCAACAAATCCGCCGTCTTGCACCACCACGGTATCTCCGTTGACCAGATGGCGCGCCTTGACCAGCAGTTCGGCGACGCCCGCGCCAATCTCGTCGCTGCGTTGGTAGATGAACAAGCGGTGGTCGGGGCTGACCAGCAGATCGTTTTCATTGTTCAAAGCTCCGGCGCGGATCAGGATCGGGGCCATGCCACCAATAGCGCGATGGGTGGTCTGACCGATCCAGCGTACAGATTGTGGACCGTCGTCGCGGGTCAGCACCCGGTCGCCGGGCTGCAACTGTTCAATGGGCACCTGCGCCCCTGAGGCCAGGGTAATATGGGTGCCGCGACTGAACGAAACGCTGGCAATCTGGGCCAGTTTTTTGCGCGCTCCACTGCGTTCGCTGCGCACCAGAACGTAGTCGGCCTGCGCAACCATCGGTACCAGCGGTAGCAGATATATCGCCGCGATCATGCCGTCGGCATCGACCTCGACCAGCACCAGTGCTTCGGTGATGCTGCCATCCGGCGACATCAGGCTAAGTGTGCAATCGGGATGCAGTTGGGCGCCGGGCGTACCCAAATCAGTGTCCTCGGCAATCCACAGTTCTCCACCTGGCTGCGCCAAGAGCGCCAAGCGTTGGGGGTTCGTGCCCTGATCCAGCTGATAGGTGTCGTCCAGCATCATGTCGTCCTGAACCCCCAGTGTATCGCCGACATTGGCGCCCACCTGGACGCTGAAGCTGGAGGCCGGGTAGGCAAGGACCGATTGGATATGACCGTGTTCTGCGTGCACTGTAAAACCTTGGACTGAAGTGAACCTAAAGAAGATATGGGGCCTATCGTTCGACCCGTCCACCTGCATTGCACGGAAATGTGGCCTCAGCAGGACCAGATGGCGCAGATTTGCAGGCAAGCGGGGCTGGTCAATCCATTGATCCCGGTGCAAGGATGGCGCAAATGTACAAAAATATCCGAGGGAGAATAGTCATGGATCTGGGGATTTCAGGTAAGCGAGCGCTGGTCTGTGCAAGCAGCAAGGGTTTGGGTTTGGGCTGTGCCGAGGCATTGGCGGCGGCTGGCGTTAATCTGGTGATGAACGCGCGTGGGGCGCAGGCACTGGAAGCCTCGGCGCAGGCTATTCGCGATGAATTTGGCGTGGATGTGGTCACTGTTGCTGCGGATATCGCCACAGCTGAAGGCCAGGCAGCGGTTCTGGCGGCGGCCGAGGGCGTGGACATTCTGGTCAATAACGCTGGTGGGCCGCCTCCGGGCATGTGGACTGATTGGGACCGCGAGGATTTCATTGCCGCGCTGGACGCCAATATGCTGGCGCCGATTGCGCTGATGAAGGCGCTGTTGCCGGGTATGATGGATCGTGGCTGGGGCCGGGTGGTGAATATCACCAGTGTGTCGGTCAAGTCTCCGATTGCGGTGTTGGGGCTGTCGAACTCGGCGCGGGCTGGTTTGACCGGTTATGTGGCGGGCACCTCGCGTCAGGTGGCAAACAAGGGGGTGACCATCAACAACCTGCAGCCGGGCATTCATGCCACCGATCGCGCCATCGCGCTGGATACTGGTGTGTCGTCGCAGCAGGGCATCACCATGGACGAGGCCAAGGCACAGCGCAGTGCCACCATTCCGGCGGGCCGCTACGGCACCCGGACTGAGTTTGGCGCCACATGTGCGTTTTTGTGCTCGCAACATGCTGGGTTCATCGTGGGCCAGAACATCCTGCTGGATGGCGGCGCTACCAACACGGTGATGTAGTATGGCCGTTGGGTTTTCCTTGAAAGACCAGTTGTTTAATCGTGAAAAGGTCCGCTATTTGGCGGGCCTTTTTGCGCAGGCAGATGTGGGGTTTGACGCTGCGCGGTTTGAAGCGCGGGTGATGGAGCGGCTGGCAGAGCTGGAGCTGAAGCAGCGGATCAACTGGATTGCTGAGGTTTTGGGGGAGCTGCTGCCGGGGGAGCTGCCTGATGTGGCCGAGGTGCTGCTGCGGGCTTTGCCGGAGCCGCTGGACCCAAGCAAATCGGATGATGATTTTGGGGACTTCATTTTTGCGCCGCTGGGCGAGTTTGTGGTGGCCAAGGGACTGCAGGACCACCCCGAGCTGGCGCTGGATTTGCTGGCGGAGCTGACGCAGCGGTTTTCGATGGAATGGGCGATACGGCCGTTTCTGAACCACTGGAAAGATGCGGTGATGGCGCGGATGTTGCTTTGGGCCGGGCATGACAACTACCATATCCGGCGTCTGGTGACCGAAGGAACCCGGCCGCGTTTGCCGTGGGGCATGGCGGTTGGGCTAGAGCTGTCAGAGCCATTGGCGTTATTGGACGTGTTGCATGGCGATTCGACCCGCTATGTCACGCGGTCGGTTGCCAATCATTTGAATGACATCACCAAAAAGGATCCGGATCTGGTGCTGGACCGGCTGGCCAAGTGGCAGGGCATGGCGCAACAGCAGCGGAAGGAACTGGATTGGATCACCTCTCATGCATTGCGCGGACTGGTTAAGGCCGGGCACCCGAGGGCGATGACGATGCTGGGCTATGACCCCGAGGGCGAGGTGACGGCGCGAGTGGAGCTGAAGGCGGATGCGGTGCGGATTGGGGAGGCGCTTGAGTTCGTCTGTCATCTGGAAGCGCCGCAGGATCTGCCGGTTCTGGTGGACTACCGGCTGCATTTCCAGCGACCCGGCGGCAAGGTCTCGGCCAAGGTATTCAAGCTGAAACAGGCAAAGCTGGGGCGCAAGGGACTGTCGCTGACTAAGCGGCATGCGCTGAAGGGCAATGCCAGCACCTTTACGCTGGTGCCGGGGCAACATCGGATCGAGGTGATGGTCAACGGACGGGTGCGCGGCGAGGTGGTGTTTGAGCTGCTGCCTTAGTTAAGGCCCGGTGATCGGGGGATTGGCGCGCCGTTTGTCACAGTTGTGTCAAAGCAGATGGTTTTGATTGCTGGGGATGTTGTGTAAGGGTAGCTCGCCTGTGATGGGACCTGGAGAGCGCCACGATGAAACATGAATCCGTACAGAACTACTATGGCGAGGTGCTGCAGAGCAGTGATGATTTGCAGACCAATGCCTGCTGTAGCCCCGATGATATTCCTGCGCATGTGAAGGCGGTGCTGGCGCAAATCCATGATGAGGTTCTGACGCGCTATTATGGTTGCGGACTGATCGCACCTCTGGCGCTGGAGGGCATGCGTATTCTGGATCTGGGCTGCGGCGCGGGGCGTGATGTCTACGCGCTGTCGGCGATGGTTGGTGAGAGTGGCCGGGTTGTCGGCGTGGATATGACACCTGCGCAGTTGGATGTGGCACGCGAACATCAGGCGTATCACGCCGAGAAATTCGGGTATGCCGCGTCGAATGTCGAGTTTCATCACGGCTTTATCGAACAGTTGGATGCGCTGGAGCTAGAGCCGGGCTCGTTTGATATCATCGTGTCCAATTGCGTGATCAATTTGGCCACCGACAAGGCGGCGGTATTGCGCGGGGTCCATCGTCTATTGAAAGAGGGCGGCGAGATGTATTTCTCGGATGTCTATGCGGACCGGCGGGTTCCAAAAGCGATGGCCGAGGATGAGGTGCTGTACAGTGAATGCCTGTCTGGGGCGCTGTATTGGAATGATTTTCTAAGCCTGTCCAAGGCGGCTGGATTTGGCGATCCTCGGCAGGTAACGGCGCGCGAGCTGACTATCGAGAATCAGGTGTTGGAGGCGCGGGTGGCGCCGCTGAAATTCCTGTCCGCCACTTATCGGTTGTTCAAGCTGGCAGAGCTGGAACCCGCCTGCGAGGATTATGGTCAGGCGGTGATCTACAAGGGCACTGTTGAGCATGCACCGCATCATTTTGTGCTGGATGATCACCACGTGATCGAGACCGGCAAGGTTTTTCCCGTCTGTGGCAACACCTGGATGATGCTGAAAGACACTCGGTTTGCGCCGCATTTTCAGTTCATCGGTGATTTTGATCAGCACTATGGTATTTTTGAGGGCTGTGGCGGCGAAAGTCCGTTCAATGATGACGGGACCGGTGACGCAGCGCCTTGTTGCTGAATACTTGCGCCATGGGGGCGGGGTTGCTATCTGCGCGGGGAAATCCGATGGTTTTCCTCGGCAATCGTCAGTGAGGCTGCATCCCGATCATGAATACCGCTTCTGAGGCCCATCTGATGCAGACCATTCCACGTTTGGAGATCCGCAACCTGATGCGACATTTTGATGGTCGCGCCGTGGTGGATGATGTGTCGCTGAGCATTCAGGCCGGTCAGGTGACCTGCCTGTTGGGGCCCTCGGGCTGCGGCAAATCGACAACCCTGCGGATGATTGCTGGGGTTGAAATGCAGGACAGCGGCGAGATCTATGTCGACGGCAAGCTGATCTGTGACACCAAGTTCCGGGTGCCGCCTGAACGGCGTGAGATTGGGCTGATGTTTCAGGATTTTGCGCTGTTTCCGCATCTGAGTGTGGCTGACAATGTCGCCTTTGGCCTGAAGGGGTCGAAGGAGTCCAAACGCACACGGGTAGAAGAACTGCTGGCGCGGGTGGATCTGTTGCGCTTTATTGATGGCTTTCCTCATCAACTGTCAGGGGGCGAACAGCAACGGGTGGCACTGGCGCGATCCCTAGCTCCGCGACCACGGATCATGCTGATGGATGAACCGTTCTCAGGGCTGGACAACCGGTTGCGCGACGGCATTCGCGATCAGACTTTGCGTCTGTTGAAGGAAGAAGACACGGCTGTGTTGCTAGTGACGCATGAGCCGGAAGAGGCAATGCGGATGGCCGATGAAATCGCGCTGATGCGTGGTGGCAAAATTGTGCAGCAGGGCGCGCCGTATAATGTTTACACCCGACCGGCGGATCACGCGGCGGTGGCCTTTTTCAGCGATACCAATGTGTTGCTGGCACGGGTTCAGGGCGCATTGGCTGAAACGCCCTTTGGTGACTTTCTGGCACCGGGATTGCCGGATGGCACCGATGTGGAGATCGTGTTTCGCCCGCAGCATCTGCGCATTGATTTTGACCGTGCCGGAACTGGTCCGTTGCCAACACCCAGCGACGGTGTCGCTGCGCGCGGTACAGTCCTGCGGGCGCGTTTTCTAGGCCATGAAAGTCTGGTGGAATTCAAAATGGATCACGATGGATCAGTGCTGAAGGCGACAGTGCCAAATGTGTTCCTGCCGAAGGCCGGTCGGGTGATGTGGCTGACGGTGAAACGCAACCGGTGTTTTGTGTTTCCTCGCTGACTGTGCCAGCCTGCTGACAGGGCAGGACAGGCCGGAGGCAAGGATGGATCAATCTTACAACATGCGGGTCATGGCTGCGCAGGATCGACGGACGATGGTCGATTGGGCGGCTGTCGAAGGCTGGAATCCAGGCTTGCAGGATATCGCCTGTTTTGCCGGTGTTGATCCACAGGGATTTTGGGGCGGCTGGATTGGGGATGAGATGGTCTCGTCAATTTCAGTGGTCAATTATGATCCGGGGTTTGCATTTCTGGGGTTCTACATCGTCACGCAGGAGTGGCGTGGGCAGGGCTACGGGCTGCAGCTGTGGAACCGGGCGTTAGACCATGCGGGGAATCGCGTGGTTGGGTTGGACGGTGTGGTGGATCAGCAAGAGAATTACCGCCATTCGGGGTTTGAGCTGGCCTATCGCAATATTCGCTTTGGCGGAGTGCCGCGGCAAATCCAGGCAAATGCTGTTGTCGGGCTGGAGCTGTGCAATGTGAATGTTCCGGAAGGGGTGTTGCTGGACATGGATCGGCAGGTTTTTCCTGCTGAGCGTGACACGTTCTGGCAGGGCTGGTTGCGGGCTGCGGGGCATGCGACGGTGCAGGCCTTACAGGATGGTGCGCTAGTTGGCTTTGGCACAATTCGCCCCTGCCGGGCCGGGTATAAGGTTGGGCCACTGGTGGCGCAAAGCCGTGCGGTGGCCAATGCGGTGTTGGCGCGGATGCTAGAGAGCGTTCCAGCCGGAGCAGAGATCTTTTTGGATGTGCCGGAACCAAATTCCGAGGCGGTGGCACTGGCGCAATCGCTGGGGCTTGAGCCGGTGTTTGAAGCGGCCCGAATGTATCGCGGCACAGCGCCGAACATTGATGTCGCAAAGGTGTTTGGTGTCACCAGTTTTGAGCTGGGCTAGGCCGACGGGTTCGGATCGTAGTCTGACAGCTGTTTGCCCGGCTCATCCACAAACAGTTCCGGCAGGGCTGTGGCAGCTTCGATCAGATCCACCCTGAAGACGCGGAAACCCGCGCGTGTTTCGCACCAGGCGGTCAGCGTCCAGACCCGGCCCCAATATTCCATGTTCAGCGGCCGGATGGTGCGAGAGGTCAGAATGCCGTCGATGCGGCGGTAGTCAAGATGCAGTTTCTGGCGCGCCTTGATGGCGGCGCGCAGGGCCGGCATGTGAGTGAAGCCTCGGGTGGCGTCGGCAAAGGGGTAGACCGCAAACTTCCAGGCGTCGGCCTCGGCCACGGTGCTGGTGGGCAGTACGGCGTCGATCTTGTCTGCCAGGGACTGGGCGGCCTTTTTCAGATCGTCGTCAGCGGCTTCGGCGACAATGGCCATGCCAAGGTTCAGCGCCTCGAGCTCTTCGCTGGTCAGGGTGAGGGGCGGCAGGGTGATGGCCTCGCGGACCATATAGCCGACACCGCGTTCGCCTTCGACTGGCACGCCAGAAGCCGCCAGTGTGTCCATGTCGCGGTAGATGGTGCGGACCGACACTTCCAGCCGGTCCGCGATGTCCTTGGCGCGATGCAAATTGCCGTCGCGCAGGATCTGGATGATATCAAAGAGGCGGTCGGAGCGGCGCATGGGGGTATCCTTGTGCCGCTCTGACCTGTTTCGTCAAGCTGCCATGTCCCACAGCAGGTTTTCATGCCGCATATTGGCGCTGTCGGGAACGATGGACTTCATCAGTTCGGCGGTACAGCCGTCCGCCATAAAGGCTGCCGCGGCGGACTTGGCATTGTCCATCGTTTCCCAGACCACATAATCGGTCCAGCGGCCGTCTTCGCCACGGCTGAGTTGGCGGTGTACAAACCCGGGTTGTGCGCGGACAAAGGCCTCGGTTCCCTTGCTGATCTCAACAAAAGATTCGTTGGTGATGCCTTCGGCCAGAGCGAAGGTCACGATTTCGGCTACTGCGTTTTTCATATTGTCATCTCCTAAATATGTTGACGCTCTGGACCTAGCAGGGGGCAACTGACATAAACCTGTCAGTTGAGGTTCGCGCTCGTGCAAAAAGTTTGAATTCCGCCATGGAACTGACGGTAATTCCGGGGTTGTTGCTTTCGAACAATCAACACCGGGCGTAGAACCACTAGTGAAACGAATACACGGCGCGGATGGGCGCCGAACTTAAAGGAGACATTCTCATGTTGAACAATATTGGCCCAATGGGCTTGCTGCTGATCGCTGTTGTGGTGCTGGTGCTGTTTGGTCGCGGCAAAATCAGCTCGCTGATGGGCGAAGTCGGCAAAGGCATCACCTCGTTCAAAAAAGGCATCAATGAAGGCACCAAAGAGCTGGAAGACGATATTGCTGAGGATGCTAAGAACGTGACCCCGGAAACCGACAAAGACAAGGCGTAAACGCTAATGTTTGATTTGGGTTTGACCGAAATGCTGGTGGTCGGCGTTGTTGCGCTGATTGTGGTTGGTCCCAAAGACCTGCCGATGATGTTCCGCACCGTTGGACGGTTTGTCGGCAAGGCTAAGGGCATGGCGCGCGAATTCAGTAGCGCCATGAACGATGCTGCTGACCAGTCCGGCATGAAGGATGTCGCCAAGGGGTTGAAAACCGCGGCCAACCCGATGTCCACAGCGATGGATGGGGTCCGCGACGCGGCGCAGGATATGGCCAAAAGCATGGACCTGACCGGTACTGGGCCTGGCGCTGGGAAAATTGATCCCAATAGCGAGACTGGCAAACTGGCCGCTGAGCGGGCTGAGGATGTTAAAAAGATCCACGCCTCGACTGCCCGTGCAGCCGCAGAGCGCAAGGCGCGTGAAGCCACCGAAGCTTTGGCCAAGGCGGATGAGGCTGAGGCGGCGCTGAATACGGATAATGAGAGTAAATCATGAGCCAGACTGAAGAGATCGAGGACAGCTCGGCCCCGCTGATCGAGCACCTGGCTGAATTGCGGACGCGGTTGATCCGGGCTGTGGCAGCTTTTGCTGTTGGGGTTATTCTGGCGTTTGTCGTTGCAGAGCCGATTTTGCAGTTCCTGTTGGGACCGATTGAGGCCACGTTGAGAGACCTTGGCGACCCGTCGCCCACCCTGCAATATACCAGCCCGCAGGAATACCTGTTTACGCTGTTTCGTATTTCTATGGTGTTTGGCTTTGCGCTGACCTTTCCGGTGATTGGTTTTCAGCTTTGGCGGTTTGTGGCTCCGGGTCTGTACAAGACTGAAAAGTCGGCGTTTTTACCGTTCCTTGTGGCCTCTCCGGTGATGTTCCTGATCGGTGCATCTTTTGCACATTTTGTCGTGACACCCTTGGCAATGGCCTTTTTCTTGGGCTTTGCGGACGTGTCGTCGATTTTTGCCAATTTGATGTCCGGCGCGGTGAGTGGCTTGCCTGCTGACGCAGCCGTGGTGCCGGAAACCAACGACGGAATACGCATTACTTTCTTTGGTAAGGTGAACGAGTCGCTGGATATTACGCTGAAATTCATCATGGCTTTTGGCCTGTGTTTCCAGCTGCCGGTTCTGTTGACCCTGATGGGCAAGGCGGGTCTGGTCAGCGCTGATGGGCTGAAGTCGGTGCGCAAATACGCGGTGGTGGCGATTCTGCTACTGGCCGCGCTGGTGACACCGCCGGATGTGATCACGCAGATCATCCTGTTTACGGTTGTATACGGCTTGTACGAGATTTCGATCTTCCTGGTTGGCCGTGTCGAAGTGAAACGTGAGGCCAAACTGCGCGCCGAAGGGTATTACGACGACGAGGACGAAGACGAGATTGATCCTGCTGATATGGAGCCCCACTTTGACGACCCGCTGTTGGCGGAGTTCGATGAGGACGACGAAGTTGACGACAGCAAGGACAAGTAAGTCCGAAGCATAAGTTGAGAAAAAGGCGTTCCAGAGATGGTGCGCCTTTTTTGTTTGTAGGCAGCTGAACTGCATTCAAACTGCCTCTTGTTGAGCGCTTTGGAACATGGTTGAAACGGGTGTGATTATTGAGAGGACCACGATGGACCAGAACGCATTGACCCGCATCGCCGACGCTTTGGAGCGGATCGCTCCGGCACCATTGGACGCGCCTGATTTTGGGTCAGCATCGGCGTTTGTCTGGCATGTGGAGCCTGAACGGCTGGAGCCGGTGCAAGACATCAGCCGAGTTGATCTGGACCTTCTGGTTGGGATCAACCGCTCGCGTGATACGCTGCTGGAAAACAGCCGCCGTTTTGCCCGAGGTCACGGCGCCAACAACGCGCTTTTGTGGGGCGCGCGTGGCATGGGCAAGTCAAGCTTGGTCAAGGCGGTGCACGGGGCGCTACAGGCAGATCATCCGGAGTTGAAACTGGTCGAGCTGCAGCGCGAAGATCTGCCTTCGGTGTCGCGACTTCTGCATCATCTGCGCAGCGCGCCGCATCGTTTCATTCTGTTCTGCGATGACCTGTCGTTCAGCCATGATGATCAGCACTACAAAAGCCTTAAGGCGGTGCTGGATGGTGGTATTGAAGGACGGCCAGAAAACGTGGTGTTCTACGCCACTTCAAACCGCCGCCACCTGATGCCGCGTGAGATGATCGAGAACGAACGCTCCAGCGCCATCAGTCCCTCTGAGGCGGTCGAGGAAAAAGTCTCGCTGTCCGATCGATTTGGCCTGTGGTTGGGCTTTCACCCCTGCGATCAAGACGAATATCTGGCAATGATCAGCGGTTATTGCGCGGCGCATGGGGTCGTGATTGACAGCGATACCCTGCGGGGGGAGGCCCTTGAATGGCAGGCCACGCGCGGTGCCCGGTCTGGCCGCGTCGCCTGGCAGTTCTTTGTTGACTTGGCAGGGCGTCAGGGCATTGCCCTGCGTGAATAGAACTGCCCGCGCGCCAGTTTCTTCTTGTTAAAAATACCTGCGCCGCAGGCATGGTGCCCGTGGCGCCAATATCTCTACCCGTTATTTCAAATATGGGAGCGGGTCGACGGAGTCAAAACCGTCGCGGACCTCAAAATGCACATAGGCGTTGTCGCCGCCGCGCAGAGTGGCGATGGTCTGGCCACGCTTGACCTTGTCGCCTTTGTTGACCTCGATGTTTTCAACATTGGCATAGACCGTCAGCAGTTTTGCGTCGTGACGAATGACAATGATAGGCACCTTGTTTGAATCGGCGGTGATGGCGGCGACAGTGCCGCTGCGGGCGGCTTTGACTGGGGTTCCGGCGGCTGCCGCTATGTCGATGCCGTCATTCTTGCCCTGGGAATAAGTGCGGATGATTTTGCCCTGAACCGGATAGCTCATCGCGGCCTGACTGCTGCGGGTCGGGTCGGGAACGTCGACTTGGGGCACGACCTGCGCCGCCGCCGCTGGGGCCACGGTTTCCTGAGGCAAAGGCTTGGTCGAGCTGGGCGGCGTTGGTGTATCGGTGCCTTGGCCGGGGACGGTCACTGCTGTTGCAGCCGCCGGGGTGACCGTTGCAGGTGCCGACTGATCTTTGATCGGGATCAGCAGATATTGGCCCTCACGGATGGCAAAATCACTACCCAGACCATTCCACTCGGCCAGCGCCTTAACCGGCACCTGGTACAGCCGCGAGACGGTATAAGCGGTTTCGCCGCGGGCTACCTTGTGTCGGACCGGCTCGGGGCCGTCCTGAACCTGAGGTTTTGCGACCTTGGCCGGTGTGGGCTGCAATTGGGTGGTGGTCACGGAACCGGGGTTGGGAGAGGTTGCAGCTGCCCCGTCAATGGCAGATCCGGCCAGAGACTCGATGTCCACCGAGCCCGGGTTTGCAGTGCCAGAGGAAATCACCTGATCCGGAGCGCGTCGTGGCAGGGCCAAGACTTCACCCGGGCGCATTTTGTCGCTGGCTTGCACGCCGTTGAAACGGGCAATCTCGTCGACCGGCAATCCGACACGGGTGGCAATATCAGCAACAGTATCACCGCGCCGTGCCACCGCCACCTGATAGGTGGGGTAGGTGATCAAGCCACGATCGTCCGCATCAGGGCGCCCGGTGGTGGCATTCTGCGCCGCGTTTGTGGTGTTGAAGGCGCCGACCTGACCGCGCAGATCATAGTCCAGCGGCCCATCGCAGGCTGCCAGTAGCCCCAGCACTGACACCACAGCAGCACTGCGGCGTGTCAGGCGGGAAAGGGGAAAACTCACGGTCATTCTGCGCTCCTGAAAATGCGATCCCCCTTGTGGTCCGGAGGTATACAATCACTCATTCATGTGGTCAGCCAATTTGGCTGCTGGTCTGAACACCGAGCGGGTCCAGACTGCGTTACACTTATGTCTCTTTGCCCAGACCCTCAAGCAGCGGTACAAAACGAACCGGGCGCAATTCATCATATTCCAGACCGTCTTGGGTTTTATGAACCCGGATCAGGGTCTGCACCGTATCGGACTGGCCGACGGGCACCACCATGATACCGCCGATTTTCAGCTGCGCCAAGAGCGGTCCCGGAGGGTCCTCGGCAGCGGCGGTGACAAGAATGCGATCAAACGGCGCCTGATCGGGCAGACCAAAGCTGCCGTCGCCAACCAACGAGGTGATATTGCTAAGGTGGAGGTCGTCAAAAATCTGCCGCGCCTCGCGCACCAGCCGGGCATGACGGTCAACCGTATAGACCCGACGCGCCAGTTTTGACAGGATTGCGGCCTGATAGCCCGAGCCGGTGCCAACCTCGAGCACAGTATCGCGCGGTGAGACCTGCAGGGCCTGCGTCATCAACCCAACTACTGAGGGCTGCGAGATGGTCTGGCCACAGGCAATGGGCAGCGGCATATCTTCATAGGCCCGCTGGGCAAACAGGCCGCGAATGAAGGGGCCGCGGTCGACCTCTTCCATCGCATTCAGCACCCGCGTCTCGGTCACCCCTTTAGAGCGCAGGGCAAACAGGAATTGCATTTTGGTTTCGGGATCGGGGCTGCTCATTGGATGACCTTCAGGGCCTCCAGCGCGTCGTGAGCGGTCAGGTCGGCGCGCATAGGCGTGACCGAGATATAGCCGTCCAGATTTACTGCGGCGTCTGTTCCGGGGGCGGTTGGGATATGCTGGTCACCGCCTTTGATCCACAGATAAGGGCGCCCGGTTGGCGACAATTGTGGTTCGGCGGTGAACGAGGTGCCGGGGCGCAACCCCTGTGCGGCGACGCGGGTGCCTTTGACATCTGCAGCGGGAACAGGCGGGAAGTTGACGTTGTAAAACAGCCCGTAGGCCTGATTTGACATCACACCAGCCTCGATAATGCGCGAGATCAGCGAGGCGCCATGCACTGCGGCGGCTTCAAACGGGTTGGCTTGCTCGTAGTTCTTGGGGCCAAAATACTGTGACAGCCCAATGGCAGGCACGCCCTGCAGTGCGGCCTCTATGGCAGCCCCCAAGGTGCCTGAATACAGCGCGTTCTCGGCCGAGTTGTTGCCTCGGTTCACACCGGAGAGCACCAGATCAGGTGGTGTGTCCTTCATCACCACATGCAGGCCTGCGAGAACGCAGTCGGCTGGGGAGCCTTCGGCAGCAAAGCGGCGTTCGCCCAGTTTGGTCATCATGGTGGGGTGGGTATAGCTGATGCAGTGGCCGACACCGGATTGTTCAAAGGCCGGGGCCACAGTCCAAACTTCGCCCTGCGGTCCGGCCAGCATTTTGGCGATGTTTTCCAGCACCACCAGCCCCGGAGCGCTGATGCCGTCGTCATTGGTGATGAGAATGCGCATGGGTCGCCCTTAGCTGGTGTTTTTTACTGCATAGGCGGTGGCGGCAAATGGGGCAAGTCTTTGCAGTGTTTGACAGACATCCGGGTGATGCTGCTGGCAGCAGGGCCACAGACTCACAGTCTGTGTAGGGTGCGTGTTGCCACGCACCGCAGTCATTGCGCCCGCGTGGGCAGATAACCGCATTTCTGTATTTCCAACGCAGCGGGGCGGCTAAACAAATGACGCCGGTGATCCGGCGCAAAGCGAGCAGGGACAGGTGGCGCTGGCGCCAGCCTGTCGTTCAGGTCAAGCTAGTTGAAGTTCTGTCAGCAGGCGTTTTGCCTCAGCCATCGGAGCGGTCAGCTTGTCGCGGTCCTCGCCCGGGAAAAACCGAGCGCGCAGGGCGGTTGGCATGGGGTTCGGCGCGACGATCGACACTTTGGGACCGGTTTTCACGGTCTCGGCGGCCCAAGATCGGGCCAGCGAAATCTGGGCGGCCTTGGTGGTGCCATAGGTGCCAAAGAATTTTTCGCCCGCGCGAGGATCATCAAAGAAAGCAGCCTGGCCGGATTGTCCCAACAGCGGGGCAATGTAGGAAATCAGCTGCGCGGTGGCGCTGGCGTTGACGGCGAGGGATTTGCCCCAGTCTTTGCCTGCAGCAAAGTTCGCCGGGCTAAGCGGGGCTGCATAGATGGCACTGTGCATCCACAGGTCCAGCTGCCCCCAACGGTCGTGAATGCCACGACACAGTGTTGCCATGGCGCCTGCGTCGGTGACGTCCATTGGGGCCAGCGTGGCGCTGCCGCCTGCGGCCTGGATGCGATCATCCAACTCCTCGAGTGCGCCGGTGGTGCGGGCCACCGCGATAATGTGGTGGGTTGGTGCCAGGGCTTCGGCCAGAGCAGCACCCAATCCGCGCGAAGCGCCGGTGATAAGAGCAAGTTTCTGTGTCATGGCTGTCTTTTGATCCGAGTGCCTCTGCGGGTCAAGGGGGCATCCTGCGGCGGATTAACTTCCGGGGATGGCAAGGCGGTGGGTGGTGCCGTTTTTCTCGAGCAAGACACCGTTGGCATCAATGCCGACGACCCGCCCCGAGGGCAGGCGGGTGCCGCGGGTCACCTTGCGCACGCGACCGCTGGGCAGACGCATCAGGGCACTTAGATCTTCAGAGGGGCCAAACACGCCCATCAAGGTCAGTGACTTTTGGTTCAGTGCTTTGTCTTGGGTGGCCAATCGGGCCACATTGGCATTGGTCATCGTCGTATCCTCATAACCGCAATGCTGCGGTTGCACATGTGTTTCAGCCGCGGCGCTTAGCAGCCGTGGGCATCGGGGAACAGGATGAGGAAAAAAGCGGTGCGCGGGTTGTCGCAGAGGAGGGTGCCATCGGGCAATTCTCTGCGCATACCTTTGCAAATAAGGGGCGGGTGGTCGCACCACCCTTGAAACTTAAATCAGCCTGAGCTCAGGCGTCGTAAACCAGCGAGGCCACGTCATGACCATAGGAATAAAGCAACTCGAACAGTTCTTCCAGCTCAGCGCCGTTCTTTTGCAGCGGGTAAAGCGGGTGGCCAGTTTCAGAGATCTTCATCTCGGGGTATTGTCCCAAGGGGCGCATATGCAACATGCCCGCCACCGGCTCGCTAACGCCCGGCGGGATGGCGTTGGACAGCCAAGCGGGGCGGTTGCCCAGGCTCTCGCCCTCTTGCATGTCGAACAGGTCGAGATAGTCGATGAAATCTTCGGCGCTGACGCTGGCCCAGGTGCCGAGAATAAACTCCTCGTTGTCGCTGCCGATCAGAGGCACCGCCAGCACGCAACGCAGGAAGTGCAAGTCGCCCAGGCGGCAGAAGTCATCCGTTAGAATATCGCCGCGCTCAGCCAGAAGGGCCGAGTTGTCCTGCTGTGGCATATCCTCGGGGCACAGGTCCGGGCGATCACAAGCCAGGCTGAGCAGTTGCGCAAAGGTGGCGCCACAGCAGCGGCATTGACGTGACGAGGTCAACATACGGGCGAGATGCGCGTCCAAAGGGGGAGGCCTTTCGTTGGCGTAATGGAAAAGGCGCTGACCGTTTGGTCAGCGCCTCCAAAACTGGATGAGTCGGCTCTTACTCTGGTGTCGCGGAGATTTCAAACATTCGCTGCATCAGAGTGGGCATAAGCATTTTTTTGCCGGTTCCTGAGCAGGCACCAGCGGTGAAGGGCCTAGGAAGGGCCTAGCCGGATGTGGCTAGTTTGGCACCGTTCCACGAGTCGCCGGTGATTGGCATATCCTTGACCTTTTTACTGACGCGGCTGCTGTTTTCCAGCGACGCCAGATATTCTTCGCTGACACTGCCGGTCAGATAATTGCCGTCAAAACATGAGCAATCAAACTGTTCGATGTCTTTGTTGCCCTCTTTGGCAGCCCAGATCAGGTCTTCGAGTTTTTGATAGATCAGCGCATCCACCCCAAGCTCGACCCGGATTTCTTCGAGCGAGCGGCGGTCCGCGATCAGTTCGCGCTTTGTTGGCATGTCGATGCCATAGACATTGGGGAACTTCACTGGCGGCGAGGCGCTGGCGACATAGACCTTTTTGGCACCGGCAGCGCGGCACATCTGCACGATCTTTTTGATGGTGTTGCCGCGCACAATCGAATCATCGATCAACAGAATGTTCAGCCCCTTCATCTCCAGCGGGATGGCGTTCAGCTTGCGGCGTACCGATTTCTGACGTTCTTCCTGACCGGGCATAATGAAGGTCCGCCCGATATAGCGGTTCTTGACCAACCCCTCGCGGTAGCGAATGCCGGTGGCATTAGCCACTTCCAGCGCCACGGGACGCGCTGAATCAGGCACCGGGATGATGCTGTCGATTTCCAGTCCGGCCTCTTGGATCTGCTTGGCAAGCGTTTGGCCCATGCGCAGCTGCGTCTTGTAGACGGAAATCCCGTCCAGCATGGAATCTGGCCGCGCCAGGTAGACATATTCAAAAATGCAGGGGGTCAGTTTGCCCTCAACCGCCTGAAAGCTGTGCATATTGCCGTCGAGGTCGATCAGCACTGCCTCGCCTGGGTTCACATCGCGCAGTTTTTCGAAGTCATTGATGCCAAAAGCTACGTCTTCGGACGCAAAAGCGTAGTCAATCCCGCCACCGTCGTTGGTACGCTGGGCGATGGATAGTGGGCGGATGCCGTGGGGGTCGCGGAAGGCCATCATGCCAACACCGGCGATCAGGGTGATGACCGAATAGGCGCCTTGAATACGTTCCATGGTCATTTTAACGCCCAAGAACAGATTTTGCTTGGGGTCGCCGTTGCCGTTGACCTTGATGCTGTCCGAGATTTTGTCGGCCAGAACATTCAGCAGGATTTCTGAATCCGAAGTCGTGCGCAGATGACGGCTGTATTTGCCGGTAATCTTTTCGCGTTGTGCAGTCGTGTTGGTGATATTGCCGTTGTGAACCAGATAGATACCATACGGCGCGTTGACAAAGAAGGGCTGAGCCTCGGAGGCGTTCAGCGAGCCCGCAGTCGGGTAGCGAACATGCCCGATGCCGACTTTCCCGGCCAGAGTTTCGGCGTCTTTTGCACTGAAGACATCCTTGACCAGACCGGTGGCCTTGTGCTCGCGAAAGTTTTCGCCGGTATAGGTCACAATGCCAGAGGCATCCTGACCACGATGCTGCAGCATCAGCAAACCGTCATAGATTTCCGCAAAGACCTGATTGGTCCGGTTTGCGATCCCCAAAATCCCACACATTCAGTGGCTCCACTTTCACATTGCGTGTTGCATCAGTTGAGCAGGCCCAACTGAGTTTGTCTTGATCATGTCTGGCACCATAACGCTGGTGACGCTGTCCCAGCCAACGGTTTGAAAACCGTGGAGTTCCATCTTGTCGGGCCTGAAGATTCGCACAGCATTCACCACATCAGATAAGTCAAAAATACCGCATGTCTTATGCGATCTTTTGGTCCGACTGGTGGGAATGGGTGTCAACTTCGGTATCGGCAAGGCGGGTGGCTTCGAATCCGTTTGGGACGTTGGCCTCGACATAGAGGCTTAGGCGACAGTTGTCACCAAAGGATCACATTTTTCGGATGTCTCAATTGACGCAGTATGGCGTAAGAGACGGATCTGAAAAGAAAAGGCCCGCACAAGGCGGGCCTGACAGTCGGGGAGCAATTGGGGAATTAGGCGGCCATCGGGGCCAGCACCAGATCCAGTGGGCTGGGCTCGGGGGCGATTACTGGGGTTTTACCGGTCAACGCCAGGGCGCGGCCATCTTCACTGGCCAGGATCTGACGGGTTTCAGCCAAGGACAATTTGCGGAATGCCGAGTCGATGCTGTCACCAGCGGCCTGCAGCAACATGCCACTTTCGGCCCAGATCAGTTCTTCTTCTTCGAATTTCAAATGAATACGGGCCATACGCTCGGGCAGGGAGGGGCTGATGCCCTTGTAGCCTACCAGCGAGATGAGGCGGGTCATCACCAGCGGAACGTCAAACAGGCGCTCGGCAACGTCCAGTTCCAGTGCGACCATTTGGTCGGACGGCAACAGAAGATCAACGTCGTTGCCAAGTGCGCCAGCTGGAACGTGAACCAGAGTGGTGAGGCGTGGAACACCGTGTTTGACAGATTTCACTTCCTGAGCACCGCCATCAAAGGTGTAGATGCTGTCACCAACCTTGACGTCGCGCATCTGCACAAAGCCGCGATCCGTTTCAACCAGGGTGTCAGGCAAAAAGCCGCCAGCCTGAGGCCGGGGACGACGAGTTGGACGTGGCACAGGCTTGGATACCGGGAGGTCCATCAGCAGGTTCACCGACTGAAAGTCCGCGAAAGAATTGAAGTGATCCAGCAGCATGATGTCGTTCCTTCTGGTCGGGAGTACCTGACGTTCTGTCTTAGGACTACATGGCCAGCGAAATTGGTCCGAAATGAGGCACGGATGGGGCCGATTGCGGATTTGGTTTCTTTTTCGGGGACAAATGGGCTTTTTTACCGCGGTTTGTTAACGAATTGCCCCCCCTAAGGTAGAATTTGTTAACTATTGGCTCGCCTCGAGTTCCCAATGCGGAAACGTCGAATCAAATGATTCTTCTTCATTAATAAAAGGTTAACGGCCTCATTGGGTGTTAACCTTTTAGAATGTGCGGCACGCGATGATGGCAAAAGTAGGGTGGCGGCACGAAAAAGGGCGCCCAGTGGGCGCCCTGTCATTCGCCATAGTGGCTGCTTTATTTCTCGCAATTGCCGATCAGTTGCTCGTATTGCTGAGTGACCCAACCCAGTGCTTGCTCGGGGTCGCGGTCTTCGATTTTACCGATCATCCGTTCAAACACCACCGCCGAGCGGCTTTCGTCAACCAGTGAATAGCTCTGCCCAGTCATCACGACATTGTACAAAAAGAAGCCAATAGCCACTAGAAGAATGCCGCGTAACACACCGAAGAAAAATCCAAATCCTTGATCCAAGCCGCCAATCGCCGAGCGTTGAACCATCGACGAGAACAGAGGGGTAAAGAATGAGACGACAATTAGTGCCAAGGCAAACACCGCTGCGAAGGCGGCGATGATCGACAATTCGCAACTGTCCGAGATGAATTCGCCGACCACCGGGATCTCACCCATCAGTGGTTCGACTTGGGGTGCAAAGATAAAGGCCAGCACTGCGGCTGCGACCCATCCGGCAATGGCCATGGCTTCGCGGGCAAAGCCGCGCGCATAGGCCAGCAATGCCGAAACTACGATGATCAGGGCAACTACCCCGTCAATTATTGTGAAACCTTCCATGTCCCTCGCCCGTTAATTCGCGATCAAAATTTGTGCGACCTTAGCCGGCCCCAAAGAAATCGCCAACAAAACCTGTTAAATCGGTTACTCGGCGCAAGCCGATCCCTTTGATTGAGACAGGTTTGCCACCGCTTGGTGCTATTGCGGCGGTAAAACCAAGTTTCTGCGCCTCTTTCAACCGGTTTTCCGTCTGTGGAGCCGGACGAAGGGCCCCAGACAGCGATATTTCTCCGAAAAGGACGGTGTCAGCGGGCAGGGCTGTGTCTTCGCGGGCGCTGAGCAAGGCGGCGGCCACTGCCAGATCTGCGGCGGGTTCCGATATTTTCATGCCACCGGCCACGTTCAAATAGACATCCAGCCCCGCAAAAGGGATTCCACAGCGTGCTTCGAGCACGGCGAGAATCATCGCCAACCGCCCGCCATCCCAGCCAACCACGGTGCGTCGGGGCTGGGAGTGGGGTGACGGAGCCACTAGCGCCTGCATTTCGACCAGCACCGGGCGAGTGCCTTCGATGCCGGCAAAAACCACAGATCCGGCAGTGGGTTCGCCGCGCTCGGACAGGAACAGGGCGGACGGATTGAGCACCTCGGCCAGGCCACGGCCGGTCATTTCAAAGACGCCGATCTCATCCGCCGGGCCAAAGCGGTTTTTCACTGCGCGCAAAATGCGGAACTGATGGCCGCGTTCGCCCTCGAAATAGAGCACGGTGTCGACCATATGCTCGACGATACGCGGGCCGGCGATTTGACCGTCTTTGGTGACATGGCCGACCATGATGATCGAGATGTTATTGCGTTTGGCAAAGCTGGTCAGCTCGTGCGCGGCAGCGCGGACCTGACTGACGGAGCCGGGCGCACTGTCGACATTGTCGACCCACATGGTTTGGATCGAATCGATAATGGCCAGCTGCGGCTTCTCGGCTTCAAGCGTGGTGAGGATGTCGCGCAGGTTGGTTTCTGCCGCCAGCTGGACCGGCGCCTGCGACAGTTCCAGCCGTTGCGCCCGCATGCGAACTTGGGCGGTGGCTTCTTCACCACTGACGTAGATGGTTTTCACACCGGTTCGGGCGAACTGCGCCGCGGCTTGCAACAGGAGTGTTGATTTACCGATGCCGGGGTCACCGCCAACCAATATGGCTGATCCAGCGACCAGACCGCCGCCCAACACCCGGTCTAGCTCGCCCACTCCGCAGAGGGTGCGGGGGGGCGGTGTTTCGTTTGTTGCCAGATCGCTGAGGGTGATTTTGTTGCCACGGGTGTTGCCCAGAGCCTTTTTGCCCGGCCCAGTCGACAGGGCGGTGGCTTGCGCGATGGAGTTCCATTCGCCACAGCCCTCGCAGCGCCCCGACCATTTCGAGAAGCTGGCATTACAGGCGGCGCAGGTGAAGGTTTTTGATTTGGCCATTTGGGCTTTGTGCCCCATGTTCAGGGTTTGTTCAAGATGTTCTCGGGGGGCTCCCGCCGATCGCTGAATGCCCGGCGGTGCCGGACAAGGCGGCCGTTGGGCGTGGCGCCGCTGCGTGGCGAAGGAGATTGTTGGGGAAGCGGTTCAGGGGCGGGTCTGCCCTGAACGCGCCGTGTTGAGTGTTTGGCAGGTCAGACCCGCCTCAACGATCGGGACCTTGCTGCGCAAGGCGACCTGCGGTCGTCATTGACCCGGGTCCGACCTGCGGCCCCTTTCGGTGATCAGGCCAAGGATGATGGAGGCGAGGATGCAACCGGTGAACATATAGAGTCCCCAGGCGATCTCGATTGTGGCGTAACTGATGCCTTTGGCGACAGTGATATAGAGCGCGATCAGGAAAACATCGGCCATCGCCAGTTTGCCGAGGATGTGTAGGGCTGGCGTCGTGCGCGCATCCAGCAGGTTCCATTGCACAAGCGCCAGGCCGATGGTTTTCAGGTAGGGGGCGAAAATTGCGAAACAAGTGACGATAAGGGCAAGGATGACGTCACTGCGCCAAAGGCTTTGCAGGCCTGTCACAACCGAGATTTCGCTGAGGCCGAAGATTGGCAGCAGGCCGGCGCGCATCAGGGGCGCGAACCAGGCCACGGGGTAGAGGATCAGCAGCGAGAGGGTGGCGAGGCGCAGGAGCATAGGGCGTGGTGTCGCTTTGGTTATTAACATGTTGCAAGACTTGGGGATTTTGACCGGGAATGGAAGAGGGGAAAAGCGGCGTAGTTTTCCCGGCTAGTGCATGAAGGCACCGGGGCTGATCAGGACATGTGGGGCGGGCGACAGGATCCAGAACACGATGGCTAGGATTAGAAGGACGCCCCGGCCGTGATCGCGGTTCCAGCGCAGGCGGGCCAGCACGGTCAGCACAAAGGTGGTGACATAGAGGGCCATGAAGAAGGCTTGGAAATCGGCGCTGAGTTGGTCGTAGGTGAACATGTTTGAGATTATGGAGATGTCAAAGCGCAGTTCCCACAGGAGGGAGGCGGCGGCGAGCAGGCTGGTGATCAGGAGGGCGCTGCCGAGGGGGCGGTTTTGTTTCAGGACGGTGAAGCTGGCGAGGAAGGAAAAGAAGATGGCCAGCGGCAGGCAGAGGAACATCAGGAGAATGAGGATCATTTTGGGTAATTTCCGTGTGGAATTATTGTTGACGTTCTTGGGGCGTGTCGCAAAGCGGCTCGGCCCGCGCCTGACCTTCCCCCCGGGAAGGCGCTTTGCACCTCCCCAAGGTCAGGCGCGGGCCTAGTGTTGGGTGCCTCCGGCGGGGGTATTTGGGAAAAGGTGAAGCTTAGTCGGTGCTTTCTGCTTCGTTTGGCTTGGGCAGCTGTTTGACTTCTTCTGGTGCAGGTATTTGATCGTACTCCTTGGAGTTTGATCGTGCAATTTGCGCTACTTCTTTCATTCGTTTTGTTAACGGTTCAATATCAGTTCCAAATTTCCCCAGTGTTTCGCCGACATCGGAAACGCCTGCACGCACAATATCTAACAGCCCTTTGGGTTGCTCAACTTGATGTTCAATGCCAGCGATGCGATTGAGAAGTCTTCTTTTGTGGGGTTGGTCAAAGATATCAGAAGCGAGAATGATTTTCCTCATTTGAATGCAAAGTTCGACGACGCGATCTTTGTCTTTGGTACCTAACTCAAACTGTGGGGCAAACTCGGGAGGCGGCGACTTCCCTTTTAGAGGTTCTTTTAAGTCTCGAATACCTTCCAGAAGGCCGAGTAGCCTCCCCATTTGTTCAAGTGCAGCACGATCCTGGCCTTGGCTGAGCCAATGTTCATATTGTTCGACTATTTGATTAACGTCTCTTCCGACGGTCTCCTCGAAAGAGCATGAATAGGCTTTCGCCCGGTAAATCAAGCGTGTGTTGACCGTGTTTTCATCAATATAGAATTCGAGCTCTTTAATGAGTTCTTCCAAAGCAATCTCCGCTGTTACCTTACCGCCTCAATCGGCCCCTCTGCGCGACCATGAATAAACTGATCCAGATAGGGATCACCCGAGGCATCCATGTCGGCCACTGGCCCAGTCCACTGGATCACGCCGTCGTGCAGCATGGCGACGTTGTCGGCGATGGCGCGGACCGAGGACATGTCGTGGGTGATGGTCATGGCGGTGGCGCCCATTTCAACCACGATCTCGCGGATCAGGTCGTTGATGACGCCGGACATGATGGGGTCCAGTCCGGTGGTGGGCTCGTCGAAAAAGATGATCTCGGGCTCGGCAGCGATGGCGCGGGCCAGGCCGACGCGTTTTTGCATGCCGCCCGAAAGCTCGGCTGGCAGGCGGTCGGCGACATCTGCTTTCAGGCCGACGCGGCGGAGTTTCTCGATGGCGATCTCGCGGGCCTCGGCCTCGGGGCGTTTCAGCGAGCCGCGCAGCAGGCGGAAGGCGACGTTTTGCCAGACGGGGAGCGAGTCAAACAGCGCGCCACCCTGAAACAACATGCCAAAGCGGGCCAGGAAGGCGTCGCGGTCGCCGCTGTCAGAGGGTTTTCCATCGACCAGAATGGTGCCGGAGTCAGGTTTGATCAGGCCGAGCACGGATTTCAGGGCCACGGATTTGCCGGTGCCCGAGCCGCCGATGATCACCATCGAGGTGCCCTTGGGGATGTGCAGGTCCATGCCGCGCAGAACGCGGTTGTCGCCAAAGGCCTTGTGGACGTTTTGCATGTGGATCATAGCGAGAAGAACATCCCTGTGAGCACGAAGTTGGCGGCGAGGATCAGAATTGCGGCGGCCTCGACTGAGGATTTGGTGGCGGCACCTACGCCTTGGGCACCGCGGCCTGATTGCATGCCGTAGTAGCAGCCCATGGTGGCGGCGATGCCGCCGAAGGCGCAGCCTTTGACCAGGCTGGACATCATGTCGTTGAATTCGAGGAAGTCGACGGTGTTCTTGATATAGGCTGCGGAGTTGAAGCCAAGGTTCTCGGTGGCGACCACATAGCCGCCCGCAATGCCGATGATATCGCCGACGGCGACCAGCAGTGGTACGGTTATCAGTGCGGCGGCAACTCGGGGGGCGACGAGATATTTCATCGGGTGGGTCGAGAGGGTGACCAGCGCGTCGATCTGCTCGGTCACTTTCATGGTGGCGATTTCAGCGGCAATGGAGGAGGTGACGCGGGCGGCGATCATCAGCCCAACTAAAACGGGGCCGAGTTCGCGCACGATACCAATGGCAACGATCTGGGGGACCACGGCCTCGGCATTAAAGCGGGCGCCGCCGGAGTAGATTTGTAGCGCCAGTGCCCCGCCGGTGAAGACGGCTGTGAGGCCTACGACGGGTATGGATAGCCAGCCGATGTTCAACAAGGCTGAGAAGAACTCGCGTGGGTAGAACGGTGGGCGCAGCATGTGGGTCAGGGTGCCGCCCGCGAACATTGACAGGCGGCCAAGGGCGGCGAGCGCGGTCAGGACCACGCGGCCAAGTTGGGCCAGAAGGGTGATTGGGTTCATCCGGAAAAGCCCCGCGCGTAGCGGTGGCCTAGGGATGTCAGGATCTCATAGCCGATTGTGCCTGCTGCATCTGCGACCTGGTCGATGGTTTGACGCGGGTTGATCAGGCTGAGGCTATCGGGGTCAGCGTCCAGATCTGTGATATCTATGGTGATCAGATCCATCGACACCCGGCCAACTACCGGGCAGGCGGCGTCACCCACATAAGCGTTTATGCCAGCACCCATTGCGCGGATCAGGCCGTCGGCATAACCCGCAGCAACCGTGGCAATGCGGGACGGTCGCCGGGCGATCCAGGTATTGCCGTAGCCGACGCTTTCGCCGGGGAGTACATCGCGGACCTGGATCACTGGCAGAGCCAGAGTGATCACTGGCAGGGCATCGCTAAAGGGCCGCCCACCGTAAAGGCCAATGCCTGGACGGCAGAGGTCAAAGTGATAGTCAGGCCCCAACAGGATGCCGCCGGTGGCCGAGAGCGAACGTGGTAAGTCGATACCATCGGTCATCTCGCGGAACACTTTGAGTTGCAGGGCGTTCATTGCATGACCCGGCTCATCGGCGCAGGCCAGATGGGACATAATCAGCACCGGGTTTTGCCCAAGAGCAATGTCGCGCAGGGCGGCCCATTCGGCGGGCTCCATGCCCAGACGGTTCATGCCGCTGTCGAGTTGCACACCAAAACTGTGGCCCGGCAGGCTCTCGAAATGGCGCAGCATCTGGTCAACCGAGTTGAGCATCGGCGTCAGGTTGAATTCCTGCAGCAGGCGGGCGTCGCCCTCCATGTGGCCGGAAAACACCGAGATGCCCAGATCAGGTCCAATGGCGCGGCGCAGGGCTACACCTTCTTCGGCGGCGGCGACAAAGAAATTGCGCGCTCCGGCCTTGGCCAGGGCTACGCCAACGCGCCCGGCGTCCAGGCCATAGCCGTTGGCTTTGACCACGGCTGCGGTTTCGGCCGAGCTGAGAGCATCAAGGTTACGCCAGTTGGTTGCTAGGGCATCCAGGTTGATTGATAGTTTTGCTGTACTCATGGGCCGTTCATGACATGCGCGGGGGAGGGGTCAAGGGGGGAATAGGCGCTATGTCCAGTTTGCGGGTTACAGTTGCGCCGACGCGGTGATTGGGATTCACACGCCAGTAGCCTGATCTTCATTTGGGTGGGGCATTGAATGCCACCAGATGCGTGCGGATGTCGCCAGACCTTGTTTGTCAAACTCGGCGAGAAGGGTTCCGTCCAGTTCCATTCTGGGGAGTGGGTCGCCGGGACTGCGATCTGGCAGGCCAGTGCCAGTTGAAACCGCCCAGATTTGGAACAGTTCTTCGCTGGTGACCTGGTAGGTCACATTCCAATGCGCGACACCTGCGTCTTCGGATGTGCCCAGTATTTGATAGGACAGTGAAATGTCGTCCTGCAGTAAAATTCGTTCCCAATAGGCTGCCAGCTCGGATGGGCCAGACTGGACCTGGAACGGTGTGTTGTAATAGCTGCCATCTGGCGTGAATAGGGCGGCAAATCCGACTGGGTCTTTTGCTTCCCAGACCCGTTTATAACCCGCCATAAAGTTTTGAATGCTCATCGTTTTGAAATCCTCTGCACTGCAATACCTGCAGTTGTTCAGGGGATCCTGTCTGCGTCAAGCTGTTGCACTCATCACTGAGTCGGATCGGTTGGCTGATCGCAAATAAGGCCAGCGGTATGAGTGGGGTTAGTACTCGTCTTCACGCGGGCCGTTCTGCCAGGCCTTGGCGAGGTTGCCAAAGCGGGTGAACTGCGCCTCAAAGGACAGCTCAATGATGCCAATGGGGCCGTGGCGCTGTTTGCCGACGATGACTTCGGCACGGGCGTGTAGCCGTTCCATCGCCGTTTTCCACTCTTCCATCTTGTCCAGCTCGTGATCGCCGGGCTTTTCACGCTCTTTATAGTATTCCTCGCGGTACACAAACATCACCACGTCGGCATCCTGCTCGATCGAGCCAGATTCCCGAAGATCCGACAGTTGTGGCCGTTTGTCTTCACGCTGTTCTACCTGACGCGACAGCTGGGATAGGCCAATCACCGGGATCTGCAATTCCTTGGCGATGGCCTTCATGCCCATCGAAATCTCGCCGATTTCGTTGACCCGGTTTTCAGCAGTGCCGCGGCAAAGCTGCAGGTAGTCGATCACCAACAGGTCGAGCCCATGAGTTCGTTTCAGGCGGCGGGCACGGGCGGCCAGTTGCGAGATTGGCAGGGCGGGCGTGTCATCAATGAATAGCGGGCAGCTTTCCAGCGTCTTGGCGGCCTCGACAAATTTGCGGAATTCGGCCTCGGTCATGTCCCCCTGGCGGATCTTGTGCGAGGAGATTTCCGAGGCTTCAGCGAGAATACGGCCTGCCAGCTGCTCGGCGCTCATTTCCAGGCTGAAAAAACCAACCACACCGCCATCAATGGCGCCTTCGGTGCCGTCGGGTTTGATGCCACGTTTATAAGCTTTGGCGACGTTATAGGCGATGTTGGTGGCCAGCGAGGTTTTCCCCATCGAGGGACGACCGGCAAGGATCAGCAGATCCGACGGGTGCAAACCGCCAAGCTGTTTGTCGAGATCAACCAGACCGGTGGAAATCCCGGCCATACCGCCGCCACGCTGGTAAGCTGCGTTGGTGACGTTGACCGCTTCGGTGACCGCTTTGAGGAAGGATTTGAAGCCGCTTTCGGTCTGGCCCTGCTCGGCCAGCTTATACAGCGATTGCTCAGCCTCGACGATTTGCTCTTTGGGTTCAGATTCGACATCGACGCGGCGCGCCTTTTCGGCAATATCCTGGCCCAGGCCGATCAGCTCGCGCCGGATCGCCAGGTCATAGATCATCTGAGCATAGTCGCGTACCGCAAAGGCCGAAATCGAGGCGCCAGCCAGTTTGGCCAGATAAGCCGGACCGCCCAACTCTTTCAGACCTTCGTCGTCTTCCATGAACGCCTTGAGCGTCACTGGCGAGGCCAGCGCGTTTTTGGAAATCCGCGCGGCGGCAATTTCATAGATTCGGGTGTGCACCGGATCGTAGAAATGGTCAGCCGTGATGATCGACGCAATGCGGTCGTAGACATCATTGTTGGTCAGAATCGCCCCGAGCAACTGTTGTTCGGCCTCAACCGAGTGCGGCATCGGGTTTTCCGGTGCGGCTTCAACATTGGCTGGCAGTTGATCTGGCATCGGCGCGAGGGGCTGATGGCCGTCAAATGGGGTCAGTTCGTTCATTGCTGCTCTCGTTTTTTGAGCTTTAGTAGATAGGCTGTTCGCCGGGTTTTGGCCAAATGTATATTTCTGTGGGCAAGTCGTGGACAACTGGCGGTCCCGTTGAAATGATCCCAGCGGGTGACTCTGTCAGGCTTGAGAAAAGTCTACATGAAGTAGTGAAAAACTCAACACCCACGACATACCCGTACGCCTTTGCGCTCGGATTGCGATTCGAGGAACGTTATCCACAGGGTAACGCTCCCCGAACCGTTTTTCTTAGGCGGATTTATGCGCGTCCTGCCAGGCGCGCGGATCTTTCAGAAAAGTTTCCACCTCGTCCAGAGTTTCAGTGCTGAAGGACTGTTGCGCGCGGGCCTCGGCCAGCACATCCCACCATGTGCACAGGTGATGCAACTCAACACCATGATCGCCCAGGGTTTTGAGTGTCTCGGGGAATATGTCGTAATAGAAAATGACGGCTGTGTGGCCACATGTGGCGCCAGTTTCGCGGATCGCATCGACAAAGGACAGCTTCGAGCCGCCATCGGTGGTCAGATCCTCGACCAGCAACACCCGTTCACCTTCGCTCATCACACCTTCGATGCGGGCGTTGCGGCCATAACCTTTGGGCTTTTTGCGCACATAGGTCATCGGCAGCGCCATACGCTCGGCCACCAGGGCAGCAAAGGGAATGCCTGCGGTTTCGCCGCCTGCGATGTTATCAAATGCCTCGAACCCGGCGTTGCGCATCACGGTGACGGTCATGAAGTCCATCAGGGTGGAGCGGATACGAGGGTAGGAGATCAACTTGCGGCAGTCGACATAGCTGGGCGAGGGCAGGCCCGAAGCCAAGGTGAATGGAGTATCAGTGTTGAAATCCACCGCTCCGATTTCCAGCAGCATGCGGGCAGACAGGCGGGCGATTTCTTCGCGCGTGGGGTAGGACGTGGGGGTCATCGGGTCATCCTCGGTTGGTGGCGCCGGAGGCAAGGGCAGGAGCCTCCGGCGGGAGTATTTCTGGCAAAAAGAAGCTTAGGAGGCGGTCCAATAAATCGGATAGCCGGGATCAAAAACGGTGACGGGTCCGTCGTCGGATGTGATCTGGTTTGGGAACAGGGTTGCGATGTCGGATTTGGTAAGTGTCAGTGTGGTATTGTTTACTGGCAGGCCATAAAACACCGGTCCATTGCGCGAGGCGAAGGCCTCTAATTTGTCCAGAGCGCCGTCTTCTTCAAAAATATGGGCCAACAGGGGCATGGTGTTGGTGGCTGTGAAGCAACCGGCGCAGCCGCAGGCGCTGAGCTTGTTGGGATCGGTGTGGGGTGCTGAGTCGGTGCCAAGGAAGAAACGGGCATCACCGGACGTGGCGGCGGCGCGCAGGGCCAGACGGTGTTCTTCGCGTTTAGCAACGGGCAGGCAATAGTAGTGAGGTTTGATACCACCAACCAGGATGTGGTTGCGGTTGATGATCAGGTGATGGGTAGTAATGGTCGCGCCCAGGTCGCTGTCGTTGGATTTGACATAGTCAACCCCGTCAGAGGTGGTGATATGCTCCATAATCACACGCAGGCCCGGAGTGGCTTTGCGGATCGGGTCCAGCACACGGTCGATGAACACTGCCTCGCGGTCGAAAATGTCGACATCGGCGTCTGTCACCTCGCCGTGCACACAGAGTGGCAGGCCGATTTCCGCCATTTTTTCGAGCACACCGCGTACTTTGTCGAAATCTGCAACACCGCTGGCCGAGTTGGTGGTGGCCCCAGCCGGGTAAAGTTTGACTGCCTTGATCAAACCACTGGCATGGGCCTCTGCGACATCTGCCGGATCGGTTTCCTCGGTCAGATAAAGCGTCATCAGCGGCTCAAACACCATGCCGTCGGGCAGCGCCGCCAGGATGCGGTCACGATAAGTCGCGGCCTGAGCTGCGGTGACAACAGGTGGCACCAGATTGGGCATAATGATGGCACGGGCAAAATGGCGCGCTGTCTCTGGCAGCACAGCGGTCAGCATAGCGCCGTCACGCAGGTGCAGGTGCCAGTCGTCGGGGCGGGCGATTGTAAGGCTTTGGGTCATGGCGCCGCCCTAGCACAGCTCCTACACAAGGGAAAGCGCTGCCGAACTTAGCTGGGCTCAATATCAGAGCTTTGGCGGCATGGAAAATTCACCGGCTTCGGCACGTCTCTCAAGTCTTTTATAGCGGCGGCGGAACCGCGGCGCGCGCAACCGTTCTGCAACATTGCGGCAGAGCAGCGCGCAGAGAAAGGGGCGGTCCTGATCTTCCAGCCTGGCCACCATCCGGCGCAGATAAGTCATATTGGTGCGTCGTGCCCGGTATTGTTGCCAGAACCGATGCGCCGTCAATTTGCCGGACCCGGCCAGCGAGAGTACATGATACAGGATATCCATTTCGATCAGCCGGGTTTGCAAGGTGTCGCCCATATTGGGGAGACGCAAGCGGGTCACATTGGAGCGATTGAATAGAGCTGCATGCATGGCATCCAGCTTCTCACGCGGGTCATAAATGACAAAGGCATGATCCGCAGCGTCGAGCATGTCCGGGGCATAGCCGTAGCGGTCGGTGAATGAGGTGAGGCGCATTTCGACAAAGCGGTCATCCCACTCTGACATCTGCGGATCCAATGTGGCCTGAGGTTGGATTGCCAATACGGTGGCGCCGGGGGCCGCCACTGAAAAGGCAGCGGCTGCATAGCCGCAGGGCCCGGCACCATAAAACACCACCCGGTCGAATTCCTCAAAGAAGCCATCGTCGATTAACTGATCAAAGAAGCCATAGACTCGGTTGTCGCGGAACCATGTGTCGCCATCCGAGATCACGCAGAGATGCGACCAGCCCAAGTTCTTGATCAGGTCAAACCCAAGCGGTTGCGCCTGGTCGGACAGATTGTGAATACATTGTACGGTCTCAAAGGTGACCAACAATGTGTTGTCCTGATCAATGAAGGTGGCAAAATGCCGATCCCCCAGAGATTGGTACATGCCATGTTGCTCGGCCAGTGCCGCCATGCGTTGGCGCCACTGCTCTGGAGCCAAATCGGCCAGGCTCTCGTCCAGATTTTCCAGTCCGTCCTGCATAGATATAATCCTCACAGTCCAGCCACGTTGCGGGCCAGTTACTCACAGACATCACTAGGTGCAAATTGCGGCTAAATTGGGAAAAACTCGTGCAAGTTTTCCGACTATTCAAAGTTTATACACTTGTTGCCAGCGAGGCAAAGCAGAGTAAATTCAGTGAGGGTGTGAACGGTGGTGGCATTGATCAGCCGCGAGGGAGGCATCATCATCCGTTGGGAAAATAGGCTGCGATTCTTTTCTTGTGTCATCAGCTCATGAAAAGGGGCATGCCGCCAGGCCACCGCGTTTTCATGCAGGGTGAACAGTGCGTCGTCCAATCCGCGCTCGCCCAAGATTGCAGCTATGGCCGTCGTATAATGCCATACAGTTCTGTCTGTGTCTCTGCATTGGTTACATCCTGGAAATTGTTGAAAACACCGGGGAACCGGTAAAGTGCCATCTCGTGCTGATGGCCCAGCTATGCCAGAAGAAAGGTGGCCTCGTTGCATTGGGCTGCAATGGTGAGACAACGCATGGATCACTGATCTGGGTGGGCGGATTGGTGTTCGTGTCAGACCATACGCGGGCAGCACTGTTGCGCATAAGACCAAAGTACCAGCACAGCACGCTTGACCCTCAGGCTAGTGCATGGCCTGTTTGGGAAGCTACAGGAGGGTGCAGATGCGGCAAACAGAGACAATCGAACATGTGCAGGCGTTACTGGCAGAGCAGGGCTATGTCTGCGGCCGGGCGCTGGCCGTGGTGGTGTTCCTGGCGCTGCGACTGGGTCGGCCGCTGTTCCTTGAGGGCGAGGCTGGCGTTGGCAAGACCGAAATCGCTAAGGCGCTGGCCGCCGGGCTGAACCGCCGCCTAATCCGGTTGCAATGCTACGAAGGATTGGATGCCTCCTCGGCGGTCTATGAGTGGAACTTCCCGGCGCAGATGGTGGCTATCCGTACCGCTGAGGCAGCTGGCAGCGCGGACCGCGGTGCGCTTAAGGCCGAGCTGTTTTCCGATGAATTTCTGATCGAGCGCCCGCTGTTGCAGGCCATGCGCCCGGACGAGAACGGCTCTCCGGTTTTGCTGATCGATGAGCTGGATCGCACAGATGAGCCATTCGAGGCCTTCTTGCTTGAGGCGCTGTCAGATTTTCAGGTCACCATTCCAGAGCTGGGCACCATCAAGGCCCCCGAGCCGCCAATTGTGATCCTGACCTCAAACCGCACCCGCGAAGTGCATGACGCGCTGAAACGCCGTTGCCTGTATCACTGGGTGGATTATCCTGACTTCCAACGTGAGTTAGAAATCTTGCAAGCCCGCGCGCCTGAAACCAGCGCCAAGCTCAGCCGCGAGGTAGTGGCTTTTGTCCAGGGCCTGCGCACCGAGGATTTGTTCAAAAAACCCGGTGTGGCGGAAACCATCGACTGGGCCAATTGCTTGTTGGCGCTGGACGTGATCGATCTGTCCCCCGAAGTCATCGCCGATACCCTCGGCGCGATTCTGAAATACCAGGACGACATCACCAAGCTGCAAGGATCCGAGGCCAAACGAATCCTTGATCAGGCCAAGGCCAGCCTGGTCCCCACTTAATGCTTATTCTTGTTAAAAATACCTCGGGGGTGCGGGGGCTGGCCCCCGCGACTGCCTTTGCCTGAACTGCCCCCATTGGTGATCCCCAATCAGCCAAAACTCGCGCAAAACATCACCCATTTTGCACGCGCCCTGCGCAAGGCCGGTTTGCCGATCGGTCCGGGGCGGGTGGTGGATGCAGTTGAGGCGGTGGCGGCCGCCGGTTTTACGTCCCGTACAGACTTCTACTGGGCCTTGCACGCCTGTTTCGTCAGTAAACCCGAGCACCGGGTAATCTTTAGCCAGGTGTTTCGCCTGTACTGGCGTGATCCGCGGTTTCTGGAACATATGATGGCAATGCTACTGCCTGCTATGCGAGGCGTTCAGGAAGAGAAACCCGCCAAACCGGGCGAAAAGCGTGCAGCCGAGGCGCTGCTGGACGGCACTCAGCCGGATCCCGAGCAAATCGAGAATGAAGAGGGGACTGAGGTTGAGTTCGAGGCGACACTCACCATGTCTGCCGAGGAACGGCTGCGTACACTCGACTTTGAACAGATGAGCACCGACGAGGTTGCCCGAGCAAAACGCATTTTGGCGCAACTGTCGCTACCAGTGAAACCTATTCAGTCCCGCCGCCTGATTGCGGCCCCACGTGGCCCGCGACCGGATTGGCGCCGGACCCTGCGTAATGCGGCGCGTCACGGCGGGGAAATACAGACCATGGCGCGGGCCAAACGGCGCATTCGTTGGCCCAATCTGGTGGTGATCTGTGACATCTCCGGCTCGATGAGCCAATACAGTCGCATCATTCTGCATTTCCTGCACGCGGTCTCAAACGCCAAAGGGGCGGGCTGGGCAAAGGTGCATGGCTTTACCTTTGGCACCCGGCTGACCAATATCACTCGCCATCTGGCCCAACGCGACGTGGATGCGGCGCTGGCTGCTGCAGGCGCAGAGGCGCAGGACTGGGAGGGCGGCACCCGGATTGGCGAATGCCTGCATCAGTTCAATCGCGACTGGTCGCGGCGGGTGATGGGCCAGGGCGCTGTGGTGCTGCTGATCACTGACGGGTTGGACCGGGACGACCCCGAGGCATTGGCGCGTGAAATGCAGCGGTTGCAGCTATCGGCGCGTCGATTGATCTGGCTGAACCCGCTGTTGCGCTGGGAGGGGTTTGCGCCCAAGGCTCAGGGCATTCGTGCCATGCTGCCACATGTAGACAGTTTTCGCGCTGGTCACTCTATTGCCTCGCTTGAAGAATTGGCACAGGTGATTTCCAATCCCGATGATCTCGGCGAAAAGGCGCGGTTGATGGGTTTGCTGTAGTCAGCTCAGACCCTAGGGGTGGCAGGCAGTGTCCGGCAATCGGTGCAGCAGAAAAACCTTGTCATCAGGCTCGCGGCGCAGCACCCGCTCTTCCTCACCGCAGTCTGAAAAGTAGAGATTGCTGCCGGTTTTAACGATGATCGACTCTGGGTTGCGGTCGACGACGTAAAAATGACCAGCATCACATTCCAAGCCACAGTGCAGACGGTCACCGTCTTGGGTACAGTAAACTTGGGCATCTCCGAGGGCTTGGCTGCGCAGTTGCACCGTTAGCATAAGCGACAGCACCGGAGTTTCGGGATAGCTGTGATAATCACCGCCCAGGCCGAGAAACTGTTGATCACCTGGAAAATGGTTCAGTCGAATCTCAACCACCTGCTGCTGCGGGTGTTCACTCATGTGCGTTTCTGAATAGTGACGTCCATAACAGCTGTTCGATCCTGAAAAGTTCTGTGTTAGCGGAGCTTGGGCCAATGTCGGGCCTGCCACAACGAGGGCCGCTAGAAGATTAGAAAACCGGAACATCTTGATCTCCGTTCTGAGACGATGCGGCAGCTTACCTTAGATAGTTCAAATTCAGAAATGGGAATATATTTAGTGTAAACCATTGAGGTGAGGCAGGAATTTTATTCTGATATCTATATGTAGGCATTTAGGTGTGATTGGAACACCGATCTCCGTGGACATGTCCATGAATTGAAAATGCAGGAGACCTGTAGCTTTCGTTTGGTGACCGTGGGGCCAATCAGGCCGCTTTGCAGTTTGGATAAATATCTCCACTACGACCAATTGGGGGCAGACGTCGCATCGGGATGGGGGCATAGTTGCCGACGGAGGATGACGATGACCAATACCCACACCCGATTTGAAGACGCACCGGAAACTGCTCTGACATGGCACCGCGCAGGATATGGAGCCGCGCTGGCGACTGTGGTTCAAACTTGGGGTTCGGCGCCCCGGCGGACCGGATCTATGCTGGTGATCAGCGGTGACGGGCGCATGCAGGGCTCGGTCTCGGGCGGATGCGTCGAAGGCGCTGTGGTGCTGGAGGCGCAGGAGGCGTTGCAAGACGGCAAGCACCGTCTACTGGAATATGGCGTCAGCGACGAAGACGCTTTTGCGGTTGGGCTGGCCTGTGGTGGTACGATCAAGATTTTGGTCGAGCCGGTGGGATCGGCGATGCCGGTTGACCTGTTGGAGCAACTGGTGGCGGCGCGCACCACGCGGCAGGTGCTGGCTTATGAAGTGAATATCCAAAGCGGAGTGCGACGACTTCTTCATAGCAGCTATCCGAACCGGATGCGGTTGGACCGCTCGGGGATGGAAGAGGACGAAGAGACCTTTGTTGCCGTGCACAATCCACCGCTGCGATTGATCTGTGTGGGGGCGGTGCATATCGCACAGGCTTTGGCCCCAATGGCGCGGATTGCGGGGTATGACCCTGTGTTGATTGACCCACGTGAGGCCTTTGCGTACTCGGACCGTTTTCCCGGCGAAGTCATTCTGGATGATTGGCCGGACGAGGCAGTGGCGAAACTGGAGCTGGATGCCCGCACGGCTCTTGTTTTATTGACACATGATCCCAAGCTGGATGATCCGGCCTTGCTGGCGGCCTTGGCTGGCGAGTGTTTCTATATTGGCGCGCTGGGATCAAAACGGACCCATGCCAAACGGGTAGAGCGGATGCTGGCTGCGGGGTTCAGTGAGGCGCAGATAGGGAGGATCCATGGGCCGATTGGTCTGGATATTGGTGCTGCGGGACCGGCAGAGATTGCTGTCTCTATTCTGGGTGAAATGACTGCCGTGCTGCGGGGCAAGGCAGAATGAAGTTTGGCCAAGTACCGCTGAGTGAGGCCGCAGGGGCAATTCTGGCCCATTCCTTGCAAGCCGGTGGGCGCAAAATCGCCAAGGGCACGGAACTGACAACTGTGGATCTAGCAGATCTCGAGGCCGAAGGGCTTAGCGAAATCACAGTAGCGCGTTTGGAAGTTGGAGATGTGCAGGAGAACGAGGCTGCGCTGGCGCTAGCCCAAATGATTGTTCCCGATCCGGAGGCTCAACATGTGCGGATCTCGGGGGCAGGCGCTGGGCGGGTGAACTTATACGCCGCGACCTGTGGTGTTGTCCAACTGGATGCCGAACAGCTGAAGGCCGTGAATGAAGTGGACCCAATGATTTCGATTGCCACTGTGCCGGGCTGGCACAGGGTTGATGCAGGGGGCATGATTGCCACTATCAAAATCATCTCCTACGCAGTGCCTCAGTCCGCATTGCTGCGTGCCGGGGCGGGGGCTGGTGGCGCACTAAAGGTGACAGCTCCGGCTTATGGATCAGCGACATTGATCGAGACACGGGTCAGCGATGACACGCCGTCAGACAAGGGCCGCGCTGCTATGGCTGGTCGGTTGGATCGCATGGGGCTGGAGCTGAGCCCACGGGTGGTTGTGCGCCATCACGAGGCGGAGCTGAGGCAGGCGATAGTGGAGGCTCCCGGAGACTTGGTGTTGATCCTGACTGGATCTGCTACCTCGGACCCCTTGGATGTGGCGCCGCAAGCCTTGCGATTGGCTGGCGGCGAGGTGACACGGTTTGGCATGCCGGTGGATCCGGGCAATCTGTTGTTCCTAGGCGCTCTGGGCGACAAGCCTGTGGTGGGCTTGCCGGGCTGTGCGCGATCTCCGGCACTGAATGGTGCCGATTGGGTGCTAGAACGGGTGATCTGTGGGATTGAAGTAGGTAACGGTGACATTGCGGCCATGGGAGTCGGCGGTCTGCTGAAGGAAATTCCCACCCGGCCAATGCCACGCCGCAGTGAAAGTTGATCCGCCACTCGGCGGGAGGCCTCCTACTTTAGTCTATGGTGATATTTAGATAAGCACTTTAATTTCAATTGGTTAGCTTTGCATTTCTGTAGGGATCACCCTGTGGGAGAGCTTGTGAGCGTTCAAATCACTTCGCAGATGTCCGATCCCGTGCTTAACTCGCTGTAGCCAATAGAAATAGCTAAGGGAGGGGTTCATGGCGAAGGTCTCAATGACCGTGAACGGCAAAGCTGCCAGTGCAGAGGTCGAGGGGCGCACGCTCCTGGTCTCGTTTTTGCGCGAGGAGCTTGGCCTCACGGGGACACACGTCGGATGTGATACCAGCCAATGCGGTGCCTGTGTGGTGCACGTGGATGGCAAAGCAGTGAAAAGCTGTACGATGCTGGCGCTGGAAGCTGAGGGGGCCGAGGTGGCCACCATCGAAGGACAAGCAGAGCCTGATGGGACACTCAACACGATCCAGGCAGCGTTCCGGGAACACCATGGTTTGCAGTGCGGATTTTGCACGCCTGGCATGGTGATGTCAGCGGCGGCTTTGTTGAAAGACAATCCAAAGCCCTCGGAACAGGATGTTCGTGAATATCTGGAGGGCAATCTGTGCCGCTGCACTGGTTATCATAATATCGTCAAGTCGATCATGGCAGCCAGCGGGCAGGATGTTTCTGCTCTCGCGGCGGAATGACAGCTCAGCGACGATCAACGGCTCAAGGTGCGTGATGAACACGCACCCTACACAAGGCGCATGGCTTGGGTGGTTTTGCCCCAAAGGTCAGCTGTAGGTGTAGGGTGTGTGCTTGCACGCACCATTCAGGGAGAGGATATAAAACATGCCTAAGGATAGTGGCATTGGCGCTAGCCCAAAGCGGCGCGAAGACGTTAGGTTCCTGACCGGGAACGGCAATTATACTGATGACATCAACGCCCATGGCCAAGCCTATGTGCATTTTCTGCGCTCTGATCTGGCCCACGGTAAAATCAACGGCATTGATACGGCTGCAGCCGAGGCAATGCCCGGTGTTGTGAGGATCTTCACTGCGGCTGATTTCGAGGCCGTCGGCGGCGTGCCCTGCGGCTGGCAGATCACTGATCGCCATGGCGAAGTGATGCAAGAACCCAAGCATCCGATCCTAGCCGAAGGCAAAGTGCGCCATGTTGGCGAAGCGATTGCTGCGGTGGTTGCGGATAGCCCCGAGCAGGCGCGCGACGCCGCCGAGGCGATTGAGCTGGATATCGAAGAGCTGCCCGCGGTCATTGATATGAAGGCCGCGGTAGCAGACAGTTCGGTCAAAGTTCACGATGATCTGACCTCGAACCTTTGTTTTGACTGGGGATTTGTCGAGGAAAACCGCGAGGCGGTGGAGCAGGCGTTTCAAGACGCGGCGCATGTCACCACTTTAGAGTTGATCAACAACCGGTTGATCGCCAACCCAATGGAGCCGCGGGTGGCAATTGGCGAGTATAACCGGTCCAGCGATGACAGTACGCTGTACACCACCAGCCAGAACCCGCATGTGATCCGGCTGCTGATGGGCGCCTTTGTGCTGGGTATCCCTGAGCATAAGCTGCGTGTTGTGGCGCCAGATGTGGGCGGTGGCTTCGGCACCAAGATTTTCCACTACGCAGAAGAGGCTTTTTGTACCTTTGCTGCAAAGGCCTGTAACCGGGCGATCAAGTGGACCTCGTCGCGATCCGAGGCGTTCATGTCAGACGCCCATGGCCGCGATCATGTGTCTAAAATCGAGTTGGCGCTGGACGCGGACAATAACTTTACGGCGGTGCGCACTGATACCTACGCCAACATGGGCGCTTATCTGTCGACCTTTGCGCCAGCTGTGCCAACCTGGTTGCATGGCATCCTGATGGCCGGCAATTACAAAACGCCTCTGGTCTATGTGAACGTCAAGGCGGTGTTTACCAATACGGTGCCGGTGGATGCTTACCGCGGCGCTGGGCGGCCCGAAGCGACGTTCCAGTTGGAGCGGGTGGTTGATAAGGCCGCACGAGAGTTGGGCGTTGATCCGATTGCGCTGCGGCGGCAGAACTTCATCACCGAATTCCCCTATGCCACCCCAGTGGCGGTGGAATATGACACCGGTGATTACAATGCGACCATGGACAAGCTGGAAGAGATTGCCGACCTGTCTGGATTTGCAACGCGCCGCGCCGCAAGCGAGGCAAAAGGTAAGATCCGAGGGCTTGGCGTCAATTGCTATATCGAGGCTTGCGGCATTGCGCCGTCAAATCTGGTTGGACAACTTGGGGCACGCGCTGGTCTGTATGAAAGTGCGACAGTGCGGGTGAATGCGACGGGTGGTCTGGTGGTGATGACCGGATCACACAGCCATGGTCAAGGTCACGAGACCGCGTTTCCGCAGGTGATTGCCGAGATGATCGGCATCGACGAGAGCATGATTGAGATTGTGCACGGTGATACTGCAAAAGTGCCGATGGGTATGGGTACCTATGGTTCGCGGTCGCTGGCTGTTGGTGGCTCTGCCATGGTTAAGGCAACCGAGAAGATCATTGCCAAGGCCAAGAAGATTGCCGCCCATCTGATGGAGGCCGCGGACGCTGACATTGAGTTGAAAGATGGCCAGTTTTCGGTTGCGGGGACGGATAAGTCGGTGGCTTGGGGCGATGTGACCCTGGCGGCTTATGTTCCGCATAATTATCCGTTGGAGGATATTGAGCCGGGGTTGGAAGAGACCGCGTTTTATGATCCGTCCAACTTTACCTACCCATCTGGGGCTTATGCTTGCGAAGTTGAGGTTGATCCTGACACAGGTAAGGTCAGCATCGAGCGGTTCTCGGCTGCGGATGATTTTGGCAATATCGTCAATCCGATGATTGTGGACGGTCAGGTGCATGGCGGTATTGGCCAGGGCATTGGTCAGGCGCTTCTGGAGGGCTGTGTCTATGATGAGAACGGTCAACTGCTGAGTGCATCCTTTATGGACTACGCAATGCCGAGAGCGGATGACCTGCCATTTTATGCGGTGGATCATTCCTGTCAGACTCCCTGTACGCACAACCCATTGGGGGTCAAGGGCTGTGGTGAGGCAGGGGCCATTGGCTCGCCGCCTGCCGTCGTGAATGCGGTGGTGGATGCGCTGCAATCGGCGGGCAAGAATGTCACTCATATCGATATGCCACTGAGCCCGGGTCGGGTTTGGGCGGCGATGAATGGCTGATTTGGAGAGCGCCGGGGGGGCAGCCCCCCGGACCCCCCGAGGTATTTGGAACAAGAAGAACGAGGGAGATGTCCCTTTGATTTTTGGGAAGGAAGGACGAAATGTATAATTTCGATTATGAGGCGCCTTCGAGTGTTGCTGAGGCCGTGGCGGCACTGGCGGCGGAAGATGCGCAAGCGTTGGGCGGTGGTCAGACGTTGATCCCTACTATGAAGCAACGGCTGGCGATGCCGTCGACCTTGGTGAGTCTGAGCGGAATTGCTGAGATGAAGGGTTTTGACGTGGGAAATGGAGCTGTTACGATTGGTGGGAACGTGACCCATGCAGTGGTTGCGGCCGGCGCGGGTGCCTATCCGGCACTGGCAGAGTTGGCCAGTCACATTGGCGATCCAGCGGTGCGCAACCGCGGCACGATTGGTGGGTCTTTGGCCAACAATGACCCATCGGCGGATTATCCGGCGGCGGCGCTGGCCTCGGCTGCGGTGATTGTCACCAATGCGCGCGAGATTGCAGCGGATGACTATTTTCAGGGCATGTTCACCACAGCATTGGAAGACGGCGAGATCATCACTGGCGTGCGGTTCGCGGTTCCTGAGGTCGCGAACTATCAGAAGTTCGTTCAGCCAGCCTCGCGCTTTGCGCTTGTTGGGGTGTTTGTTGCCAAACACGCTGATGGAGTACGGGTGGCGGTGACTGGCGCCTCGGAAGAAGGGGTGTTCCGCTGGGCTGCGGCTGAGGCTGCGCTGAACGATTCGTTTAGTGCAGATGCAGTGGCTGATTTGGCTGTGGATCCGGCGAATATGATCGGCGATCTGCATGGCACCAAGGCGTATCGTGCCCATTTGGTTGGGGTGATGACCAAGCGTGCGGTTGCTGCTGCAACCTGATTTGTTCTTAACGAGTGAACGGGGTTCTTCGCTGAATTGGCGAAGAGCCCTTTTTACTGACCCCAACAAGTGGATCAGCTTTGTTTTGCCTGCTCCAATATTGAGGCGAGGAGAAAGGTAACGTCGTTGCCATGGTGAGTTGAGCTTAAGGCCGCGGTATCAATATCCTTGTCTGAAACGCAAAACGCCCTGTCCAACATAATGGACAGGGCGTTTCAGAGTGCGTTTCCTCGTAGGGAAGCGAAATTTTATCTGGGCAGGGGGCCGATCAGCATGATCATCTGGCGGCCTTCCATCTTGGGCATGTTTTCGACTTTTCCATGCTCTTTGATGTCGACTGCCACCCGTTCCAACAGCTGGCGGCCCAGGTTCTGGTGCGCCATCTCGCGGCCGCGGAAGCGCAGGGTAATCTTCACCTTGTCGCCATTCTCCAGAAACTTGTAAACGTTGCGCATTTTGACGCCGTAATCATGGATATCAGTGTTGGGTCGAAATTTGACCTCTTTGATCTCGATGATCTTTTGCTTCTTGCGCGCTTCGCTTTCCCGCTTTTGCTGTTCATACTTGAACTTGCCAAAATCCATGATCTTGCACACAGGCGGTTTGGCATTGGGCGAGATCTCAACAAGATCCAATCCAGCCTCTTGCGCCATTAGCATGGCTTTGGCCGGGTGCACGACACCGACGTTTTCGCCTTCGGCGCCGATCAGGCGGATTTCGGAATCACGGATCTTTTCGTTGACGCGCGGGCCGGTGTCGCGTTGCGGCGGCGCATTGTGGGGTCTGCGGGCTATGACGGCAATCCTTTTTGTCATTGCATAATATCACCTGAAAAATAGCGCTGTCGGGCGCATGATTCAAGCTGTTTGGCCCCGTATGACCGGGGAGAATGAGGTTTTCAAGGCATCATTCTGACAATATGCCGGTGAAGTGCCCCAGATCAGAAGATTTTTGCTGCTTTTATGAAAGTTGGGGCATCGGCCAGTTTTGGCCGTTGAGGCTTGGTTGAGATTTTTCCCCCTTGAGGAGGCCAATCGACGGGGCCATTTCGCTACCCTGAAGCACAGTAATATTATTGCGTTGTGGTTCGTGCGAATGTTTTTGAGGAGATTGAATAATGAAACCTGCTGTGATCGCTCTGGTTGTCGGCGCTGCTGCTGTCGGTGGTTATGTTTATTACACCAATATGGAGGCGCCAGACGTTTCCGTGGCGGAACCGGCTGGCGATACTAACGTATTGGAACAGGCCGCTGAGGCTGTCGAGAGTGCGGTAGAGACTGCGACTGAAGCAACAACCGAAGCTGTAGAAAATGCGAGCGAGGCTGCGGTTGAAGTTGTCGAGGATGCGGGTGAGGCTGTGTCGGATGCTGTAGAAGCAACCACCGAGACTGTTGAAGAGATTGCGTCTGAAGCTGCAGAAGTCGCAACAGATGTGGCGACCGATGTTGAAGCTGCAGCTGAAGAGGCCGTTGCAGACACCGCAGCGGAAGCAACTGAAAGTGCGGCAGAGGTGGTGGAGCAAGCGACTGAAGCCGCGTCCACTGCCACAGATGCGGCAAGCGAAGCTGTGACTGATGCCGCTGAGGTGACCGAAGGTGTCGCTGCAACTGCTATGGACGCTGCTAGCGGCCTGATGACCGCAGAGGGTTTTGATCTGGATAAGGTTGTTGATCTTATTTCCAGCTCATCGCTGGATGAAACCAAGAAGCTGGCTCTGACAACTGCGGTGACCCAAGCCAAGGACAATCCTGAATTGTTGAGCGTTGCGCTGGATCAGGTCAAATCGGCTTTGGGTCTGTAATTTCAGTAGACCCAAGAAAAAGGGCACCTTCCGGATGGAAAGGTGCCCTTTGTTGTTTTCAACGTCAGAGAATTAGTCGAGGAAGGCTTTTTCTACCACGTATTGCGCCGGCTTGGAATTTGCGCCTTCTTCCAGACCGTAACCTTCGAGCAGATCTTTGATTTCTAGGTTGAACGCCAGATTGCCACAGACCATGGCGCGGTCACTGTCGGGGTTGATTGGATCAACACCAAGGTCAGTAAAGGCCTCGCCCGAGCGCATCAGATTGGTGATGCGGCCCATCTTTGGGCTCTCTTCGCGGGTGGTGGTTGGGTAATAGCGGATCTTGTTGAGGTTCTCTTCGCCCAGCAGTTCGAGCATCATTTCGTCCTGCTTGAGGTTCTCGATCAATTCAGCCCCATAAGTCAGCTCACCAGCCGTGCGGCAGGTGTGGGTGATGATGATCTCGTCGTAGTCTTCATATGTTTGCGGTTCGCGCAGAAGCGAGGCGAAGGGGGCAAAGCCGGTGCCGGTGGCGAAGAACCAGATGCGTTTACCGGGGATCAGCGCGTCATGCACCAGGGTGCCGACGGGTTTGGGGCGCAGGATGATTTCATCGCCGACCTGAATGTGCTGCAGACGCGAGGTCAGCGGGCCGTCCTGAACTTTGATCGAATAGAACTCCAGCTCTTCATCCCAGCTGGGAGAGGCGATGGAATAGGCGCGCAGCAGCGGTTTTGGCTTGCCGGTCTTGGGGTTCACGTCGCCCATCAGGCCGATCATCACAAACTCACCCGAGCGGAAGCGCATCGTCGCTGGCCGAGTCATCCGGAAGGAGAACAGTTTATCCGTCCAGTGTTTCACTGCGGTAACAGTCTGCGTATCGGGCAGCTTTGGGGCGGCCTTTACTGGAGCGGCATTAGGGGCGGCATCGGTCACTTTTGTAATCTCGTTCATCGGTTTCACTGCCGGCAGCATTGGCCGACACCTCTGATTAGTCATTGATATGGGTCAGGGAAAGGATTTGTTTTGCAAGTTTTCGGCACAAGAAAGATGTGATGTGCCGAAAACACAATTGTTAGTATGCAAATGATATCCTATGCCGCAGCGGGAGAGCCTCCGCGCATGCGGGCCTGATAGTCGTTTTGCTGCCAGTTGGCACGGGCCAGCCATTGGGCTTCGGGTTGACGGGCGGCCAGCTCTTCACTGATCTCGACATCGTCAAAGCCGGAACGGCGTGCCATGGCGTATTGATCGGCGATCACATGGCCGTAGGCACGGATGTGGCCCTTGTAGCCGGACAGGCGCAATTGGCGGGCGATTGTAAAACCGCGGCCATCTGCAAAGCTGGGAAACGCGATGCGGATCATTTGCACCTGAGCCGCCAGGCGTTCAACAAGTTGCACCGGATCGGTATCCGATGGCAGGTCGAGCGCGGTGTCGCCGCCGTAGCCAGCGGTCCAGGTGTCGGGCCCAAAGCCCGTGTCGGTCACGATCACAGTCATGTATTTGCTCCTGTGCGAATAAATTGGCCGTCCACCACGTGGATGCCGCACTCTTCTTTGTTTTGGTCACGCCAGCGTCCTGCGCGGGGATCTTCGCCTGCTTTTACCGGTGAGGTGCAGGGCGAACAGCCAATCGAAGGATAGCCCTTGGCCACCAGCGGGTGACGGGGCAGGCGGTTTTCGTCCATATAAGTGCGCACGTCTTCGGGCGCCCAATGGGCCAGTGGGTTGATCTTGATCCGGCCTGTGGGGCCGTCCGAGGTTTCTTCGATCTCGAAAAAGTCCATCGCCGCGCGGCTGCCCGCCTGAAAGCGTTTGCGACCGGTGATCCAGCCGTCATAGCCCTGCAGTGCCTTTTGCAGCGGCGCCGTTTTGCGCAGGGCGCAGCAGGCGTCGGTGCTGCTGAAGCGCAGCGCGCCATAAGGGTCTTTCTCAGTGATGTCCTTGGCGCGGATGATGTGTAGATTGCGCAGGCCCAGCCGTTCGGTCACCTCGGTCTGATAGACTAGGGTCTCGGTGAACAACAGTTCGGTGTCGACAAAGAGCACCGGAGTCATTGGGTCAATCACAGCTGCCATGTGCAGCAGCACCACGGATTCCGCCCCGAAGCTAGAGACCAGGGCGATATGGCCTGCATCTTCGAGCGCGCCTTGCATAACAGCGGTGGCCGAATGGTGGCGATAGCGGGCATTCAGCGCCGCAACCTTTTCGGCCAGCTCCTGTTCGCTGGGGGACGGCCCCCGGACCCTCGGGATATTTTTAGCCAGATGAAGCATGGGATCAGGCGACCTTTTTGATAGCTTCAGGGTAGAGCGCGGCCTTGAATGGGGCCATGCCAACGCGGCGGAAAGTTTCCAGGAAGGTTTCATCGGCATTGTCACGGATCTCGAGGTAGGTCCCGACGATACGTTCCACCGCAGGCACGATCTCGTCATAGGCGAAACCGGGGCCGGCCCGTTCACCGATGGCGGCCGACCAGGTGGCATCGCCGCCGAGGGTGATCTGGTAGTTTTCAACACCGGCGCGGTCCAGTCCCAGGATGCCGATATGGGCAACGTGGTGGTGACCACAGGCGTTGATGCAGCCAGAGATCTTGATCTGCAGATTGCCGATGTCGTGCTCCAGCTTCAGCTCGTCAAAGCGGGTGGCGATCTGTTCAGCAACCGGGATGGCGCGGGCGGTGGCCAGCGCGCAATAGTCCATGCCTGGGCAGGCGATGATATCCGAGATCAAGCCGATGTTGGCAGTGCCAAGACCGTGCTCTTTCAGTTGGGCATGCATCGCGGGCAGGTCCGATTTGTGGACATGCGGCAGGATCACGTTTTGCTCGTGGCTGATACGCAGCTCGTCATAGCCAAACTTGGCAGCCAGATCGGCCATCACCCGCATCTGCTCAGCGCTGGCATCACCTGGGGTGGCGCCGTGCTTTTTGATCGAGATGGTTACAATGGCGTGGTCTGCGTGACGGTGCTCGGCCAGATTGGTGTCGGCCCAGGCGCGGAACACTGGGTCGGCCTTATAGGCAACATCATAGGTCTCGATGCCGCCAGAGCGGAAAATTGGGGCAACGAAGTGGGTTTTGATCTCGGCAAGTAAGTCTTGGTCAGCACCGGTAAAGGTGGGGCGGATCAGGGCAAAGCGGGCGTCGACGCGGGCGCGGATGTCGTCGATGCCGTGCTCGTGCACGGTGATCTTGATGCGGGCTTTGTATTTGTTGTCGCGGCGACCGATCTGGTTCCAGACCGAAACCACCGACTCGATGTAGGGCAGCAGGTCAGCGCGAGGCAGGAAGTCGTTGATCACTTTTCCAATCATCGGAGTACGGCCCAAGCCACCCCCGACCAGAATCTGGTAGCCTGTCTCGCCAGCGTCGTTTTTGACAATGCGCACGGCCAGATCGTGGGCCTTCAGCACGGCGCGATCTTTGGTGGCGGCGCCGACAGCGATTTTGAACTTACGGCCCATGAACTGGAATTCCGGATGATCTGTGGACCATTGACGGATCAGCTCGGCTACGGGGCGTGGATCTTCCAGCTCGTCGGCGGCAGCGCCGGCAAAGTGATCAGAGGTCACGTTGCGGATCGTGTTGCCTGAGGTCTGAATGGCGTGCATGCCAACCTCGGCCAGGGCGTCCAGCATATCTGGCACATCGCTCAGCTTGGGCCAGTTGTATTGGATGTTCTGACGGGTGGTGAAATGGCCGTAGCCCTTATCCCACTTTTCAGCCAGTAGGGCCAATGTGTTCATCTGGGCAGAGTTCAGTGAGCCATAGGGCACCGCGACCCGGAGCATGTAGGCGTGAAGCTGCAGGTACAAACCGTTCATCAGGCGCAGGGGCTTGAACTCGTCCTCGGTGAGCGAGCCGTCGATGCGGCGCTCTACCTGGGCACGGAACTGCGCGTTGCGTTCAGTCACAAAGGCGGTGTCAAAGTCGTTGTACTTATACATTGGCCTCAGCCTCCTGTTTGCCGTGTGCGTAGTTTGAGGGACCGGTGCGGCGGAATTCCTCGCGGAAATGGGTGGGTTCGGGGCCGTTAGGGCCTGCCTTGGCATCAGCAAGATAGGCACCGACCACTTCGCTGACCTGTGCGCTGGCGTCGAGCAGGCGCAACTGGGCGTGGGCTTCATCGGTGATCAATTCTGCCTTGGACAATTCGCGGCTCCACTGATCGTCATCGGTCAGATAGATAACGTCGCCTTCGAGTAGGGCGTTGGCGGTGATCACTTTTGGGGTAAAGGCGCGGGCCATTATGCAAGCTCCATTTTCAGGTCATTCAGGGCCGAGAGGCTGGCGCGGGGCGCCAGTCCAAGGAAAGTCAGAGCCGGGCCATCGAATTGGGCCTCGGCGAGATCGGTGGGCAGGTGTTCCAGAGTGGTCTCCAGAACACGTTGGTTGGGACGCGAGGCATTCTCGACCACGGATACTGGGGTCTGGCGGTCACCGCCGTGCATGAGCAGGCGACCCTGCACAAAGCGGGCGGATTTCTTACCCATGTAGATGGCGGCAACTTCACCTGTGCGGGCCAAAGCCTGCCAATCATGATCGGCGAAACCTTTCACGTCATGGCCGGTCAGGAACCGCACCGAGGAATTGCGCCCCCGTTGGGTCAGGCTTTGGCCGATGCTGGCCACAGCTGCCGATGCGGCAGTGATGCCGGGCATGATCTGATAGGCCACACCAGCGGAGTCGCAAGCTGTGAGTTCTTCGTCGAGGCGACCAAACAGGGTGGGGTCACCGGATTTCAACCGCAGCACACGTTTGCCAGCCTGCGCATGAGCGACCAGTCTGGTGCTGATCTCTTGCTGGCTGACCTGTGGGCCAAAGCCTTCTTTGCCAACATCTTCAAGGCTGGCCTGAGGACCGGCGAGCTGCAGGATTTCTGCGCTGACCAGACGGTCAAACAGAATAACGTCTGCTTGCTGTAGCGCCTTCAGGACTTTTACTGTCAGCAGGTCCGGATCTCCGGGACCTGATCCGGCAAAGGCAACCTGCCCAGCGTGCAGGCACACCGATGCCGCGAAGATTGGCGCGGTGGGTAATTGGGGCATCTGGTCGGACATGGCGGCCTCGTCGGTTGCGTTTGACTTGACCTTAGATATAGGAAATATTCCCGCCATTATGCTATATGTCGGCGTGAATAAGGATCTTTGTTCCCCCAATACGAGGTGATTGGGGGAATGGTTCTAGCACATGGAGAATTTGAGAATGACGGTACGGATCGATGCCACCGATCGGAAGATTTTGGCGGAGCTGCAGCGCGACGCCAGTCAATCATTGGATGAAATTGCCCGAAATGTGGGGAGTTCTAAGACGCCTGTGTGGAATCGCATCCGCAAATTGCGCGAGTCCGGGGTGATTGGTCAGCAAACCGTGGTGCTGGATGCCGAGGCGCTGGGGTTTGAGGCCTGTTTCTTTGTTTTGATCCGTACCTCAGAGCACGAGGCGGATTGGCAGGCGAAATTCCTGCAGGCGTTGCGGGACCGCCCTGAGGTGCAGGAGGCGCATCGGTTGGCGGGGGATATTGACTATATCCTGAAGGTCCGGGTGAAGAACGCGCGGGCCTATGACACCTTTTATCAGGCGCTGATTTCCGAGGTGCGGGTGCATAATGTGACGGCATTGTTGTCGATGGAAGAGATCAAATCGACCACCATGTTGCCGTTGGGGGATTGAGGTCCCTGGCGACAGGTGCGGGTGACCAAAAGGAGCGCTTCCGCGCGCTCTATTCTAGATCCTTGCGGTGTGACACTTCTCTGGTGATCCTTGGAGTGTGCTGAAATTCCATAGATTTGGCTGAGAAGCGATTCAGGGGCAGGTTTGCCCTGAATGCGCCTTGGTCAGGGTTTGCTGAGTCGTGCCCATGTAAAGGAGCTGCGCCCGCGCCTAGGTGCGGTGGCCTACGGCCATCCTTGACACGGACAAGACACAGGTTGGAGGTTTCAGGTGGTGACCATCAATTTAGTCAGGCCGTGGAAATGGTAGGTGTTGCTGTATTCAGGGGCGGTGGCCAGTTTCAGGTCCGGGCAGCGATCAAACAGGATGGGTAGGGCGATTTTCATCTCTAGCCGGGCCAACGGGGCTCCGACGCAAAAGTGCAGGCCGCCGCCAAAGGCGGTGTTGGTTTTGATGTCGCGGCTTGGGTCAAAAACATCGGGGTTTGGAAAGCTATCGGGGTCACGGTTAGCGGCGCCAAGCAGCAGGGCAACTTGGTCGCCGCGTTGGAAACTATGGCCTTGCAGCTCGACCGTCTCATATGCGTAGCGGGTGAACATATGCAGCGGTGGATCATAGCGCAGGATTTCTTCGACCAAGCGGTCGATGCCATCGGGGGCCAACCAGTCCGTTTTCCATCCCTGTTGCAGCATTGTTTTCACACCATTGCCAAGGCTGTGCACCGTGGCCTCGTGGCCGGCGTTGAGCAGCAGGATACAGGTGCCAATCAGCTCGTCAGTGCTGAGACTTTCGCCTTCCTCTTCGGCGGTGATCAACCGGGTGATCAGGTCATCACGTGGGTCGGTGCGGCGTTGATCGATGTAGCTGCGCAGGAAGTCGGTGAACGCGGCTGCGGCGGCGGAGGCGCGGTGCTCGGTCTCGATGGTGCGGCTGGCCTGATACATTGCCACAATGTCATGGGACCAGAGCAGCATCTGGGGCGCCATTTCTTCAGGCACGCCCAATAGGCGGCAGATGGTGATCAGCGGCACTTGGGTGCAATAGGCGTCAAGCAGGTCAATGGGCTGATCAGGAAACTCGTCGATAAGGCGGTGACACAGTGTTTCGATGTCATCGCTGAGCGCGTTTATCGCACGCGAGGTGAAGGCCCGCAGGATCAGTTTGCGCAGACGTGTGTGGCGGGGTGGTTCGGCGTCCAGCAGCGAATGCGCTTCGGTCAGCAGAAATGGCGCCAGATGGGCCGGACCTGTGGTGGCCAGCTCGGCCGGGATCTCGCGGCCAAAGCGGCGGTCGCGCAGCAGGGCCTGTACCGCGTCATGGCAAAACGCCGCGGGCATATTGTACTCGGTCCAGAAATGTATCGGGGCCTTGGCGCGGTGTTCTGCGTAAAACGGGTAAGGGTTTTGCGCAAAGTCCGAGTCGGTGGGGGATTGTGTTACGGTCATCATGGCGGCACATTCGTCAACCCGGCTGGTCAATGCAAGGGCAGCTTTGCTACTGTGTCGAAATGAGAAAACTTCAGGTGCATCGCGGATGGATTGTGCTGGGCTTTGGCCTGGCGCTGGCGGCAATGACGGCGGCGGTGTGGTCCTATGGTTATCGACAGGCGTTGGATGCTCTGGCGCGGCAGGGGGCGGCAGATCTGGAACTGGCCTCGGATCGGGTCAGCACGCAATTGCAGGTCTACCAGGAATTGGCGGTGTTGATGGCGGGGCATCCGGCTCTTGGACAGTTGGGTGACGTTGAAACCCGTCAATCGGCGACAACTTTGTTGCGTGAAGTGGCGGACCATACAGCTGCTCTGGACGTGTTCTATGCCGATACAACTGGGCGGGTGCAGGCGGCGGCGCAGGGGATTACTGGGGTGGATGTCTCGGGGACCGAATACTTTGTTCGCGCCATGCATGGAGCCCTGGGTACCGGCCATGAGGTATTGCAGCCGCTGGACCGACGTGCCTTTTTCTATGCGGCGCCGGATTTTGGTCCCGACGGCACGGTGCGTGGTGCGCTGGTGGTGGTGGCGGATGTTGAGGATGTTGAGCAGACTTGGCGCGGGTCTTTACCGGCTGTGTTCTTCTCGGGGCGCAACGGAGAGGTATTCATATCAAATCGGTCCGAGCTGCTGTTCTGGCAGCGGCGTCCGGGTGAGGATGGGCTGCATCCGAAAGATGGTGGCACGGTTGCCTTTTCAACGCATCAGGTTGGCGGCCATGACATCTGGCAGCTGAGTTGGGGGCAGTATCTTCCGGAGCAGGCTCTGCATTTGATGGTGGACCTACCGGTTATCGGCATGGTCGGAGAAATCCTTATTGATACCACTCCGGCGCGGCGCATTGCTGCGCTTCAAGCGGCGACTCTGGCGGCGGTCTGTCTGGCCTTTGGCGCGTTGCTGTTCTTGGCGACCGAGCGGCGGCGGACCCTGGCGTTGGCCAATGTGGTACTGGAAAGTCGGGTGGCGAAACGGACGCGGGCGCTGTCAGCAACCAATATGCAGTTGCGGCGAGAGGTCAAGGAACGTCACGAGGCTGAGGCGGCCTTGAAGCAAGCGCAGCAAGAGTTGGTTCAGGCAGGCAAACTGTCGGCGCTGGGGCAGATGTCGGCGGGGATCAGTCATGAACTGAACCAGCCGCTGATGGCGATTCAGCAATATGCCGACAATGGCAGTGCCTTTTTGCAAAAGGGCAAGGCAGATCGGGCGGGGGAAAACCTGGGCCGGATCTCTGAGATGGCCACACGGATGGCGCGAATCATCAAGAACCTGCGCGCCTTTGCGCGCAATGAAAGTGAACCGATCAGTCGGGTGGATTTGGTACAGGTAATCAATACAGCAGTGGAATTAACCGCAGCGCGATTGCAGGCGGATCAGGTCACAATGGACTGGGATCCAACCCACCATGATGTGCCTGTCTATGCATGGGGCGGAGAAGTTCGGTTGGCACAGGTCTTTGTTAATCTGATCAACAATGCGGCGGATGCGATGCTGGATCAGGAACAGCGTTATGTCCGTATTGTGATCAATAACAGCGCTCAGCTCCGCGTGACCGTGCGCGATATCGGGCCGGGTATCAAGGAACCGGAAAAAGTGTTTGAGCCCTTTTATTCTACTAAGACGGTTGGGAGTGCAGACGGGTTGGGGCTGGGTTTGTCGATCTCTTATGGATTGGTGCAGAGTTTTGGCGGGAACATCCGTGGTTCCAATGCGCAACAAGGCGCAATGTTCACGGTCGAACTGGAATATTGGACAGAGGAAGATGCCGCATGACCCGCAAGGTATTGCTTGTCGATGACGATGCGGCGGTGCGCGATGCGCTGGCGCAGACGCTGGAGCTGAATGATCTCGACGCGGTCACGGCCGCCTCTTTTGTCGTGGCCAAGGACCATATCACGTCGCAATTTGATGGGGTGATTGTGTCGGACATCCGGATGCCGGGGCGGGATGGTTTTCATCTGCTTGATTATGCGCATGGGGTGGACGAGGAACTTCCGGTGATTTTGCTGACTGGTGAAGGGGATATTCCGATGGCGGTGCGGGCCATGGGTCACGGGGCGTTTGATTTCCTGGAAAAACCCTGTGCGGCGGCGGATCTGCTGGCGGTGTTGGAGCGGGCCATGAAAACCCGCGCGCTGGTGCTGGAGAACCGGCGGTTGAAAACACAGTTAGAAAGCGGCGACCCGGCCGCACGCATGTTATTTGGCACCTCGTCGCAATCGAATGAGTTGCGGGCCAGCGTGCGGAGTGTGGCGCCCACAGGGGCGGAAGTATTGGTCACTGGTGCTCCGGGCAGCGGTATCCCCAAGGTTGCAGAAGTGGTGCACCTGATGTCACAGCTGGCGCAGGGCCCCTTTGTCAAACGCCCCGGCGCTGGGCTGAGCGCCAGTGACTTCGATGACTTGTGCAAGGCTGGCGAAGGCGGGTCTGTTTTCATTGACGAGGTCTCGGCCCTGCCTGATGAAACGCAATATGCGGTTTTGGATCGGCTGGAACGTGGTGCGGGCACCAGGGTGATCGCGGGATCATCGGTCAACCTTGCAGCCCTGGTTGAGGCAGGCACGTTTAATGCGGGTCTATACTATCGACTTGATGTGATGCAGGTGCGCATTCCGTCGTTGCACGAGCGTCCCGAGGATATTCCGGTTTTGTATCGTCATTATGTGGCGCAGGCGGCAGAGCAGGCAGGGATTGATGCGCCTGAAATCAACCCGGATCATCTGGCGGTGCTGATGGCCCAGGATTGGCCGGGCAACGCACGATCATTGATGTCGGCGGCGATGCGGTTTGTACTGGGCATGCCTGAAGAAACCACTCAGGCTGCTGGGCTGGGGCTGGCAGAACAATTAGCGCAGGTGGAGCGATCCTTGCTGATTGCAGCGCTGGGGCGGCAGAATGGGCGGGCAGCAGCAGCGGCGCAGGCGCTGAAATTGCCGCGTAAGACGTTTTATGACAAATTGACCCGCTATGGCATCCGGCCCGAAGATTATCGCAGGCCGGGTCGGGCTGGGGGCGAGAAATGAATATAGGTATCGATATTTGTCTTGGTATACCGGACCATTTTCCAGAGCTGGAACAACTCTACACCGAAGCATTTCCCAGCGAAGATCTATTGCCACTGGTCACGAAACTGCTGGCTGAAAGGGATATCGTTTTGTCCCTTGCTGCGCGGTCTGATGGGAGATTGGTGGGACATGCGCTGTTCACGATTTGCGGTATTGCCGGGCAGTCAGACGATACAGAAATACAGGTCGCCCTATTGGGACCTGTTGCTGTCGCTGAAGCAACGCAGCGGCAAGGAATTGGAAGTGCATTGATCCGGGCAGGTCTGCAGCGTTTGGCCGCTAATGGGATTGTGCAGATTTTTGTATTGGGTGATCCGGGCTATTATGGGCGGTTTGGTTTCCACGCTGACGATCGCATTGCGACGCCATTTCCAATTCCCAGGCAGTGGCGGGCAGCCTGGCAGTCGATGTGTTTGCAGCAGCACCAAGCATTG
>MAAY01000009.1:0-3308 GCA_002162795.1 Rhodobacterales bacterium 56_14_T64
AAATCTCCTCAGTCATTCTTGCCGAGAAAATTCTACTTTCGCATCCCCTTAGTTCCGGGGGGGATTACCGCTCGAATTCGAAGATGTGAGCGAGAAGTTTGCTGCAGTTACTGTCGCGGATGTTATCGCCGAGGATGAATAAAATGACCCAAGCGTCTGTCAATGAAACTCTCGATTTCATTTTTCGAACGGAAGAGCCTTTCGTCGAAATTGTTCGAAAGGTGACTGGCCTTAAAGGGGAAGCTTTGGCCGAAAAAGCGTTCAGGCTGGGGAAAGAGGCGCTCGATCCACAAGGGGAACAATATCTAGAGTACCTGTTGGATTTAAGTAGCTTGTACTTCGAAGCTGGGAAATACAGCGATTCTGAAAATTTGGAACGGGAGGCGCTTCAACTGATTTCCCGCGAGTTTGGTTCCGACCATCCCGACTATTCTTTTCATCTGTACAGGCTTGTGAGAATTCTCAGGATTTTAAGACGCTTTGATGAAGCAGAACAACTGTGTCGAGAAGGTGTCGAAAATGGACGGCGAACCCTTGGGAGCGAGCACCTAGAACTTGCTATGCGTCTAAGCGAACTTGCTGAAACACTAGTGTCTTCCCACAAAAATGACGAAGCTGAGGTTTGTTCCCGAGATGCTCTGGAGATTGCGCGCAAGTCTATGAGTACGGAAGATCCTCGTTTTATCTCCTTCTTTACCGGACTTGCAGACGTGTTGAGTGCGGCAGGCCGTTTGTCCGAAGCAGAAATATACCAAAAAGAGGCGCTTGACGCTGGAGAGAACCTTTATGGAATAGACAGTGTCAGTTACGCCAATTTGATAGTTAGTTTGGCAGCATCTAAGCTGAAAGCAAAAAGTGAAGCAGAGGCAAATTTGCTTTTGGGCGATGCGTTGAAAATATATGGGAAAGTGATCGATGCGGAAAGCACACTAACGGAAATCGACGCTGTTGAGATGGCCAGCTTAATAAAAATAATGTCGGTGGTGGCGAAGGGGTCGGATCCCTACCAGGAAGCAAGTAGAATTCTAAAAAAGGCTCTTGTTCCTGAACACCCCTTTTATGAAGGATTCAAGAATATGCTTGCATCGATATCCGCTACACGCACCAACTAGCCTGGTTGCAATCTCCCTCCCCTCCGGTGCAGGGTGCGGCGATATTCACGAGGTTATGAAAGGGCGCGCTAATGATCCCGGCACAAGGATTTTCAGGGGCCAATGTGGCGGTTCTGGGGTTAGGGCGCTCGGGCCTTGCAACGGCGCGGGCGTTGCGCGCGGGCAAGGCCAACCCGGTCTGTTGGGACGACAACCCAGCCGCGCGTGAGGCGGCTGAGGCGGAGGGCTTTACCTGCCGTGACCTGCACAAACAGGGGGCGTTCGATGATGTTGCCTCGCTGATCGTCTCGCCCGGTATTCCGCATCTGTATCCGACACCCAATCCGGTGGTACGCGCCGCGCTGGACGCTGGCGTGCCGGTGGACAATGACATCGGCTTGTTCTTCCGCTCGCTGGCAACACCCGAGTGGGACAACTTCGAGCGGCTTCCACGCGTAGTAGCAGTGACTGGGTCGAACGGTAAATCCACCACCGTCGCACTGCTGCATCACATCCTAGAAAGTGCGGGCAAAGAGGTGCAAATGGCCGGCAATATCGGCCGAGGTGTCCTGGATATCGATCCTCCCACCGACGGCGGTGTGGTGGTGCTGGAGCTGAGCTCGTATCAGACGGAACTGGCACGCTCATTGACGCCGGATGTGGCGATTTTCACCAACCTGTCCCCAGATCATCTGGATCGACATGGCGGTTTGGGCGGGTATTTCGCCGCCAAACGTCGGCTGTTTGCCGAAGGCGGCCCGGATCGCGCAATCATTGGCGTCGACGAGGACGAAGGCCTGTTTTTGACCGGGCAAATGTCCATGGGCGCAAGCGATGATCGGGTGATCCGGGTGTCCTCGGCGCGCAAACTGGCAGGTGTCGGCTGGAATGTCTTTGCTCGCAAAGGGTTCTTGTCGGAATACCGCAAAGGGCGGCAGGCCGGCTCGATTGATCTGCGTGCAATGACCGGGCTGCCGGGGGCGCATAACCACCAAAACGCCTGTGCCGCCTATGCCGCAGCGCGCACACTGGGGCTGGCGCCACGGATGATCGAAGGCGCGTTGGAGAGCTATCCTGGCCTGCCGCATCGCAGCCAGACCATCGCAGAGGTGGATGGTGTTCGTTATGTCAATGACAGCAAAGCGACCAATGTGGACAGCGCGGCCAAGGCGTTGAGCGCGTTCAAGAAGGTCCGCTGGATCTGTGGCGGGCTGGAGAAAGACGGCGGGCTGGAGGCTCTGAAAGGCGCGACTGGCACAGTCCAAAAAGCCTATGTGATTGGTCGCGAGGCGGCGAAGTTTGCGCTGCAACTGGATGTAGAGACCGAGGTCTGTGGGTCGATGGCCGTGGCGGTTAAGCACGCGATGGCGGATGCTCAGAAGGGCGAGACCGTTTTGCTCGCCCCTGCAGCGGCCAGTTTCGATCAATACGATAGCTTTGAGACACGTGGCGATGACTTCATTGCTGAGGTCACTGCACGTTTGAAGTGAAGCTCAAAAGAGAAAAAGAGGCTCGGGCTCACCAAAGCAGATGCTGCGTCTGAGCCACCCTCGCATGATCCCTGCCTGCCAGTGCCTGACCCCAGGCTCAATCAATATAGCCGCATCCCCGCCAAGGCGGGGGCCTTCGGCGATTTGGCTTGATCCCGGTGTCTGTCTCGGGCCGTTTGTGCTCAGGCGAGGGTGGCTCCGAAGCAGATCAGCTGGCAGCGATGGCAGTGCCGGCAGCAAAGCCTGACGACCAGGCCCATTGGAAATTGAAACCGCCCAACCAGCCGGTGACATCGACGCATTCGCCAATGGCGTAGAGGCCTGGCATGGATTTGGCCTCCATGGTTTTTGACGACAGCGCGTCGGTGTCGATACCGCCAAGGGTCACTTCGGCGGTGCGGTAGCCCTCGGTCCCCGAGGGGGTGAGGTGCCAGTTGGAGAGTTGCTGGCAAAGGGTCTGCAAGGCGGCATCAGACTGGTCAGCGAGACGGCCCGTGAGGCGTAGCTCGGCTGACAGAAAATCCGCCAGGCGCGCAGGCAGCAGGCGGGAGAGTTCGGTGGTCAAGTCGCGGCGGCCTTCGGCCTGGCGCTGGTCGCGCAGCAGATCGTAGAGCGGCAATTCAGGGATCAGGTTGACAGTGATCTCTTCACCATCGCGCCAATAGGACGACAGCTGCAGCACCGAGGGGCCGGAGAGGCCACGGTGAGTGAACAGCAGTGCCTCGTC
>MAAY01000009.1:3347-5396 GCA_002162795.1 Rhodobacterales bacterium 56_14_T64
GATACCTGCCAGGGGCTTGAAGCGATCTTCGGAGAACGGGAAGGGCACCAGCGCCGGGCGGGTCTCGGTCAGGGGCAGGTCGAATTGTTGCGCAATGTCATAGGCGAGGCCGGTTGCGCCCATCTTGGGGATGGATTTGCCACCCGTTGCCAGTACCAGATTGCGGCAGCTGATGGTTTCGGTTTTGCCCTCGCGGTCAAGGGTCACGGAAAACCCCTGTTCATTTCTCTCAATCGAGCTGACAGAGGTGTGCAGCCAGAGCTCACCCCCGGCGCGTTGCAATTCCTCGACCAACATGGCCACCACCTGTTTGGCAGAGCCGTCGCAGAACAACTGGCCCAGGGTTTTCTCGTGCCAACTGATGCCGTGCTGGCCCATCAGTTCGACGAAATCCCACTGGCTATACCGCGCCAGTGCCGACTTGCAGAAATGCGGGTTGGCCGAAATGAAGTTTTTGGCCTCGGCGTACATATTGGTGAAGTTGCAACGCCCGCCGCCCGAGATGCGGATCTTCTCGCCTGGATTGCGGGCATGGTCGATTACCAGCGTGCCGGGCCCTGCGTAGCGAGCACACATCATGCCAGCTGCGCCGGCGCCAAGAATGAGGGTTTGATACAACATCGCCAGCCCATGGCGCGGATTACCGCCAAAGGCAAGAGGAAGAGGCTGGTCTGAAATAGCGATTCAGGGTATGGAAACGCCATAGATCCCGATAACGGGGCGAAAATGAGGCAGAGATTGGCGGTATTCCCATGACTGAGATGGTCTATGGCGCGGTTCCTACGCATGTAGGTGAACCGATCCTTCCGAAATGGTGGCGGACGGTGGATAAGTGGACTCTGTCCTGTATCCTGGGTCTGTTTGTAGTTGGATTGTTGCTGGGGCTTGCGGCCTCGGTGCCGCTGGCAGCGCGCAATGGGTTTGATAATTTTCACTATGTCGAGCGGCAGGCGGTGTTCGGATGCACTGCGCTGGTGGCCATGGTGATGACATCGATGATGACACCAACGCTGGTGCGTCGTCTTGCCGTGCTGGGATTTGCCTGTGCCTTTGTGGCGCTGGCGATGTTGCCGGTGTTTGGCACCGATTTTGGCAAAGGCGCCGTGCGTTGGTACAGCCTTGGCTTTGCCTCACTGCAGCCGTCTGAATTTCTAAAGCCCGGTTTTGTGGTGGTCGCAGCCTGGATGATTGCGGCGAGCCAGGAAATCAATGGCCCTCCCGGTAAGCTGTGGTCCTTTGGTCTCTGCGTGACCGTGGTGTTGATGCTGGCGATGCAGCCGGACTTTGGTCAGGCCTGCCTGGTGCTGTTTGGCTGGGGTGTTATGTATTTCGTCGCCGGAGCCCCGATGGTGCTGTTGCTGGGCATGGCCGCAATTGTGGTGCTGGGCGGCATGTTTGCCTATGCTAATTCCGAGCATTTTGCCCGTCGCATTGACGGCTTCCTGAACCCGGATGTCGATCCGACCACGCAGCTGGGTTATGCTGCGGATGCAATCCGCGAAGGCGGCTTGTTTGGGGTTGGGGTTGGTGAAGGGCAGGTGAAGTGGTCACTACCCGATGCCCATACAGATTTCATTATCGCCGTTGCGGCCGAGGAATACGGGCTGGTGCTGGTGCTGATCCTGATTTCACTTTACTCAATTATCGTGGTGCGCTCGCTGTTCAGGCTGATGCGCGAGAGGGATACTTTTATCCGCTTGGCGGGCACCGGACTGGTTTGCATGTTCGGAGTGCAGGCGATGATCAACATGGGAGTGGCCGTGCGGTTGCTGCCAGCCAAGGGTATGACGCTGCCCTTTGTCAGCTATGGCGGCTCGTCGCTGATTGCCGGTGGCATTGCGGTTGGAATGCTGCTGGCCTTTACCCGCTCACGGCCCCAAGGTGGCATTGCAGACCTGCTGCGCGGACATGAACGCGGCTGAGATTAAGGACGACTGGGGCGGATGGCACAGAAACTGCTATTGATGGCGGCGGGCGGTACTGGTGGGCATATGTTCCCAGCACAGGCATTGGCCGAGGCTATGCTGAAACGGGGCTGGCGGGTGAAAC
>MAAY01000009.1:5407-10876 GCA_002162795.1 Rhodobacterales bacterium 56_14_T64
CGAGGTCTCCTCGGCTACTTTTGCCCGTGGTGGGGTTTTGGCCAAGGCTATGGTTGGGCCCAAGATTGTTGGCGGTGTGTTGAGCATGGCGCGACAGATGCGGCGCGATCGGCCAGATGCGGTTGTGGGCTTTGGCGGCTATCCGTCAATTCCGGCACTGGGCGCGGCGACGCTGCTGGGTTTGCCACGTATGATCCATGAACAAAACGGTGTGTTGGGCAAGGTGAACCAGTTGTTTGCCAAACGTGTCGCAGGCGTCGCTTGCGGTGTCTGGCCCGCCGATCTGCCCGAAGGCGCATTGGGCGAGCATGTAGGCAACCCTGTGCGCAGCGCTGTGCTGGAACGGGCAGGCGCGGCCTATATTCCGCCCGGAGATTACCCAATGTCGATCCTGGTGATGGGCGGCAGCCAGGGCGCGCGTATTCTCAGCGATGTGGTGCCCGGCGCCATTGCGGCCTTGCCCGACGAGATCCGCCAGCATTTGCGGGTGTCACATCAGGCGCGCGATGAAGACGGCGAGCGGGTGATGGCGTTTTATGCAGATCACGGTATCAACGCCGATGTGCAGCCCTTTTTCCACGATGTGCCAACCCTGATGAGCGAAACGCAGCTGGTGATCTCGCGCTCGGGGGCATCTTCGGTTGCGGACATCTCGGTTATCGGTCGCCCGTCGATCCTGATCCCCTTTGCCGCCGCCGCAGGTGACCACCAAAGCGCAAACGCACGTGGGTTGGTCGAGGCAGGCGGCGCAATCATGATCCCGGAAAGCGCGCTGGACATACCGTCTCTGTCCGAGCAAATCGCAACCATTTTGAGCAACCCCACAGCCGCCCTGCAAATGTCGATTGCAGCGTTAAGCGCCGGAGTTCCCGATGCCACCGAACGTTTGGTGGCACTGGTCGAGCAACTGGCTGAGAAGGATAAAACATGACCCCTACAACCAAACTCCCCGGTGACGTTGGCCCGATCCATTTTGTTGGTATCGGCGGCATTGGCATGTCAGGCATCGCCGAGGTGCTACTGAACCAGGGCTATGTGGTACAGGGATCAGACCTGAAGGCTTCAAAAATTACCGACCGATTGGCCGAACTGGGCGCCCGTGTGTTTGTTGGCCAGCAGGCCGATAACCTGGAAGACGCAGCCGTTGTGGTGATTTCCTCGGCGATCAAACCGGGTAACGCTGAACTGGACGAAGCCCGCCGAAGGGGCTTGCCAGTGGTGCGCCGCGCCGAGATGCTGGCGGAGCTGATGCGACTGAAGTCAAACATTGCCATTGCAGGTACTCATGGCAAAACCACCACCACAACGATGATGGCGGAGCTGATGGTGGCGGGGGAATTCGATCCCACTGTGGTCAATGGGGGCATTATCCACGCCTATGGCAGCAATGCCCGCGTTGGCGCCGGTGAATGGATGGTGGTCGAAGCGGACGAGTCCGACGGCACCTTCAACCGACTGCCCGCGACCATAGCCGTGGTGACCAATATTGACCCCGAGCACATGGAGCATTGGGGTGACTTTGATACTCTGCGCGACGGGTTCCATGATTTTGTCAGCAACATTCCGTTTTATGGCGTGGCCGTGTGCAACACCGACCATGCCGAGGTTCAGGCGCTGGTTGGCCGGATCTCCGACCGCCGGGTGGTGACCTATGGTTTTAACGCTCAGGCCGACGTGCGGGCCACCAACCTGACTTACAAGCGCGGTGTGGCGCATTTTGACATCCAATTGCAGGTCGAGGATCAGCTGATCGAGGGCTGCAGTCTGCCGATGCCCGGTGATCATAACGTCTCGAACGCGCTGGCTGCGGTGGCTGTTGCCCGCCATCTGGGCATGGGCCTTGATGAGATCCGCAATGCGCTGGCCAAGTTTGGTGGCGTCAATCGCCGCTTTACCAAGGTGGGTGAGGTCGATGGTGTAACGATCATCGATGATTACGGCCATCACCCAGTGGAAATCGCGGCGGTGCTAAAAGCGGCCCGCCAATCTATCAGCGACGAGCCCGGTGGTCGGGTGATCGCAGTGCATCAGCCGCATCGGTATTCCCGGCTGGCCAGCCTGTTTGACGATTTCTGCGGCTGCTTCAACGAGGCCGACGTGGTGGCGATCTCGGATGTCTTTGCCGCTGGCGAAGAGCCAATCGAAGGGGCAGGTCGCGACGATCTGGTCTCGGGGTTGATCCGTCACGGCCACCGCCATGCCCGCGCCTTGATAGACGAAGATGATTTGGAGCGGCTGGTGCGTGAACAGGCCAGACCTGGCGATATCGTGGTCTGCCTGGGCGCTGGTACTATCAGCGGCTGGGCCAACGGCTTGCCTGCGCGACTAAAGGGGTAGCATGGCCGCCCCGCTCAAACGCCGTATCAGACCGGGTGTGCCGACCGGCTACAGTATTGGTGGCATGGTTGGCGCTGGGATCTATGTTCTAGCTGGTTCGGTGGCAGGAGCTGCGGGGATCTGGGTACCGGAAGCCCCGTTTCTAGTGCCGACGGCGGTGCCTGTGTTTGGGTTTATTCTATCCATTGTCGCGCTTGTGGCTGCCGTCATGGGGGCATTATGAGCCTGACCGTTATTGCTGCCATCGTCTGGGCCTTTGCTGCCACTGTGGTGGCGTTTTTACCAATGCGCTGGCAGTATCCCCCAGGTATTTTACTACTAGCCGCAGCGCCGGTGATCATTGTGATGCTGGGGTTGCAACATGGCTGGTTGCCAGCTCTGGGCGGCTCGGCTGCATTTTTTTCGATGTTTCGCAAGCCATTGGGCTATTATTGGCGCAGATGGAGAGGAGTTTCATAATGTCACTATCGTTGATTCTGGCGGCCCTATGGGCGCTGGCAGCCAATGTGCTGGCACTGATCCCAAGCCAGGATAATCACTGGCGCCGTGCTTATTTATTGATCGCGCTTGGAGTTCCACTGCTGGGGTATGTTACTTATGAGAACGGCCCCTGGTGGGGGTTGGCAGTCTTGCTGGCAGGCATGTCGGTGCTGCGCTGGCCAGTGATATACCTGAGCCGTTGGCTGCGCCGCCAATTGCACAGAGGGTAAAAGGCTGACATGGAAACACTCATCTTATTTTCTGTCAGCCTGATTGCGGTTGCGATTGCGCACCTGTTGGCGTTGCGCAGTCGCTATTTGCTGATTCTGGGTTTTCTGGCCGCAACAGGGGCGCTTTATGTTTGGATCTATTGGTATGTTGGCACGCTTGAAGGTTGGGACGGTCTGGCGCTGGCAATATTCGGGCTGATCGCAGTGATGCCATTTGGGGCTGGGTTGGTTCTGGGCGCGGCAACCGGGTGGCTGCACGCCCGCCGCAGGGCAGCCCGCCGCGAGAGATGATCCATTGTTGTCGTCCCCGCCCGAACTGACGTTGTTATGCAGTCCGAATCCGGGCAAGAAGCACTGAAATTCGCAGCGAGAGGCAAGCACGATGAACATCGATGGTATTCGGGGACGTCTGACTCCCAATCGCGTGTTGTCCGAGCTGACGTGGCTGCGCGTTGGCGGTGCCGCTGACTACCTGTTTCAGCCCGCTGATATCGACGATCTTGCACTGTTTTTGTCACAGCTGGACCCGGGCGTATCGGTGTTCCCCATGGGGGTTGGCTCTAACCTGATCGTGCGCGATGGTGGTTTGCGGGCTGTGGTGATCCGTCTGGGCCGTGGCTTCAATGGCATTGAAATTGAAGGCACCATCGTCACCGCAGGGGCTGCTGCGCTGGATGCGCATGTGGCGCGCAAAGCAGCGGATGCGGGGCTGGACCTGACCTTTCTGCGCACGATCCCCGGATCAATCGGTGGCGCGGTTCGGATGAACGCTGGCTGCTACGGCAGCTATGTGGCGGATGTTTTTGTCTCAGCAACCATTGTCACTCGCGCGGGTGACATCCGCGAGATCTCGGCCGAGGAACTGGGGTTCCAGTACCGGCAAACAGAATTGCCCGAGGGCGCTGTGCTGGTTTCCGCCAAGATGCGTGCCGGGGCAGCGGAGCCGGATATGCTACATGCCCGCATGCAGGCTCAGCTGGAAACCCGTGATAAAACGCAGCCAACCAAAGATCGCAGCGCCGGCTCGACTTTTCGCAATCCTGCCGGGTTTTCATCCACAGGCCGTGCCGATGACGTTCATGATCTGAAGGCATGGAAAGTGATTGACGACGCTGGAATGCGCGGTGCCATGCGTGGTGGCGCACAGATGAGCGAGAAACATTCCAATTTTTTGATCAACACGGGTGGCGCAACTGCCGCAGATCTTGAGGGATTGGGTGAAGAGGTGCGAAAAAAGGTTTACGCCTCAAGCGGGATAACGCTAGAATGGGAAATTATGCGGATCGGTGAGCCGCAAACTGACTAATCTAAATTTCCTAGCTCTTACAAGTACTTCGATGAAAATGGATGTGTTTGATAATATCTGGATCTACCAGAAAAACAGGGGTCAAGGTAAACATGGTAAACCGACTGTTAATATGTCGGTAAGACTTGTGTTGGTATAGTGGCGCAGGACAGGACGGTCCTTACCAACCGTAGGCGGTAACGCCAGCCATACAAAAGGGTGCAACATCACCCGAACAAAAAACTGGGCCGATAACGGTCCTAATAACCAAAGGGGCGCAAAGCCCTGTGTATATTGAGGCATTTGACGTGGGTAAGTCGAGCGGGACTCTCCCGAAAGTGGTGGTATTGATGGGCGGACCCTCGGCTGAGCGCGAGGTTTCTTTGTCCAGTGGGCGCGAATGCGCTGCCGCACTGCGGGGTGAAGGATTTGAAGTGACAGAGGTGGACGCAGGTCCAGACCTTGTCACGCGTTTACAAGACATCAAACCAGATGTGGTTTTCAACGCGCTGCATGGCCGTTGGGGCGAGGATGGCTGTGTGCAGGGGGTGCTGGAATGGCTGGGCCTGCCCTATACCCATTCCGGCGTGCTGGCCTCGGCGCTGGCGATGGACAAGCAGCGGAGCAAAGAGGTGTTCCGCGCCGCCGGACTGCCGGTGGTCGAAAGCGGGCTGTTCGACAAGATCGCCGTGATGGCCGCGCATGTGATGGCGCCGCCTTATGTGGTTAAACCCAACAACGAAGGCTCCAGTGTTGGCGTCTATCTGGTGAACGAAGCCGCAAACACGCCGCCGCAGCTATCGGAAGACATGCCCGAGCAGGTCATGGTCGAGACATTCGCACCTGGTCGCGAGTTGACCACCACGGTTGTGGGGGACGACGAAAATGATCCAGGCGCGCTGACTGTGACGGATATCCTGACAGACGGTTGGTACGACTATGACGCCAAGTATCAGCCCGGTGGCTCGCGTCATGTGGTGCCGGCTGACCTGCCACAGGACATTTTTGATCTATGTATGGATTACGCCATGCGGGCGCATCAGGCGCTGGGGTGCCGGGGCGTCAGTCGAACTGATTTTCGCTGGGATGAAAGCCGTGGTGTTGCCGGGCTGATCCTGCTGGAAACAAACACGCAAC
>MAAY01000009.1:10939-24881 GCA_002162795.1 Rhodobacterales bacterium 56_14_T64
CTGGCGCCGTAACAAAAACGCACAAAAGCAAGACCCAGCACCATCGCGGTTGAAATACCGGATGCAGCGCTGGATGCTGACGCCCGGTATCCGGCTGGGGCTGCGGATCGGAGTTCCATTTTGTTTGGTCTTTGTGTTGGGCAGCACCTATATGGCCAGCGAACAACGCCGCGACAGGTTGAATATATTTATCTCGGACCTGCGCCAAACAATCCATGACCGCCCAGAGTTCAGGGTCAAGATGCTGGCTATTGATGGGGCTGGCGGCGACGTGGCGGATGATATCCGCGAGGCGGTCTCGCTGCGCTTCCCGGTCAGTTCGTTTGATCTGGACGTGGATCAGATCCGCGATGTGATTGTATCCTTGGATTCTGTGAAAACCGCGGCCGTGCGGATCCGTTCGGGCGGTGTTCTGCAGGTGGATGTGGTTGAGCGTCAGCCAGTGCTTGTGTGGCGCAGCCGTCAAGGACTGGCACTGCTCGACGAAACAGGCGCCCATGTTGCCGAACTGGGTCGCCGCTCACTGCACTCGGACCTGCCGCTGATTGCCGGCGACGGTGCCGATGCGCATGTGGAACAGGCAATGCGGCTCTACGCGGTTGCGCGCCCCTTGGGCAAACGTCTGCGCGGATTGGTGCGTATTGGCGAACGGCGCTGGGATGTCGTTTTGGATCGCGGCCAGCGTATCATGCTGCCGGCCGAAAACCCGGTTTCCGCTCTGGAAAGGGTGATCGCGGTTAGCGAAGTCCGCGACCTGCTAGAGCGCGATGTCGCGGCAGTCGACATGAGATTATCAGCCCGCGCCACTGTACGAATGAGCGAGACCGCCGTACAGGAATGGTGGCGGATCAGACAGATAAACGGAGGCGGATAGACGGTATGACAGATCTCTATCAATCCCAACGAGCAATGCGGCAGATGCGCCGTCAGTCCATGCAGCGTGGCGTGATCGCGGTGCTGGATGTCGGCAGTTCCAAAATCGCATGCTTGGTGCTGCGTTTTGACGGCAGTAGCCGGCTCAGCGAAGACAGTTCCGTGGGCTCTCTGGCTGGGCAGTCCGGCTTTCGGGTTATCGGCGCCGCCACCACCCGCTCGCGCGGGGTGCAGTTTGGCGAAATCACCGCCATGCAGGAAACTGAACGCGCTATTCGCACCGCGGTGCAGGCAGCACAGAAAATGGCCGAGGTCCGGGTGGATCACGTGATTGCCTGTTTCTCGGGCGCCAATCCACGGTCATACGGTTTGGACGCGCAGGTCGATCTGCAGGGGCAGGTGGTCACCGAAAACGAAGTTGCCCGCGTGCTGACCGCCTGCGAAGTGCCGGAATATGGCCATGGTCGCGAAGTGTTGCATGCTCAACCAGTGAATTTTGCGCTCGACAACCGGTCGGGACTGAGTGACCCGCGCGGCCAGTTGGGTCAGTCGCTGGCCGTAGATATGCATATGGTGACCGTTGACGCGGCCTATGTTCAGAATCTGGTACGCTGCATTAAACGCTGTGACCTGGAGCTGGCCGGTATTGCCAGTTCAGCTTATGCCTCGGGCATCTCGGCGCTGGTCGAGGACGAACAGGAATTGGGCGCGGCCTGTATTGATATGGGCGGCGGATCGACCTCGGTGTCGATCTTCATGAAAAAACACATGATCTATACCGATGCTGTGCGCATGGGCGGTGATCACGTGACCAGCGATATTTCGATGGGGCTCGGCGTGCCAACGGCTGCGGCCGAGCGAATCAAGACATTCTGCGGTGGCGTTCATGCCACCGGTGCAGATGATCGCGACATGATCGACATTGGCGGCGATACCGGCGACTGGGAGCATGACCGTCGCACCGTTTCAAGGGCCGAACTGATCGGCATCATGCGCCCACGGGTCGAAGAAATTCTCGAAGAGGTGCGCGCGCGCTTGGATGCCGCCGGATTCGATCAGCTTCCCAGCCAGCAGATCGTTCTCACCGGCGGCGCGAGTCAGGTAATGGGGCTGGACGGATTGGCCAGCCGTATTCTGGGTCAGCAAGTCCGTCTTGGTCGCCCTCTTCGTGTGCACGGCCTGCCTCAATCGGCCACCGGGCCGGGATTTGCCAGCGCCGTTGGCCTCAGCCTGTTTGCCGCCAATCCGCAGGATGAGTGGTGGGATTTCGATATGCCCAGCGACCGCCAATCCGGTGGTTCAATCCGCCGCGCGGTGCGCTGGTTCCGGGACAACTGGTAGCGCCGGACACAGAATTCAAAATAATATCATGCGGGTGATTGGCGGGTGACAAATTCCGCCACATGCGTTATAGAACTCTTAACCAGCCGCGCAAAGCGGCGGAGCGCAGGCCGGGCAGTGGTTTGCACAAGTTGAAGCGAAGATCTTGTTGATTCTGCATATTTTGCAGGGGCTTTTGGTGTGCTTGTGTGTGATTTTCGGCAAACCCCCAAATCTACCCCTATCGGCGAAATACCGCAGAAAGCTGTCCCAATTTTGCCATATTTAGTGGGGATCCGCGCTTTTGTTGGTGACGAATCTGCCCCTCCTTGGTACTGTCAAGGAGGACAGGAAATAATAATGCCTCGGAATGAGGCGCATAAAACAGGCGGACTGAGCATGACATTGAACCTTTCGATGCCCGGGCAGGAAGAACTGAAGCCACGTATCACCGTATTCGGCGTTGGTGGTGCCGGTGGTAATGCTGTCAACAACATGATCGAAAAAGAATTGGATGGCGTCGATTTCGTTGTCGCCAATACCGATGCTCAGGCGCTTCAACAAAGCAACGCCAAGAGCCGGGTTCAGTTGGGTGTCAAAGTCACCGAAGGTCTGGGTGCCGGTGCGCGCCCCTCGGTTGGGTCTGCCGCTGCCGAAGAAAGCATTGAACAAATCGTTGATCACCTGGCAGGTGCACACATGTGCTTTATCACTGCCGGTATGGGTGGCGGCACTGGTACTGGTGCAGCCCCGATCATCGCAGCTGCCGCCCGCGAGTTGGGTGTTCTGACCGTTGGCGTGGTGACCAAGCCATTCCAATTTGAAGGCGCCAAGCGGATGCGTCAGGCCGAAGAGGGCGTCGAAGCCCTGCAAAAGGTCGTCGATACGCTGATCATCATTCCCAACCAAAACCTGTTCCGGTTGGCCAATGAGAAAACCACATTCACCGAAGCCTTCTCGATGGCAGACGATGTTCTGTATCAAGGCGTTAAGGGTGTGACCGACCTGATGGTCCGTCCCGGCCTGATCAATCTCGACTTTGCTGATGTTCGTGCCGTGATGGACGAAATGGGCAAAGCGATGATGGGCACAGGCGAGGCCGAGGGCGAAACTCGCGCTGTCGAAGCCGCCGAGAAGGCCATCGCCAACCCGCTGCTGGACGAAATCAGCCTGCGCGGAGCCAAGGGTGTTCTGATCAACATCACTGGTGCACATGACCTGACCCTGTTCGAATTGGACGAAGCCGCCAACCGCATTCGCGAAGAGGTGGACCCAGAAGCCAATATTATCGTCGGTTCCACTTTGGACACTGCGATGGAAGGCAAAATGCGGGTCTCTGTTGTTGCCACTGGTATCGATGCCGTCGAAGTGCGCCACGATGCGCCGGTTCCACGCCGTCCAATGTCCGCTCCGTTGAAGCAGTCCGTAACAGCAGAAGATCTGCGTGCGGCACCGTTGGAATTGAGCACGCCGGTGGAAACACCTGCCGTTGCCGCTCAGGAACCTTCGTTGTTTGAAAACATGGATGTTGAGCAGGCCGCTGCTCACGATCAGGCCGAAGACATTTTCGAAGAGCCAGAGCTGGTTGCCGAAGATGGCCTGCCAATGCCTGCTTATCAGCCCAAAGTTGCTGAGTTCCAGCCGCAGGCAGAAGTTGCCGAGGCTCCGGCTGAAACCTTTGTCGCGCCTAAGGCACCAGCACCAGGAACCCCGTCACCCGAGGCGATCGTACGTTTGCAGGCTGCGGCCCAGCGGGTCAAACCCGCGGCAGTCCAGCAACCCGTTGAACATGCCACAAAGCCGCGCGCTGGGTTTGGTTTGAATTCTCTGATCCATCGGATGACAGGCCAGCCAACTGACACACCTGCTGGCGTACAGCAGCAGCAGCAGCCTCAGCGTCAGCAGCCGACATTGCATCAGCAAGCTTCGGCACCGCAGCAGGAGATCAATCCTGAGCAGGAACGGATCGAAATCCCGGCCTTCTTGCGTCGCCAAGCGAACTAAATCAGTCACTTATCTAGTAAAAGGGTCGCCCTAGGGCGGCCCTTTTGTTGTTTGATGCCAGGGCGTTAATATGTGTTAAGCAATGTTTTGCCGATCTGTTACAGTGATGTTTCATTCCGTTACAAAGATTGAGTTGTGGCTTTTTATTCAACAGCATAACTCTGCTGCAACACAGCTCATGAGGCTGGAAATGATGCGACGAGGCACAGAGTGCAAAATACGCTCAAGACATCGGTGACTTTTGACGGCGTTGGCCTGCACTCCGGGCAAGCTGTAAAGATGACGTTGCGCCCGGCTGCGGCAGGGCACGGCATCAGCTTTAAACGCACCGATATTGCCTTGGGCGACACTGTGATTCCTGCACGCTGGGATCTGGTAGAGCGCACTGCCTTGTGCACCCGTCTGATCAATGACGCCGGTGTGACGGTCTCGACCGTGGAACACATCATGGCGGCGCTTGCTGGTTGCGGCGTGCATAACGCACTGGTCGAACTTGACGGTCCGGAAGTTCCGATCGTTGACGGCTCTTCCGCACCGTTTGTGCGCGGAATCATGGCGCAAGGCCTGCGTCGGCTGGCTGCTCCGGTGGTGGCTTATGAAATTCTGAAGCCTGTGACTGTTGAACATAACGGTGCCAAGGCGACATTAATGCCGTCTGACCGCACCCGGATCGAATTCCATATCGACTTCACCGAGGAGGCTATCGGCCGCCAAAGCAAGTCTCTGGATCTGCGCAATGGCGCCTTTGCCCGCGAACTTTGCGACAGCCGCACCTTTTGCAGCCGCTCGGATGTAGAGGCGATGCAGGCCAATGGTCTGGCGCTTGGCGGTGTTCCTGGCGAAAATGCAGTGGTGTTTGATGGTAAGCGTGTCGAAAGCGGCCCCGGGTTGCGCCACGGCGACGAACCTGTTCGCCACAAGATGTTGGATGCACTGGGAGATCTGGCGCTGATTGGTGGCCCCCTGATCGGCCATTATGTCGGTGAACGCGCGGGGCATGCGCTGACCAATACGCTGTTGCGCGAATTGTTCGCCACACCCGGCGCTGTGCGCCAAGTGACCTGCGATGCGGCGATGACAGCCCGACTGCCGGGCCAGGGTCTGATCTGGTCGGAAATCCCCGGCGAAGTTGCGCGTGTTGCCTGAGTAGTTGCAGCCAAAACGGTAAGTGTTAGACGGGCTCGGCCAATTGGCTTGGGCCCTTTTTGCTGTTTGAGCAGTGGCAGTTGCGCTCAGATCTGTTGCCCACCCTTGACCCCGCCGGGCTTTCTCTGCCAAGTGAACACGAAATTGACTTAAAGACGTTTTGCACATCAGATGAATGTGCTAGACCGTGCAGAACCGGGGTGAACACCCGCAAGACAAGACGGTGAGGTTAGGCGATCATGATCGGCATCAGGGCAGGGGCCAGAACCATTGGCGCAGTTCTTCTGTTGACTGTAATGGTCGGCTGTAGTGGCGGTGGCCGTGAGGGCGACCGTTCTGAAAATCTCGAGATCTATGCCCCCGAGCAGATCTTTCAACGCGGCGAGTTTGAACTGGCGCGCAATCGCACCGAAGATGCCGCCTACTATTTTTCCGAAATCGAACGCCTGTACCCCTATTCCTCCTGGGCACAGCGGGCATTGATCATGCAGGCCTTTGCCTTTCATCAGGGCAAAGACTATGAAAACAGCCGCGGTGCGGCCCAGCGGTTCATTGATTTCTATCCAACCGACGAAGATGCAGCCTATGCTCAGTATCTGCTGGCGCTCAGCTATTATGACCAGATCGACGAAGTTGGCCGCGATCAGGGCCTGACCTTTCAGGCGTTGCAAGCCCTGCGCACCGTGATCGAAGTCTATCCTGACAGCGAATATGCCGGTTCGGCGATCCTGAAGTTTGACTTGGCCTTTGATCACCTTGCTGGCAAAGAAATGGAAATTGGCCGCTATTACCTGCGCCATGGCCACTATTCGTCGGCGATCAACCGATTCCGTGTGGTGGTCGAAGACTTCCAGACCACCAGCCACACAGCCGAAGCGCTGCATCGACTGGTCGAGGCCTATTTGTCTCTGGGCCTGACCGCTGAGGCGCAGACCGCCGGTGCTATCCTGGGCCATAACTATCAATCAACCGAATGGTATGAGGACAGCTATAAACTGCTGACCGCCAATGGGCTGAAACTGAAAGACCGCGGTAACAATTGGTTGAGCCAGATCTACCGTCAATCGGTCAAAGGCCAATGGCTGTAAGGCCCGCAACGGCAATGGGGCAGGGCGATGCTGCGCGCGCTTGATATCCGCGATCTGTTGATCATTGATCATCTCGAGTTGAGCTTTCAGCCCGGCCTGAATGTGCTGACCGGTGAGACCGGCGCTGGCAAGTCTATCCTGCTTGATTCGCTTGGCTTTGTGCTTGGCTGGCGTGGCCGCGCCGAACTGGTGCGCCGTGGGGCCGCTCAGGGCGAAGTGGTTGCCGAATTTGACCTCCCCGCAGACCATCCCGCCCATGCGGTGCTGGAAGAGGCTGGACTGCCTCCGACTGATGACGGCGAATTGATTCTGCGCCGGGTCAACACTGCAGAGGGACGCAAGACAGCCTGGGTCAACGACCGTCGCTGCTCGGGAGAGGTGCTGCGAGCCCTGTCGGGCACTTTGGTTGAACTGCATGGTCAGCACGACGATCGCGGCCTGCTGAACCCGCGCGGCCACCGGGCGATGCTGGATGAATACGCTGACCATGGCGATCTGCTTGCCGCGGTGCGACTGGCTTGGACTGGCATGTCCCGTGCACGCAAGGCCGTCGATGCCACCCGTGCGGCCTTAGACGTAGTGCGCGCCGAAGAAGAGTTTCTGCGTCATGCTGTGGGTGAGCTGGATCAGCTGGATCCGCAACCCGGTGAGGACGCCGAACTGGATGTGCGACGCCGTCAGATGCAGGGGGCTGAACGCATACGCGGCGACGTGGCCCGGGCGCATAGTTTTCTGACTGAAGGCGCCGAAGGGGCGATGAGCGAGGCGCAGCGCTGGCTCGAATCGGTCAGCGGCAGCGACGTTGCCGATCTGGACGCCGCCTTGGCAGCACTCAGCCGGGCGATGATTGAGCTGGGTGATGCGCAGGATGGCGTCGGGCAGGTGCTGAACACTCTGGAGTTCAACCCATCCGATCTGGAAGAATGCGAAGAACGGCTGTTTGCCGTTCGTGCGCTGGCCCGCAAACATGATGTGCAAGCGGATGAACTTGCTACCTATGGTGAGACGCTGCGCAGTAAATTGATGGCATTGGACGCAGGGGACCGCGATTTGGCCGAGCAGGAGGCGGCGCTTGCCGCAGCCGAGGCGACGTACAAGAACGCCGCTTCCAAGCTCGGCGCAGAGCGTCGGCAACAAGCTTCTGCCTTGGATGCGGCGGTGATGGCGGAACTGGCCCCATTGAAAATGGAGCGAGCTGTATTTGAAACCACATTTGCTCCAGCGGACCCAGGCCCTGAAGGGGTGGACGTCGTGGCCTTTGCCGTGGCCACCAATCCGGGCGCACCGTCTGGGCCATTGAATAAAATTGCATCTGGCGGTGAGCTGAGCCGTTTTCTGCTGGCATTGAAGGTCTGCTTGCACGGTGACGACAGCGGCCAGACGCTGATTTTTGACGAGATCGACCGGGGTGTCGGCGGCGCAACTGCAGATGCGGTGGGGCGTCGGTTGTCTGCCCTAGCTGAGGGTGGTCAGGTTTTGGTGGTCACCCACTCGCCGCAGGTCGCGGCACTGGGCGCCTTTCACTGGCGGGTGCAGAAACAGGTCGTGGACGAGGTTACTTTGTCCACAGTGGTGCCGCTGGATCGAGAAGCGCGCATTGACGAAATCGCACGGATGGTATCAGGCGACACCATCACCGACGAGGCCCGCGCCGCAGCACGATCGCTGCTGACAGGCTAAACGGTGCTGCAGATCCGGAAAATTCGAATTTTCCGGGCCGGTTTCTTTGAAGAAACTAGATATTTGGGCCTAGGCTAGGGACTATATTAACGGTCTTTTTTGTAGCTTTACCCTGTCCTAAACTGGTTGGGACGTGATCCGAGGCAGATGATGGCTGAAACCACCCGTTCTGAACTATTAACCCAACGGGCAAAAGCGCTTGCGGCACTGCGTGACGGATGGCAGGTGATCCGTCAACGGGGCCCTAGTCAGTTCCAGTTCTGGTTCATTGCTTTGCTTATCGGTATCGCAGCCGGCTTTGCCGCCCTGTTTTTCCGCAAAGGCATCGCGGCACTGCAAGCTTGGGTTTATGGCGCCGAGGACGTGGATTTTCTGCATACATTTGCCCAGTCGCTGGCCTGGTATTGGGTGCTTCTGATCCCTGCCGTGGGTGGTTTGGTGGTGGGTCTGATCCTGCATCATTTCACCCCAGACGGGCGGGTGCGATCGGTGGCTGATGTGATTGAGGGCTCGGCGCTGGGTGATGGACGCGTTGAGGTGAAGGCGGGGTTGGCCTCGGCTTTGGCGTCGTTTCTGACGCTCAGCACTGGTGGTTCTACCGGCCGTGAAGGCCCCGTGGTGCATCTGGCAGCGGTGATCTCTACCTGGGTCAGCAACCGTATCCAGGCCGATGGATTGACGGGGCGGGATCTGTTGGGCTGTGCCGTAGCTGCGGCAGTGTCGGCCAGTTTCAACGCCCCCATCGCAGGCGCATTGTTTGCGCTCGAAGTGGTTTTACGGCATTTCGCGGTGCATGCTTTTGCGCCGATTGTGATTGCCTCGGTGGCCGGCACGGTGATTAACCGGCTGGCCTACGGCGATGTTACCGAATTTGACCTGGTGACCCCCGGCGCCCTGCAATTCTATGTCGAGCTGCCGGCCTTTCTGTTGCTGGGTATGATCTGCGGGTTGGTGGCTGTGCTGCTGATGCGGTCGATTTTCTGGGCCGACGCGTTGGGCAGCTATATGCAGGATCGACTGGCGTTGCCACGCTGGTTGCGTCCAACAGCTGCAGGCGTGCTTTTGGGGCTGTTGGCGATCTGGTTCCCCCATATTATCGGTGTTGGCTATGAAACCACGGTGCTGGCGCTGACCGGCAGTCTGGTTCTGGGGCAGGTGATCCTGTTTGCCATGGTCAAGACCGCTGCGGTGGCCATTACCATGGGCGGCCGTATGGGCGGCGGGGTGTTCTCACCGTCACTGATGATTGGCGCGCTGACTGGGTTGGCTTTTGGGCTGATCGCCACCTCGATCTTGCCCGACGTCTCTGGCACCCATACGCTTTATGCCTTTGCCGGCATGGGGGCTGTGGCCGCAGCCGTACTTGGCGCGCCGATCTCGACGACGTTGATTGTGTTTGAGCTGACTGGCGACTGGCAAATCGGTTTGGCCGTGATGGTGGCGGTGTCGATGTCCACAGCGCTGGCCTCGCGTCTTGTCGATCGTTCGTTCTTTCTAACCCAGCTGAGCAAGCGGAACATCCACTGCGCAGCCGGCCCGCAGGCCTATCTTCTGACACTGATCCGTGCCGGTGGAGTGATGCGGGTGGTCGGCGATCCGCGCTGCGCCAATGCGCGGGACTGTACCGCCCTGATCGATCAGGGGCTGTTTGTCCGTGCGTCAGCCAGTCTGGAGGCCGCGATGCCGATCTTCGACCGCGAGGACATCGCCTATCTGCCAGTGGTGACGCAGGGCGATGAGGGCACAGAGCCAGAGATTCTGGGCGCTTTGTATCACGTCGATTCGCTCAAGGCCTATAACCGGGCTCTGGCGGCCGCCGCCGCCGAAGAGCACAGCTGAACGGCAACGGATCCTCAGCTTGAAGCAGGCGTGGTCATGGTCTTGCAGATCAAATCACGCAACCATTTCAAGCGGGCAGAGTTATCATAACGGCGGTGCCAAAGCAGATCAAAATACAGGTCCGACTGGGAAAAGGGGAGCGGGCAGGATTGCAATCTAGAAAAAGTCGACTGTCCCAGTTGTGATGGTAATGTCGCAATCAAGTCAGAGCCACGAACCATCTCGGCCAGCAACCAAACGTTGGGCGCCATGCAGGCGATATTGCGTGACACCCCTTGTTTTTCGAGAGAGATCGCCAACTCACTTTTTGAACTGCCGCCAAAATCCAAAGTCGCATGGCGGGCGTTACAGTAGTCTGAAATCGACAGCACCGGCCCCAATATTGAGGCATCATAAAACACAACCATTTGGTCGGTCGTCAACAGCTGGTGTTTCAGGGTCTGGGGGTAGTTGGTCGAGCGTACGGTAATGGCGATATTGGCACTGCCATTGTCCAGCACAGTTTCTACATTCTGTCGTGACCCTAGTTCCCGAAATATAACAGTTTTATCAGGTACTTGCTTCCATATGGCGTCTCTGATTCTGGTGATCTCATAGGCCAGCGTGCTGCCATTGGCTGCGATGGAAAACGGCTCGTCATCGTCTTGTGGGACATATTCGCCCAGATCAACAAGCGCTTCCATGTCGGCCAAAAGTCGGCGAACTTTGGGAACCATCAGCTCTGCATGGGCGCTGGGAATGATGCCGCGCCCGGCCTGAATAAACAGGCTGTCACCCAGAATGCCGCGCAGCTTTTCGATATTATGGCTGACGGTGGACTGGCTGATGTCCAACTGATGCGCCGCCTTGCTCACCGATTTGAGATCATGAACCGTCAGAAAGATGCGCAAAACGCGGCCATTGATCTGTGATATATCGGCATTTCGCATAGGTTAATTTTTTCTTTCGATTGATCTTATCCACAACCCTGCCACAGTATGTGGATGGAACAGTAGTAATACTCACAGGCACGACGGAAGGAATAACATGTTCTTCTCGAAAATTGGCCCGCAAGAGGCTGAATTTAAGAACAAAATGAGCGAGCAAGAAAAAGAACGGGCATCCTTGGAATCTCTCATCGATTACGCGATCCAATGTGCGAATGAAACGCACTTTGTAGGATCGGGTGACGCGATGGAGGCCGCAAGGCTCCAGTTAAGTAATTCTCTGCTTCATTGACGTGGATCGAGTTGCGACAGGTTGTCGCTGCTAAATGTCATGCCGATTATGGCCGTCTCGTGGTGTATCGCTGCGGGGGCGGGCGTAAGCCATGCAGTTGGGGCTGCAAATCTGTCTCGGCAGCGCGCTATGCGCGTCTGCTGACAGATGGCTTTTGCTTTACCGAAACGATCACTACGTCCCTTGGTGAACAAGGGGGGCGTTTACAGCTGTTCGACTTTGACCGAGTCGCTCAGCACAAAAGCCAGGTGGTTCTTGATTGATGCAACATCTGCAATGGGGTCTTCATAGCTCCATACTGCGTTCTCAGTGGTTGAGGATTTGTTAACGATGGAGAAATAGCAGGCATCGCCTTTATGCGGGCAGTGGGTGGATTTGTCGCTCCGGTCGAGCATCGCCATTGCGATGTCTTCGCGCGGGAAATAGATCACCGGTGCCAATTTTCCTTCGTTCAACTCCAGCGCATTGGTGCTTTCTCCCAGTACTGCGCCCCCTGAGCGCACAACCCAGGTGCCAGTTGCCTTGCGAATGCGGATATCGGTCATGTCTTGGTCCCTGTCATCTGGTTATTAGTGCCGAGCGGCATGCTTAGCAGCTGCGGATCAGATTGTCGCGGTTGCAGTGGCCAGCCAGGCCTGCGCAGCGGCACTGACGTTGGGTCCAATTTTGGCGGCAACCTCTTGATGATAGGCGTTCAGCCAGTCGCGTTCCCCATGGGTTAACATCTCTGCGACGATCAGCCGCCGGTCGATTGGTGCATAAGTCAATGTGCGCCAGGCCAGCATTTTGCGTTCAGGGTCGGCGCTTGCCAGCTCTGCGGCAGGTTCCACCACCAGCAGGTTTTCAATACGAATACCAAAGGCACCCTCGCGGTAGTATCCCGGCTCGTTTGACAAAATCATACCGGCTTCCAGCGGCACACCACTTACGCGGCTCAATCGCTGCGGACCTTCATGCACACTCAGAAACGCGCCAACGCCATGACCCAGCCCGTGGTTGAAATCTTGACCGGCCATCCACAGCGGCACCCGTCCCACCGCCTCGATATCACGACCTGCCAGGCCTTTGGGCCAGCGCAGCCGCGACATGGCTATCATCCCCTGTAAAACGCGGGTAAAGGCGGCACGTTCTTCTTCTCCCGGCTGCCCGATTGGCAGGGTCCGGGTAATGTCGGTAGTGCCATCCAGATACTGCCCGCCGCTGTCCAGCACCAACAAATCTCCGCCTTTCAGGGTCGCGTTGCTGTCCTCGGTGACCCGGTAATGCATGACGGCGCCGTTTTCACCGGTGCCAGCGATGGTCTCAAAACTGATATCGCGCAGGGCCGTATCCTGACGACGCAGGGTCTCCAGATTTTTGACGACGTCAATCTCGGTCAGGCTGCCAATGGGCTGTGCATCCAGCCAGCACAGCAGCTCGACCACCGCCGCGCCATCGCGCAGATGCGCCGCCGCGCTGCCTTCTACTTCGGCAGAATTCTTTCGCGCCTTGGGCAGGGCGCAGGGATCGCCAGTTTTCACCAGCCGTTCGCCCAACGCATCAGCCAAGACTTGCGGAACCGTCACATAGTCCACTGCTACCGCACCGTTAAGGGCAGCAACCGCAGTGCGGAAACTCTCAGGTCGGCGTATGGTCACCGCCGCGCCCAAATGATCTGCCAAACCGACCAGCTTTTCCTCAGCCATGAACAGATCAACCCGCGCGTCGTCATGCAAGATCGCGAAGCCTTGTGCCACCGGGTTGCGCGGGATGTCGGCGCCCCGGATGTTAAGCAACCACATGATCGAATCCGGCAGAGTGATCACCGCTGCGGCTTGACTGGCCTTTCGCAGATCTTCTGCCAGTCGCTTGCATTTGTCGCTGGCACTTTCGCCCGCAAACTCAAGCGCATGGGCCGTCACTGGCTGCAGCGGCGCAGCAGGTCGGTCTGCCCAAATTCGATCCACTAAGTTATCGACCTGAACCAGCTCAATGTCACTTCCCTGCAGGCTCGCCAGCAATGAAGTAATTTGCCCCGCAGCATGCAGCCATGGATCAAAGCCAACCTTGCCCCCATTTGGCAGCTGCTCTTTCAGCCAGTTCGCAAGTGTGACCTCAGGCCAGGGCACCGGGGTGAATTCATCCGCAACCTGCCGTTTCACCTGCGTACGGTACCGGCCATCAATGAAAACGCCAGCAACATCCGCCAGAACAGCGCAGAACCCGGCAGACCCGGTAAATCCGGTCACCCAGCTTAGCCGTTCATCGCAAAGCGCTACATATTCCCCCTGATGCGCATCCGCGCGCGGCACCAAAAACCCGTCCAGCCCCTCGCCAGAGATCTCAGTTCGCAAAGCTTGCAGGCGTGGTGGACCCTGTTCCGGGCGCGACGTCACATCAAATGTCTGATACATGCAGGGTCCTCCAATACCGGCCTAAGCCAAAAGGCGCGCCCTCCTATGACGCGCCAGTTGTTCTTCTTGTTCCAAATACCTCTGCCAGAGGCAAAGGGCGGCGCTAGCTGGCCCTCTTGATCCCCATCACCCGCGCCCGCGCCCGAGGATCTGAGTCAAATAGCGAGGCCAGTTGTTCGGTCATCGCACCGGCCAGCTGCTCGACATCGGTAATGGTAACAGCCCGGTCGTAATAGCGGGTCACGTCATGGCCGATGCCAATCGCCAGCAATTCAACAATCTTCTTCTTTTCCACCATGGCAATCACATCGCGCAGGTGTTTTTCCAGATAGTTGGCCGGGTTCACCGACAATGTGCTGTCATCCACTGGCGCACCGTCAG
>MAAY01000042.1:0-81485 GCA_002162795.1 Rhodobacterales bacterium 56_14_T64
CTTCGCTGTCTTTCGGCAGCAGTGGGTTGTATGTGCCCAGCTTTTCGATGAAGCGACCATCGCGAGGCATGCGGCTGTCAGCAGCAACGACGCGATAGAAGGGGCGCTTTTTGGAACCGCCGCGGGCGAGACGAATTTTCATAGCCATGAGAGTTTCTCCTTATAAGTGGCTGGTCGATGGGCGGGCCCACCGGCTTTCTTGGTTGTTTTGGTGCGGTGCGTGCAAGCACACACCCTACGTTGGTTATTGCGTGAACTTCTTGTGGTGATGGATCACCTCGGTGATGATGAAGTTCAGGAAATTCTTGGCGAAGTCGGGGTCGAGATCGGCCTCACGGGCCAGATCTTCGAGACGGGCAATCTGTTTGGCCTCGCGCGCCGGGTCGGAGGGCGGCAAGTCATGTTCGGCCTTGAGCTTACCAACGGCCTGAGTGTGCTTGAACCGCTCGCCCAGAGTATAAACGAGGATCGCATCCAGACGGTCGATGCTCTCGCGGTGCCCTTTCAGGATCTCCGCGGCGCGTGTCACGTTGTCAGTCAATGGCCCATCCTTTTGGTTTGAACAGCGGGTCGGCGTAGTGGCTGATTTCCATCTCGATGCCATGCGCGATTTGGCTGCCCGCAAGCGCATCAGCTGTGGGATGGCGGTAAACCGCGTCGTTGCCGTCAATGGTCTTGGCGTCTTTATCCTTGGTCGCCCCAAGACGTTCCGCCAGGCGGATCGAGTCGAGGTTTTTGGGATCGATATAGCTGACCGCGCCGTCCCAGCCTTGCTGGCTGTAGAAGTAATTACGCGCGGCATGGGTTGCTTCCAGCGCGTAGCCACGTCCAGCCGCATCAGGCCAGATGATCCAAGCGATTTCCTTTTCCGGCCAACCCGCAGGCATCCAGCCACCGGCCATGCCGTAAGTTTCGTCGGTCACCCGGTCGTGGATCATCCACATGCCAAAGCCGTGGATCTGCCAGTGGCCGATTTCGGCGGCGTAGAGCATCCAGGTTTCATAGGTGTTCAGCGGGCCGCCCATGAAGCGGGCACGGTACGAGCTGAAGGTTGCCTTGAAATTCGGGTAATCCTCGGCCTCGGGGCCGCGCAGGACCAGACGTGCAGTTTCGATTGTGGGGATGTTTTGCAGGCTCATGCGTAGGCCTCCAGTCCACCAGCAGACAGATCTTCGGGCGAGGGGTGACGCCACACTTCCAGCGTTCCATGGCGCTCGTGCTCGAACAGGCCTTCATAAGTGGCGCCCATACGCTTGGCGACACTGCGCGAGCCGTCGTTGGCAGGCGCAACAAGGCTGATGGTGGTGGTCCAGCCTAGAGTGTCATAGGCATATTCGCGCGCGGCCAGTGCAGCCTCGGTTGCATAACCCTTGCCCTCGAACCCGTTCATCAGGTCCCAGCCCAGCTCGGCCTCGGGCCAGCCTTCAGGGTTCCAGAGACCAATGATCCCGGCCAGTTTTCCGGTCGCGGTTTCTTCCACAGCCCAGCGGCCATAGCCGCGCAACGGCCAGTGGCCCAGCTCGGTTGCCAGCATGCGCCAGCTTTGCTCGGCCGTGGCCGGGCCGCCCACAAATTTCGACCGCTCAGACGCAAAGAACGCTGCGAAGTCCGGGAAATCACCGGCTTCGGGCGCACGCAGCGTCAGGCGTGGGGTCGATATTGTGGGGATCTGCATCAGGCCAGATCCTCGAGCGTTTCAATGGGGGCAGCGTCCAGCACCGGACGGGTAAAGCTGCGGTCATAGCGGCGAATGCAACCTGTGCGCTGCGCAAAAGCAAAGGCTTTTTGGCAGTCAGCATCATCCATCGAGGCAATACGATAGGCCTCGTAGGTGGCTAGCGACGGGAATGAGAACATCGCATAAGCGATATCGTTGGCGCCCTCATGAGGCAGCCAGTAGCCGTGATGGGTGCCACCGAAACGATTGACCAACCCAATCCAAACCCGGCCGTACGCTTCAAAAGCGTCGACCTGATTGGGGTCAATTTCATATGTCAGCGTGCAGGTGATCATTTCTTTTTACCAAACCCGCTCAGGCCCGGGGGCAGGCCCATGCCGCCGCCCAGACCGGGCAGCTTGCCGCCCATCTGCTTGGCAGCTGCTTCCAAAGCGGCCTGATCCATGCCACCCATGTCGCCAGCGCCGGGCATGCCGCCGCCTTTGCCCATCATGCCCTTCATGGCTTGCTTGAGCATGCCACCTTTGCCCATTTTGCCCATCTTCTTCATCATGTCGCCCATCTGGCGGTGCATCTTCAGAAGTTTGTTCAGGTCCGCGACCTCCATGCCAGCACCCTTGGCGATCCGCTTTTTACGGTTGGCCTGCAGCAGCTTGGGGTTGGCGCGTTCTTTCTTGGTCATCGACTGGATCAGTGCGATCTGGCGTTTCAGAGCTTTGTCGTCAAAGCCGGATTCCTGCACCTGCTTGGCCATTTTGCCCATGCCGGGCATCATCGACATCATGCCTTCCATGCCGCCCATCTGTTGCATCTGTTCCAGTTGGGTGCGCAGGTCGTTCATGTTGAACTGACCCTTCATCATGCGCTTCATCATGCGCTCGGCCTGTTCGGCCTCGATGGTTTCCTGGGCCTTTTCAACCAGCGCTACGATGTCGCCCATGCCAAGGATACGGCCGGCGATACGCTCGGGCTCGAATGTCTCCAGCGCGTCGAGCTTTTCGCCCATGCCGACAAAGCGGATTGGCTTGCCGGTGACAGCGCGCATCGACAGGGCAGCACCGCCGCGACCATCGCCGTCCATCCGGGTCAGCACGACGCCGGTGACGCCGATCTTGTCGTCAAATTCCTGTGCAACCTCGACGGCGACCTGACCGGTGAGACCATCCACCACCAGCAGCGTTTCGCGCGGGGTGACGGCGTTGCGGACGTCTTCGACTTCCTGCATCAGGATTTCGTCGATGTGCAGACGGCCGGCAGTGTCGAGGATGTAGACATCATAGCCGCCCAACAACGCCTGCTGTTTGGCGCGTTTGGCGATATCGACCGGCTTCTGACCAGCCACGATGGGCAGGGTGTCAACGTCAAGCTGCTTACCCAGAACCGCCAACTGCTCCATCGCTGCCGGGCGATAGACGTCAAGCGAGGCCATCAGCACTCGCTTGCCCTCACGTTCCTTCAAACGTTTGGCCAGCTTACCAGAGGTGGTGGTCTTACCCGAGCCCTGCAGACCAACCATCAGGATGGGGGCAGGTGGGTTGTCGATTTTCAGCGCACCGGGATCGCCGTCGCCTTGCAGAGTCGAGATCAGCGCGTCGTGCACAATCTTGACGACCTGCTGGCCCGGAGTGACCGATTTGGTGACGGCCTGGCCGGTGGCCTGATCTTGGACCTTTTTGATGAATTCACGCGCAACCGGCAGCGAGACATCGGCCTCTAGCAGGGCAACACGGACTTCGCGCAGGGCGGTTTTGACGTCTTCGTCGCTTAGCGCGCCCTGTTTGGTCAGCCGGTCAAAGACACCGGATAGGCGTTCGGATAGATTTTCAAACATGCCTCTCAGCCTCCTTTGCCGTTACTGTCTTGGCCTGCCCTATGTGGGGAGAGCCGGGTCCATACACAATTGCCCCCACGGGCGTAACACGCTGGTGGGGGGCGATCCCTGGCTCATGCAGGGACCGGAAGATTACAGTTCTCCCGGATGTTGGGGGAGGCGTTACGCCTGATCCGGGGCGGAGTCAAGCGGGGCGGTCTGATGCCACTTGTTTATGGCGTTGACCAGCCGGGCCGGGCCGCCGGTGCTGGTATAGCTGGTGACCATGGGATGCAGGGTGCCGCCAATGTCGAGACTGGGGCGGTACATGGTCGAGGCGTTGCCGTTGTTTGCCGACGAGATCGCCGTTTCCAGCACCGCCTTGCGCAACTGGGGCAGCGGGTAGGTGTCCTGAGTATAGGCGTAGACTGAGCGGGTGCGGATAGAGATCAGGTTGCTGTCCCGATCAAAGATCACCTGGACACGACGGACAAAGGCAACAAAACAGGCCGCGCCAATTCCGCCGCCAAAGAGCGCAAACAAGAAGCCGGGCAGGGGTTCCTCGGTTGCGACCATCAGGCCGGCGCCGACAAACAGCACGATGAAGGCCGCCAGCGCGCAGCCGATCAGCCACGGCTTGTTGGCGAGGATCAGTTGCTGGGGTGTGTTGCGGGCGACTTTCATGATGCGGGGTTAGGATAACCGTTCCTGTGTTGAGTTCATACTGCTCATTCGGTGTGACTAATCATGATTCGCCCGTCAAATCTTCTGCGAGCATGAGAGCGTTGCCGTCAGGATCATAAAAAGTTGCTGTTTTGACCATACCTTCGACTACATCAGTTTCTCCGCCAAATTTAACTTTGGCTAGCTCCAATTTCTGCCTCGCGGAGGCCAAATCAGTAGTCCCAAAAACGGGTACGCAGTTGCCCGGTGCGGGCTTGGTATGCTCACCAAGGCCGATTGTTACTCCGGGTGTATTCGTCTGAAGTTCTGACCATCCTGCGTCGTCTGCATGGTAGATGGTCTCAAACCCCAGCATACTGCCGTACCATTTGGCACTTACGTGACGATCCTTGACGGACAGAGAAATGGTTATGGTTTCATTGAGCGAAATAAGAGACATAGTCTTTCCTTTTGTACAAAAATATATTAACTATACTTTATGTACATTGAGTCCTTTGTCAACATCACCTCAAGAGCTTGGGCGTTACCCATACTATCAAACCTGCACGCAGGTATCGCCGGACGACAGGCACCTTTGTTGGTGGCAACTGGCGCGAGTCGGACGGCTTTCGCACAAAGCATGGATCATCTGATCACGATGGGGTTGATAGAACGAAACCCCGGTTACGGTCATCCACTGCGTCCAGAGTTCCGGCTCACACCGCTCGGAATTACTGCCGCTGCAATTGCCAGCAAAATTCAAAATGTTTCCGCTGATGAAGATCAAAAATTGCTCCGTCGGTCATGGACATTACCGGTGCTGTCGTCGCTTCACTCACCAAGTCACTTCAATGATATCAAGCGAAAATTGCCGACAATTACAGATCGAGCTTTATCGCAGTCATTGAAAACTCTGGAAGTCAGAAGCTGGGTTTGCCGTAGCGTTGATGAAGCTGCTCGCCCGCCTAGATCAATCTACGAGGCTGTAAATACTGGCGAAGTGATCAGTAAAGTAACGGCACCTGAAATTAGCTTTGTTTAGCAAAACCGGACGTTCGTTTAGAAGTGGCGAATGGCGGGAACGTACCCACAGTTGGTATTCACGACTTGGACGGAGAAAGTAGAAATGGGTCGCTGCCAAGCAGCTTTCATAACGCGCGGAACAAGGCCGCAGGCCGCCGCGCGATCGCCTGTCCGTTCCGGCGGGCTGGTGATTTGGTGAGTGTAGCGCCTCAAATTGATCTTGTACGGACGTTGCCGGCATAAAGTGGCCGACAATAGGGTTGGATCGCCATCCCACGGGCAGGCGATCGCGCGGCATAGTGGCCAGGCGGGAATTGCCACTTGACGGAATCGCACCCTTGGCAAAGACTTGTGGATGTACCGTTTCTGTCTGGGCGCTCGAAGCTGAGGGTTGTCAGGCTAGTTAACGGACTGAGGCAGAGCTCATATTCAGACAGTCAACGCGGCTGATACAGTCCGCGCTTTCCATTCGTGCAGCCTATTTGGACGCCGTGGAGGGATGGCAGTATGAGAGTATTTACAATTTTGGGGCCGTCGCAGTCGGGTAAATCGACACTTGCGGCAGCTATGGCCGCGCTGGAGGGCGCGGCCGGCAAGCGCCGCGAGGTGGCGCATGTGGCGGCTTTGCAGCCGTTTCAGTTTATGAACGAAGACTGGGCCGCGATTGATATCGCCGGTGGCCCGGAAAATCTGGCGCAGGCGGGGCCTGCCTTGGCGGCCAGCGATGCGGCGGTGCTGGTGGTCCCGGCAGATGCCGAGGCGGCGGTGCTGAGCGCACCGTATATCAGGCTGATCGAGGAGGCGGGCATCCCCGCCTTTCTTTTTGTCAATCGGATGGATGTTGCGCCGCACAGGGTGGCGCGGATCGTCGAATCTTTGCAAACCTATTGCCGCCATAATCTGGTGCTGCGGCAGGTACCAATGCGTCAGGGCGGCGAGGTTGTGGGGTCAGTTGACCTGATCTCGGAACGGGCCTGGAAATACAACGAGGGCAGGCCCTCGGCCTTAGTCAAACTGCCCGGCGACATGATGAGCCGTGAACAAGAGGCGCGCGGCGAGATGCTAGAGGCGCTGGCGGATTATGATGATCATCTGATGGAAGAATTGATCGAAGATCATCAGGTTCTGACGGCGGAGGTTTATGATGTTGCCACCAAGGTGTTGCAGCATAACGACCTGCTGCCGGTTTTGTTGGGCTCGGCCAGTCATTGCAACGGTGTCATGCGGTTGATGAAGTCGCTGCGGCATGAGGCACCGGATGTCGGGGTGACGTTGGAGAGATTGTCAGCCAAGTCGAAAAAGGGTGGCGACGTGGTTGCAGTTGGCTGTCTGGCCGATCTGGTCAAGCATCTGGGTAAGACGGTGACAGTGCGGGCAATGGATGGTTCGATGGGCAATGGTGCTTCTGTGGGTGGCGCAGCTTTGGGCTCGTTGACTGGATTCGGGGCCAATTCCAACGGGTCGGGATTGGTTTCGGGGGATCTGGGGCAGGCGGTGAAATCACCTCATCTGAATATGGGCTATGCCTATCTGCGCGATGGCAGTGCTAAGTTACCGAATTGGGCGCAGCCGCATCCGTCAACCTTTCGTCGGGTGGTGACGCCAGTGCGGGACCGCGATGATGTGCGGCTATCGGTGGCGCTGGAACGGCTGGGTGAGATTGACCCGGCGCTGGTGGTCGAGCAACACGCGCAGACCGGTCTTACTGTGCTGAACGTGCAGGGACCGCTGCACATGCGCCGAGTGTTGGCAGTGTTGCGACAGGGATTTGGCATCGAGGTCGAAGAGGCGCAGGTGCCGCCGTCGCTGCGGGAAACGATCACGCGGTCGGTCGAAGTCCAACATCGTCACCGCAAGCAATCCGGCGGGTCTGGACAGTTTGCAGACATCAAGATCGAGCTGCGCCCCGAGCCGCGCGGCAGTGGTTTTCGATTCGAGGAGCACATCAAGGGCGGTGCGGTGCCCAAGAACTATATCCCCTCGGTCGAGGCGGGCGCCCGCGATGCGTTGATGGAGGGGCTGAACGGTCACCCAGTGGATGATCTCTGTGTGATCCTGAAAGACGGCAAACACCACTCGGTGGACAGTTCGGACTTTGCCTTTCGCACGGCGGGCAAGAATGCAGTGCGCGAAGCGCTGCGCGAGGCCGGGCCTGTGCTGCTGCAGCCGATCATGCGGGTGCATATTCATGTGCCGACCGTCTTCACTGGCGGGCTGGTGCCGGTGATTAGTGGTATGAAGGGGCAGATCCTGGGGTTTGAAAACAACCCGGATGCGGCTGGCTGGGATGTGTTTGAGACGCTGTTGCCAATGGCGGTGCAGGACGACCTGTGCAGTTCACTGGCCAGTGTGTCGCGCGGGACTGGTTGGTTTAGTGCCGACTTCGATCATTATCAAGAAGCGAAGCGGGCGGATTTCGCCGACGCCTGAGACGCGCCGATAAGTGTATCCATGTCAGTGCCCGACAATGATGGTCGGGCGCTGATCATATCTGCCTCTTGCAATTCACCGTCATTCAGCGTGATCTGCGCCGACCTAATAGCAAGACGACGGACTGACCGCTTATGGACAACTCACCTTTGGATCTGGACAGCATGCCTGTTTCGTCGGATGCGCTGCTGGCGCAGCTGGACGGCTGGGGGCTGGGCTATGTGCTGCATGAACATGTGGCGCTGCGCACGGTCGAAGAGGCCAAGCAGGTTGAGGGCGTCATTGAGGTGCCGGGTGAAAATGCGTTGCGGGTCAAGAACCTTTACTTACGCGACAAGAAGAAGCGCAATTATCTGGTGACGTTGGAACAGGATCGCAAGATCGACCTCAAAGAGCTGGGGGCTGAACTGGGCGTGGGTAAACTGTCGTTTGGCTCACCTGACCGGCTGATGCAGCATCTTGGCATTTTCCCCGGCGCGGTGACGCCGCTGGCGATGATCAATGGGGTGCAGAACGAGGTGCAGTTCTTTATGGACGGCGCCGCGCAACAAGCAGATGTGATCTATATGCATCCGCTTATAAACACCCGGACTGTAGGGCTGAAGCGTGCCGATTTGCTGGCTTTTTTTGAACGCATAAGCTGTGCGGTCACCTGGGTCTGACGCAGCATTTTTGCCCGTCAAAGCGTTTGCCGTGACGGTTGAGATCCATTTGTGATGCTGTCTGGCTGTTTCAATTGCCAATTTGATTACTAGTGGCGACGTCGCCAAGGCGAAGATGGCCGGGGATTTTATCCCCCGTGCGTAGATGCATCCCAATAGCGCCCCCGGTACAACGGAGGCCCTGTTTCAGTGCCAGGAGTGTCAGGCCCGGCGGTAATCGCGATTGGGCGACACTCTGACAGGTAATCGGAAACTCTGGGTAAAGTGCGCGCGCGGTGCCTTGGCAACGGGTCTGACTCAAGCAGGTTTTCCGTCGCTCAGTGCCAACTTAAGCGCCGCCGCCACATGTGCGGCTGATGGATTGACGAACAAAAAGCCCTCGGCCTGGAAACTGACGTCGTCCAGGTGATCGGGAAAGGCGAGGGGCAGTTCTGTGCAGGCCAGCAGAATGGCGGTGTCGGGGGCGGCATGGCGTCGGCAGAAGGTTAGAAACCGCTCGCGGGCGTGGTCTGAACCTCCGGAATAGAAATCCTCGTCTATCATCGCCTGCATTTCGGCGATCTCAGAGGTCGCCAGTTGGTTGTTTGCCGCAACGCCTTGGCTGGCCAGAGCCTCGGCGTAATTGCTGGCCTGCATGGTGACGGTTGTGCCCAGCACCAGGGCTGCGGTTGCACCAGTGGCGGCTGTGGCCTTGGCGGCCTCGTCCAGGATGTTGATGATCGGGATTGTCACACCCTGACGGATGGAATGCAGGCGGGTGTGCGGCGTGTTGCTGGCCATCAGGGCAAAGTCACAGCCTGCTGACTCGAGTGTTAGCATGGCATCGCGGAATACCGCGTCGAAGGCGGCCCAGCTGGCCTCGTCGCCGGGCGTGCCGCGCAGGCTGCGGGTGTGGGATTGAGTGACGGATTCGATGGTCATTGGTGGAACCGGCAGCGGAGATACTGCGCCTTGGGCGGCAAAGAAGGCACCGGATCCTTTGGCGATTGCGCGGTAATAGTCCACGGTTGAGGCCCAGCCGACGCCGCCAAGAATGCCAATTTTCTTCATCGAGTGACCTCTGCCTGCAGGTGTAGAGCCGCAAGGGTGGGGCATGGGAGGATCTGGTGCAAGAGGGAGATTGCCGCCGACTTTGGATAGGTCGGCGGCGGTGTAGGTTTAGGCGGCCAGAGCCTCGATCGCGCTGTTGGCGCGTGCCATTGCGGCGTCAGCATCAGCCATCAAAGCGTCGGCAGCGACAAACTGCACATCCGTGATGCCAAAGAAGCCAAGCATATGGCGCAGATAGTCGGTGGCAAAATCGATGTCTGATCCTACTTGGGTGCCACCCGAAGCTACAGCGATGATGGCGCGCTTGCCCTTGAGCAGGCCTTCGGGGCCGGTTTCTGAATAGGCAAAAGTCCGGCCAACCCGGGCCATCAGATCAATCCAGGCCTTGAGACTGGCGGGAACTGCGAAGTTGTAGATCGGTACGCCAATCACCAGGGTGTCTGCGGCGATTGCCTCGTCTACCAGTTGGTCGGACAGGGCCAGCAAATCGCGCTGCACCGCGTCGCGGTCATCGGCTGGGGTGAAGTTGGCACCGATCCAGTCTTCGGTGAGCTGCGGTAGGGCGCTGGTCAGGTCACGGCGGATCACCGTGTCGGCGTTCAGGCGCGCGACGATTTTCGCGGTGAGATCGCGGGAGGTGGAACCATTGGTGCGGGCGGAGGCGTCAATGTGGAGAACGGTCTGGGTCATTTCTACGGATCCTGTGTTTGCGTTACTGGAGTAATACTTGGGTCCTTGCAATTTTGAACGCAATCGCCGACAACTCACATCAACTGTGCAAAAATGCGCAGATCGGCGCGACAATCCGGGAGTGACACATGGAGAACTGGGACGAGGTTCGAACCGCTTATCAGGTGGCACGCATGGGTACCGTCAGCGGAGCCGCCGAGGTGCTGGGCGTGCACCATGCCACCGTGATCCGGCATATTGATGCCATCGAGGCGCGGTTGGGTGTAAAATTATTCCAACGCCATGCCCGGGGTTATACCGCCACCGAAGCTGGCGCTGACTTGCTGCGTGTGGCGCAGGCCACGGATGACCAGTTCAGCCAGCTGGTTGGGCGGCTCAAGGGGCAGGGCGACGACGTGTCGGGAGAGCTGGTGGTGACATCACTGGCCAGTCTGGCCCCTATGCTGGTTCCTGTGCTGACCGAATTTCAGGACCTTCATCCCGGATTGATCTTGCGCTATCTGACGGGAGACCGGTTGTTCCGCTTGGAATACGGAGAGGCGCATGTCGCCATCCGTGCCGGATCAGCACCGGATCAGCCTGATAATGTGGTGCAGCCCTTCTTGCCGCAGAAAATCGGCCTGTATGCCAGCCAGAGTTACGTGGATCAGCATGGGCCTTTGAAGGGGCCAGAGGATTTCGGCAATCATCGGTTTGTCAGCACCGATGATGAACACAGCAGGGCGCCATTCTATCGCTGGCTGAAGAACCTTGTCCCTGCTGACGCCATTACGTTCCGGTGTAGCAATAATATCAGCATGCAAGAAGCTGTTCAGGCTGGTGCCGGGATTGGCTTTATTTCAGTCTGGGAGGCCAACCGCTCTGGAAATTTGGTGCAGATGATGGAGCCGCAGCCCGAGTGGGAGGGCCGTTTGTGGCTGGTGACCCATGTGGACTTGCACCGCACAACCAAAGTGCAAACCTTTTTGACCTTCCTGAAAGAGCGCGCCAAGGAATGGTGTAAATGAGCAATGCGATGCGCGGGCATCTGGCGATGTTGGCGTTTTCGGCACTGGTGGCGGGATCGTTTTCACTAGGCTCATTGATCGCCAATCAGATTACGCCAATGGCACTGAACGCGGCCCGTTTTGTCATTGCGGCAGTGGTCATCGGCACGGTTGCCATGGCCACCCACGGATTGCGCCCACAGCAGTTCCGCGCGCCGTGGCGATTTGTGCTGTTGGGCGGACTGTTCGCGGGCTATTTTGTACTGATGTTCTATGGGCTGAAGACTGCCGCGCCGGTCAGCGCCGCCGCGGTGTTTACCCTGACCCCGGTGCTCAGCGCTATTGCGGGTTGGTTTCTACTTCGTCAGGTCACCACGCCGCGTATGGCGCTGGCGCTGGCCATCGGCGGAGCCGGAGCTCTGTGGGTGATTTTTGGTGCCGATTGGGCGACGCTCAAGGCATTTCAGTTCGGCCCGGGTGAGAGCATCTATTTCTGGGGTTGCGTGGCACATGCCGTCTATACCCCGCTGGTGCGCAAGCTGAATCGTGGCGAGCCGGCGGTGGTCTTTACTTTTGGTATGTTAGTGGCAGGAACGGCAATCCTGTTGGTGTTTGGCTGGGCTGACATTCGCGCCACCAACTGGCTGCAATTGCCGGTGATTGTCTGGATCGGGCTTGGCTACCTGGCCATTTTTGCCAGCGCCACCACTTTTGTGCTTTTGCAGTTTGCCGCGTTGCACCTGCCCTCGGCCAAGGTGATGGCCTATACCTATCTGACACCAAGCTGGGTGATCATCTGGGAGATCGCCTTGGGTCGTCCGGTTCCAGCAGGACTGATGCTGGTGGGTATTGGCCTGACGGTGATCGCTTTGCTGATGCTGCTGAAAGATGATGCCAAGCCGGTGCGGGTCACAGGGTGACGAGGACGGGCTAATCCGGACTTTTTGAAAAGTCCGCTTCGGAAAATTCGAATTTTCCGGGTCACGCGGCCACTGTGGTGGTTAGTCGACCTTGGTATCACTCAGCTCAGAGGCCAGGAACCGTTCAAACGCGTCGAGGTGAATCGGCTCAAACTGCCCAAACCCCTGCATCCACACCGAGGTGCTGCGCATGGCGTCGGGCTGCAATTTGCACCATTTCACCCGACCTCGTTTTTCCTGCGCAATCAGCCCGGCCCGGCTGAGGATCATCAGGTGTTTGGAGATCGCCGCTAGCGAAATTTCAAAGGGTTCGGCCACGTCAGTCACCGCCATGTCGTCTTCCAACAACATGGTCAGGATCGCCCTGCGGGTGGGATCAGCCAATGCGGCAAAGACGGTATCAAGGGGATCGCTCATACGGATACCTCTAAACCGCAAGTTCTGGATCGACAATCCCGATGGCGGATGCTCAAAGGGCATGTTCCAGCAGGAGGCGGGTGAAATGGCACTGAAGTATTGGGCAGTTATCTTTGTGCTGGGCATTGGCTGGGGCATGTCGTTCATGTTCAACGCCATTTTGCTGCGTGAGTTGGGGCCATTGTCGGTGTCCATGGGGCGGGTCGGCCTAGGTGCGCTGGGCTGCTGGATATATGTGCTGGCTTCTCGCAAACCGGTGAAACTAACTGTGCGCCGCGCGGTGGTATTGCTTGGCTTTGGTGTGCTGAGCTACGCCGCGCCTTTTGCCTTCTACGCGCTGGGCCAGCAGCATATTGCGAGCGGCGTTGCAGGGATTATCAATGCCATCACCCCAGCATTCGCTGTTGTCGTTTCACATTTCTGGCCCGGCGGAGAACGCGCCACGATCCTCAAGTCACTTGGTGTGCTCTGCGGGATCGGCGGCATTGTGGTTCTGTCCCTTCCAGTCCTGCAATCAGGGCAGACATCGGAACTCTGGGCGGTGCTGCTGACACTCTGCGCGCCCATTTGTTACGCGTTCTCGGTCAATCTGGCACGTGCCTTTCGCGATATGGAAGCGGTGGTACTGGTTGCGCTGGCTCTGACAGGGGCGACGCTTGCGATCACTCCGCTGGCACTATGGGCCGAAGGCATTCCGGTGATCACACGGGGGGAAACCTGGGCGTCGCTGGCGGTGATCGGATTTATTCTGACCTCAGCGGCCTTCATCGTCTTTTACTGGGTGCTGCCGAAGGTTGGACCGACCAATATCACCATGGTCACATTTATCGCTCCGATTTCAGCGCTGATCCTTGGAGCCTGGGTTTTGGGGGAGCGGCTGCTGTTTGAACACTTGATCGGCATGGTGGCGATCATGATGGGCTTGCTGTTGATCGATGGTCGGATTGTGCGCGCGATGCGACCGGGAACGGCCAAAAAGCAAGATCAACTCATTGGTTGAATATGTGTTTCATCAGACTGGGCTGCCATCAAACACGGACCAGTCCTTTGTGCTGTGTTTCTTTTTGCAGAAAATACTCAATATAACAACGGCTTGATGGAAACGATGCGCTTGCAATTGAATAATTGACTCTGCGTCCCTAGGCCCTTAGCACCACCCTAAGAATTCGCGTGAGGATGACGCCGTGACAGATGACGATCAAAAGCAGCGCATGGCGCAGCTCGAGGATCGCCTCTCAGCGGCGCGTAAGGCACAAGCGCCCAAGCCGCGCGCGGATGAACACTACTCGATGGCCAATATGGCCTGGCGGATGGTGATAGAATTGGTAGCCGGTCTTGGGATCGGTTTTGGCATCGGATATGGGCTGGATCGCCTGTTCGGGACACTCCCGATCTTTATGGTGCTGTTTATAATGCTGGGTCTTGCGGCCGGGGTGAAGACGATGCTTCGCAGCGCGCAGGAAATCCAGGAAAAGACACTGGCCGACGAGGCCAAAAAAAATGCGAAAGACCGGGATCAACCCCCGGCGACAGGAGACACAGACTGATGGGCAAGATTTTCTTTTTCGCAATGGTGGCACTGGCTCTGTTATCCGGTCTGCTGTTTGCACCTGAGACTGCCGAGCTTGCCATTCACCCAATGGATCAGTTCATCGTACAGCCACTGTTCGGTCACGGTGAGATTTCCTGGTATACCCCAACAAATGTAACCCTGTGGCTGCTTCTGGCTGTTGCGGCGGTGTTTGCGTTGATGGTTCTGGGCTCGTCGCGCCGCGCTATCGTGCCATCGCGTGGTCAGTCGATCGCCGAGCTGGCCTATGGCTTTGTTTACAAAATGGTCGAAGACGTTGCCGGCAAAGACGGCGTCAAGTTCTTCCCTTATATCATGACCCTGTTCATGTTCATCGTGATGTCCAACGCTCTGGGCCTGTTGCCGATGAGCTTTGCAACCACGTCGCACATCGCAGTGACCGCAGTTCTGGCGATGTTGGTGTTCCTGACTGTGACCATTCTGGGCTTTGTCAAAAATGGCACTGCCTTTTTGGGTCTGTTCTGGGTCTCCAGCGCGCCAATGGCGCTGCGTCCAATCCTGGCCATCATCGAGCTGATCTCGTACTTTGTGCGCCCCGTGAGCCACTCCATTCGTTTGGGCGGCAACATCATGGCGGGCCACGCAGTTCTGAAAGTGTTCGCCGGTTTTGCTGGCGCGCTGGGTCTGTTCAGCATGCTGCCGATCTTTGCGATCACTGCAGTCTACGCCCTGGAGGTCCTGGTGGCCTTTATCCAGGCCTATGTCTTTACCATCCTGACTTGTGTGTACCTGAAGGATGCATTGCACCCGAGCCACTAAGGCAGGATCTAAAAGTTTACCGGCTGGGTCGTCAGACTCATCCAATCCTAATCAAATCATTCCATCGTAAGGAGAATACTCATGGAAGGTAATATCGCAGAAATGGGACAGTTCATCGGCGCAGGCCTGGCAGCAATTGGTTCCGGCGCAGCCGCAATCGGTGTTGGCCACGTAGCTGGTAACTTCCTGGCAGGCGCACTGCGCAACCCGTCAGCTGCTGCTGGCCAAACTGCTACTCTGTTCATCGGCATCGCCTTTGCAGAAGCCCTGGGCATTTTCTCGTTCCTGGTCGCTCTGCTGCTGATGTTTGCTGTCTAAGAACCTTCGGAACCTAAATCCTTACGGTCGGGCAGTGTGATCATCACACTGCCCGATGTAACGGCAAGTTCCTTTGGAGGACGACATGGCAACTGAGACGCACGACGCCGCTGAGGTCGCACATGGTGCTGCCGAGGCCGCACATGGGTCCGCTCCGGGAATGCCGCAGCTGGACTTTACTACTTTTTCGAACCAGATTTTCTGGCTCGCGGTCGCGCTTGTCGCGATCTATCTGATCCTGTCGCGCGTTGCGCTGCCTCGTATTGCGGCAGTTCTGGCTGAGCGTCAGGGTACGATCACCAATGACATCGCGGCGGCTGAGGAACTCAAAGCCAAAGCGGTTGAGGCTGAAAACGTATACAACAAGGCGCTGGCGGATGCCCGTGCCGAGGCACAGCGTATCGTTGCTGAAACCCGCGCTGAAATTCAGGTCGGGTTGGACGAAGCCATTGCCAAGGCGGATGTAGAAATCTCAGCCAAGGCAGCGGAATCTGAGAAGGCGATCGCTGAAATCAAAGCGGGCGCGTTGGACAGCATCAAGACTGTTGCCAATGATACCGCTGCTGAAGTTGTAGCAGCATTTGGCGGCAAGACTGACGCCAAAGCGATTGCAGCTGCAGTTTCTGACCGGTTGAAAGGATAAGACCATGCGTAACATTCTTGCTCTTATCCTGACCACTGGTGTTGCTAGCCCGGCGCTGGCTGCATCGGGTCCGTTCTTTTCGATGAGCAACACAAACTTTGTCGTTTTGCTTGGTTTCCTGCTGTTTGTTGGCATCTTGCTTTATGCAAAGGTGCCTAGCCTGCTCGGTGGTCAACTGGACAACCGTGCCACTGGTATTCAGTCGGACCTGGACGAAGCCCGTGCCCTGCGTGAAGAAGCCCAGACGCTTCTGGCGTCTTATGAGCGTAAGCACAAAGAGGTTCAGGAGCAGGCAGATCGCATCGTTGCGGCCGCTCGCCTTGATGCCTCTGCGGCGGCGGATCAGGCCAAGGCCGATCTGGAAACTTCGATTGCCCGCCGTCTGGCTGCAGCCGAAGATCAGATCACCTCGGCTCAGGCTGCTGCGGTCAAGGACGTACGTGATCAGGCGATCTCAATCGCCATTGCTGCGGCGGATCAAGTGATCGCCAAGCAGATGACTGCGGCTGAAGCCAACAAGCTGATCGACGCGGCGATTACAGACGTAGACGCCAAGCTGCACTAAGCTTCGTTTCAGTCTGTTGAGATTAAAGAGACCCGGGCCTTGGCTCGGGTCTTTTGCTGTTGGGGGTGGTGCGTGCAAGCACACACCCTACACTGGCCTTATAGTTTGGGTTGTTATTTGAGGGGCCGCAGTCATGAGCAACATTGCAGAAACCAAGTCAGACATGATTTCCAAAATGACGCCAGAACTGCAACCTGGGTGCTTTGTGTTTGCCACTATCCCTGATGGCAATGTGCCAAGCGACCTTACCCAGACGGCAATCTCTGTCTTCAATGAGAAGGAAGGGGTATCGTTGATCCTGCCCTTAGACGTTGCTGAGGGCGCTGGGATCAGTGTCGAAGACAAAATGTGCTGTATTACCCTAAACGTCTATTCATCATTGCAGGGCGTTGGTTTGACGGCGGCTGTTTCCAATGCGTTGGGTGAGAGCGGCATCCCCTGCAATATGGTGGCGGCGTATCACCATGATCATGTCTTTGTTCCTGCGGAAAAAAGTGATCAGGCAATGCAGGTGCTGGTCAGCTTGCAGAATGAGACGCTGCGGTAGAGGACTTTATGCCAGCTGAAATTTGGGAGCAGGTTTCATGCGCAGCGGTGGATGACGGGTGGAGGTAATATGTGTGCCCGACCTCATCAAATACTGTGACTTGGTCTGGGGCACTTGCCAGCCACTGCGACGAAGGCTTTCCCTGGTCTTTGCTTCCAAAAAACACATGGTTCGGTGTTGCAATCGAAGCTTCCTCTCGGAGGCGGGTAGAGGACACGCAGAAAAGGGCGGCGAAAGAACATCCCGTTGTAGCAGCGCGCCAAAGGGCTGTGCCACCGGCGCTGTAACCCAAACCGGCAAACTCGCCGTTCAAGGTTTCTTTGAGAGAACGAACAACGACATCCATGCCGCTGTGACTAAACAGGTGCTGATGTAGGGCTTCACCGGATAGACCGGGCCGACCACATAGTTCATTCAACGCAAGCCTGATCACGCGGTGGGAGCCGTCTATGCGTGTAGAAAAGCACTGCTCTGGAGAGGGGCCGTTGTGAATATCTGTGATGACATAGAGTTTCATTCACGGACAGTATTGTGGGGTAGGGAAATCTGCAATCCCGCGTTCGGCTACCCTTTCTCAGCTTCATGCTGCAGCCGCAGTTGCGCGACGGCGGCGTTGGCTTCGGCTTTTTGATGATCACTCAGCGCTTGTTGCACATAGTCCAGATGTGTCTCGACTGCGGCGCGTGCGGCGGCGGGGTCGCGGGCTTGCAGCGCCGCGTTGATGGCGCGGTGCTGGTCCAGCAGAACCCTGCGCGAGGTGTGTTGGTGGAACATGATCTTGCGATTGTAGAACACGCCTTCGCGCAGCAGATCGAACATCGACCGCATCATGTGCAGCATCACCACGTTGTGGCTGGCATCGATGATGGCCGAGTGAAATTTGGCGTCCAGTTCGGCATCTTCTTCCGACAGCATGGGCGATGGCTCGGGGGCGTAGATGGCCTCCATCTTGTCGAAACAGGCCTGAATGACCTGCAGGTCGTAATCTGACCCCAGACGGGCGGCGCGTTCGGCGGCCAAGCCCTCCATATCGCGGCGAAATGACAGGTAGTCGAACACGGCCTCGTGGTGGCTGGCAAACAGTTGGATCAGCGCCGGAGAGAAGGCCGAGCCGAGCACATCCGCGATGAAGACACCCGATCCGGCGCGGGCGGCAAGCAGGCCACGGTCCTGTAACTCGGCAATTGCGTCGCGCAGCGAGGGGCGGGAGACGCCCAGGCGCTCGGCCAGTTCGCGTTCCGAGGGCAACCGTTCGCCCGGTGTCAGGATGCCACGCAGGATCAGCTTTTCGATCTGGCGCACCACGGATGCTGAGAGTTTTTCGGGTTGGACTTTTTGAAACGGCATTTGGGTACTCGGCTGAATTGGTCAGTTCATTTGACCACGTGAGGATGTGCCCTGCAAGAGGAGCACCGCGGGGTTGCGATCACGATGGTTGAAATATTAGGTCAGCATTATTGACTTTATATCAGCTCTGAATAGCGTCGGACCCAAGTCAGCCGGAATAGGAGCCAGCATGTCACTACCTCAGATCTTTGCCAGTCGCGCATCGCGGATGAAGGCCTCGGAAATTCGTGAGTTGTTGAAGCTGCTGGATCAACCTGGTGTGATCTCGTTTGCCGGCGGGATTCCCGATCCGGCGTTGTTTCCGGCCACAGCTTTTGCCGAGGCCTTTGCTGCGGGGCTGAGCCCGGAACGCCAAGCGCAGTCGCTGCAGTATTCGGTGAGCGAGGGCTATCTGCCGCTGCGCCAGTGGATCGTTGGTGAGATGGCCAAGATCGGTGTTCCATGTTCGCCCGATAACGTGTTGATCACTTCGGGGTCGCAGCAGGCGCTGGATTATCTGGGCAAACTGTTCCTGTCACCGGGTGACACTGCATTGGTGGGTTGGCCGACCTATCTGGGCGCGCTGGCGGCGTTCAACGCTTATGAGCCGCGCTATGATCAACTGAGCGTCAACGGCAATCGTGCAGCCAGCAGTTACGCGCAAGAGGCAGGCGGTGGGCAGGTCAAGCTGGCCTATCTGTCGGCGGATTTTGCCAACCCAACGGGAGAAACGCTGGATCAGCGCGGGCGCGAGTCACTGCTGGACCTGACCGAGGAGCTGGGCTGTGCCTTGATCGAGGACGCCGCCTATCAGGCGTTGCGTTACGATGGCGAGGCGGTGGCGCCCATCTTGGCAACCGAGATCGCGCGGAAGGGATCAGTGGAAGAGTGCCGGACGATCTATTGCGGGTCGTTCTCCAAGACTCTGTCGCCGGGATTGCGGTTGGGCTGGGTTGTCGCGGCCAAGCCGGTGATTTCGCAATTGGTGCTGTTGAAGCAGGCGGCGGACCTACACACCGCGACATTGAACCAGATGGCTGTGTTTGATGTGGCTTCGCGGATATTTGATGACCATGTCGACACTGTGCGCAATGCTTATCGCAAGCGACGGGATGCCATGCTGGCGGCGCTGGAAACGCATATGCCCGAAGGGGTCAGCTGGACCCGGCCCGAGGGTGGCATGTTCGTTTGGCTGACGCTGCCAGTAGAGGTGGACGGGGCGGAATTGCTGGCGCACTCGCTAGAAACCGTCGGCGTCGCCTTTGTGCCGGGCAGCGCGTTCTTTGCGGATGGCTCGGGGGGCAACAGTATTCGGCTGAGTTTCTCATGCTCCGACGAGGATGAGATCAACGAAGGAATGCGAAAATTGGGCGAAGTTCTGCGCGAGGTCTGAGCAGGGTTATGCCGGCAGGGAATTGTTAACCAAGTTGAGGGAGGCTGGGGAGAGGATTTTCGCCATGCCTATTCTTGTTGTCTTGCTCTTGGTTCTGTTGACCGGTTGCATCAGCTCAACCCGGCATTTTCGCGGAGTTGAGGCGGTTCGATTGCAAGTTGACGGCAGTGTCTTTGACATTCGCCTTCGGGGTAATCTGGCCGAGGCCATTCGCGTTAACCCGCAATATGCGCCACGAATGGGACCGCTGCGGGCGCGGGCGGGGTTTGCCATGGCAAAAGTCAGCGGATGCAAGGTGACAGGTGTGCTGGGCGATCAGGCCCTGATGACCGGAATACTGGATTGTCAGGAGGCCGCGCCCGGGGCAGTTACCTCTTGGTACGACTGTGGTGATGTTGCGGACTGGCTGAAAGAGAGTGGATCTGCGGCTTACCCAAAATATGAGTGCTCGCCCTTATCGTGAATTTGGGGTGAGTTTCGCAACATATGGTAGAGATCCTGGGCGCGTTTGCCGGATTATGGGGCTGTATCGTTGACACAACTACCTTGAACCGCTCAGGTTTCTGTCTAACGGAATCATTGCGGGGCGAATTTGCGCTTTTCCAAACTCAGGCTGACCGGCTTTAAAAGTTTTGTGGACCCGACCGATCTGATAATCTCGGACGGTTTGACCGGTGTTGTCGGACCCAATGGCTGTGGCAAGTCCAATCTGCTGGAAGCGTTGCGTTGGGTGATGGGGGAAAATAGACCCAAGTCGATGCGTGGCGGCGGCATGGAGGATGTGATCTTTGCCGGTGCCCATTCGCGTGGCGCGCGCAACTTTGCCGAGGTCAGCCTACAAATCGACAACACCGAACGGCTGGCACCGTCCGGGTTCAACGAGAGCGACAGCCTGGAGATCGTGCGGCGAATCACACGGGATGTCGGCAGTGCCTACAAGGCCAATACCAAGGACGTGCGGGCGCGGGATGTGCAGATGCTGTTTGCCGATGCCTCGACCGGGGCGCATAGCCCGGCGCTGGTGGGGCAGGGGCAGATAGCCATGCTGATCAACGCCAAGCCCAAGGCGCGGCGGCGGATCCTGGAGGAGGCGGCAGGGATCTCAGGCCTGTACCAGCGGCGGCATGAGGCTGAGCTGAAGTTGAAGGGCACGGAAACTAACCTGCTGCGGGTCGATGACGTGATCGAACAAATGGCGGCGCAGTTGGCGCAGTTGGCGCGGCAAGCCCGGCAAGCGCAGCGTTACCGCGATATTGGCGAGCAGTTGCGGCAGGCTGAGGGCATGTTGCTGTACCGGCGCTGGCGAGAGGCGGATGATGCACGACTGGCCGCGGAGGAGGTGGACCGGACGCGGGTGACACAGGCCTCGAAGGCTGAGGCGATGGCGCGAATTGCGGCTGACCAGCGGCTTGAGGCTGAGGGTAAGTTGCCGCCGTTACGGGAAGAGGAAGCGATTGCGGCGGCGGTTCTGCAGCGGTTGATTGTGCAACGTGATGCGTTGAGCGCGCAGGATGCGCAGGCGCGGCAGGCGATTGAGACGCTGACCAACCGGGTTTTGCAATTGGGCCGCGATATCGAGCGTGAAAGTGGTCTGAACCGGGATGCGGGCGACACCATTGAACAGCTGGAGTGGGAGGCCCGCGAGCTGTCAAAGGCCGGTGAAGGACAGGACGAGCGGTTGAATGAGGCGGCTGATTTGTCTCGGGAGGCCTCGAAAATCTTGCAGGGGCATGAGGATCATCTGGCGCAGCTTACCGAAGATGTGGCTCGATTGGCGGCGCGCCATCAATCGGCGCAGCGGTTGGTTGAAGACCATAACCGCGCTTTGATGCGGGCGACAGGAGAGGGCGACCGCGCGCGGTCGGCGGTGGACGAGGCCAAGGTGGCTTTGACGCGGGTAGAAGCTGAGTTTGAGGCGGCTGTTGAGGCCGAGGAAGAAACCAGAGAGGCTGCGGAGCTGGCAGAGGAAGCGTTGGCGGCAGCGGATGACATGCGCGGCGAAACGCAGGCGCGTGAATCCGATGCCAGGGCACAACGGTCCGAGGCTGAAGGCGAGTTGGGGGCGTTGCGGGCAGAGGTCACGGCGCTGGCCAAACTGGTAGAACGCGACACCGCCGAGGGTGGTCAGGTGCTGGACGAATTGCAGGTAGAGCCGGGCTATGAAAAGGCGCTGGGGGCGGCGTTGGCGGATGATCTGCGGATGCCGCTGGTGGCGGCTGATGGTCCCTCGGGCTGGGTGGATTTGTCGGCGTATTCGCGTGATCTACCGATGCCTGAGGGGACATTGCCATTGGCGAGGCATGTATCAGGCCCCGAGGCGCTGGGGCGGCGCATTGCGCAGATTGGCTTGGTTGACGGCGATAGCGGGCCGCGCCTCCAGGCGCAGCTGCAGCCAGGGCAGCGTTTGGTCTCACTCGAAGGGGATTTGTGGCGTTGGGATGGGTTCCGCGCTTGGGCCGAGGACGCGCCTAGTGCGGCAGCGCTGCGGTTGGAACAACTGAACCGGCTGGAATCGCTGAAACAAGAGATGGAACGGGTTGGCGCGCGGGCTGAGGGCGCGCGCGCGGCGCATGAAGTGTTGGTGCGTAAGCTGGAGCAAGTGGCGCAGGCCGATCAGGATGCTCGGCAGGCCCGCCGCGCTGCCGATCAGCGGGTTGCGGACAGTGCACGGGCGTTGAGCCGGGCCGAGGCCAACCGGAACCTGGGCGAGGGCAAGCTGGAGACGCTGGGCATCGCGGTGGCGCGCCACGACGAGGATGCCGAGGCGGCGCAAGAGCACTTGTCCGAGGCGAAGGAAGCTCTTGAAGACCTAGGCGATTTGGATACCGCACGTGGTGGTGTCGAGGATGTCAAACAAGCGGTTGAGGCCGCGCGGATCACCATGTTGACGCATCGCTCAACCCATGACGAGCTGCGCCGCGAGGGCGAGGCGCGCACCAAGCGATCGCAACAAGTGACTAAGGATATCAGCGGCTGGAAACACCGGTTGGACAGTGCTGACAAACGGATTACCGAGTTGGCCGAACGCCGGGAGGCCTCGCAAGACGAGCTGGAAGAGGCCAATGCGGTGCCGTTTGAGATCGCTGAAAAGCGCGAGGAGCTGACAGAGGCGATTGAAGAAGCCGAGGTGCGCAAGAGCTTGGCCAGTGAGGCGCTGGTTGGGGCTGAAACGGTGTTGCGCGATGCGGTGCAAACCGAACGCGAAGCTGAACGGCTGGCATCCGAGGCCCGCGAGGCCCGCGCCCGCGCCGAAGCACTGAGTGAGGCCGCGCGCGAAACTGTGGCCCATGCTGCGGAGCGTATTGCTGAGGACCAGCAGCTTACACCGCATCAGCTACTGGAACAGTTGGATGCCAATCCCGAAGACATGCCCGCGGCCGAGGTTCTGGAGGCGGAAGTGAACCGTCACAAACGTCAGCGCGACGCCTTGGGAGCGGTCAACCTGCGCGCTGAAGAAGATGCGCGTGAGATCAAGGACGAGCACGACACTTTGGTTAGCGAGAAAGCGGATCTGGAAGAGGCGGTAAAGACCCTACGCAACGGGATTTCCAGCCTGAACCGCGAGGGACGTGAGCGTTTGCTGACCGCCTTTGAACAGGTCAACGGCAGCTTTTCATCGCTATTTCGACACTTGTTCGGCGGTGGTGAGGCCAGTCTGGTGATGGTTGAAAGCGACGACCCTTTGGACGCTGGGCTGGAAATCATGTGTCAGCCCCCGGGTAAGAAGCTGTCGACTTTGTCACTGCTGTCAGGTGGCGAGCAGACATTGACCGCGATGGCGCTGATTTTTGCGGTGTTCCTGGCCAACCCAGCGCCGATTTGCGTGCTGGACGAGGTCGACGCGCCGCTGGATGACGCCAATGTCACCCGGTTCTGCGACCTGTTGGACGAGATGTGTCGGCAGACCGATACCCGCTTCTTGATCATCACTCACCACGCGGTGACGATGGCGCGAATGGACCGACTGTTTGGTGTGACCATGCAGGAACAAGGGGTCAGTCAGCTGGTGTCGGTTGATTTGAAAAAGGCCGAGGCTATGGTGGCCTGACTTATTATTTCCCCTTGTGGGGAGTAAGCTGAGTCAACTAGCCATGATTTGAAAGCAATAAAGGATGTGTCCATGAAAATTATTACAAAGCTTGCGGCGGCCGCCGTTGTCTGTGTTCCGTCGCTGGTTTCGGCCGAGATGTTGGTGGCGACCAATCCTGACACTCTGGTGCAGTTTTTTGTCGAAGAGGGCGCTGACGTTGAAAGCACCGTGGACAATGCCGGTGATCCGAAACTGAAGGTCGAATATTACGGTTCGGACTTTGTTTTGTACTTCTACGATTGCACCGACAACAGTGATTGCAAATCGATCCAGTTCTTCTCGGGGTATAAGACCGAAGGCAGCGTGCGCAAATCCAAGGTGAACACCTGGAACGCTGAAAACCGTTATTCCCGCGCCTATATTTCTGACAGTGGATCAGCCCGGATCGAACATGATCTGTACCTTGGCAACGCCGGTATTGATGCGGATGATTTTGCCGCTCTGGTCAGCAAATGGACCAGCGCCCAGGGTGAGTTCGAAGAATTCATCGATTGGTGATATTGCTAGGCGGGGGGCGACCCCCGCCGCTGTTTTGGTCAAAGCTTGTTCAGCAGGGCAGGTGTAGGCCAGGCGTCGGCTGGCAGGCCAAGGCGCTGTTGTTCGGCCTGTACTGCAATGCGGGTTTTAGAGCCTAATATCCCATCTACCTTTCCCACATCATGACCGCGCGCCTGCAGCTTCTTTTGTAGCTGCTTCATCTGTGCGCCGCTGAGGCCCTGATCGGGGTTGCCTGCCTTGTAGACACCTGCGCCGTCCAGACGGGTGGCGAAATAGGCGGCAGTCAGCACATAGGTGAAACTCTGGTTCCACTCAAAGTAGACGTCGAAATTGGGGTAGGCGAGGAAGGCCGGGCCTTTGTGCCCCTGTGGCAGCAGCAGTGAGGCTTGCAGATTGCCGCTGGCCAGCGAACCAGAGCGAGGTTGAACACCCATTTTGGCCCAGTTAGAGACCGAATTCTTTTGCGAAGGGCCAGTTTTGGACAGGTCCAAACCACTTGGGATTGTGACCTCTTGCAGCCAGGGCTGGTTTGGTTGCCACCCCAAGTTCGACAGCATCTTGCCGCCCGACATCAATGCGTCCGGGGGGGATGTTTTCAGGCTGACCTGACCATCCCCATCGCCATCAGTGCCGTTTTCCAGAATGTCGCGGGGCAGCATCTGCACCATGCCGATTTCACCGGCCCAGGCGCCTGTGGTTTTACGTGGGTCGAAATTGCCCTGTTCATAGAGTTCGAGTGCGGCAAAGATTTGTGGGCGGAACAGTTCGGGGCGGCGGCAGTCGTGCGACAGGGTGACCAGTGCGTTCAGCGTGTTGAAGTCACCCTGGAAAGCGCCGTAGTCGGTCTCGAACGCCCAGAAGGCCAGCAGCACGCCACGGTCGATGCCGTATGTTTTCTCGATCCTGTCGAAGGTGCTATTAAATTTCTTGGACATCGAGCGGCCACGATCTACCCGATTTTGCGAGATCAGGTGACGGGAGAATTCGATGAATGGTTTTTGGAAAACACCTTGTGAACGATCCGCGCGCAGCACCTTGGGGTCCTGCTTTACGCTTTTGAAAAACGCTTTGGTGGTGGCAGCATCATGGCCTGCACTGATGGCCTCACGTTTCAGGTCTTTGACAAATCCCGAAAAGCCGCCGCCGCATTGGGCAAAGACAGTGGCGGGTAACAGGCTGGCAACAAGGGCTAGGGGCAATAAGCGCATAAAAAGGGCAATCCAATATGACAGAGATGCCCCTTGTTAGCTAGAACATCAGGGCCAAGGCAACCGTCAAGACCAACGCAAGGCCCCAGACCTGCCAGAGTTTGGTGGTGCAAGCGTCGATATCATGGGCGGTGATGGATTTACTGGCGGGCGCATTGACCCAGGGAAAATCCTGCATCTGACCGTCATATGACCGCGGGCCAGCCAGGGCCAGATCCAGCGCGCGCGACATGGCGGCTTCGGGCCAACCGGCGTTGGGCGAGCGGTGGCGGCGGGCATCAGTCACGATGGCGCGCCAGTTGCGCAACTGACCGCTGCACAGGGCGATCAGTAGGCCGGTCAGGCGCGCCGGGATCAGGTTCAGCAGATCGTCCATGCGGGCGGCGGCTTTGCCGAAGTCTTCGTATTGGTCGTTGCGATAACCGATCATGCTGTCGGCGGTGTTGATCATCTTGTAGACCAGCAGCCCTGGCAACCCGGCGAGCAGAAACCAGAACGCAGGCGCAATGACACCATCCGAGAAATTTTCGGCACCGCTTTCGATGGCCGAGCGGGCGACCTGCGGGGTGGTCATCGACGCGGTGTCGCGGCTGACGATCATGGCGACCGCTTCGCGGCCATGGGACAGGGATTGCCGCAGGCCGGTGGCCACAGCCGTGACATGATCGGTCAGGGATCGCTGGGCGATCAGTATGGCGGCGCAGAGGACGGACATCACCGGGCCGAGCAGGGTTAGCAGTGTGCCGAGAAGCAGGCCCAACCCGATCAGAACAGCCACAGTGATGCCGCCTTTGATACGCAGGTGAGGTCCGTGATTCAGGCTCTCATCAAGGGCTTTTACCACTTTTCCCATCAAGACGGCAGGGTGCGGGATGCGTGACCACAGCCATTTCGGTTCCCCCAGAACTGCGTCCAGGATTAGTGCGATAGATAAGAGGGCCGCCGTGCTCATAACTCGGCCTTGATTCGGTCCCAGCCATCTTCGGGGGGGAGGCCCAGACGCAGGAGCGTTTTGGAGTATGGGAAGATGCGGCTGAGGATGTGTTTGCGGGCCAGACGGTCGTGCCAGGCTTTGGCGTCGTCGACCTCGTACAGGCGGAACAGCGGCGTGCCGCCGACCAGGTGTGCGCCGCGTGCTAGAACAAGCGCATCCAATCGGGCAGCATCCTGTGTCAGGCGGGCGCGGGTCGTGGCGGCCCAATCGTGGTCCTGCAGCGCCTCAGCGCCGATTTGCAGAGCAGGGCCAGAGACGGCCCAAGGACCTTGCCATGTTTCCAGTTTTGAAATCAGGTCCGGGTGGCCGATAGCAAAGCCCAGCCGCAAACCAGCCAGTCCCCAGAACTTGCCAAAGCTTTTCAGCACCACAACACCGGGGCGGTTTGCCAATGAGATCAGGCTCCGCTCGGGGCAGATGTCGCAGAAGCTCTCGTCGATCACCGTCAGCGGCCCGGTGACGTCCTGTTCTGACCACAGCCGTCCGTCGGGATTGTTGGGATGGACCAGAACCCGCGCTTGGGTCGGCCCATGATCCGCAACCGTCCAGCCATGAGCACGGAAACCAGCTGCGTGTTCGTTGTAAGTTGGTGGCGTGATTTCAACTGTTTGCGCAGGCGCCAGTGCGGGCAGGGTGGCGATCAGAGCCGAGGCACCGGGTGCCGGCAGAACTGCTGCATCTGGAGGGATTTCCCAGAAGGATCGGGCTGATTCTACCAATTTCTGGTGTGCGTTGTGGTCGGGTAGCGCGGACCAAACTTCAGGTTGAAAATCACTAAGGGGGAAAGGTAAGGGATTGATCCCCGTTGACAAATCCAGCCAATCGGACCGCATACCGCCAAATAGCGTCATCGCGGCATCCAGACCGCCGCCGTGATCTCGTTGAGTTTGCGGAGTTTTATCGGATGAATAGGGCATGGCAACGCCTGATGAACAATGGGGAAAGTCCAGCCACCACTAAAGCGGCTAGGTGCATATGGAACAAGATCTTTCACGAGGCAACCGTGCTTGGTGATTTGCGTAAAATTTGCTAAGACATATTTAACGGTTACCGATGTTGGGGAGTGGCACGGCGTTAAAGAGTGTGCCCGGTTATTGTATGAATGTTTTGATTGTTGAGAGTACCTTGGATCTTGGGGCGCTATGGAAGAGGCACCTTGAGCGGCAAGGAGCCGAGGTCACGCTGGTGGAAAACCAGGAGGCCGCCATCCTGGCGTTATACGCCGGTGACTATGATATCATTGTGTTGGATCTGGTGATCGAAGAAGGCAGTGCCCTGGCAGTGGCCGATTTTGCTAGTTATCGCCGCCCTGATGCGCGGGTGATTTTTGTTACCAACACCAGCTTCTTTTCAGACGGCTCAATTTTTGCCCATAGCCCCAACGCCTGTGCCTATGTGCAAAGCGGCACGCCGCCAGAAGATCTGGCGGCGATGGTGGAGCATTACGCGGGCGCGCGATAGGTTTCACGCCCGGCGTTAGCCGCGCCCGTGTGGAGTCAGCCAATCCAATATTGGATTGGTCGGGATGATCCGAGACGGATTGATGCTGTCGTGACTGTAGTGATAATGGCGCACGATATGCTGCATACCCACTGTGTCGGCGACACCAGGCCATTGATATAGCTCGCGGACATAGGCCCATAGGTTCGGGTAGTCGATCAGCCGTTTGCGGTTACATTTGAAATGCAGGTGATAGACGGAATCGAACCGGGCCAAGGTGGTGAACAGTCGCCAGTCTGCCTCGGTCACTTTGTCGCCCAGCAGGTACCGATGCTGGGACAGCAGATCCTCTAGCCAGTCCAGCGTGGTAAAAAGTGGCTCTATTGCGGCGTCATAGGCCTCTTGCGAGGTCGCAAAGCCGCATTTGTAGACACCGTTGTTCAGGGTGTCGTAGATGCGCGCATTGATTGCCTCGATGGGCTCACGCAGATCTTGCGGCCAGTAGTCATCTGTATTGCCGGTCAGATCGTTGAAGACGGAGTTCATCATGCGGATGATTTCGGAGCTTTCGTTCGACACGATGGTGTTTCGCTGTTTGTCCCATAGAATCGGCACGGTGACGCGACCGGTGAAATCTGGCACAGCCCGAGTGTAGATCTGATGCGCGTGGGTCAGACCAAACAGCGTGTCGCGGGTGGCACCGTGTTCATCGGCTTCAAAGGTCCAGCCCTCGTCCAGCATATCGGGATGTACGACGGAAACACTGATGTGATCCTGCAGCGATTTGAGCTGGCGAAAGATCAGGGTGCGGTGGGCCCAGGGGCAGGCCAGCGAGACATAGAGATGGTAACGACCACTTTCCGCCTTGAACCCGTCACCGCCCGAGATACCCGCACTGCCGTCTGCGGTGACCCAATTGCGAAACTTGGCCTCAGCGCGTTTGAAGGCTCCACCGGTGGCACCCGTATCATACCATCGGTCGTGCCACTTTCCGTCGATCAACAGGCCCATGCTGCCGCTCCTAATTGTTTTCTATGGCCAAGGTAGTGCGAAAGTGTTGGCGAGCCTATTGGCGGCTGCGCGCATTGGCTATGCGCCGGTGCACAGGCGCTGTTGTGTCGCGGCCCCTGGCATCAAATCCACGGTTTGGAAAGGATATTTTATAAAAACTTCACTTGATTTTATTCCTTTTCATGGCACTTTCGGACTCAACACAGCAAAGGTTAGCCAGATGTCGACATACCTGCCCAAAGAAGTTCAAGATGGATTGGATGCCGCCCGTTTGGTCGGGTTGAGAAAGTCGAGCCGTCTGCGGGTGCGCGTTGGTGACGAGGTGTTTCGCGTGCTGCGCATGTGGAAGGACGGATTTACCGTCGAAGAAGAAATCACCCCAAAGCTGCGCGGTTTGATTGATCTTTATGATGGCTCAATTCACCTGTATCAGTGTCTGATTGTGGCCGCCGAGGCCGAGGGTGGCGAGATGCGTTATGACTTTAAGCGTTCCACCGCAGCCGCTGACAAAGCCCCGTTGGATTTCTACCGCGCACCGGATGCGCCGGTGGCGTTATTGGGGCATGACGCCGGTTAAGGTAACTGTAATTTGTATGTAAGAAAGGCCCCGAAATCGGGGCCTTTTCTATTGGTACTGTGAGAGGGCGATTCGCAGGATTTGCTTACTGCAGGTCCGAGAACGCGTGTTGCATGCGCTCGCAGGCCTCGATCACGCGGCTGCGTTGGGTGGCCAGGTTGAAACGTTGGAACATTTCGCCGCCTGCGCCAAAGCCGGGGCCCTGCGAGACGGCGATTTTGGCACCGTCGCGAATGCGGGTGGCAATTTCCTCGTGGCTCATCCCGGTGCCAGAGAAATCGACCCAGGCCAGATAGGTGGCTTGTAATGGCATGGATTTCAGGCCGGGGATGGCATTGATGGCCTGATCAAAGATCTGCCGGTTGCCATCAAGATGAGCGATTTGCGCATCGACCCATTCGGCCCCTGCAGGAGAGTAGGCGGCTGTGATCATATTGATGGCCAGACTGCCGGCACCATAGTCCAGCGTGTTCAGGCGGTGCTTCATCGCGGCGCGCAACGTGTCATCAGGGATGATCATGTTGCCGGTACGCTGGCCCGCAATATTGAATGTCTTGGAGGATGCGGTCAGGGTGACAGTGCGATCGCGGGCTTCGGGTGCGGCGATATCCATCGGCACAAAGATGTTGCCGGGAAAGATCAGATCGTGGTGAATTTCGTCCGAGACAAGGATCAAATCGTTGCGGGTTGCAAAATCAGCGACTTGGCGCAGCTCGTCAGGTGTCCAGATCCGGCCTGATGGATTCTGAGGCGAACACCAAAGCAGCAGCTTTTCCTTGCCTGTCAGGCGGCTTTGCGCATCGTCCAGATCCAATACATAGGTGTCGCCTTCGCGCTGGAGCGGGCATTCGGTCAGGGTGCGGCCGGTCTTGGCAACTTTATGGGCAAACTCGTGATAAACCGGAGAGAAGATCACCACCCCATCACCTTCATCGCTCCAGACATCCAGCGACAGTGCGATGGCATTGCCCAATCCTTGCGAGGTGAGGATCCAGTCCTGTTCAATCGCCCAGTTGTGGCGCGTCTGCATCCACCACTGCACGGCAGAGAGATAGTCGGGGTGGTCCCAGGAGTAGCCAAAGACACTGTGATCAGCGGCCTTGCGAATTGCCTCGATCACACAGGGCGCGGTGGCATAGTCGGAATCAGCCGTCCACATCGCCAGACCATCGTCGGGGGAGACGCCATAGTAGGTCTCCATCTTGTCCCATTTCGAGCTGTGGGTGCCGCGGCGGTCGATCAAGTCGTCAAAACTCATCTAGAAATCTCCTGAAATTTGAATGTGAAGCTACTGGGAAACACGGCAGGTGCAAGGGGGGCGTTGCGGCTGCTGGAGCAATGGCCTAAATCGGGAGCATGAAACGTAATATACTGATCCATCCCGACCCCCGCCTGAAGAAGGTTTGCGCGCCAGTGAGTGATATCACTGACGAGTTGCGTAAGCTTGCTGATGACATGCTGGAAACCATGTATGATGCGCCGGGCATTGGTCTGGCCGCGCCGCAGCTTGGTATCACCAACCGGCTGATCGTGTTGGATTGCGTCAAGGAAGAGGGCGAAGTGGCGCGCCCTTTGGTGATGTTCAATCCGGTTGTTGTGGCCTCGTCCGACGAGACCAATATGTACGATGAAGGCTGCCTGTCGATCCCCGATCAATACGGTGAGGTGACCCGCCCCAAGGTGGTGGATGTTGAGTGGATGGATCGCGACGGCAAGGCACAACGTGAGACCTTTGATAATCTGTGGGCGACCTGCGTTCAGCACGAGATAGACCATCTGCAAGGCAAACTGTTCATTGATTATCTGAAACCGCTGCGACGCCAGATGATCACCCGCAAGATGCAGAAACTGAAACGCGAAATGGCGCGCGGGTGAGTGTTCGTCCGATCCTGATCTGGCCTGATGCTCGGTTGTCGCAACGCTGCGAACCGGTTGGGCCCGAGGTTCTGGATGAACTGATCGCGGATATGTTCGACACTATGTACGGCGCGCAAGGTCGGGGGCTGGCAGCTCCGCAGATTGGCGTGATGAAGCGCCTTTTTGTGATGGATTGCACTTGGAAGGAAGGTGCGAGGTCGCCGATGGTGATGATCAACCCAACCATCATGGCTGCCGAGCGCCTTCCGGTTCCGGCTGAGGAAGGCTGTTTGTCGATTCCCGGCGTGTTGCTGTCGGTGGAACGTCCCAAGGCGGTGACCGTGCAATGGACCGCCGCCGAGGGCGACATTCACATGGCAGATTTCGACGGGTTTGAGGCGCGTTGCATTCAGCATGAGTTTGATCATCTGAACGGTACCGTGACATTTGACCATCTTTCGGGCGCTGAGCGCGCCAAGGCCGAGGCCGAATTTCTGGAGACACGACAATGACTACCCGTACCTGCCTGCCGTGGCCCGACAAGCGCCTGCGGACCAAAGCCGAAGACGTGACTGAAATCACCGACGAGATCCGTGAGATCTGGCAGGATATGGTGGATACCATGGAGGCTATGCCTGGTGTTGGGCTGGGCGCGCCGCAGATTGGTGTGATGCTGCGGCTTGCGGTTGTTGATGGATCACGTGAGCGGGGCCGCGCAGTGAAGATGGCCAACCCCGAAGTTCTGCATGCCTCGATCGAGTTGCGCGAACATTATGAGGCCAGTCCGAACTTGCCGGGGGTCTCGGCTACGGTCAAACGGCCGCGGGCGGTGACAGTGCGGTTCATGAACGAAGCGGGGCAGATTGATCGGCGCGATTTTGTTGGGGTTGAAGCCACCAGCGTGCAGCACCAGATCGATCATTTGAACGGTCGGATGTATTTTGATCGTTTGAGCAAGGTTAAGCGCGACATGTTGTTGCGGAAGGCCAAGAAGCTAGGCGGCTGATTGCCAGCCAGGCATGGTGCGTGCCAGCACGCACCCTACACAGGAAGCAGAGCAATGCGCGTGATATTTATGGGAACGCCTGAGTTCTCGGTTCCAGTCCTTGAAGCGCTGGTTGAGGCTGGGCACGAAATTGCTGCGGTCTATTGTCAGCCACCACGTCCGGCGGGACGAGGTAAGAAGGACCGACCGACTCCGGTTCATGCCCGCGCCGTTGAGTTGGGATTGGACGTGCGTCATCCTGTGTCGCTGAAGACACCCGAGGCGCAAGGCGAGTTTGCTGCGCTGGACGCGGATATTGCGGTGGTGGTGGCCTACGGGTTGATCCTGCCACAGGTTATTCTGGATGCACCCGCCAAGGGGTGTTTGAACATCCACGCCAGCCTGTTGCCGCGTTGGCGTGGTGCTGCACCGATCCACCGCGCGATCATGGCTGGGGATGATGAGACCGGCATTTGCATCATGCAGATGGAGGCCGGGCTGGACACTGGTCCGGTGCTGTTGCGGGAAGGCACGGCCATTGGTGACGAGGAAACCACCGCGCAACTGCATGACCGGTTGTCAGAGATGGGGGCGTCGTTGATCGTGACCGCTTTGCGCCATCTGGATGGGCTCTCGCCTGATGTGCAGCCTGACGATGGCGTCACCTATGCCAGCAAGATCGACAAGGCTGAGGCGCGCATTGACTGGAACCGCACTGCGGTTGAGGTGGATCGGCAAATCCGCGGGTTGTCGCCATTTCCGGGGGCCTGGAGCGAGTTGGGCGGGCAGCGTGTCAAAGTGCTGGCCTCGCGTTTGGCTGAAGGGCAGGGAAACGCCGGTGAAGTGTTGGATGAAAAGCTCACCATTGCCTGTGGTTCAGGGGCTGTTGAACTGCTGCGCTTGCAACGGGCGGGTAAGGGCGCGCAGGATCGCGAAGTATTCTTGCGTGGCTTTGCGGTGAAGCCGGGCGATAGTTTCTGAGCGGAGAGCCAATATGCTGCTGACTTTGATGGGCACCGTGGTGATTGCAGGGATTGTTGGCTATGGCGCTGAGCGATCGGGCTTTACCGCCAATGGTTATTTGCCGTCGATCATCATTTGTGTCGGTGGGGCATTTTTGTTCTATTTTGTACGGCTGATGTTTGACGTCGGGTTTCATGCGGCAGGGTGGAATGCCATTGTGTCGTCAATCGGGGCGCTGATTATTGTGCCCTTTCACTGGAAGAGGTGACTGGGATGCCAATTATTGCGCTGATTATTATTGGAGCGGCGGCTGGATTTCTGGCGACGCGGCTGATGCGGATTGACGCAAATATAGTGACCACCGTGGTGATCGGCATGGCCGGAGCGCTGATTGGCGGTCTGGTTCTGCGGTTTTTGTTGACGGTGATGGGGATGTTGGCCGGGTTTGTTGGGGCAGTGTTGGGAGCCTTGTTGTTGATCTGGCTGTGGCAGAACTATTTCCAGAAATAGCTTAGGGCGCGCCCGACCTTTCGGTCGTGCAGTGAGGCGAAAAACTCAACTGCGCGGTGGGCGGCTTTTGTAGACCGGCAGATGCCAACCAAACAGGATCGAGCCTGCCCGGAGCGACCAACAGACAATTGCGCAGGCGATCAAGCCGGTTAGCTCGTGCAGGCCGAGATCTTCGGTAATGCCAATTGAGTCGATAGCGACAGCCGTGAAGGCTCCGGCCATGGCGCAGGTGATATAAAGCTCGCCCTGTTTGAGCACCAAAGGAACCTCGTTACAGACCACATCGCGCATCAATCCGCCGAGCGATCCGGTGGCCATGCCCATCAGGACCACGATGACCGGTGATTTATCCAGTTCCAGTGCAGCGCCGGTGCCAGCAGACACTGCGACGGCGAGGGCAAAACTGTCCAGCCAGACCAGCCATTTTTGTCGGCTTTCCACTCGGTGCGCGGTGAAGAAGACCAGCACTGCGGCAGCTGAGGCGAGCAGGATATAAGTGGGCTCACCCACCCAGAACACGGGATGCCGGTCGAGCAACAGATCGCGGATCGTGCCGCCGCCGACGGCCGTTAGGCAGGCGACAAAGGCAAAGCCGACGATATCCAACTGGGCGCGGCTGGCGACCAAAGCGCCGGTCAGCGCAAAGACGAGAACCGAGGCATAGTCTAGTAAAGTCAAAAAGCTCATCAGGTGATCCTATCAGAGCTTTGCAGAGGTCACGACTTGGATTTTTTGGGCTTGAATGGTGCCATGCCTGCGCGGGCCAGTTCATCGGCGCGTTCGTTCTCTTCGTGGCCGGCGTGACCTTTGATCCATTTCCAGGTCACATTGTGGCGGCTCTGGGCCTCGTCAATGCGTTGCCATAGATCGACGTTCTTGACCGGTTTTCTGGCGGAGGTTTTCCAGCCGTTTTTCTTCCAGCCAAAAATCCACTGGGTGACACCGTTTTTCACATAGGCCGAATCGGTCACCACGGTCAGGGTTGAGGGGCGACTGAGGCTTTCCAGCGCATTGATTGCGGCCAGCAGCTCCATCCGGTTGTTGGTGGTATCCGGCTCGCCGCCTTTCAGCTCGCGCTCTTTGGCAATTTTGCCATCTTCATCAATGGCGCGCAGCAGCACGCCCCAGCCACCGGGGCCGGGATTACCGGAGCAGGCTCCGTCGGTATATGCGTATAGGTCAGACATGCGCGGTCATTACTACGAAGGTATCGTCACTGCCAGCCAATCCTTTGCCATTTCCGATCCTTGAACGGGATACGGTGAAATCAGCGTCTGTCAGCAGGCTGCGCAACTCGTCTTCGCCGTAATAGGCATAGAGACGCCCCAGTTTGTCGCGGTGTTCGCCGGTGCCTATTTTTAGTCCGATGCTGAAACAGCCGCCGGCGCGCAAAGCACGGTGAATCCGTTTTAAGTGGTTGGGAAAATCGGCGCGGGGGGCATGCAACAGGCTGAAGTTGGCCCAGATGCCGTCATAGAGGTTTTCAACGGTTAAATCCTCAAAGGTGGCGACCTTGGCGTTCAGGCCGTGGTTGGCCTTGGCGAGGGCGACCATTTCTGGGGAGGCGTCGGTTGCTTCGACAACAAGGCCATGGTCGCGCAGCCGGGCAGCCCATTGACCTGGGCCGCATCCGAGATCCAGAACCAGGCCCCCCTTGGGGACTGCAGCAAAGAAGGCGTTCAGGTCGTCCTCTTGGTTCGAGTCTTTGGTTTTGGCGAAATCGCGGGCGTAGGTTTCGGCTGCTTCGGCGTAGACCCGCATGGTTTCTGGGTCAGTCATGGTCGCTCCAATCAGAAAAGGGTTAGGTGCGATCCATGGCCAGGCGTGCGGCAAGACCGGCAAAAATGGCGGCAAAGCTGCGGTTTAACCAGGTAAGTACGCGTTCTGACCCAAGAAATAGTCACGCGCGGTGGCGGCAAACAGGCCATAGAGTACGAAAATCACAAATGTGAGCGCCATGAAGACAGAGCCCAGCAGGGCCATTTCAAATGTGGCGGAACTGGCGTTGCCACTGAGGAACGGCGGCAGCAGGGCTAGGAAGAAGATCGACAATTTCGGGTTCAAAATGTTGATCAGGGCACCGCGCTGGGCAATTTTGAGGCCAGACTGCGTGGTGCGTTGTGACGTGATGGCCAAGGCCCCACCGGATTTCATAGCCTGCCATGCGAGGTAGAGCAGGTAGAGCACGCCGGCGATTTTGACGATTTGGAACAACATGGCTGAGCTGTGCAGGACAGCTGCAAGGCCGAGCGTTGCGGCAGCAAGATGTGGCAGGATGCCAAAGGTGCAACCCAGTGCTGCCCAAAATGCCGCCTGACGACCTTGACCCAACCCAAGGGCCAGCGTGTAGATCACACCGGTTCCGGGGGCGAGGACAACAACAAACGCGGTGAGCAGGAAATGCAGGGAAATCATCAAATGGCTCCGGGTGGGTGTAATGCCCTCAAGGCCTAGCATGGCTTTGAGGCGCTGTCACAACCTTCGGAGTGCCGTGTCGGCCTGGGCTAGGCCGGTTGACGTAACACGCGGGGGACTTTGAACTCGATGTTTTCGACGGCGGTTTCCACCACTTCGACAGTTACATCATAGCGGCAGCGGAAGGCGTCGATCACCTCGTTTACCAGAAGTTCCGGGGCTGATGCGCCGGCGGTTACGGCGACGCTGCGGATGCCGTCAAGCGCGCGCCAGTCGATATTGGTGGCACGTTGCACCAGTTGCGCGTATTTGCAGCCGGCCTTGGCGCCAACTTCGACCAAGCGGCGCGAGTTTGAGGAGTTGGGCGCTCCAACCACCAGCAGAGCGTCGCTCTTGGGCGCTACGGATTTCACCGCGTCTTGGCGGTTGGTGGTGGCGTAGCAGATGTCTTCTTTGTGGGGGCCGATGATGGCCGGGAAGCGGGTGTTCAGCGCGGCGACGATGTCTTTGGTATCGTCAACCGACAGGGTGGTCTGGGTGACAAAAGCCAGTTGCGCAGGATCGCGCACGTCCACAGTGGCGACATCTTCGACTGTTTCCACCAGTATGACTTCACCATCGGGAAGTTGGCCCATGGTGCCGACGGTTTCGGGGTGGCCCTTGTGGCCGATCATGATCATCTGCAAACCGGCATCCGCGTGGCGCTGGGCCTCGATATGCACCTTGGACACCAGCGGGCAGGTGGCATCCACATAGACCATATTGCGCAGGGCTGCGGCGGCGGGGACTGATTTTGGCACACCGTGGGCCGAAAAGATCACCGGGCGATCATCTGGGCAGTCTTCCAGTTCCTCGACAAAGACCGCACCTTTGTCGCGCAGCCCATCGACGACAAATTTGTTGTGTACGATTTCGTGGCGCACATAGACAGGCGCGCCCCATTTTTCGAGCGCCATTTCGACGATCTTGATGGCGCGGTCGACACCAGCGCAAAAGCCGCGCGGGGCAGCTAGGTATAATGTGAGGGCTGGCTTGGTCATCGGTGTCTCCTTGCTGGGCAGAGGTAAGGCTTTCACCGCCTTAGGTCCATAGGGGGGAATGTCACGGCGATGTGATTGGAGGCTCCAGTGGGGGAAGGCCGCAGAAAAGGGTGATGCTAAGAGTGAAGGATCGGCAATGAAGTTTCTATTGGGTGGAACCACGTTGAGTGTTGCTGTGGTGGGTGCGTTTCTGTGGAGTCAGAACGCCGCGGTCAATGCTGCTGGGTTGCTTCCGTATAAGGACGATGCGGCTGTGGCGCGTGGAACGGTCGTGTATCAGGACAATTGCGCCAGCTGTCATGGGGATCAGTTGCAGGGTCAGGCAAATTGGCGCGAACGTGACAGCGATGGGTATCTACCCGCACCGCCGCATAACGCAAATGGCCACACATGGCACCACCGCGATGCGCAACTGCTGGCGATCACTCAGAAGGGGACCGCAGCCCTGGTGGGCAATGGCTATCGCAGTCGGATGCAGGGGTATGAAGATGTGTTGAGCCAACAGGACATGCTGTCGGTTCTGGCCTATATCAAAAGCACCTGGTCGCCCGAGATCATCGCGCGTCACAATCAGATTAACGGGCAAGCAGAAGAGTGACATTTCAGAAATTCTAAAAAGACACTGCGGCTGCGGTGTTGGCAGACAAAAAACGGGCGCCGGATTTTCATCCGGCGCCCGTCTGATGTTCGCTCAGGTCGATTGACCCGAATTAGTTGCCTGCATAGGCCACGTTGCGTGGCTCGGCTGGAATTTCGCGAGGTGGACGACCTATGACGTCTTTCAGCTCTTCCAGCTCGATGAAGTTGTCGGCCTGACGGCGCAACTCGTCTGAAATCATCGGAGGCTGGCTGCGAATGGTCGAGACAACGGATACGCGGACACCTTGACGCTGCAAGCTGGCAACCAGCGGCCGGAAATCCCCATCCCCGGAAAACAGCACAATGTGATCCACGCGCGAAGCCAATTCCATGGCGTCCACCGCAAGCTCGATATCCATGTTGCCCTTAACCTTACGGCGGCCCATGCTATCAGTGTATTCTTTGGCAGGTTTGGTCACCATGGTGAAACCATTGTAATGCAACCAGTCTACCAGCGGTCGAATTGGCGAGTACTCGTCATTTTCAAGCAGCGCCGTGTAATAGAACGCACGCAGCATTTTGCCGCGGCGCATAAATTCTTGACGCAATAACTTGTAGTCGATGTCAAATCCCAATGCCTTGGCTGCGGCATAAAGATTCGAGCCATCGATGAACAGCGCTAGCCGCTCGTCTTTGTAAAACATAACAATGTCCTTCCGGTATAACCCTGTCGCGCGGTGTGTTCCGTGAGTGAATGCTAAAATATGCGAAACAGGTGGAACTAATGTAAGTTATTTGGCATGTGCTGCAAGTGTAACCACTATATGAATTGGGGTCAAAAATGACCGAAATCCGGTCAAAAGCGTTAATTGCGCTGGGCGGCAACCTGCCTTCCGCAAAAGGGGCTCCAAAATATACGTTAATCGCTGCTATTGCAGAGATTTCTAGACGTGGATTGTATGTGCAATTACTGTCGCGATTCTTTCATACACCTTGTTTTCCTGCCGGTGCAGGGCCTGACTATGTGAACGCGGTGATTCAGGTTGGCAGCGATTTGTTACCAGACGAGTTATTGGCGATTTTACACGAAATCGAAGTAGATTTTGCGCGCGTGCGCGACCAAAGGTGGGGAATGCGGACCCTGGATCTGGATCTTATTGCCGTTGGAAAACAAATTCTACCTGACGATGGCATCTATCGACAGTGGCTGGAATTGGCGATGGCGGATCAGTTGCGCCAGGCCCCGGATCAGTTGATTTTGCCGCATCCCCGGCTTCAGGATCGCGGCTTTGTACTGGTGCCGCTCTGTGACATTGCTCCGGATTGGATTCACCCGGTGTCGGGGCTTTCTGCTGCGGAAATGCTGGCGGCGCTGTCGGAAGCTGCCGTTGCAGAGGTGCGGCCGCTGTGATGTTGCCGAATGGCGGCATTCAACGCTTGTCAAGGCAAAGATTCGGGCTTACATACCTGCTTTCTGGATCCTTACTCATTTGGAGAGTCGCTGATGGCCCGCGTAACGGTTGAAGACTGCGTAGACAAAGTTCCCAACCGCTTTGAGCTGGTTTTGCTGGCTGCCCATCGCGCCCGCGAGATCACAGCCGGGGCGCCGCTCACTGTCGAGCGTGACAATGACAAAAACCCTGTGGTGTCGCTGCGCGAAATCGCTGACGAAACTCAAGGTGCTGATGCCCTGCGGGAGCGTCTGATCGAAAGCAACCAGACCCAGATCGAGGTCGACGAGCCGGAAGAAGATTCGATGGCTCTGTTGATGGGTGGCGAAGCTGACAAGCCCGCCGATGACGATATGTCAGAAGAAAAACTTCTTCGTGCGCTGATGGAAGCCCAAGGGCAGGGCTGAGCGGCACAATATTTAAGGCTGCGGACCGGAAATGATATCACCTGAAGATCTGATTGCGCTGGTCCGCAACTACAATCCCAAGACCAACGAAAAACGATTGGCCGAAGCTTATGCTTACGGCGAGGAAATGCACACGGGGCAGGTCCGCCATTCGGGTGAACCCTATTTCACCCACCCGGTTGCTGTCGCCGCGATCCTGACCGAACAGCGTCTGGATGATGCCACCATCATCACAGCACTGCTGCACGACACTATCGAAGACACCAAGGCCAATTACGAAGAGGTCTCGACACGATTCGGCAGCGAAGTCGCCGAATTGGTTGATGGTGTGACCAAGCTGACCAACCTGCAGCTGTCCAGCCGTGAAACCAAGCAGGCCGAGAATTTTCGCAAGCTGTTCATGGCGATGTCCAAGGATCTGCGGGTTATCTTGGTTAAGCTGGCCGACCGGTTGCACAACATGCGCACCATCAAGGCGATGCGCCCGGAAAAGCAGGCGCAGAAAGCCCGCGAAACCATGGATATCTATGCGCCTCTGGCTGGCCGCATGGGCATGCAGTGGATGCGCGAAGAGCTGGAGGATCTGGCCTTTCGGGTGCTGAATCCCGAGGGGCGTCAGTCGATCATCCGCCGCTTTATCACTTTGCAGCGCGAAACCGGCGATGTGATTCATCGCATTACTGGCGACATGCGCAGCGAGCTGGAAAAAGCCGGGATCGAGGCCGAGGTATTTGGCCGTGCCAAAAAACCCTATTCAATTTGGCGCAAGATGCAGGAAAAGGATCAGGGGTTTTCGCGCCTGTCCGACATCTATGGGTTCCGCATCATCACCGCGACCGAGGAAGACAGCTATCGCACGCTTGGTGCCATTCACCAGCGTTGGCGGGCGGTGCCGGGGCGGTTCAAGGATTACATCAGCCAGCCGAAATCAAACGGGTATCGCTCGATCCACACCACGGTGTCGGGTCGCGATGGCAAGCGGGTCGAGGTGCAGATTCGCACCCGACAGATGCATGATGTTGCTGAAACCGGAGTGGCAGCACATTGGTCGTACCGCGATGGGGTGCGTACTGAGAACCCGTTTGCGGTAGATCCGGTCAAATGGATTGCCTCGCTGACCGAACAGTTCGACGCCGAAGAGGATCACGACGAGTTCCTCGAGGCGGTGAAACTGGAAATGTACTCGGATCAGGTGTTCTGCTTCACGCCCAAGGGAGACGTGATCAAACTGCCCAAAGGTGCGACGCCGATCGATTACGCCTATGCCATCCATACTCGGATTGGACATGCCTGTGTCGGCGCCAAAGTCGATACCATTCGGGTGCCGCTGTGGACCCGTCTGCGCAATGGTCAGTCGGTCGACATCATCACCGCCGAAGGTCAGACGCCGCAGGTCAGCTGGCTGGAGATTGCCACCACCGGCAAGGCTCGTACCGCCATCCGTCGTGCCTTGCGGGATGCGGATCGTGAACGGTTTGTAAAACTGGGCCGCGAGTTGGCGCGATCAGCATTTGAACATGTTGACCGGAAGGCCACCGACAAGACACTGGAAACTGCTGCCCGTGCCTTGCGGCTGGGCAACGCATATGAACTGCTGGCGCGTCTGGGAGCTGCCGAAATCACCGGGCATGATGTCGTGCAGGCGGTCTATCCTGATCTGGCGCCGGACAATAGCGATGAAATCTCACCACGTCGGGCGGTGATTGGTCTGGAGCCAGGGCAGAGTTTTGAGCGCGCGCCCTGCTGTCAGCCGCTGCCAGGTGAGCGCATCATCGGCATCACCTATCGCGGGCGCGGTGTGGTGGTTCATGCTGCGGACTGTGACAGTTTGGGCAATTATGAAGACCAGCCGGAGCGCTGGGTTGATGTGCAGTGGCACAGCGGTACCCACCCGGCGGTCTATGGCGTCACGCTGGGGCTGACCATTGGCAACGATGCTGGCGTACTGGGACGAATTTGCACATTGATTGGCGAGAAAAAGGCCAATATCTCGGACCTAGAATTTGTCGACCGGAAACCAGACTTTTACCGTCTGGTGATAAACGTCGAGCTAAGAGATGTTGAGCAGCTGCATTCACTGATTTTGATGTTGGAAGCAGAGAGTGACGTTGCCGCGGTTGAGCGGCTACGTGACCATCCTGCAAAGCACAGCGCGAACTAGCAGTCCCCGCGCAAAATGGGGCCGGAACTTGGACCTTGATTGGGCCACAACTTGGAAGGACGCATTCGTTGGTATTCAGGCGCCGTGACCGACGTTCGCCGCTTCGTGCGATTGCGGATTTCCTGTGGCCGCGGGGCGGCTGGACGCGTGCATTTCATTACGTGAAACACCGGGTGCGTCGGCTGCCTGATTCGCCAGAACGCATCGCGCGTGGGATTGCGGCGGGTGTGTTCACTGCGTTCACTCCGTTCTACGGTTTGCACTTTGTTGTGGCGGTACTGCTGGCGCGCCTGTTCAACGGCAATATTCTGGCGGCCCTCAGCGGTACTTTCTTTGGCAATCCGCTCACTTATGTGCCTATTGGTGTGGCGTCGCTGCAAACTGGCCACTGGTTGCTGGGCACCGATTTTGACACTGAGGTGGATCATTCGCTGATCGGCAAGTTCTTTGGTGTCAGCAAGGATGTCTGGAATAACCTGCTGGTCCTGGTTTCGGATCGGGAAGCGGACTGGCATGGGCTGCAGCTATTCTACGACGAAGTGTTCTTGCCTTATATGATCGGTGGGGTGATCCCCGGGATTATCGCCGCGACGGTTTGCTATTTCCTGAGCGTACCCTTGATCCGGGTCTACCAGCAGCGCCGCCGCTCTAAGATCAAGGCCAAATTCAAGGCGATCAAGGCGCGGGCGCATATCGAAAGTGGCATCGCAATCCAATCCGTCGCAGCCAAAGTGGCACCGCGAAAGGCACGCTAGATTTTTGCAGTTTGCTCTTTTTGTCTGGCGGTCTAGTGTCAGGGAAACTGGGCTTTCTAGGACTGGCAAAAATGGCTGATAACTCTCTGCGACTGGGTCTTAACATCGATCACGTGGCGACTGTGCGCAACGCGCGCGGCGGGGCCTACCCGGATCCGGTCCGGGCTGCAATTATGGCGGAAGAAGCCGGCGTTGATGGGATTACTGCGCACCTGCGGGAGGATCGCCGTCATATCATGGACACCGATATCGAAGGTTTGATGCAGGCGCTGACGGTGCCGTTGAACTTTGAGATGGCAGCGACGGACGAAATGCAGGCCATCGCTCTGCGTCACCGTCCCCATGCGGTTTGCATCGTTCCCGAGAAACGCGAGGAACGCACCACCGAAGGTGGGCTAGAAGTGGCTCGTGAAGAAAACAAACTGGCGCATTTCATCGCGCCATTGCGGGATGCTGGCTGCCGTATCTCGATTTTTGTTGCTGCGGATCAGAAGCAGATCGAGGCAGCACACCGGATTGGTGCTGACATCGTCGAGTTGCACGTGGGCGCCTATTGTGATGCCCATGCTGAGGGTGATTTCGACCTGCGCGATACCGAGTTGGCGAGCCTGCGTGAGATGTCCACCTATGCGCATTCACTGGGGCTAGAGGTACACGCGGGTCACGGGCTGACCTATGATTGCGTCAAACCCATTGCGGCATTTCCTGAGGTGCAGGAATTGAACATCGGTCATTTCCTGATTGGCGAGGCTGTGTTTCGTGGTTTGACTCCGGCGGTGCATGAGATGCGTCGTTTGATGGATGAGGCTCGTAGCTAATGAGTTAGCCGTTTTCTTTGAAGAAAACGGTACGGAATTTTCCAAAATTCCGGGTAGATGCGGAAAACAAACATGATCCTTGGCATCGGTACTGACCTTGCAAATATAGACCGGATCCAGCGGACGTTGGATCGATTTGGTGATCGGTTTAAGAACCGCGTGTTCACCAGCATCGAACAACGCAAAGCCGAGCGTCGTTTGGATGTCGCTGGTACCTATGCCAAACGCTGGGCCGCCAAGGAGGCCTGCTCGAAAGCGCTGGGGACAGGCCTGCGCATGGGGATTGCCTGGAAGGATATGGCGGTCAGCAATCTGCGCAGTGGTCAGCCCGTAATGCACGTGACTGGCTGGGCAGCCGAGCGGTTGCGTGAGATGACCCCGGTGGGTCATGAGGCGGTGATTCATGTGACCCTGACCGATGATCACCCCTGGGCGCAGGCCTTTGTGGTGATCGAGGCGCGAGTGATTGCTGATCTTGACGATGGAGCGGGGGGCTAAGCTTGACTTACCCGCATCCGGACCGCATGTAGCCTCGGACCTATTGTTGAACCGGAGAGCCTGATGGCGACCAAAGTCCAAGCTGGAAATTCGATCATCGAGACGATCAAAACCATTGTCTATGCGCTGTTGATCGCCGGTGTTTTCCGCACCCTGTTTTTTCAACCATTCTGGATCCCGTCAGGGTCGATGAAGGAAACGCTGCTGATCGGCGACTTCCTGTTCGTCAATAAGATGGCTTATGGCTATTCCTATGCCTCGTGTCCCAGCGTGAAACTGGCGCGTCTTGGCGTTGATATCGATGCCGAAGACATTTGTGGTTTCCTGGACGGTGACAATACACGGCTGTTTGGTGGTACGCCTGAGCGAGGCGATGTGGCGGTGTTTCGTCATCCTGTGAACAACACTGACTTTATCAAGCGTCTTATTGGTCTGCCCGGCGACAAAGTGCAGGTCAAAGACAGTGTTCTCTTTATCAATGATCAGCCGGTCGCGTTGAAAGACATTGAAGACTTTGAAGAGGAAATGGAGCGTCAGGGCCCGCAAGGTCGCTACCCGAGATGTGAGAATAATGCAGCCGTGGGTGAAGGCGGCGTTTGTATTAAGTCGCGCCAAATCGAGACGCTGCCGAATGGTGTTGAACACGCAATTCTGAACATCGGCAATCAACCTACCGATCATACCGGGGTGTATCTGGTGCCCGAGGGGCATTACTTCTTCATGGGGGACAACCGGGACAACTCGACCGACAGTCGCGTGCCTCAATCGGCAGGCGGTGTTGGCTTTGTGCCTTATGAAAACCTGATCGGCCGGGCAGATCGTATTATGTTCTCTTCTGCAGGGCGGTCGATGTTGTTCTTCTGGACCTGGCGCAGTGATCGTTTCTTCAAGGGTATCAAGTGAAGCTGTCAAAAGAAATGCGGGGCTTTCAGGATCGGATCGGGCATCAGTTCGCCGAGCCGGAGCTGTTAGTGCGAGCGCTGACCCATGCCTCGATCTCGTCATCGACGCGTAGCGACAACCAGCGGCTTGAATTTCTGGGGGACCGGGTGCTGGGGCTGGTATTGGCAACAGCGCTGTTGGAAGATGACAAAACTGCCTCTGAGGGACAGTTGGCGCCGCGCTTTAATGCTATGGTGCGCAAAGAGACCTGTGCCGATGTCGCCCGCGAGATCAATCTGGGCGAAGTGTTGAAGCTGGGCCGATCCGAGATGATGTCGGGCGGGCGGCGCAAGCTGGCGTTGCTAGGTGACGCGATGGAAGCGGTGATTGCCGCGGTCTACAAGGACGCCGGGTTCGAGGCGGCGCAGGCGATGATCCTGCGGCTTTGGGCCAATCGTATTACTTCAGTCGAGGCAGACGCGCGCGACGCCAAGACCTCGTTACAGGAACTGGTTCAGGCCAAGGGGGAAAAACCTCCTGCCTATGAGTTAGTGTCTCGCACGGGGCCGGATCATCAGCCGGTATTTACGATCGCGGTACGTCTTAATGATGGCGCCGAGGCGCAGGCCACCGCTGGATCAAAACGTCAGGCCGAACAGGCCGCAGCCACTGCGCTGCTAAGCAAACTGGAGCAAAAACAATGAGTACTCGTGCCGGATTCGTGGCCCTGATTGGTGAACCGAACGCGGGCAAGTCGACGCTGCTGAACCGCATGGTTGGCGCCAAGGTGTCGATCGTGACCCACAAGGTGCAGACCACCCGTGCGCGCATTCGTGGCGTGGCGATGGATGGTCAAAACCAGATTGTGTTCGTCGACACGCCCGGCCTGTTTGCGCCGCGCCGTAGGCTGGACCGCGCCATGGTTGCCGCTGCCTGGGGCGGTGCTGCGGATGCGGACGTGATCGTGCTGATGGTCGAGGCCCACAGGGGTGTCACCGAGGGCGTTGAGAAGATCCTGGAAGGCCTGGCCGAAATTGGCGAGGGGCGTACAGTACTTCTGGCGATCAACAAGATTGACAAGGTTCCGACCGAAAAACTCTTGGGATTGGCTCAGATATTGAACGAGCGCTATGCCTTTTCCGAGACCTTTATGATCTCGGCTGAAAAGGGGCATGGGGTCGAGGATCTGCGCAGCTGGTTGGGGGGCAAAGTACCCGAAGGTCCGTGGTTGTATCCCGAGGATCAGATCGCCGATCTGCCGTTGCGGATGATTGCCGCCGAGATGACCCGCGAGAAGCTGACGCTGCGGTTGCATCAGGAATTACCTTATCAAATGACGGTCGAAACCGAAGGCTGGGAAGATCGCAAGGATGGCTCGGTCAAGATTGACCAAGTAATCTATGTGGTACGTGACGGTCACAAAGGCATCGTACTGGGCAAGAGCGGCGAGACCATCAAGGCTATTGGTCAGGCATCCCGGACTGAATTGACCGAGTTCCTGGATCGTAAGGTGCATTTGTTCCTGCAGGTCAAAGTGCGGCCCAACTGGCAGGATGAGTCCGAGCGCTATTCGCAGATGGGGTTGGACTTCAAGGACGGAAACTAAGGTTGGGCGGTTATCGCTCAAGCTCAAGTGTTGAGCTTCCCCGACCGATAGTTCGGGGAAGCCTTCGTTCTATAGGACCCAAGACATGGCCCGTCTGACTGCTGAGTTCTGGGTTCATGCCTATTTGGCGCGGCTCAGGTTTCAGGAAATTCCCGCCTTTGTAGTGGCGCACGGTGACGACACCGCCGGCGCTGTGCTGGTCAAGTTGAATACACTGGACGGGCAGGCGATTGCGTTTCAGCGCTCGTTTGATCTGATGAGTGGCGAGCGGCAGTGGATCGAGCTGGCCTCAGGGGAAGAGCGCGACGTCGATACATCCGTTCGCAAACAGCGGGAATTCGACCCCGATCTGTGGGTGATCGAGGTCGAGGACCGACAGGGGCGTCACCTTCTGGGTGAACCGGGGCTGGAGTAATTACCAGCCGCTGGTTTTCATCGCGATATCGTGGCCTATGGCGGATGGTGCCCCACCGGCAAACGCGCGCACCTGCCCGGCAAAGGTTTTGAAAAACTCCTGCGACTGCAGATGAGCCAGTGTCTCGGCGCTGTCCCAGCGGCCCCAGTGGAACCGGGTTTCCTTGTCGTCTGCCACGGCCACTTGATAGGTGAATTTTCCAGCAATTACCGGATCGCTTTCGATGGCGGTTATGAAATCTTTCATGGCGCTTTGCCACGGGGCTTCGTCGCCGCTGTATTTGTAAGTGATGGTGATGCCGCGCATGATTGAAATTCCTTAATTAACTGATGCGTTAATTAAGATAGGCAATGGATCGGGGCATTCAAGGGGCTCCTTGCGGTTTGCCGGGGCTTCGGGTCTGTTGCATGCTGGAAACCTGAGGGAGAGCGGCCATTGGAATGGCGTGATCACGGCATCTTGCTAAGCCTGCGTCGCCATGGTGAAAGCTCGGCCATTATTGATGTCTTCACCGAAGAGCATGGCCGTCACGCAGGCGTGGTGCGCGGAGGTGCCAGCCGCAAGCAAGCACCGGTGCTGCAACCCGGCGCGCAGTTGGATCTGATCTGGCGCGCCCGGCTAGAGGATCATCTGGGGCACTATCAGGCCGAGCCACTGCGCAGCCGCGCGGCGGCGGCGTTTTCGGGGCGCATGGCGCTGGCAGGACTGAATGCGGTGACAGCGCTGTTGTCGTTTTGCCTGCCAGAGCGCGAGCCTCATGCCAGCCTTTATACCAAGTCCGAGCAGCTATTGGACCTATTGGAGCAAGAAAGTCTGTGGCCATTGGCCTATCTGCACTGGGAGTTGGCGCTGCTGGAGGAAATGGGATTTGGGCTGGATCTCACCAGTTGTGCGGTGACGGGGGCAACAGAGGGGCTGATCTATGTCTCTCCCAAGTCCGGTCGGGCGGTATCTGCCGAAGGGGCAGGGGACTGGGCAAGTCGGTTGTTGCCGCTGCCGCCTGTTCTGCGCGGTGAGGGCGATGCTGGGGATGCTGAGATAGAGCAGGGTCTGCGCACCACTGGTTTCTTCCTTGAGGCACGTCTGGCGCCGTCGTTAGGCCATCGTCCACTACCCGAGGCGCGCGGGCGATTTGTTGATGCCTTTACTCGGCGGCGGTGAACAGCATCTCGCGGCCCGCGACATTGCTTAGGATCAGTGTACTCCCCGAGACTTCGGATAGGGTCATGTCTTGTAGGGCCTGCAGGAATTGGCTTTCCGCTGCCAGATCATCGCAGGCCATGCGTGTAACGTTAAGGTGCTGGGCATCGAACCAGGGGTAGGGGGCGTCCAAGTCGGCACTGTAGTTGTTGCACGGGGCGACACCGGCGATGCGGCCCGGCTCAGGAAAGTTCAACGTAGCCGTGGCTGCAAAGGGCTGGCCGTCTATCTCTGTCAGGTGCCATTTGTTGTCAGCAGCGCCGTAGGCAGCAATGGTTTCATCACCTCTGCAGGCGGCAAGGCTAAGGCAGATGAAGCCAAGAGGGATCAGGGAATTGGGCATAGGCATGCCGCCAATCTAAGCAAGATCGCTGGGCGTTCAAGCTGGGGATTGTGCCAAAATCAACTCTATCAGATGGCACAGCGGGTTGGGCGATAGGTTTTGGCTGTTGGGCAGATCATCGAGCCCGATCAGCGTGGCATAGATCATCTTTGAATAAGGGGTGGGGGGGACTTTGGCCTCGGTCAGCAGGCTGTCCAGGTAGGCGAGCCGCCGGGCATCCACCCGGTCCACTGTTTGCCGCACCAACGGTTCCGCACGGGCCCAGGCCCGGATAGCGCTTTCTGATGCCTGGTTTGGGTCCAGTTCGGCGGGGGTCTTCTGAGCAATCTGTGCCAGCGCACGCAATCGGTCGCGCGGGGTGGGCACGGGGGCCAGGGCGTCAATGATATCAGTGACCGCGCGTTGCTCCCACAGTTCCATCATCGCGCGGTGAAAACCCGCAACGTCCGGAAAATGCCAGTAAAACGACCCTTTGGAACTGCCTACCCTGCGGGCCAGCACCTCGGCTTTTAGGGCAGTAGGGCCGTGTTCGGCCAGAGCGTTGAAGCCGGTAAAAATCCAGTCATCTGGGGAAAGTCTTGGTTTGGACATGCGTAAACTATACGGATGCGTATGGACTCTGGCAAGGGGATCTGCAATCCATACGGTAACGTATGGAATCGGAGAAGAGAGATGCAGATCAATCGTAGTTATGCCGCCGCTGCTGTCCTGATGGGGTTAACCGTGGGGCTTCATATTTTTGGCGGAGGGCCTGAGATCCACGACCCGATCCGAGCTAGCGCACTTCCGGATGTGGTGCGCGCCATTGGCTCGGTGTTGTGGCATGCGGTGACCTGGATGCTGATCCTGATGGCCGTGGCCCTTGGTTGGCTAAGCCTGCGCCGTGATCCTGCGCTTTTTGTCATAGTGGCTGCGATGCAGGTTGGCTTTGCGGCGCTGTTTGTCTTTTATGGCTGGACGCTGCTAGGTACGCTTTGGGAAACGCCTCAATGGGTTATCTTTAGCGTCATTCCCGTGGTTATGTTTTTTGGGCTTTGGCAAGACAAGCGCAGCGCATAGCGGACCATCAGATCAAAGATCGCGGAGGATATGGGGCGCGAGGTGCCTGAAGGTCACTCGGTCGTTATGATGTCCGCAATTTTGTTGCCAATGGCGGTGCTGGCCTTGGTCGACGGGTGGATCATGTCGAGCGCATGGTACGAGCGGTCCCCGTGCGGAACCAGATCGCGCAGGGACAAGAAATAAATACCGCTGTCGATCTCGGCCAGGCGGGTAATGCGTTGCTCCAGAATATCGCCTTCTTCACGGCAGTGCTCAATCGCCGAGCCAACACCGGGGCTGCGCAGGTATCCGACATAGATGACTTTTGCCCCGGTTTGGCGGAATTGCGACAGCATGCCGGGGATGGCACCTTTGCGCCCGTCCTTTGATATCAGCTTGTCCAGTTTGCGGTCACAGGCGAAGCAACCACAGCCGAGCCACAAATCATTGCCGCCGCCATTGACGATAATCCAATCCCAATCACCTGCCTTGTATTGTTTGCGGATGTTCATACCGGCACTGCCAGACACCGGCAGGTGATAAATGATCCGTGCAGCCGAAATCGATCGATCTATCACCGGTTCGCCCAGTGTTTCTGCAACGGTGTCTGGGATTGATTGGCTGCTGACACTGTTCCATGCCATCAGCGAATCGCCCATCGCCAGGATGCGGGGGCTTTGACCGCTTGGCGGTGCGCCTGCACAGCCAGACAGCAACACTGCGAATACGGCAAAAAGACGGGTGACTAAGGTCATGAGGCTTATTAGCGAAAATATGCCTCGATGATAACAGCCTTGAGGAGAAACAGTCTCTTTCTGAGATCGGCAGTGGTGGTGGGAAAAGAAAAGCCCGGCGCAAGGGCCGGGCAGTTAGGGGAAAACCCCGGGGGAAATGCTTGGAGGTCAGGCCAGCAGGCGGCGGGCGATGACCTGGGCCTGAATTTCGGCAGCGCCTTCAAATATGTTGAGAATGCGGGCATCACACAGCACGCGTGAGATTTTGTATTCCAAGGCAAAGCCGTTGCCGCCATGGATTTGCAACCCGTTGTCGGCGGCGGCCCATGCAACGCGCGCGCCCAGCAGCTTGGCCATTCCGGCCTCAAGATCGCAGCGGTGGCCGTTGTCTTTCTCCCAAGCTGAGAAATAGGTCAGCTGGCGGGCGATCATGATCTCAACAGCCATCATTGCCAGCTTGCCCGATACACGCGGGAATTCGATCAGCGATTTGCCGAACTGCTTGCGGTCTTGGGCGTATTGCGTGGCGATATCCAATGCAGACTGTGCAACACCGATGGCGCGGGCTGCGGTCTGGATGCGGGCGGACTCAAAGGTCTCCATCAGCTGTTTAAAGCCTTTGCCTTCTTCACCGCCCAGCAGGTTTTCACCTTTGACCTGAAAGCCGTCGAACGCCAATTCGTATTCCTTCATGCCGCGATAGCCGAGCACTTCGATCTCGCCGCCGGTCATGCCTTCGGTGGGGAAGGGGTCTTGCTCGGTTCCGGGTGTTTTTTCCGCCAGAAACATCGACAACCCGCGGTGATCCGCGCTATCCGGATTGGTGCGGGCCAGCAGGGTCATCACATGGGTGCGGGCGGCATGAGTGATCCAGGTTTTGTTGCCAGTGATTTGATAGTCGCCATTGGCGTCCTTGATGGCGCGGGTGCGCAACGAGCCAAGGTCCGAGCCTGTGTTGGGCTCAGTAAACACTGCAGTTGGCAGGATCTCGGCGCTGGCGATCTTGGGCAACCAGTTGGCTTTCTGCTCGTCAGTGCCACCACAGATAATCAGCTCAGCCGCGATTTCGCTGCGGGTGGCCAGCGAGCCGACGCCGATATAGCCGCGCGACAGTTCCTCGGAGACCACCACCATCGAGGCCTTGGATAGGCCAAAGCCACCGAATTCTTCGGGGATGGTCAGGCCAAAAACACCCATTTCGGCCAACTCGTCGATGATCTCCATCGGGATCAGCTCGTCCTTGAGGTGCCAGTCATGGGCGTGAGGCTCGACCCGCTCGACGGCGAAGCGGCGGAATTGCTCGCGGATCATTTCCAATTCTTCGTCCAGCCCGGTGGCGCCGGTGGTCAGGTTGGCGGATTGTTCTTGCATCAACTCGACCAAGCGGCTGCGGGCGGCCTGCGTGTTGCCCGTTTGGGTCAAAGTGACGACCGCAGGTTCCATCAGTGTGTTTAAGTCATCAAGCCCCAGACCCAAATCCTGCAAGCGGACAACTTCGCCCTGGTTCATCTGAATGCCGCCGTGGATTTGGCTGAGGTATTCGCCAAAGGCGATCTGATGGATCAGCTGTTCGACCTCACCAAATTTTCCGTCCGCTTGCAGGCGTTCGGCCCATTTCTGCATCTGCACAAGGCTTTGGTGATAGGTGGCTAGCCATGACAACCCATGCGCGGCTGTTTGGTTCTGTTCAATCAACTGCCCCGAGACACGACCCTCTTCGCTAACCATCGCTGCGACCGCAGTGCGGGCGGATTGGAACAGCTTTTCCACAGGCGGCAGCGCAGCATTGGTCAGCGCCAGCAGATCACTAAGAAGGGTCGGTTTCATAAGCGGGTCCTGTTTGTCTTGGGCGAAGGGTCGCATTTATTCCGTCTTGGGTGGTGGTAATCACTTTGCACTTGCAGCGCAACATAAATACGCTGCATTGCGGCATTTTGGATAATTGTTGCGCAAGCGTTTCGTGAGTGCAGCTTCGCGCGGATATGGTACAGGGGTTCCATGGACAGTTTATTCTTACTCATTTCACCCTTCCAGTTGATCGCGGCAGTTGGCGTTGCCTTGTTCGCTGGTGTGATCAAAGGGCTGGTCGGGTTTGGCATGCCGATGATCCTGATATCCGGGCTCAGCGTGTTTCTCAGCCCCGAGCTGGCCTTGGCTGGTTTGATACTGGCAACTGTGGCTAGCAATGGCATACAGGCGCTGCGGCAGGGCTGGGCGGCGGCTTGGCAATCAGTGAAGCGGTTCCGGGTGTTCCTGCTGGTTGGGCTGGTGTTTTTGCTGTCCAGTGCGCAGCTGGTGCGGCTGCTGCCGACGCAGGTTCTGCTGCTGGTGCTGGGTGTCCCGATCACCATCTTCGCCTTCCTGCAACTGTTCGGGCTGCGGTTTCACCTTGAGAAACCCTCTACCCGAATCGAGGCGGCTGTAGGTGCCTTTGCGGGCTTTATCGGCGGGTTGTCGGGCGTTTGGGGGCCTCCGACGGTGGCCTATCTGACAGCGCTGGACACACCCAAAGGTGAGCACATTCGGGTGCAGGGCGTGATTTACGGGCTGGGCGCTGTGGCGCTGCTGGTGGCGCATACCGGGTCTGGGGTGCTACGCGCCGAAACCCTGCCGCTGTCACTGGCGCTACTGCCACCAGCGATGTTGGGCATGTGGGTCGGGGTGCGCTGGCACGACAGCATTGATCAGGCCACGTTCCGCAAGGCCACTCTGGTGGTGCTGGCTGTCGCCGGGCTGAACCTGGTGCGACGCGGGGTGTTCGGATGAGGATGCCAGGATGAACAACCGAGTCTCGGCTGAACGTCTGGCACTGGGCTCCATCGCGGTGTCGCTGCTGGTGTTGGGGCTGAAATTCCTGGCCTGGAGGTTGACCGGATCGGTGGCGCTGTATTCTGACGCTTTGGAATCGCTGGTCAATGTTGGCGGCGCTACACTGGCGTTGATTGCCGTGCGCTATGCTCAACGGCCGGCGGATCGCGGTCATCCCTTTGGCCATCATAAGGCCGAGTACTTTTCAGCCGTAGCCGAGGGCATCATGATCGTGGTGGCGGCATTACTGATTGTGCATCAAGCACTTGCTGCTCTCTCGACCCCGGATCTAAGCGAGCTTGGCCCTGTTGGGCTGGCGGTGAACGCGGTGGCGATGGTGATCAATCTGGCTTGGGCCCGCGTGTTGATCACTTGGGCGCGCAGCCATCATTCACCCGCAATGGCCGCCAGCGGACGCCATTTGATGAGCGATGTCTGGACCTCGGTTGGGGTTTTGGCCGGCTTGCTACTGGCGCTGTTGACAGGTTGGGCAATTTTGGACCCGGTGCTGGCCATCATCGTGGCCCTGAATATCCTGCGCGAAGGCATTCTGGTCATCCGGTCTTCGATCGGTGGGCTGATGGATTCGGCGGCAGACCCGGTTGAACAGGCGCAGATCGAAGAGATTATTCACGCCGCCGCCATTGGCGCGCTACAGGCGCACGACATTCGCACCCGGCGGGCCGGACAGGCGCTGTTCGTCGAGTTTCATTTGGTGGTTAGTGGCGCCATGTCTGTCGCGGCGTCGCATGAGATCTGTGACGGGATTGAGGCCGCATTACAGGCGCAGATTCCCGGTATCAACACCACCATCCATGTCGAGCCCGACAGCAAACTGGAGCCGGATGGCCTGGTCCCGCGGTAGAGACCCCACGCGGGATTTCTCTATCGGAAATACAGCTATTTGCCGGTTTTGCTGCGCTGGCGATCGGCCATCATTGCGGTGATGCGGCTCGCCCATTTGGCGTTTTCGTTGGATAGGTTTTTGATTTCCTTTGCGAGATAGGCAAACCCCAGCCCCGCGTCGCCTGCGCGGGCGGCTTCGATCCCGGTATTGATTGACAATATTGACAATTCCCGCACCGAACGCAGGATATTCCCGGCCAATTCAACGATTTCAGTATTGGCTTCTTCGGTTTCGCGCAGCGTGGCCTCTAGAGTTTCGCGCAATTTGACTTCGGCGGATGCGTCAACCACCAAGCCCTGCAAGTACACCAATGTGCCTTTCCCATCATAGACCGCATTGCCGCGTTCACGCACCCATGCTTCGGTTCCGTCGGCGCGGCAAAACCGATAATCCACATCCCAATTTCGGCGTTGTTCGATGGCGGTGTCGACCTCTGCAAAGACGCCAGTGGCGTCTTCTTTGTGCATCAGGTCACCAAAGGCCACGCGCTTGTTGCCAAGGATGTCATCGACAGAATATCCGCACAGCTTTTCGACCTGGCCGGCCATGAATTCCATCGTGAAAACATCGTCATTTGCGCATCGATAAATAAAGGCGTCGCCGGAACTGAATACGCTTTTGAAAACTGAAAGAGCTTCGTTATTCATTGGTCTCTCCCGCAGCGAAACGCCGCGTCGGTTAAGTAAATGATTTTGCCGCATTGTTCGGGGAATAGGTTAATTTTTAGTTTAGGGTAATTTTGTTTCCTGTGGGTGAAGTTGACTTATTGAAAGCGCAAACTTGCCGTGAAATCACTGTTTGGACTGACCATGTTTGCCCAGCCCCGCAGGGGATCTACCTGATTGCCAGATAGGAGGTACTTATGACCGATGTTCAAAAAGGACAGTGTTTTTGTGGTGCGGTTGCAATCGAAGTGACCGGTGCGCCTGAGGCAATGGGGTATTGTCATTGCGATTCCTGCCGGTCGTGGTCAGCAGGGCCGGTCAATGCCTTTACGCTGTGGAAACCAGATGCGGTGACCGTGACCAAAGGCGCTGAGCATCTGACCATGTTTGAAAAGAATGAAAGCAGCCAGCGCCAGTTTTGTGCACTTTGCGGTGGTCATGTGATGACAGGTCACAAGGGATTTGGTCTGGTAGACGTTTACGCCGCCACCATTCCCACGCAGAAGTTTGAGCCAGGCGTGCATGTAAACTATGCTGAGACGGTTCTGCCGATCAAAGACGGTTTGCCAAAGATGCGTGATTTTCCTGCCGAATTGGGCGGTAGTGGCGACACCATGCCTGAATGATTCAGGCGGTCTAAATACAAAAGGCCCCGATGGTTCGAGGCCTTTTGTCACTATTTTTCTACCTTCAGCCGATGGCTGCGGATTTTACGTCGTCGTCGATGTGCGGCAGATACTGCTGAAAGTTCTCTGAAAACATCTGAACCAGCTTGGCGGCCTGGCTGTCATAGGCTGCCTGATCGTCCCAGGTGCGGCGTGGGTCCAGCAGGACCTCGGCAACACCAGGCACCGACACTGGCACGTCAAAGCCAAAGTTACTGTCCTTGCGGAACTCGACCTCGGCAAGCGAGCCGTCCAGCGCCGCACTCAGCAGTGCACGGGTGGCACGGATCGGCATCCGCGAGCCAATGCCATAGGCGCCACCGGTCCAGCCTGTGTTGACCAACCAGCAAGTCGCGCCGTGCTCGGCGATCTTTTCACGCAGCAGATTGCCGTAGACTTCGGGACGACGTGGCATAAAGGGCGCGCCAAAGCAGGTCGAGAATGTCGGCTCGGGTTCGGTCACGCCGCGCTCGGTTCCCGCCACTTTCGAGGTGAAACCGGACAGGAAGTGATACATCGCCTGCGCAGGGGTTAGTCGGGCGATCGGAGGCAGCACACCAAAAGCATCACAGGTCAGCATGATGATATTCTTGGGGTGGCCGCCCATCGCGCTGCTGGACGCGTTGGCGATATATTCCAGCGGGTAGGCACAGCGCATATTGGCGGTCAGGCTGTCGTCATTGAAATCCAGCTCTTTGGTTTCCTCGTCGAACACCATGTTTTCAATCACGGTGGCGAATTTGGAGGTGGTGGCGTAGATTTCAGGCTCGGCCTCGGCGTTCAGATTGATGGTCTTGGCATAGCAACCACCCTCAAAGTTGAAGGTGCCGTTATCGGACCAGCCATGCTCGTCATCACCGATCAGCGTACGCGATGGATCTGCAGACAGTGTGGTTTTGCCAGTGCCGGACAGGCCAAAGAAAATCGCCGAATCGACAGGGTTGCCAGTGGCGTGGTTGGCCGAGCAGTGCATCGGCATGATGCCTTTTTCTGGCAACAGGTAGTTCAGCAGCGAGAACACTGATTTCTTGTTTTCGCCAGCGTATTCGGTACCGCCGATCAGGATCAGCTTGCGATCAAAATTCATCGCGATGACGGTTTCCGAGCGGCAATTGTGCTTGTCTGGATCCGCCTGAAAGCTGGGGCAGTTGATAACCGTGTAATCAGCCAGGAAGTCGTCCAGATCCTCGCGGTCGGGACGGCGCAGCATGTGACGGATGAACAGGTTGTGCCAGGCCAACTCGGTCACCATACGGACATTGATCGAATGCGCGGGGTCTGCACCGCCGACCAGATCCTGAACAAAGTACTCTTTGCCCTTCATGTGCGCCAACATGTCAGCATAAAGAGCATCAAAGCCTTCGGGGCTCATCGCGGCGTTGTTTTCCCACCAGATGGTGTCGACAACGCCGGCGGTTTTAACCACGTGCTTGTCCTTGGGGGATCGGCCAGTGAATTTCCCGGTCGAGACCAAAAAGGCCCCGCCGTTGCCCAAAGTACCCTCGCCACGCTTCAGTGCAGCCTCGACCAGTGCCGGTTCCATATAGTTATAATAGACATGTCCCAGACCCTCGATGCCCTGATCCTCGAGTCGGAATTGCGGGTTAACCCGTCCTAATGTCATCTGTTTTCTCTCCTATGTCGGCGGACGACACCTTCGTTAGTGGCGACGCCGTGGGGCTATGGAAACGATCAGCAGACCGATGGTCGCGGTCATAACATGGTGTTTTGGGGTGTGAACAGGACGGTTTGGCGCAGTTAGCGCCACCATGGTCAATTTTAGCGCAACCATAAAACCGATGCTGAAAACGACAGCACTTGTTCAGGGGATACTAAGGTATTTTTGTCTCTATTAGGACGCAACATTGCCGCGATTCGTTAATGGGGATTGATTCGGCCCGGCAGAACAGCGATGAATGGGTCAAAAAACAGGCAGTTCAGAGCAGATTAGGGGCACAGCAGATGTCAAAGATTGCATTGGTCGACGATGACAGGAATATCCTGACATCCGTCTCGATGACACTCGAAGCCGAAGGCTTTGAGGTTGAAACATACAACGATGGACAGGCGGCGCTAGACGCATTCAACAAAAAACTGCCGGACATGGCGGTGCTGGACATCAAGATGCCGCGCATGGATGGTATGGATCTGCTGCAACGGCTGCGGCAAAAATCCCAGATGCCGGTGATTTTTCTGACCTCCAAAGATGACGAGATCGACGAGGTGCTTGGCCTTCGCATGGGCGCCGACGATTACGTCAAAAAACCGTTCTCGCAACGCCTGCTGGTCGAACGTATCCGCGCCCTGTTGCGCCGCCAGGAAGCGATCAAAAACGATGCCGATGGTGACGCGCCTAGTGTTGAAACCAAGGTGATGGAGCGCGGCCAGCTGCGCATGGATCCCCTGCGCCATTCGGTCAGCTGGAAAGACAAGGACGTCTCGCTAACGGTGACCGAATTCCTGCTGTTGCAGGCGCTGGCGCAACGACCCGGATTTGTCAAAAGCCGTGACCAGTTGATGGATGTGGCCTATGATGATCAGGTTTACGTAGACGACCGCACCATCGACAGCCACATCAAGCGGTTGCGCAAGAAGATGCGCAGCGCTGATCCTGATTTTTCAGCGATCGAAACGCTGTATGGCATCGGTTACCGTTATAACGAAGACTAAGAGACCCTGGTGGGTCTTGGTGGAAGGGCGCCAATGCGCGACACGGGCATGACACAAAGCCAGCACGACGGTGACGTTGTCTTGGGCGACGATTGGGTCGCCCCGGAGAACACTGTTGCGCGCGAAATGCTGGCCAAACGGGCGCGCCGAGGGTTGTTTTCCCTCAAGGGATCACCGCTGACGCGTAAAATCATCACCTTTAATCTGATCGCCCTGATCATCTTGGTTGCGGGCGTTCTCTACCTCAATTCCTCGCGCCAAAGTCTGGTTTTGCAGCGCGCAGGCGCTGTGGTGGGCGAGGCACGGTTGATTGCCGATGTGCTTGAGGCACAATTGCCGACCAGTGGTGCAGTTAGTCTTGCCACCGGTGAGGGCTTTGATGTTGCCGACACTTTGGCAGGGTTGAGTCTGCGCACAGGTGTCGAGGTTTACGTTTTTGATGCGACCGAAAATCTGATTGCTCAGACCATGGGTGATTCTGAGAGCGAAGCGCTGGATCAGCTGAATGGAGGGCAGTTCGGCCCGGCCCTGATCAGCGATGGATTGTCGGCAATATGGTCCGCTGTTGAGCGCATTTTACCGGCAAGTCGGACGCAAGAGCATGACTCGTTAGAGGATCAGCTGCGGATGATGGTGCCGCGCGCGCTGTTGGACGGCACCAAAGTCGAGCCAGTGGTCGATACTGCCGGCGGCACAGTGTTCTCTGCAGTCACACCCATTTGGCAACAAGGCCAGCCGATAGGTGTTGTTGCCGTGGCGTCTCCGGCTGGTGAAATTGACGCGTTTGTCAGAGCCGAGCGCGAGCGGGTTTTGCAGATGTTTGTGGTGGCGCTGCTGGTCTCAGTCGGGCTGTCGCTGGTGCTGGCCTCGACCATTGCCAATCCATTGGCCGATCTGGCCGAAGCTGCCGAGTTGGGCCGTGATCGCGACTCGCGCAAGGTTCAGCCAGGCCGTATTCGCATTCCTGACCTGTCGGCCCGCCCGGACGAAATTGGCCGGCTAAGTCGGGCGCTGCGTGGCATGGTCAAAGCGCTATACAGTCGCATCGATAGCAACGAGCAATTTGCCGCGGACGTGGCACATGAGATCAAGAACCCTCTGGCCAGCCTGCAATCAGCGGTTGGCACCCTGCGCATTGTCAAGCGCGAGGACCAGCGCGAGACCTTGCTGGCCGTAATCGAACATGATGTGCGACGGATGGATCGGCTGGTCAGCGACATCTCCAATGCCTCGCGTCTGGATGCGGAATTGGTGAAAGAGGAAGAAGAAGAATTTGATCTGCTGGTGATGATGCGCAATCTGAACCAGTATCTGGGTGAAGATGCCCGCGCCAAAGGCATCGATTACATTACTGATCTGGCCGAAGGCCCGATCATGATAACCGGGCTGGAGGCGCGACTGGCGCAGGTGTTTGTCAATCTGATCACCAATGCAATCTCGTTCTGTGATGAGGGCGATGCGATCAGGGTCTGGGCCCGGCGCCGGGCAAACCGGGTACTGGTGGTGGTCGAGGATACCGGCCCCGGTATTCCAGAACAAGCGTTGAGCAAAATCTTCAAACGGTTCTACTCGCAGCGCCCGGACGAGCATTTTGGTAATAACTCCGGTCTTGGTCTGGCGATCTCCAAGCAAATCGTCGAAGCCCACGGTGGCGTGGTCTGGGCCGAAAATATCCGTCCAACCGAGGTTGATCTGACGTCCGAGCCATTGGGCGCACGATTTGTTGTCGGTCTACCGGTCTAGGGTATGGGCGGGCACAATGATCTGTGTCTGCATGCTTCATGTGTAACGTTGGATGGCCGTGGATTGTTGATCCGCGGGGCGTCGGGCAGCGGAAAATCTGCACTAGCGCTTTCTCTGATGGCGCTGGGGGCTTCATTGGTTGCAGATGACAAAGTGTTGGTGACGTTGGATGCGGGCGAGCTGATTGCTCGCGCCCCTGAGCCCATTGCGGACATGGTCGAGGCGCGTGGTCTGGGCCTTTTGCGGGCCGACCGATGCGCCGAATCGGCAATTTGCGCGGTGATTGATATGGACATGGTTGAGACCGAACGCCTGCCTGCGATCCGTACAGTTGAGATCCTGGGGCAGACGGTGACACTGCTACGCAAGATTGACGCTGCCTATATTGCGCCGGCTCTGTTACAATACCTCAAGCGTGGACGACGGAATCCAGATGCAGGAACATAGCGACACTCTGAAGCCTTTGGTGCTGGTGACTGGCCCGTCTGGTGCGGGGCGATCCAGTGCCATCAAGGTACTTGAGGATTTGGGGTTTGAGGCGATCGATAACCTGCCGCTCAGGTTGTTGCCGCGCCTCGTGACCATCGATGAAATGAAGTCACCGATGGCCCTTGGCCTAGATATCCGAAATCGCGATTTTTCAACCGAGGCGCTGCTGGATCTGATTGCGGTGCTAGAGGGGTACCAACATGCTGCGTTGACGATGCTTTACTTGGATGCCAGGCCCGAAGTACTATTGCGGCGCTATTCGGAAACGCGCCGTCGGCATCCGCTTGCGCCCGCCGAAACGCCCGAGATCGGCATTAGTCGAGAGTTGGACCTGATGCGGCCGATTCGCGAGCGCGCCGATATGTTGCTCGATACTTCGGATCTGAATGTACACCAGTTGAAGGCCGAGATTGAACACTGGTTTGCCCCCGGTGGTCGGTCGCTGGCACTGTCGGTACAGAGTTTTTCCTACAAGCGCGGCATCCCGCGCAGCGTTGATATGGTGTTTGACTGCCGGTTCTTGACCAATCCTTATTGGCAAGAGGAGCTGCGCGGCCTGGATGGTCGGGACGAGGCGGTGCAGGCACATGTAAAGACCGACTCGCGTTACAATGAGTTCTTTGAGCGGGTGTTGGGGCTGACCCAAATGTTGCTGCCGGCCTACCGCGAAGAGGGTAAATCACACCTGTCGATCGCCTTTGGCTGCACTGGTGGGCAACATAGGTCAGTGACAGTAGCAGAAACACTGGCCAAAGCCCTTGCAGAAGATGGCCAGCAGGTGTCAATTAGACATCGCGAGCTGCAAGGCCAGCAGTAGAACGGAGAGGCAGGATTGATCGGGATTGTGATTGTTGCGCATGGTGGGTTGGCCAGGGAATACTTGGCCGCTGTGGAGCATGTTGTCGGTAAACAGCTGTCGCTGACAGCTATTTCCATCAACCCCGACGATGATCGGGAGGCCAAGCAGCAGGAGATCTGCATGGCTGCCAATGCGGTGGACAGCGGAGCAGGGGTGGTGGTTGTCACCGATCTGTTTGGCGGCTCGCCCTCGAACCTCAGTCTGCAGGCCTGTGCGCCCAACAATCGTCGCATCCTTTACGGTGCAAACCTGCCGCTTTTGATTAAACTGGCGAAGTCGCGACACTTACCTGTAGCAGATGCCGTGCGTCAGGCGATGGAAGCTGGTAAGAAGTATATTAATTCGCAAAACATCAGTCCCGAAGGGGAGCAATCGATTTAGATGACGCAGAAAACACTCACAATCGTCAACGAAAAGGGGCTGCACGCCCGCGCCTCGGCCAGGCTGGTCGAAGTGGTTGAAGGATTTGATGCCTCGGCTGAGGTTTCCCGCGATGGGTTGTCAGCCTCGGGCGACAGTATTATGGGGCTTTTAATGTTGGCAGCCTCAAGGGGAACGACTATTGACGTCGAAACCTCTGGCCCGGACAGCGATGCCCTGGCGCAGGCCCTAGAGACTCTGGTGGCCGACAAGTTTGGCGAAGGCTATTAAGCCTGAACCTCGTTTGAGCAGAACAGGAATTGTATAGTGGCGGATACCGCTCATGACAGGGACAGCAACCGCATGACGCAGGCGGGAGAGCAGGTCGGCGAGGTTTATGACCGTCGCACCCTGACCTATGCCAATTCCTTTGATGACCGTTGGACCTCGCTGGCGATCCGCAGTATCGAATGGGCCACCGGCAAGTTCATTATCCTGCGCATGGTCGCCAAGTTTGAAAAAAACAACGCCAAGTTTCGCGGCCAGAAATTCTGGCAGGGTGTGTTGGAGGTCATGGGGATCGAACTACAAACCCCAGTTGAACAATTGCGGAATATTCCGACCGAGGGGCCGGTAGTGGTGGTTGCAAACCACCCGCATGGCATGGTCGATGGCATGGTGTTTGCTGAATTGGTCGGCCGGGTGCGTCAGGATTACCGCATCCTGACCCGCTCGGTGTTGACCGGTCTGGACGAAGCGGCGACCTCGTTCATGATCCCGGTTCCGTTTCCGCATGACCCCGAAGCACAGCGTAAGATGGTTGAGATGCGGGCCAAGGCGATGGCGCATTTGAAAGAGGGCGGCGTAGTGGCGCTGTTTCCGTCGGGTGTGGTGATGTCGTCGAAGACTTGGTTTGGACCGGCGCAGGAGGCGGAATGGAACGTGTTCACTGCGCAGCTAATCCGACGATCCGGTGCCAAGGTGGTGCCACTGTATTTCCCAGGCAGCAATTCGCGCGCCTACCAGATTGCCAATAAAATCTCAGCGGTATTGCGCCAGGGGTTATTGCTGCATGAAATCGTACGGTCATGCCACCGGCCACAAGCGCCGATCATTGGCGAAGTTCTGAGCGATGAGCAGATGGAACAGCTGAGCAGTGATCCGCGAGGGTTTATGGTCTGGTTGCGAAAACATACGCTGTCGTTGGGCGACAAGACCTAAAGCCTGCTGTTACCGGAAATGAGTGCCTGCGGCACACTGGTTAATTTTGGCCAGTATTGGCCGCGTTGTTGTGAGCCGATTGAGCGTTTTGTTTGGGGCCGACTTTGAGGCGCTTCTGAGTCACCAGAGCAGCAAGCTCCGGAGCCCTCATCACTTTCATCTTGTCTGACAGAGTACCGACACGCCACCAAGGACAATAGCGGTTTCCACCTTTGGTGGAGCCTCCGCGATTCTCCTTGGCTCTGTGCCGTCACCCTGTCCGCCACTCCTTAAGCGATGAGGGCTCCAGAGCAGCAGCACGATTTTGGTTATGGGGTTAGCGGGTTGGGATTGGGGTGTCGCCGCGGTAATCGTAGAAACCGCGCTGGGTTTTGCGACCAAGCCAGCCGGCCTCGACGTATTTCGTTAGCAGCGGGCAGGGGCGGTACTTGGTGTCGGCCAGCCCATCGTGCAGCACGTTCATGATCGCCAGGCAGGTGTCCAGACCAATGAAATCGGCAAGCTCCAGTGGCCCCATTGGGTGGTTGGCGCCCAGTTTCAGCGACAGATCAATCGATTGCACTGAGCCGACGCCCTCGTAGAGGGTATAGACCGCCTCGTTGATCATCGGCATCAGGATACGGTTGACGATGAAAGCGGGAAAATCCTCGGCGCTGGCGGCGGTTTTGCCCAGCCGCTCGACCACATCATGGCAGGCTGCGTAGGTTTCTTTGTCCGTGGCAATGCCGCGAATCAGTTCGACCAGTTGCATCACCGGCACCGGGTTCATGAAGTGAAAGCCCATGAAGCGTTCGGGGCGATCTGTGCGCGAGGCCAGCCGGGTGATAGAGATCGACGAGGTGTTTGAGGTCAAAATCGTATGCGGCAACAGGTGCGGCAACAAGGCGTCAAAGATCGCTTGTTTCACTGCTTCCTTCTCTGTGGCCGCCTCGATCACCAGGTCAGTGGCGCCAATATCTGCCAGGGCGAGCGTTGGTGTTATCCGTGCCATCGCTGCAGCCATATCAGAGGCCGAGATCTTGTCGCGACTGACCTGGCGGGCTAGGTTTTTGTCAATCGCCGCAAGGGCATCGTCCAAGGCCTGTTGGCTCACGTCGTTCAGAACGACATCATAGCCTGCCAGAGCCATCACATGGGCGATGCCGTTGCCCATCTGTCCTGCTCCGACGATGCCGACTTTTTGAATGATCATGTCCTCTGGCCTTTCGGGTTGCCTGCGGCGTGACCTTACCGATCTGGCCACTGCAGGTGCAAGTGTGATCGCGCCGTATTTAAGCGATTTTTAACATTAGTAATTTGGCAAGAGACTCAGGTCACAGTGGATCTTGGGTGAAAATTGGTGGGTGATATGAGCTATGAACTGACGGGCGCGTCAGCGCTATCGGACGAGCCATGCCGGTATGGCAAATCAAAATTACTGGTGCGAGGGCCACGCCGTGATCTAGACACGCCTTATTTGGCGTTTATGGGCGGCACCGAGGTCTACGGGCGGTTTGTGCCACGCCCCTTTGTGGCGCGGCTTGAAGAGTCGCTGGAGCGGACCTGCGTCAATCTGGGCAGTGTTAACGCTGGCCTGGATAGTTTTGTGAATGATGAAGAGCTGAAATCCGTGGCGCGCGGCGCCGACATCACGGTGTTGCAGGTTTTGGGGGCACAGAACATCTCGAATCGGTTGTACCGGGTGCATCCACGTCGCAACGATCGGTTCCTGCAGGCCAGCGAGTCTTTAAACGAACTGTATGATGATGTGGACTTTACCGAATACCATTTCAATAAGCATCTACTGACTGGGTTGGAAAGCTGTTCTCCCGAGCGCTTTGCATTGGTGCGCGCTGAGTTGGAGACCGCCTGGGTAGCGCGGATGCGCAAGTTGATTGAAGAGTTGGACGGGCAGGTTGTGCTGCTTTGGCTGCGCTACGATCTGGATAAAGGCGCCAACAGCTCGTTGTTGGATCAGGAACCAACTCTGGTCGAGAGCGGGATGATTGACGCCTTGAGATCGCAGGTGATGGGGGTGATTGAAGTGCCGGTGCAAACTGCGGGCGGCGCTGATGACATTGATGGAATGGTTCTGGGCCAGATGGATCTGCCAACGGCGAACCACATGATTGGCCCGCTGGAGCATATGCGCATCGCCAATGCCGCCGCAGAGGGAATTCGCCAGGCTCTGGCAGCTAGCTAACAACATCGTGTCCCTCAAAAACAAAAGGCCCGCTGGTGATCAGCGGGCCTTTGTCTATTTGTGTAGGGTGCGTGCTTGCACGCACCGCGCGGGGGTTAGCCCAGTTTTTCGGTCAGCTCTGGCACCGCCTGGAACAGGTCAGCCACCAGACCAAAATCAGCAACCTGGAAGATGGGTGCTTCTTCGTCTTTGTTGATGGCGACGATGATCTTACTGTCTTTCATGCCAGCCAAGTGCTGGATCGCACCCGAGATGCCAACGGCGACATACAGATCCGGGGCAACAACCTTGCCGGTCTGACCAACCTGCCAATCGTTCGGAGCATAGCCCGAATCAACCGCAGCACGCGAGGCACCCACAGCTGCGCCCAGCTTGTCAGCCAAAGCTTCGATTAGTTTAAAGTCTTCTTCGGAGCCAACACCACGGCCACCGGACACAACCACACCAGCCGAAGTCAGCTCGGGGCGGTCAGATGCGGCAACCTTGTCTTCAACCCATTCGGACAGGCCAGGGTCTGCAGCAACGCTGATGGTTCCAACCGAGGCCGAACCGCCGTCTGCAGCTGCGTCAAAGGTTGAGGTGCGGAAGGAAACGACTTTCTTGGCATCGTTTGACCTGACGGTTTGAATGGCGTTACCAGCATAAATCGGACGCTCAAATGTGTTGCCATCAACAACGCCAGAGACGTCAGAGATCACCATCACATCCAGCAGCGCAGCAACGCGCGGCAGGACGTTTTTCGCGTCTGTCGTAGCCGGAGCAACGATGTGCTCATAATCGCCAGCCAGGCTAGCGATCAATGCAGCGGTGGGCTCCGCAAGGCGATGACCCAGGGATGCGTCTTCGGCAACCAGAACGCGCGCAACGCCCGCGATCTTGGCGGCTTCATCACCAGCAGCGGCAGCAGAAGCACCGGCGCACAGAACAGTGATTTCGCCCAGAGAGGCAGATGCGGTGACCGCTTTGGCAGTGGCATCCAGCGCCAGCGCGCCGTCGGTTACTTCAGCAAGGAGAAGAACAGCCATTATACAGCCCCCGCTTCTTTGAGTTTCTCGATCAGCTCGTCCACTGACTTCACCATAATACCAGCAGCGCGGGTATCGGGTTCAATGGTCGAGATAATTTCCAGCCGCGGGGTGACATCGACGCCGTAATCTTCGGCGGTTTTGGCATCCATCGGCTTCTTCTTGGCCTTCATGATGTTTGGAAGGCTTGCATAACGGGGTTCGTTCAAGCGCAGGTCAACAGTAACGATGGCAGGCATCGCAACTTTGATGGTCTGCAATCCGCCGTCCACTTCGCGGGTCACAACAGCGCTGTCGCCGTCGATGTCCAGCTCGGAAGCAAAGGTACCTTGCGACCAGCCCAGCAGAGCCGAAAGCATCTGACCGGTGGCGTTCATGTCGTTGTCGATCGCCTGTTTGCCGGCCAGAACCAGACCGGGCTGCTCTTCCTCGACGATTTTTGCAAGGATCTTGGCAACGGCCAGTGGCTCGATGTCAGTCTGCACGTCATCGGCAGCGACAACCAGGATGGCACGATCCGCGCCCATGGCCAGGGCCGTGCGCAGGGTTTCCTGGGCTTGCTTGACGCCGATCGAGACCGCAATGATCTCGTCTGCCTTGCCGGCCTCTTTCAGTCGGATCGCCTCTTCGACGGCGATCTCGTCAAAGGGGTTCATCGACATTTTGACGTTGGCGAGATCAACTCCGCTTCCGTCCGCTTTGACACGAACCTTCACGTTGTAGTCAATCACGCGTTTGACAGGCACAAGTACCTTCATTTTGCGTATCTCCTTAACAAACGACGAGCCGCTTGGGCGACTCCTCTCTATGCTCTCGGTGCGTTGATACCGATTGGCTAGCGGCTGCAACAGGGCAAAATCGTCACGTTAGCGCACACCGACGTCGCGTTTGTTCATTTGCAGGAGTATCTTTGCAAGAATGTTTCGTAGGGGAAATTATCGGTTCGCCAAGGTAAAGGATTCGGCTGCCTGTAGGGCAGCCGGGGGGTTTTAGGGGCGATTTTGGCTAGGTGATTCGTTTTCGCCTGGCAGTTGTGTGTCAGCCGTGGTTCAGCGATTGGCGCCAGGAACCCAGAGCACATCGTCAGTGCCATTGTTATTTGCGACACGGGCCGCAACAAAGAACCAGTCTGACAGGCGGTTCAGATATTTGACGGCCGCGGGATTGACCTGTTCGCTGCTGGCCAGATCTGTGGCCAAGCGCTCGGCACGTCGCGCCACGGTTCGACAGACGTGCAGATGTGCCGACAAGGCTGATCCGCCTGGCAGCACAAAGCTGCGCAGCGGCGTCAGATTCTTGTTCATCACATCAATCTCTGCTTCCAGCCGGTCCACTTGCGACGGAACCATGCGTAGCGGCGGGTATTCCGCTTTGGCATCCTGTTCCATTTCCGGGCGACACAGATCGGCACCAAGATCGAACAAGTCGTTTTGAATGCGGGCCAGCGCGTCATCCATCTCGGCGTCAGCCACCTGACGGGCAACACCGACAAAGGCGTTCAACTCGTCCGAAGTGCCATAGGCGTTGACCCGCGCGGCGTGTTTGACGACGCGATCACCATTGCCAAGTGCGGTGTCGCCCTTGTCGCCGGTGCGGGTGTAGATCTTGTTGAGAACCACCATGTTACTGGCCTCCTTGGCTCCGTAAATAGACATAGGCAACGATCAACAGCACGGCAATGAACTGGAACAAAAGCCGCAGTCGCATCATCTTGTTGCCGTGTTTATGGTTGAATTCACCGCCCTTGCCGTAGCCCGCGATGCCGATCACCAGCACGACAACCACGGCGGCCATTGCCGCAACAACCAAATAGAAGAGTGAATCAGCCATTACGCCCTCGCAGCATGTGAATTAGTCAACCTTGGTCTAGCGCGCGTTCCGAGGGAAAGCGACCGCGATTTTCAGCGCAGCTTGGCCAGGATGCGATCCGTGGCTCGGGTGGTGAGGATACGCTTTAGAAAACCACCGATATGGGTTGGGGTTGTGACGTAATACCGCGGGCGGGGGCGGCGTGCTTCGCAGGCATGGATCAGCTTGGCTGTCACGGCTGAGGCTGGGAGTTCAAAGGTATCCGGCCCGTCGCTGTGATACAGCCGCTTTAACAGGCTGCTTTCATACAGCTCGCTCATGGCTGAGTTTTTCCAGTCAACAAACCGTTCAAAATGCGGGATCGAGTTCTCGCGAATTTTGGAGGTGACCGGGCCAGGTTCGATCAAGACCACATGAATGCCCGAGTCGTGCAATTCGATTCGCATCGTATCGGCCAGACCTTCGATTGCGTATTTGGTTGCGACATAGGCCCCGCGCCAGGGGAAGGCGACTAGCCCCAAGATTGACGAGTTCTGCACGATGCGCCCGTGCCCTTGGGCCCGCATCACCGGAATTACTTGCCGTGTGAGTTCATGCCAGCCAAAGAAATTTGTTTCAAAAATCGCCCTTAGCGCATCGGTTGGCAGATCTTCGACCGCCCCAGGCAGCCCGTGCGCTCCATTGTTGAACAGCACATCAAGAGTGCCGCCAGTCGCTGTGAGAACATGTTGCAGGCCGGCAGTGATGGTTTCTGGCTTGGTGTAATCGATTAGCGGGCTTTCAAAGCCCTCGGCGCGCATACGGTCACAGTCGCGTTGTTGGCGGCACGAGGCAAATACTGTCCAGTCGCGATCACGCATACCGCGCGCGGCGTCCAGGCCAATCCCCGAGGAACAGCCCGTAATCAGAATGGTTTTTTGCATCTATGCCTCTTTGCCCAATGTCACCAAGGGTCGCCCCGTTTTGTTTATGGGCGCTTCTTGCTGATCAGGGAAGCAGCAATCCAGCCGGTCTGGTCACCTTCGATCACGCGCAGGTGTAACCATCCGGTGCCGCTGTCCTCTAAAACTTCGACGGCGGTGTCATGACTCAATTTGGTCACGACGGGATAGATGGTGCTTGGGCCGCCACGCATATTGACGCGGCTGGCGGTGACATGGCGCAGATCTAGGTCGGGCACAGTGGGGAGCACTGGCTGGACGTCAGTGACTGGAATTTTCTCGGGCTCGGTCAAAGATCCCAACCCGCCGGATAATGACGCCATTTGGATCTGGGGTTCATTTGACGCAGGTGTGCCCACTCGCACTCCGAATTCAAACGAGTCACCAACGGCGGTGATTTGCGCCAGGGCCACCTCGGATCGCAGCTCGGGATCTGCGATTGGCCGATCGGGCAAGGAAGCTGTTATCTTGTTGTTGCGCGGCAGCAAAACTGGTTGTTGCACGGGTTGGAGTAGTGGCTTTGGAACCAGAGAGGCCGCTGTCACGCTAGGCTCGGCGATGGGTTTTGCCTTGGCGACAGCAACGGGATCAGGCCGTTGCGGGGGCACAAAACCTGACCCGCCGCTCAGCTCGTAGAACGACCATCCCATAAAAAAGAAAGATACCAACACAAAGCGTGACATGGTGCTAACTCCCCCCCCGGAAATTGCGGATGTGAAAAAATACAAAATGAAACCCGGAGGCAGATTACCGGTGGCATAGATGGTAGCGCGGTTCTCTTACAGGGGAACAGGGGAGAGTCGACTGAATTCTCCCCCGAGTGTTGCCTTGGGGGCAATCGTGGTCCGCATCAAAGGATTTTACCCGCAGCCGCTTTACCAACATCGGTCAGGCAAGTATCACCAATCCATGACAGATTTGGTAGACCACACCGACTTGCCCTCTTCTCCTGACGGAGGTGAGATCCTTGAACCGCTGCGCCGCGCAATCGGCGAGCGCTATCTGACATATGCGCTGAGCACCATTATGCACCGGGCTTTGCCGGATGCGCGTGATGGTCTGAAGCCGGTGCATCGGCGAATCCTGTATGCGATGAGTCGGCTGCGGCTGACATCTACCGGTGGGTTCCTGAAATCGGCCAAGATCTCGGGCGATACCATGGGGGATTTCCACCCTCACGGCGACGCCGCGATCTATGACGCGATGGCGCGCCTGGCGCAGGATTTTAACGTCCGCTACCCGCTGGTTGATGGCCAGGGTAACTTTGGCAACATCGACGGAGATAACCCGGCTGCCTCGCGTTATACAGAAGCACGGATGACATTCATCGCCGAGGCGATGCTGCAGGGTTTGGCTGAGAACGCGGTGGATTTCCGCGACAACTATGATGGCCGCCTGACCGAACCCGTGGTGCTGCCGGCCACCTTCCCTAATATTCTGGCCAATGGCTCTTCGGGTATTGCGGTGGGCATGGCGACCAATATCCCGCCGCATAACATTGCCGAGCTGATCGACGCTTGTCTGCATCTGATCAAGACGCCGGATGCGCGTGATGACACCTTGCTGTCTTATGTGCCGGGGCCTGATTTCCCGACGGGCGGCATCATCGTCGAGCCGCCAGAGAATATCGCTCAGGCCTATCGCACGGGTCGTGGCTCGTTCCGCTTGAGGTGCAAGTACGAGGTTGAGGATCTGGGGCGCGGCCAATGGCAGATCGTGGTCACCGAAATTCCCTATCAGGTGCCAAAATCCAGGCTGATCGAAAAGGTCGCCGAGCTGATCCAGACCAAGAAGGTCCCGATTCTGGGTGATATCCGCGACGAATCGGCCGAGGACATTCGGGTGGTGCTTGAGCCACGTTCCAAGAACGTCGACCCGGAAGTGTTGATGAACATGATGTACCGCAACTCGGATTTCGAGGTGCGGTTCTCGCTAAACATGAACGTGTTGATCGACGGGGTCACGCCCAAGGTCTGCTCGATGAAAGAGGTGCTGCGCGCCTTTCTTGATCACCGCCGCGACGTGCTGCAACGACGATCAGCGTTCCGGATGGAAAAGATCGACCACCGGCTCGAGGTTCTGGCCGGCTTTATCATCGCCTTCCTCAATCTTGACCGGGTGATTGAAATCATTCGCTACGATGACGACCCCAAAGCGGCGCTGATGCGTGAGGATTGGAGCCTTGATCACCCGCGTGCGCTGACTGAAGGCGAGTATGTTACGCCCGTCGCTGGACCCGGTGAGCTGACAGATGTTCAGGCCGAGGCGATTCTCAACATGCGGCTGCGTTCATTGCGCCGTTTGGAAGAGGTGGAGCTGGTCCGCGAACGTGAAGCGCTGCGCGAAGAACGCGCTGGGCTGGTTGCTCTGCTGGCTTCTGAGAGCTTGCAGTGGGACAATATTGTTGGGCAGTTGAAAGAGACCAAGAAGCAGTTTGGCAAGAATTATGCCGGTGGTGCCCGGCGGACCCAGTTTGCCGAGGCTGGCGAGGTCGAAGAGGTGCCGCTAGAGGCAATGATTGACCGCGAGCCTATCACTGTGGTGTGCAGCCAAATGGGTTGGATCCGCGCGATGACAGGTCATATCGACCTGTCCCGTGAACTGAAATTTAAAGACGGCGATGGACCTCGGTTTGTATTCCATGCCGAGACAACCGACCGGCTGCTGGCCTTTGGCAGCAATGGCCGTTTCTACACGATCAGCGCCGCCAACCTGCCCGGTGGGCGCGGTATGGGCGAACCTCTGCGGCTGATCGTGGACTTGCCCAACGAAGTCGAAATCGTCGACCTGTTCATTCACAACCCCGAGGGCAAACTGCTGGTGGCCTCGATGGCCGGTAACGGTTTTGTCTGTGCCGAAAGCGAGATTGTCGCCCAGACCCGCAGCGGTAAGCAGGTGCTGAACGTCAAAGGCGACGACCGCGCCAAGATCTGTGTGCCGGTGGTCGGTGACCACGTTGCGGTGGTGTCCGAGAACGGAAAGTTTCTGGTGTTCTCGGTCGAAGAGATGCCCGATCTGACACGGGGCAAGGGCGTGCGACTGCAGAAGTACAATATGGCGCGTGGCAAACAGGGCGCGCTGGAGTTGGACGGCGGGTTGAGCGATATTACCACGTTCAAATGGGACGATGGGTTGACCTGGGAAATGGGCGGCGGCAAGACCCGCCACGAACAGGATCTCAGCCAATGGCTGGGTAAACGTGCCGGCGTCGGCAAACGCCCGCCTTACGGATTCCCGCGTTCCTATAAATTCGACTGAAACGGGGGCTGCAACCTGTGACCCCGACGCCACCCGCATCAGATGTGATGCGGGTGGCGCTTTACCGAGGGTATACTAGCAGTCTATCTGGTCGGGACTTTTTCGAAAAAAGAGACCCGATTATGATCCGACTTATTGCTTTCCTGACGTCCCTGACGTTGCTTGTCGCCTGCGGCGAAACTCAACTGGACGAGGCCCCCGAGGATCTGGGCACCTTCAAAATGCGTGTCGGGTATATTTATACGGACAAGGCGCTGCAGTGGCCTCTGTCGCGCAATGCCGAAGGATCGGACTGGAACGCCACGCTGCAGAACTCTTTGGACGGGCGGTTGCGCCGTTATGAAGGCACCCAGGAATACGATGTTGCGATCACACTAGAGGGTTTCATGCTGGCGCCTCCGGGTATCCCTATTGTGTTGTCTCCCAAAAGCGTCGCGGTGGTGAATGTCTTTGTCTATGATGTTGCCGGTCAGGAATATCTGGCCAAGAAACACCAGATGGAGATCTTTGAGAGCACCACTGGCGAAAGTGCAGTTCTTGGATCTGGCCATAGTCGCACCAAGGAAGAACAGATTGCGGGTTTGTCGCTGAACATTGTCGATGCGGTCGAAGAGTGGATGGCAAAGCAACACCAGGAAAATGGCTGGTTTGATCTGCGATCGGATGACGTTGAAATAGACCCCGCAGCCCCTAGCTAATCGCTGGTCAGTCAGCTGTCATAAAAGTTTCAATTCTGAACTGCTTGATATTTGTGCGCAAAGCAAATATGTCGCCCGCGACAATGATCCGGGTCGACTGCAGACCCCCTATACCAAAAAGGTGCCTATAGTATGGCTAAGGAAAAGTTCGAACGTACCAAACCACACGTCAACATCGGCACCATCGGCCACGTTGACCACGGCAAAACCACGCTGACCGCAGCGATTACCAAGTACTTTGGTGACTTCAAAGCCTACGACGAAATCGACGGTGCTCCCGAAGAAAAAGCTCGCGGAATCACCATCTCGACCGCCCACGTTGAGTATGAAACCGAAGCGCGTCACTACGCTCACGTTGACTGCCCCGGCCACGCCGACTACGTCAAAAACATGATCACTGGTGCGGCACAGATGGATGGCGCCATCCTGGTTGTGAACGCAGCTGACGGCCCAATGCCGCAGACTCGTGAGCACATCCTGCTGGGTCGCCAGGTTGGCATCCCTTACATGGTTGTCTACATGAACAAAGTTGACCAGGTTGACGACGAAGAACTGCTGGAACTGGTGGAAATGGAAATCCGCGAGCTGCTGTCTTCGTATGAGTACCCAGGCGACGACATCCCTGTGATCGCTGGTTCGGCTCTGGCCGCCATGGAAGGCAAGACACCTGAAATCGGTGAAGAGTCGATCAAAAAGCTGATGGCTGCTGTGGACGAGTACATCCCAACACCTGAGCGTGCGATTGACCAGCCGTTCCTGATGCCTGTGGAAGACGTGTTCTCGATCTCTGGTCGTGGTACTGTTGTGACCGGCCGTATCGAGCGTGGCGTGATCAACGTTGGCGACGAAATTGAAATCGTTGGCATCCGCGACAACAAGAAAACCACCTGTACCGGTGTTGAAATGTTCCGCAAGCTGCTGGATCGTGGTGAGGCTGGCGACAACGTTGGTGTTCTGCTGCGTGGTGTTGATCGTGACGGCGTTGAGCGCGGTCAGGTTCTGTGTAAGCCTAAGTCGGTTCTGCCACACACCAAGTTCGAAGCTGAGGCCTATATCCTGAACAAGGAGGAAGGCGGTCGCCACACACCGTTCTTCGCCAACTACCGTCCTCAGTTCTACTTCCGGACGACAGACGTCACTGGTACCGTTGTTCTGCCCGAGGGCACTGAAATGGTCATGCCAGGCGACAACCTGAAGTTCAACGTTGAGCTGATCGCTCCAATCGCCATGGAAACTGGTCTCCGCTTCGCCATCCGCGAAGGTGGCCGGACTGTTGGCGCTGGTGTTGTGTCCAAAATCATCGAGTAATCACAGCTACGCTGTGATGATGGCGACAGGGTATCCGCGCCAAGGCGCGGGTGTCCCGAGAGCCACACCGTTGAGATGATAGAAAGGGCTGCCCAAGGGCGGCCTTTTTGCTGTTTGTCGCGCCGTTTGATCAGGGTGGTGATCGACTAGGGGCCGCAGACCGTCTTGCAAAGGCTCTGGCAGAGCTTTTGCGGCCGAAGGGAGCGCTAGATCCGGGTGCGATGCAATCGCACTCGCCCTCCGGGCAGGCGCATTTCTTGACAGAACAAGGAGGGATTTTTACACGTAAGGGACAGTGAATTGTCTCAGAGGATTGTGAAATTTCTATTTCAGATGAAAAACATTGGGAACCTTTCTGGTATGAACCCGAAGATCCAACACCTAGATTCCAATGTCCTTGTTGTGACTACGTTACGCTTCCGGAGCGTGGCAACTATTTGATTTGTCCGGTCTGTTTTTGGGAGGACGAAGGTTGTGATGTTGACCAATTAGACTGGGGTGGCGGACCAAATAAAGTTCCACTTGGCGAGGCCCGCAGGAACTTTGAAAATTTTGGCGCTTGTACGGTAAACTCGCTTCAGCATGTTTGCCCCAAAGGGGAGCGGAAGGCATTTGAGTATCGGCCGAGAGCGATCAAGTGAGTACTTGCGGTAGAGCAAAGTAATCGCGGCTCGGCAAATGGCTCTATTTCCCTCTTGCCACATCCCTCCATCAGGCGTATAGCGCGCAAGTTCGCATTTATGTGAATAATCCATCGGCAGGATTCGCTACTGCCGTTTGGGTTTGAAGAGGGCCGGTGGAATGAGCCATCGGTCGTCCTATCAACTCCTTAGCCTCGAAAGGCTATAGATAATGCAAAGCCAAAATATCCGTATTCGGCTCAAGGCATTTGACTATCGTGTACTGGATGCCAGCACACAAGAGATCGTCAATACTGCCAAGCGGACCGGAGCCTCGGTACGTGGCCCGATCCCACTGCCGAACAAGATTGAGAAGTTCACCGTTCTGCGTGGACCTCACGTTGATAAAAAGTCCCGCGACCAGTTTGAGATCCGTACTCACAAGCGTCTGCTCGACATCATTGATCCGACCCCCCAGACCGTGGACGCGCTGATGAAGCTCGACCTCGCCGCTGGTGTGGACGTCGAAATCAAGCTTCAGTCTTAAGATCGGAGGGTAAAACATATGCGCTCTGGTATTATCGCTAAAAAAGTCGGCATGACCCGGCTGTTCATGGAAGACGGCAAGCAGATCCCTGTGACCGTTCTTCAACTGGAAAACCTGCAGGTTATTGCGCAGCGTACAGATGAGAAGGACGGCTATACAGCTGTTCAGCTCGGCGCTGGTAAAGCCAAGGTGAAACGTACTTCGCAAGCTATGCGCGGTCACTTCGCTGCTGCAAAAGTTGAACCCAAGCGCAAAGTCGCTGAGTTCCGCGTTTCCGCTGATGCCCTGATCGAAGTCGGTGCCGAAATTTCGGCCGAGCACTATCTGACAGGTCAGAAAGTGGACGTGTCCGGCACATCCATCGGTAAAGGTTTCCAGGGTGCTATGAAGCGCTGGAACTTTAAAGGTCTGCGCGCCACACACGGTGTTTCGATCTCGCACCGTTCGCACGGCTCAACAGGCCAGTGTCAGGATCCCGGTAAGGTTTTCAAAGGCAAGAAAATGGCTGGTCACATGGGCGCTGCCCGTTGCACCACTCAGAACCTGGAAGTTGTCAAAACTGACGCCGACCGTGGTCTGGTCTTCATCAAAGGCGCCGTTCCTGGCTCCAAAGGTGGATGGGTCACTGTTAAAGACGCTGTTAAGAAGAAGGCCCCTGAGGGTCTGCCTTTCCCAGCAGGTCTGAAATCGGCAGCTGCCGAAGCTCCAGCAGAATCCGTTTCTGCGGAAGGTGGTGAAGCATGAAACTTGATGTAATCAAACTTGACGGCGGCACTGCCGGCAACATCGAGCTGGATGCCGAACTGTTCGGTCTCGAAGCACGTGCGGACATTCTGCACCGTGTGGTTCGCTGGCAGCGTAACAACGCGCAGGCCGGTACCCACAAGGTAAAGACTCGCTCGGAAGTCAGCTACTCGACCAAGAAGATCTATCGTCAGAAAGGTACCGGCGGCGCGCGTCACGGTGCACGTTCTGCTCCGATCTTCCGCGGTGGTGGTGTCTACAAAGGTCCAGTTGTCCGTTCGCACGGCCACGAGCTGACCAAGAAGTTCCGCAAGCTGGGTCTTCGCCACGCACTGTCCGCCAAAATGGCTGCTGGTGAGCTGGTTGTGATCGAGAACGCCGACACCGAGGGCAAGACTGCCGCTCTGGCCAAACAGGTTGCAAACCTGGGCTGGAAACGCGCTCTGGTCATCGATGGCGCGACCGTCAACGAAGGCTTCCTGAAAGCTGCCAAAAACATCGAAGGTCTGGATATCCTGCCGTCGATGGGCGCAAACGTCTATGATATCCTCAAGCGTGACACCCTGGTGATCACTAAGGCTGGTATCGAAGCATTGGAGGCTCGCCTGAAATGAGCGCTAAAGCAGAACACTACGACGTAATCCGTAAGCCGATCATCACTGAAAAAGCCACCATGGCGTCTGAAAATGGCGCGGTTGTTTTTGAAGTTTCGATCGACGCCAACAAACCAACCATCAAAGCCGCCGTTGAGGCGCTGTTTGGTGTGAAGGTTAAGGCTGTGAACACAAGCATCACTAAAGGTAAAGTGAAGCGGTTCCGCGGTGGCTTGGGCCGTCGCAAGGACGTCAAAAAGGCCTATGTTACCCTCGAAGAAGGTAACACAATCGACGTGTCCACCGGACTGTAAGATTGATAGGATAGAATTGAGAAAGGCCCTCGCTGCAAAGCGGGGGCCTTTTTCGTTTGCAGGTGTGACCTGAGCATTATGTTCAACTGACTAACACAAACCCCTCACCAAGACCCCAGCGCGGAATCAAGGGCGAAGCCCGCCGCGCCAGCGCCGTCCCGCCCCATGGGGCGGCGCTTCTTGGCTGGTGTTGTACTCCGGTTTGATCTTCTACGGATTTGGCAGAGATAAATTGCCCCACGAGAAGTCAGCAGCGCTGCCCCGCGGGACTGTGTTGACCCGCAAGCAGTTCAATTTAGTGGTGAGTTCAGGCTGGAATTGCTCGCTAAAGGTGGATAGGGGTAGCTCTGAAATTTTCTTTGTTTTTGGAATTTGTAATGCCGCTCACTGATATTTCGCCGTTTGCATACGGCATCCTTGCACTTACCAATCCTAACGTGTGGCCAAACGAGGGCGAATGCGAGGAATTCTCTCATCTAATAACAGGGAAGTCGGTCTATGTGTGGCCATTGGTTTTTGCCGCATATGTTTGGCATCTCGATGATCGTAAAGGGCTGACTTTCGAAAAAGACTTGGAGCGCATTGATGACTACATAGGACGTCATTTTAAGAGTTTCTTGGAGGAAAATCCGGTGGATTTTTCAAACGCTGGCAGCCAATATGTGCGATCGAAGCCTGGCTCTTTTCAGGGTGTTCGTAAAAATTTTGGCTCGCCTGTAAAAAAGTTGCAAATACATGAAGCTGAGAAGAAGCTGACTGCAGAGCTCCGAGATCTTGAACAGCGAAATTTGATTGTTGATCCGTTTACGACCACCATAGCCGCTACCACAATTGCCGTTCTGGGAGCAGTTCCATATTCGTTCACACGCAGAACTGAAGCAGGTGACAAGAAGCACCTCGAAATTAAGGCGATGCTTTGGGAGTTTGAAAGCTTTACGAGCGAAGAAAAACGAGAAATTCGTTTCCACTTCTTTATGGAAAAAGCGATTTCTCAGTTGAAGAAACATGTAAAACTGCTTGCTGCCGGTGATCCGTAAGAGCGCCTATTTATTTTGAAGAAGTGAAGCCTAAGATGCCATGCTTAAGCAATATACTACTTTCCTTTGGAGGGGATGATGCTGATGGGGCTTCCCCCATTGCCAACCCCTTCATACCCTGCTACCTCGCTCCAATCATCTAGCCTCGGATTCGTTCCGGGGCTGCTGATTTTTGGATGGGGACCTTCGGGGCCTTATATCGATGGCCACCTCAGTAGTTGGGTTTCGTTTGAAACTTCACGAGCAGGGGGCTGAACATAGTCCAGGATGCCGGGAAAACCCGGTGCTTGGGCAAGCTAAACGGAAGACAGAAAGCATGGCACTCAAGTCGTATAAACCGACGACGCCGGGCCAGCGTGGGCTGGTTCTGATCGACCGTTCGGAGCTTTGGAAAGGTCGCCCGGTTAAATCTCTCACTGAGGGTTTATCCAAAACAGGCGGCCGGAACAACACCGGACGGATTACGTCGCGACGCCGTGGTGGCGGAGCAAAACGCCTCTACCGGATCGTTGACTTCAAGCGTAACAAATTTGATATCGCGGCCACCGTTGAGCGGATTGAATATGACCCGAACCGGACCGCATTCATCGCGCTGATCAAATACGAAGATGGCGAACAGACCTATATCATCGCTCCACAGCGTCTTGCTGTTGGCGATAAGGTCATCGCGTCTGCAAAGGCCGACATCAAGCCGGGCAACACAATGCCGTTTTCGGGCATGCCTATCGGTACCATCATTCACAACATCGAAATGAAGCCAGGCAAAGGCGGCCAGATCGCCCGTGCAGCTGGTACATATGCTCAGTTCGTTGGTCGTGACGGTGGCTACGCGCAGATCCGTTTGTCTTCGGGCGAACTGCGTCTGGTGCGTCAGGAATGTCTGGCAACTGTTGGTGCTGTGTCGAACCCCGACAACTCCAATCAGAACTTTGGTAAAGCTGGCCGTATGCGTCACAAGGGCGTTCGCCCTTCGGTACGTGGTGTGGTCATGAACCCGGTCGACCACCCTCACGGTGGTGGTGAAGGCCGGACCTCGGGTGGTCGTCACCCGGTGACCCCTTGGGGTAAGCCGACCAAAGGTGCTCGGACCCGTAACAAGAACAAAGCGTCAAGCAAGCTGATCATCCGCTCGCGTCACGCCAAAAAGAAGGGACGTTAATCCATGTCTCGCTCTGTATGGAAAGGCCCTTTTGTTGACGCTTATGTTCTCAAAAAGGCTGAAGCTGCTCGTGATTCGAGCCGCAAAGAAGTGATCAAGATTTGGTCGCGCCGCTCCACCATTTTGCCCCAGTTCGTGGGTCTGACCTTTGGTGTTTACAACGGTCGCAAGCATATCACTGTCAACGTCACAGAAGACATGATTGGTCAGAAGTTTGGTGAATATTCGCCAACTCGTACTTATCACGGTCACGCTGCTGACAAAAAAGCGAAGCGGAAATAAGTCATGGGTAAGGAAAAAAACCCCCGTCGCGTGGCAGACAACGAAGCAATGGCAAAACTGCGCATGCTTCGTACCAGCCCTCAGAAACTGAATCTGGTAGCTGGTCTGATCCGCGGCAAGAAAGTTGATCGGGCGCTGACCGAACTGACTTTCTCGAACAAGCGTATCGCGCAGGACGTGAAAAAATGTCTTCAGTCGGCAATTGCCAACGCTGAAAACAACCACAACCTGGACGTAGACGAGCTGATCGTCGCCGAAGCCTATGTGGGCAAGAACATGACCCTGAAGCGCGGTCGCCCGCGTGCTCGTGGTCGTTTCGGCAAGATTTTGAAGCCGTTTTCGGAGATCACTATTCTTGTGCGTCAAGTTGAGGAGCAGTCCTAATGGGTAATAAAGTCAATCCAATTGGCATGCGCCTCCAGGTCAACCGCACCTGGGACAGCCGCTGGTATGCTGACACCAAAGATTTTGGTAATCTTCTGCTGGAAGACATCAAAATCCGCGATTTCGTCAAGACCGAGTGCAAGCAAGCTGGCATCTCTCGCATCATCATCGAACGTCCGCACAAAAAGTGCCGCGTTACGATCCACACCGCACGTCCTGGTGTGATCATTGGCAAGAAAGGTGCAGACATCGAAACTCTGCGCAAGAAAATTGCCACGATGACTGCAAGTGAACTGCACCTGAACATCGTTGAAGTCCGCAAGCCGGAACTCGACGCTGCTCTGGTTGGTGAGTCCATCGCGCAGCAGCTGGAACGTCGGGTGTCATTCCGTCGCGCCATGAAGCGTTCGGTACAGAATGCGATGCGTATGGGGGCTCTGGGTATCCGGATCAACCTTGCGGGTCGTTTGGGTGGTGCTGAAATCGCGCGTACCGAATGGTACCGTGAGGGCCGCGTGCCTCTGCACACACTGCGTGCCGACATCGATTACGCACACGTCGAAGCAATGACTGCTTATGGTATCATCGGGATCAAGACTTGGATCTTCAAAGGTGAGATCATGGAGCACGATCCGCAGGCACGTGACCGTAAAGCACAGGAACTCCAGGACGGCCCAGCACCACGCGGTGCAGGCGGTCGTCGTTAAGGGGGAAATGACAAATGCTTCAACCAAAACGTACTAAATTCCGCAAGATGCACAAAGGCCGGATCAAGGGTGAAACCAAAGGTGGATCCGATCTGAACTTTGGCACTTACGGTCTCAAAGCTCTGCAGCCTGAGCGGATCACTGCACGTCAAATCGAAGCGGCTCGCCGCGCGATGACACGTCACATGAAACGTCAGGGCCGTGTCTGGATCCGTATCTTTCCGGACACTCCTGTGACCTCGAAGCCTACCGAAGTCCGTATGGGTAAAGGTAAGGGTTCCGTGGATTTCTGGGCCGCCAAAGTGCGTCCTGGCCGCGTGTTGTTCGAGATTGACGGCGTCGATGACGACATCGCCCGCGAGGCCCTGCGCCTTGCAGCGATGAAGTTGCCAATCAAGACTCGCGTCGTCGTTCGCGAAGACTGGTAAAACGTTTCCTTCTTCGGAAGGATTAGAGCCCCCGCTGAGCAATCGGCGGGGGCTTTTTGTCTTTCTGGCAGAATTGTTGAATTTGAGCAGCGTGTCTGTTACTTCGTGGTTTAACAATTAGTTAATTGACCGCACCAGGGTGCCAGCTTTGGGTGCTTTCAGAAAAGTAGATTTGAGTGAGACTAATGAAGACCAAAATTTTTACGGCAGTCAGCGCCCTCTTGTTGCTGGCATCACCTGCAACCGCACAATCTCTTCGCACCTCCGAGCAGCTTACCCACTATGCTCAGGTCCAGGGGTGGACAATTAACACTGTAAACAACACTTCGGGCCGCTTTGTTGGCTGCAATGCTCAGAAGACTGAAAGCGGGCAACTGCTGACTTTCGAGCTTTATCAGAACAACAACAATTGGCTTGTTTCTGTCCCAACCTTTTTGCACGGTCAACCTGGGTGGGGCGTTCTTTCTGTCGATAAAACCAATTTTGACGGCCAGTACAGCTACCAAGATAATGTCGCTACAAAAAATCTTTCGAATCCGGAAATAGGATACATCAAAGGTGGCCGCGTGGTCAAAATCCAACTTTCCGGTGAAAACATGCGCCTGTGGTCGTTGGCGGGATCCGGTGACATGATGCGAAAAACCGAAGTCTGTTTTAATAATGGCCGGGTTCAAGAAATTCGAGCGGACCGGGCGAACGCAGGTCAGGCAGCTCCGGCTCAACCGGCATCGCAGCCCAGTGTAATGGCTGCGGATTGCCAGACCCCGTTCACTGGGTTTTATCAGTGTACTGTCGAGGGGGTAGCAGCCGGGCCGGGATACAAAGAAGCCTACAGGATTGCGTCTTCAAGCAACCAGCAACCGCATTTTCTATTCCAGGCGTTGACAGACGACGATGCGGACGTCTGGATCGCCTATAATAATGGACCATGGGAATTTGTTGGTCAGTGGGAGAAATATGGCAGTGGGGAATGCGCCCAACCCAAGCCAAATCAAAGCGCCGCAGTGCAGAATGTTCTTGCGCAAGGTGCCTGGAATTTGTGCGTCCTGGACAAATAGGAACGCTAAACTCTCTCTCGCACTGTGACATGGGCTAGGCTATGACGGGTCCATG